>NZ_FCOJ02000039.1 GCF_001545035.1 Caballeronia glebae
CATCCGATCGGCGCGTCGGGCTGCCGGATTCTCGTCACGCTGCTGCACGAAATGCAAAAGCGCGATGCGAAGAAGGGCCTGGCGTCGCTGTGCATCGGCGGCGGCATGGGTGTCGCGCTGGCGGTGGAACGTCCGTAAGTCACTGGCGGGATTGGGAAGGGACAGCGGGCGGTAAGGAGATCGCCGTCCGCATAACGAAAATGGAGTGAGGAATGGCGAAGCGTATAGCGTATGTAACCGGCGGGATGGGCGGCATCGGCACGAGCATTTGCCAGCGTCTGCTCAAGGATGGCTTCACGGTCGTCGCGGGCTGCGGCCCGAATTCGCCACGCCGTGTGAAATGGCTGGAAGACCAGAAAGCGCTCGGCTTCGACTTCATCGCCTCGGAAGGCAACGTCGGCGACTGGGAATCGACCAAGAACGCGTTCGACAAGGTCAAGTCCGAAGTTGGCGAGGTCGACATCCTCGTGAACAATGCGGGTATCACGCGCGACGTCGTGTTCCGCAAGATGACGCACGAAGACTGGACGGCCGTCATCGAAACGAACCTGACGAGCCTCTTCAACGTGACGAAGCAGGTCATCGACGGCATGGTCGAGCGCGGCTTTGGCCGGATCATCAACATTTCGTCGGTGAACGGGCAGAAGGGCCAGTTCGGCCAGACCAACTACTCGACCGCCAAGGCCGGCATTCACGGCTTCACGATGGCGCTCGCGCAGGAAGTGGCGACCAAGGGCGTGACGGTCAACACGGTGTCTCCGGGCTATATCGGCACGGACATGGTGAAGGCGATCCGTCCGGAAGTGCTGGAGAAGATCGTCGCGACGATTCCGGTGCGGCGTCTGGGAACGCCCGACGAAATCGGCTCGATCTGCGCCTGGCTCGCGTCCGACGAATCGGGCTTCTCGACCGGCGCGGACTTCTCGCTCAACGGCGGCTTGCATATGGGCTGACGGGCGGCGGCCTCCCGCGACGCTCACGGCGCGCGGGAGGCCGCTACTCGCCGGATAGATCAACGATGCGGCGAACATGCAGCAGCGCTTTTTTGCGACAACGCAAGACATGCTTGCTGCGATCGCAGTAAAGTTTTGCGTTTAAAGGCGTTAAATGACCACCACTACTACTACAAAGAAAGCCGCCGAACGACTTATCAAGAAGTATCCGAACCGTCGGCTGTACGACACGGAAACGAGCACTTACATCACGTTGTCGGATGTGAAGCAGCTCGTGCTCGATCAGGAAGACTTCAAGGTGCTCGACGCGAAGTCCAGCGACGACCTCACGCGCAGCATCCTTCTGCAGATCATTCTGGAGGAAGAGAGCGGCGGTTTGCCGATGTTCTCGTCGGTGATGCTTTCGCAGATCATCCGTTTCTACGGCCATGCGATGCAGGGCATGATGGGCACGTATCTGGAGAAGAACATCCAGGCGTTCATCGACATCCAGCAGAAGCTGACCGATCAGAGCAAGGGTATGTACGACGGCAACGCGCTCAATCCGGAAGTCTGGTCGCAGTTCATGAACATGCAGGCGCCGATGATGCAGGGCATGATGACGAGCTACATCGAGCAGTCGAAAAACATGTTCGTGCAGATGCAGGAGCAGATGCAAACGCAGGCGAAGTCGATGTTCAATACATTCCCGTTCCCGACACCCACGCCTCCTGCGCCGGAGAAGAAGTAGGCGGATCGAGCATACGGGCGGGCGCCGGTAGCGGTGCCTGCGGCATCTTGCGGAAGTGCTAATTGGTGCCGCCAGAGAACCGCAGCGCGAAATGACCGGCGCGCGGGCGTGTCGGGCAGCGCTTCCAACGCTCCGGGGTAAAATGGTGGATTCGCTTGGGCGCTGCCCGCCCGGCGCTCACTACACCGTGTCTCCCCGTGAAAAATTCTTTAGATTCAATCGCCAAGACGACTCCCGCGCCGAAAATCGGCATGGTGTCGCTGGGCTGCCCGAAAGCGCTCGTCGATTCCGAGCAGATCATGACCCAGCTTCGCGCCGAAGGTTACGAAATCTCCGGCACCTATGACGGCGCGGATCTGGTGGTCGTCAACACGTGCGGCTTCATCGACGAAGCCGTGCAGGAAAGCCTCGACGCCATCGGCGAGGCGCTCTCCGAAAACGGCAAGGTCATCGTGACCGGCTGCCTCGGCGCGAAAAAGAGCGCGAGCGGCTCGGGCCTCATCGAGGAAGTGCATCCGAAAGTGCTCGCCGTCACCGGCCCGCACGCGACCAACGAAGTCATGAACGCGGTGCATGCGCATCTGCCGAGGCCGCACGATCCGTTCACCGATCTCGTGCCGCCCGCCGGCATCAAGCTCACGCCGCGCCACTATGCGTACCTGAAGATTTCGGAAGGCTGCAACCATCGCTGCACGTTCTGCATCATTCCGTCGATGCGCGGCGATCTCGTTTCGCGCCCGGTCGCCGAAGTCATGCTGGAAGCCGAAAATCTCTTCAAATCCGGCGTGAAGGAGCTGCTCGTGATCTCGCAGGACACGAGCGCTTACGGCGTCGACGTGAAGTACCGCACGGGCTTCTGGAACGGCAAGCCGCTCAAGACGCGCATGACCGATCTCGTCGGCGCGCTCGGCGAACTCGCCGCGCAGTACGGCGCGTGGGTGCGCCTGCATTACGTGTATCCGTATCCGAGCGTCGATGAAGTCATCCCGATGATGGCCGAAGGACCGCTGCGCGGCCACGTGCTGCCATATCTCGATGTGCCGTTCCAGCACGCGCATCCCGACGTGCTGAAGCGCATGAAGCGCCCGGCCAACGCGGAAAAGGTGCTCGAACGTGTCAGGACATGGCGCGAAATCTGTCCCGATCTGACGATCCGCAGCACGTTCATCGCGGGTTTTCCGGGCGAGACGGAAGAGCAGTTCCAGACGCTCCTGGATTTCCTGAAGGAAGCGGATCTGGATCGCGTCGGCTGCTTCGCGTATTCGCCGGTGGAAGGCGCGAGCGCCAACGAACTCGACGGCGCATTGCCCGACGAAGTACGCGAGGAACGCCGCGCGCGCTTCATGGAACTTGCGGAAGAACTGTCCGCGAAGCGCATGAAGAAGAAGGTCGGCAAGACGCTGAAGGTGCTCGTCGATGAACTGAGCGCCGAAGGCGGTGTCGGTCGGACGGCGGCGGATGCGCCGGAAATCGATGGCGTCGTGTACATCGCGCCGGCGACGAAGGCATCGAAGCGCTACAAGGCCGGCGACTTCGTGTCGGTGAAGATCACCGGCGCCGATGGCCACGATCTTTGGGGCGAGGTGTAACCCATGCCACAAACGCCGCAGGTTCTCGCGCTCGGCGAGGCCATGATCGAGTTCAATCAGTCGACGCGCGATCAGCCGAATTATCTGCAAGGCTTCGGCGGCGACGTCTCTAACTTCCTGATCGCGGCATCGCGCCAGGGCGCGTCGACGGGCTTCGTGTCCGCGGTCGGCAACGATCACTTCGGGCAATTGCTGCTCGATCTCTGGCGCGCGGAAAACGTCGATACATCGACGGTCCGCGTCGATCACGATGCGCCCACGGGCGTCTATTTCGTGTCGCACGGCGAGAACGGGCATCGCTTCGACTATTTGCGCGCGGGCTCGGCGGCGAGCCGCTACGCACCGTCCGATCTGCCGCTCGACGCGATCGCCGCCGCGAAGGTCGTGCATTTGTCGGGCATCAGTCTCGCGATCGGCGTGAGCGCGTGCGATGCCGCGCTCGCCGCGATCGATCATGCGCGCACGCACGGCGTCAAAGTCAGCTTCGACACGAACCTGCGCCTGAAGCTGTGGCCGCTCGCGCGCGCCCGCGCGGTGATGCTCGAAGCGATCCGCGCGACCGACATCTGTCTGCCGAGCTGGGACGACGTTACGCTGCTCACCGGCCACGAAGACAAAGACGCCATCGTCGACGCGCTGCTGCAACTCGGCCCGAAGGTCGTCGCGCTCAAGCTCGGCAAAGAGGGCGCGTATATCGCGACGCCCGACGAGCGGCGCGTCGTTCCGGGCCGCGTCGTGCAGGCGGTCGATGCGACCGGCGCGGGCGATTGCTTCGGCGGCGCGTTCATCGCGCGCATCGTGGCAGGCGACGATCCTTTCGCGGCGGCGCGCTATGCGAATGTCGCGGCGGCTTTGTCGACGCAAGGCTTCGGCGCCGTGGCGCCGATCCCGACGAAGGCGACGGTCGAGCGCGCGCTCGCGCAATGACACGTTAATCCATCAACGAACACAAACGGCGGAGACGACATCATGCAACGTGAAGTGGTGGTGGTAAGCGGCGTGCGCACGGCAATCGGCGATTTCGGCGGCTCGCTGAAGGACTTCGGCCCGACCGATCTCGGCGCGCGCGTCGTGCGCGAGGCGCTGTCCCGCGCGAGCGTCGCGGGCGACGAAGTCGGTCACGTCGTGTTCGGCAACGTTGTGCATACCGAGCCGCGCGACATGTATCTCGCACGCGTCGCCGCGCTCGACGGCGGCGTCACTCAGCACGCGCCCGCGCTCACGGTGAACCGGCTGTGCGGCTCGGGCCTGCAGGCGATCGTGTCCGCGTCGCAATCGATTCTGCTCGGCGATACCGACGTCGCCATCGGCGGCGGCGCGGAAAGCATGAGCCGCGCGGCGTATATCATGCCCGCCGCGCGCTTCGGTCAGCGCATGGGCGACACGCGCATCGTCGACATGATGGTCGGCGCGCTGAACGATCCGTTCGACAAGATCCACATGGGCGTGACGGCCGAAAACGTCGCGGCCAAATTCGGCATCACGCGCGAGATGCAGGACGCGCTCGCGCTCGAATCGCATCGGCGTGCGGCGAAGGCGATCGAAGCCGGCTACTTCAAGGAACAGATTCTGCCGATCACGCTCGCCTCGAAGAAAGGCGACACCGTGTTCGACCGCGACGAGCACGTGCGCATGAACGCGACGGCGGAAGACTTCGCCAAGCTGAGGCCCGTCTTCGCGAAGGAAAACGGCACGGTGACGGCGGGCAACGCGTCGGGCATCAACGATGCAGCGGCGGCCGTCGTGCTGATGGAGCGTGGCGCGGCCGAGAAGCGCGGCGCGAAACCGCTCGCGCGCCTCGTCGCTTACGCGCACGCGGGCGTCGATCCGAAGATCATGGGCATCGGCCCGGTTCCCGCGACGCAGAAGGTGCTGGAGCGCGCGGGCCTCACCGTCGACGATCTCGATGTCATTGAAGCAAACGAGGCGTTCGCCGCTCAGGCGTGCGCCGTGTCGCAGGAGTTGAAGCTCGATCCCGCGAAGGTCAATCCGAACGGCTCGGGCATTTCGCTCGGGCATCCGATCGGCGCGACCGGCGCGGTCATCACCGTGAAGGCGCTGTACGAGCTGCAGCGCATCGGCGGGCGTTACGCGCTCGTGACGATGTGCATCGGCGGCGGGCAGGGTATCGCGGCGATTTTCGAGCGTATTTGAAGGACTGAGGGATGACGCAAAGTATGAAAGGGTCGCGGATCGCCGCGGCCTTGATGTTGTCGGCCGCGCTCGTTGCGCTGGCAGGCTGCAATTCGCCGATGCCGGCCGGCTCGACCGGCGTTTTATCACCCGATCAGCGCGAGCCAGCCGGCGCCGACGCGCACGGCGCGAAGGCGGCCATCAAGGAACTCGCGCTGCCTGCGCCGAAACCGCTCACGCCGAATCCGGAGTACGCGCGCTTTCCGCGCTACATCGGCACGCTCGGCGACAGGCAGATCGAGATGAAGATCGGCGCAAAAACCGACGAGCCGTCCGGCGTACACGGCGAATACAAGTTTGCCGGCAGCCCGAACGTGATTCTCGTCGCGGGCGATCGCGACGGCGACACGCTCGAAATCGAGGAATCGAACGACGGCACGCACATCACGGGCAACTGGGTCGGCAAGTTCGCGGCGGACGGCAGCGTGTCAGGCGAGCGCATGGACCCGGACGATTCGAACGGACAGCCCTTCGATCTGCGTCCGGCGGTGGCGGGCGTCAAGTTGCCCGCGACGGGCACGGCCAAGGCGCCGCCCGCGCCGTCGCTGGAACCTGCGCCTCCCGCGCCGCCGAAGAACGCGGTGGGCGGCACGAACAACGTCATCATCGGCGAATAGCCGGTCTTCCCTACGCGCCGCCGGTGTTTCCGGCGGCGCGCTCTTCTTTATTTCGCCTCACATCGACGTCATGACCGATTCCAACAACAACGCTCCCGAGCGCGATCTGCAAACCCGCATCGTCCAGCCGGAGGACCGCATCACGCCCGGCTTCGAGTCGTTCTCGGTGCCGGTGGCGCGCGCATCGACGGTCGTGTTTCCCGATCTCGCGACGATGCGCTCGCTCGTCTGGAGCGACGATTCGAAGTGGCGCTACGGTCTGCACGGCACGCCGACGACCATCGCGCTCGCGCAGCGTCTTGCCGCGATCGAGGGCGGCGAATACGCGCTCTTGCAGCCGTCCGGACTCGCGGCGATCTCCAACGTCTACTTCGGCCTGATGAAGGCAGGCGATCACGTGCTGGTGCCCGACAACGCGTACGGGCCGAATCGCGATCACGCCGACTGGCTGGTCGAGGACTTCGGTCTCGAAGTGACTTACTACGATCCGATGACCGGCGCGGGCATCGCCGATTCGATTCGTCCGAACACGAAGCTGATCTGGCTCGAAGCGCCCGGCTCGGTGACGATGGAAGTGCAGGACGTGCCGGCGATCGTCGCCGTCGCGCGCGCGAAGGGCATCGTCACGGCGATCGACAACACGTACTCCGCAGGCCTCACGTTCAAGCCGTTCGAGCATGGCGTCGACATCTCCGTGCAGGCGCTGACGAAATATCAGTCGGGCGGCAGCGACATTCTGATGGGCGCGACCATCACGCGCGACGCGCAGTTGCACAAGAAGCTGAAGCGCGCGCGCATGCGCATGGGAATCGGCGTGTCGGCAGACGATGCGTCGCTCGTGCTGCGCAGCCTTGCGTCGATGAAAGCGCGTTACGAAGCGCACGACCGCACCGCGTACGCGCTCGCGCAATGGCTCAAGACGCGCCCGGAGGTGACGGCGGTGTTGCATCCGGCGTTCGCGGATTGTCCGGGTCACGCGTTCTATGCGCGCGATTTCAAGGGCGGCGCGGGCGGCCTGTTCTCGATCGTGTTCGATGGCCGTTACACGGCCGCTCAAGTCGATGCATTCGTCGAAGCGCTCGACCTGTTCTCGATCGGCTGGAGCTGGGGCGGCGCGCACAGCCTCGCGATGCCGTACGACATTCGCTCGATGCGCACCGCATCGCAATGGCCGCACGAAGGCGTGCTGGTGCGCTTTTACATCGGCCTGGAAGCAGAAGCGGACTTGCGCGCGGATCTGGAAGCTGCGCTCGTCAAGGCGCTCGGCTGAACGGCAAACGGCGCCGCAACGGCGCCGTTCTCACGTCGATCAGAACAGGCGCAACAACCCGTCGAGCCCGACGAAATTGAACGCGACGCTCGCCGACTGCCGCACGACCGGCTTCGCGCGAAACGCCACCGACAAACCCGCTTCCGCCATCATCTTCAGATCGTTCGAGCCGTCGCCCATCGCGATGGCGCGCTTCGGATCGATGCCGATTTGCGCGCATGTCTCGACGAGCGTGCGCGCCTTCACGTCCGCATTCACGATTTCGCCGACCACTTTGCCGGTCAGCTTGCCATCGACGATTTCGAGCGTGTTCGCGCGCGTGTAATCGAGGCCGAGGCGCGCTTTCAGACGCTCGGTGAAGAACGTGAAGCCGCCCGACACGAGCAGCGTCTTGAGGCCGGCCGCGCGCGCGCCTTCGAGCATGCGTTCCGCGCCCGGAGAAAGCTGCAGGCGCTCTTCATAGACGCGTTCAAGCGCGCTCGCGTCGAGACCCTTCAGCAGCGCGACACGGCGCGTGAGGCTTTCGTTGAAGTCCTTGATCTCGCCGCGCATCGACGCTTCCGTGATCGCCGCGACCTCGGCCTTCAGCCCGCAGAAATCGGCAATTTCGTCGATGCATTCGATCGTGATGAGCGTCGAATCCATGTCCATCGCGACGAGGCCGAAATCGGCGAGCTTCGCGCCCGCCTCGACGTAGGCGTAATCGAGCGCATGCGCGCCGCAATACGCGTCGATATCGGGGCGTTGCAGCGGATCGGCGTCGGTGAGACGCAGCAGCGTGTCGTCGATGCGATGCGTTTCTTGCGAGCGCGCGAGCGCCGCGAGCGGCCGCACATGCGAGTCGGAAATCGGGGCGGGGCTTTGAATGACGAGATTCATCGGAGGCGAAAGCGCGTAAGGGCGGAAAGTAAGAACGGAAGCCGACATTGTAAAGAAGCTTCAGCGCTGCACGCGCGCCGGATCGACATCCCAGTAAGGCGGCTCGCCGAACTGAGCCGCGAGAAACTCGATGAACGCGAGCGTCTTCGGCGGCACGAACGCGCGGCTCGGATACACGGCCCAGATCGCGACGGTTTGCGCGAGCGGGTAATCGTCGAGCAGGGTGACGAGTTCGCCGCTCGCGAGCAGCGGCGCGACGCTCCACGTCGATTTCAGCCCAATGCCGATGCCCGCCGCGAGCGCATCGCGGATCACTTCGCCGTTATCCGTCACGATTCGCCCGGACACGCGCACGTCGATCACGCCGGCCGGCGTGACGAAACTCCAGTCGCGCTGATCGGCGAGGATCACGCATTCGTGGTCCGCGAGATCGGCGGGATGGCGCGGCGTGCCGTGTTCCGCGAGATACGCGGGCGAAGCGCACAGCACGCGCCGGTTGCTCGCTAGCTTTTTCGCGACGAGCGTCGAATCCTTCAGCGCGCCGATACGGATCGCGAGGTCGATGCCTTCATCGACGAGATCGACGACCTGATCGGTCATTCGCAGATCGAGCGTCACGCCGGGAAACTGGCGCAAAAACACGGGTATCAGCGGCGAGATGTGCTGCCGGCCGAGCGAGGAGGGCATCGTCACGCGTAGCCGCCCGTGCGGATGCGCCCGCGCGCGCCCGACCGATGCGCGCGCGGCTTCGGCGGCGTCGAGCAGTTCGCGCGCGTGCGCCGCGAAAATCTCGCCTTCCTGCGTGACAGAGACGCGCCGCGTCGTGCGATGCAAAAGTCGCGCGCCGAGCATACGTTCCAGCCCGGCGATACGCGCGCTCGCGACCGCCGGCGACAACCCGAACTCCCGCGCCGCCGCGGACAGATTCGCCAGCGCCGCCGCACGCACGAAAAGACCGACGTCCAGCAGATCGAGCCGCTCGCGCGTCGCACCGTCCGACCAAGGATCGCTCGCCATTCGATGGATTTTCAGAAAAATGTTTCAGTGATTATGGTGGTTTTCGAAAGACCGGGCACGCTTTAACATCGAGGCCAGTCCGCACTAATCCACTCAAGACGGAGCAGAAAATGAAAGCCATTGGTCTGACGCGCTACCTTCCGATTTCCGATCCCGAGTCGCTTATCGATATCGAGATGACAAAGCCCACGCCCACCGGTCGCGATCTGCTCGTGAAGATCGAGGCGATCGCCGTCAATCCGGTCGACACAAAAGTACGCGCGCCGAAAGACAAGATCGAGGAAACGCCGCGCGTGCTCGGCTGGGACGCGGCGGGCGTCGTGGAAGCCGTGGGGCCGGACGTGACGCTCTTCAAGGCCGGCGATGCCGTCTACTATGCGGGCGACATCACGCGTCAGGGCGCGAACAGCGAGTTTCATCTGATCGACGAGCGCATCGTCGGCGCGAAACCGAAATCGCTCGATTTCACCTGCGCCGCCGCGCTGCCGCTCACGACGATCACCGCGTGGGAAGCGCTGTTCGAGCGGCTGGGCGTGTCGGCGCAAGGCGAGGACGCGGGCAAGTCGGTGCTGATCATCGGCGGGGCGGGCGGCGTGGGCTCGATCGGCATTCAGCTCGCCAAGCGTGTCGCGAAGCTTCAGGTGATCGCGACGGCATCGCGGCCCGAATCGGCGAAATGGGCCGAGGACCTCGGCGCGGATCACATCGTCAATCACTTCGAGGACATTCCGAAGCAGATGAAGGACATCGGCTTTGCGCAAGTCGATTACGTGCTGATCTTCAACGACACCGACAAGCATTTTCCCGCCGCCGCCGAAGTCATCAAGCCGCAAGGCGGCATCGCGACGATCGTCGAGAACGCGAAGCCCGTTGCGGTCGAATTGCTGAAATCGAAGAGCGCGGCGTTTCACTGGGAGTTCATGTTCACGCGCGCGATGTTCAAGACGCCCGACATGATCGAGCAACACAAGCTGCTTTCCGAAGTGGCGCGGCTGATCGACGCAGGTACGATCCGCACGACGCTAGGCAAGAATCTCGGCAAGATCGACGCGGCGAATCTGCGCGAGGCGCATCGCCTGCTGGAAGAAGGGCGCACCGTCGGCAAGCTCGTGTTGACCGGCTTCTGATGGTGTTTGACGAACGTCATTGACGTTGCGGCGCACACGGGTATTCCACTAGGATGAGCCAGCAAGCGGGGCGCTAGACTGAATCGGCCCTACAGCATGCTGGCGCTTCGCGGCGCCGGCCTTCCTTCAAAGCGCTCGATACGGAGGTGGCGGCATGAATCGTCGTTTGATCGTTCGTCGCATCGTTTCCGTCGCCGCGCTCGCGCTGTTCACAGCGACCGCCCACGCGACGCCAGGCATCAAGGTTCTCTCCGAAGCGCCCAATGACGGCCCCATCAAGTACACGGTGAAGATGGCGTCGAAGAATTTCGGCAACGAACAGGAAACGCGCACCATCCGCTCGGGCCAGACCGATGACTTCACGTGGCAGGGCACCGCGCCGAGCGGCGCGCAAGCGGTGCCGGACGGTTGTCCGCAGGCGGCGTCGGTGCCGAAGAGCGCGGACGGGCAGGCGGTGCGGCAGGTGCAGATCCGCTTCGCGCCGGTCGTCGCGGACAACGGCTCGGCGAACGTGCAGATCAGCTTTCGCGCCTACGCGCCGAAGGGCACGAGCAAGGTGACTGTGGGCGGCAAGAGCCTGCAATGTCCCGTCGATAATCGCTTCAGCCAGATCGTGCGCTTTTCCATGCCGACTTCCACTGGCTCCAAGAAAACCGTCACGCTCGATGACGGCACGCAGTTGACCGTCACCGCGAGCCGAAAATAATCGTCCGGCGCGCTGGCCTTGTCCGGCGCGTTTTTTTAAAGGCCGGCTATGCAACTAACGGTCTTTAATTGTGGGATCCGCAGACTGCTTGCTCCGGTTCACCGTCAGTAAAGCTTACAGATGGCGGGCGCGAAACGCGTCGCGATTAAACGCCATCCGCCCGACGCGGCTTGCATCCGCACGCTCGCGCCGCTTGGCACGCTTCGTGCGATTCTCGTCGATACCGCGCTGAAAACCGCGCGCATAAACGCTCGACGCACTATCCGAAGCGTATCCATCGATTCGATCCGAAAGCGAAGGTGCCGCGATGCCGCACATGATCTGGAAGGGCGCGATCAGCTTTGGGCTGGTCCACGTGCCCGTGCAACTCTATCCGGCGACGCAGTCGGAGAAGGTCGGCTTCAATCTGCTCGACAAGCGCTCAATGGATCCGATCGGCTACAAGCAGATCAACAAGAACACGGGCAAGGAAGTCACGCGCGACAACATCGTGCGCGGCTTCGAATACGAGAAGGGCAAGTACGTCGTGATGACCGACGCCGAGATTCGCGCGGCCAATCCGGAATCGACGCAGACGGTCGACATTCTCGCGTTCGTCGATGCACCCGAAATCTCGTTTCTCTCGCTCGATACGCCTTATTACCTCGCGCCCGACCGCAAAGGCGAAAAGGTCTACGCGCTCCTTCGCGATGCGCTCAAGGACACCGGCAAGGTCGGCATCGCGAGCGTCGTGCTGCACAACAAGCAGCATCTGGCAGCGCTCATTCCCGTCGGTCCCGCGCTTGCGCTCAACACGCTGCGCTGGGGCGACGAAGTGCGCGACTTCGGCCAGTTCAAGTTTCCGGACGAAGACACGAAGAAGGCCGGCGTCGCGCCGAAGGAACTGGAGATGGCCAAGCGCCTTATCGACGACATGAGCGACACGTGGGACCCGGCGAAGTATCACGACACCTTCAAGGACGACATCATGGCGCTCGTCGACCGGAAGGTGAAGGAAGGCAAGGTCGCCGAGGTGATGAAAATCGACGAGGGCGGCGAGGAGAAATCATCGGCCGACATTCTCGACTTGTCGGAACTGCTCAAGCGCAGTCTGAAGAAAGGCGGCGCGGCAAAACGCGGCGGCAAGGCCGCGCAATCCGGCGACGATTCGGGCGACTCGGGCGACGATTCAGGCGAAACAAGCGGCGAGGAACCCGCGCGTCCCGCGCGCAAGACGACGCGCCGCAAACGCGCATGAGCGCACGCGTCACGACCACGAGTCACGAGTCACGACTAGACGAAGATGGCTGAGAAACTCGAAACCTATCAACGGATGCGGCGTTTCGACAACACGCCGGAGCCGTCCGGAGCCGCGAAGCGCAGTGCGCGCGCGAAGAAGTCCGCGCAGAACGCGTTGTCCTTCGTGATCCAGGAACACGACGCCCGCCGCCTGCATTACGACTTCCGTCTGGAACTCGACGGCACGCTCAAATCATGGGCGGTGCCTAAAGGCCCGAGCCTCGATCCATCGGTGAAGCGGCTCGCGGTGCATGTCGAGGATCATCCGCTCGACTACGGCTCGTTCGAAGGCGACATTCCCGAGGGCAATTACGGCGCGGGCAGCGTCATCGTGTGGGATCGCGGGACCTGGGCGCCGCAATCGGGCAGCGTCGAGGACGCGGCGCGCGAGTACGCAAAGGGCAAGCTCAAGTTCACGCTCGACGGTGAAAAGCTGCACGGCGGCTGGACGCTCGTGAAGAGCCACATGCGCGGCAGCGGCGACAAGGAGCAGTGGCTGCTCATCAAGGAACGCGACGACGAAGCGCGCCCCGAAGCCGAGTACGACATCCTGCTAAAAAAGCCCGGCAGTGTGATGTCCGACTCGCTCGGTGCGCGCGACGAGAGCGGTGCTGTACGCGAGCGCGGCGAACGCAAGGCGAGCGCGAAAAAAGCCCCGGCGCGCAAGGTGACGGCGAAAGAGCCGAAAGAGCCGAAAGCGGGGAAAGAGTCGAGCGGTCACGCGCATCCGGATATCGTCGCGAATCGCAACGCCGAATCGTTGCGCACGTTGTCGCACGAACCGGCGATCGAAGGTGCGGTCAAGGCGAAACTGCCCGCGACCTTCAAGCCGCAGCTCGCGACGCTCGTCGATGCCGCGCCGCCCGGAGATGATTGGGGATACGAAATAAAATTCGACGGCTATCGCGTGCTCGTACGCATCGAGGCGGTCAAAGGCAAGCGCGAGGTTCGCATCTACACGCGCAACGGCAACGACTGGACCGCGAAATTCTCGAAGCAGGTGAAGGCGCTCGACGGACTCGATATCGAAAGCGGCTGGCTCGACGGCGAAGCCGTGGTGCTCGACGAGCGCGGCCTGCCCGATTTTCAGGCGCTGCAGAACGCTTTCGATGTGGGACGTCCGCAGGACATCGTCGTGTATTTTTTCGACGTGCCGTATCTGAACGGCTACGACCTTCGCAACGTGCCGCTCGTGCAGCGTCGCGCGATCCTGAAGGCAATCATCGAACCGCTCGACGATCCGGTGCTGCGCTATTCGCAGGACTTCGCCTTTCACGCCGAGGACCTTCTGAAGAGCGCTTGCGACATGGCGCTAGAAGGCATCATCGGCAAGCGAATCGACAGCACGTATGTGTCGGGGCGAAGTGCGTCGTGGATCAAGCTCAAGTGCAGACGCCGCCAGGAGTTCGTGATCGGCGGCTATTCGGAACCATCGGGCAGCCGCGGGCAGTTCGGCGCGCTGCTGCTCGGCGTCTACGACACGCACGGCAAATTGCAGTACGCCGGACGCGTCGGCAGCGGCTTCGATCACGCGACGCTCGCCGCGGTGAAGAAGGAACTCGACAAGCGCGAGACACGGCGCATGCCCTTTGCAAGCGAGCCGCAGGAACGCAGCCGCACGCCGGTGCATTGGGTGAAGCCCGAACTCGTGGCCGAATGCAATTTCGCGGAATGGACCAAGGAGCGCATCGTGCGACAAGCATCGTTCGTCAGTCTGCGTGACGATAAACCCGCGCGTCAGATCGTGAAGGAAGAGCCTGCATCGGCGAAGAAAGTGGCAGTGAAGACGGCCGCTAAAAAAACATCGGCGACCAAGGCGCGCGCAAGTTCGGCCGAAATCGAAGGCGTGAAGATCAGTCATCCCGAACGTGTGATCGACAAATCGACGGGCCGGACCAAGATCGACGTCGTCGAGTATTACGCGTCGGTCGCCGAGTGGATGCTGCCGCATCTGAAGGACCGCCCGGTGTCGCTCGTGCGCGCGCCGGACGATATCGGCGGCGAGTTGTTCTTTCAGAAGCACAGCGCGAAGCTCGCGATTCCGCACATCACGCAACATGCCGATATCGATCCGGGCCATCCGCCGCTGCTCACGATCGAATCGCCGCAGGCGCTCGTCGGCACGGCGCAGATGGGCACGATCGAATTGCACACGTGGAACGCGGTGGCGTCGAACATCGAAAAGCCGGATCGGATGGTATTCGATCTCGATCCCGGCGAAGGCGTCGGCTGGGAACGCATGATCGAGGCCGCGAAGCTCACGAAGGATCTGCTCGTCGAACTCGGGCTCACCTCGTTCTGCAAGACGAGTGGCGGCAAAGGCTTTCATGTCGTCGTGCCGCTCGCGAAGCAAGCGAGCTGGGACGTCATGAAGGACTTCTCGCAGGCCGTCGCGCAGCACATGGCGAGCACGCTGCCCAAGCTCTTCTCCGCGAAGATGGGCATGCAGAATCGCAAGGGCAAGATTTTCATCGACTATCTGCGCAACAACCGCGGGTCTAGCACGGTCGCGGCTTTCTCGCTGCGAGCGCGGCCCGGGCTCGGCGCTTCGATGCCGCTTGCGTGGGACGAGGTCGATAGCGTTACGAGCGGCGATCAATGGCATATCGGCAACGTGCGCGAGCGGCTCGATGCGTTGAAGGGCGATCCGTGGGCCGGCTATGACAAGGCCCGTCAACGGCTCACGGCGGAGATGAAGAAGCGGCTCGGCATTAACGCATCGCGCAAGTGAGCGTTCACTCAGGAGACGATCATGAAGCAGTCGAACACAGCGCCCGAAAGCGTGCCCGAACGCGGACGCGAACTGGCGAGCAAGGACCACGAGAAGCAGGCGCGCGACGATGCGTCGAACGCGCCGCTGCCTCACGAAGCGGATCAGAACGTCGAATCGCAGCACGAACATGACGCGCGCGATGTCGGCAAGCAGGCGCACGAGGACATCGAACGCGGTCTCGTCGATACTGATCGCCGGGGCGGCGGCGACTATCAACGCGACACGCAGCGCGACGAACACGCGAATGTGAACAGCGACGAAGGCGGGGCGCGGAAGCCTTGAACCGAACGGTGAAAAGCCCTTCGCGGATGGCACCGCACGGGCCGCTTGCGTAGAATGAATCGTTGATCGTGAGCGGGTTTCGAACGCGACGTTTGCCGCGTTTCTTCTACCGATGCGCGCATTGCATGACCCGCGCCGCCCGGTAAGCCCTTCCGATGTCTGCATCCCATGACCGCCTCACGGCCCGAAGCCCACACAACGGAACATGCCACTCGACCTTCTGTCCCGTTTGAAGAACGAAACCGCCGCGTGTCACGCGCGGCTTGAGAATGCGCTCGACCTGATGCGGGACGACCTTCAACGCGACGAATACATCGCGCTGCTAGAACGATTCCACGGCTATGTCGCGCCGTGGGAAGATGCGGCGGCCGCGTGCATGCCGGCATCGCTCGCTGACTTCTTCGATGCGCGCCGCAAGACGCCGCTGCTCGTCGCCGATCTTGTCGCGCTGACGGGTGAAAAGCGCTCATCCGGATCGCTGCCGCAAGCCGATTCGCATCATGACCTGCCGCGCATGCATAACATCGGCGATGCATTCGGCTCGATGTACGTGATGGAAGGCAGCACGCTCGGCGGACGCTTCATCGCGCCGCATGTCGCCGAGCGTCTCGATCTTGCGCCCGGCATCGGCAACGCGTATTTCGACGGCTACGGGCCGCGCACGGGCAGCATGTGGAACGCGTTTCGCGAGACGGCGGTGGCGAGCGTGCCCGAACGCGATTACGACGATGCGGTGAAGGCCGCCATCTCGACCTTCGAAACTCTGCATGCGTGGCTGTGCCCCGAAGCAGTCGAGGCCGATTCTTCGCAACCGGCGCGGGGAGCGGCTTTATGAGCGAGTCCGCGAGCGAGCCACCCATCGGTGCGCGGGCCGGGCGCGAAGCATCGCAGGGACCGCCCGATGCCGAAGCGCGACGGCGCACGCTTAGCTCCGGCGTCGCGAACCGAGACTGCGATGCCGAGCCGATCCACATTCCCGGCGGAATCCAGCCGCACGGCTTTTTGCTCGTGCTGTCCGACGATTTGCGCGTCGCGCAGGTCAGCGAGAATTTCGACTCGCTGACGGGCGCGAAGGTCGATGCCTTGCTCGGCGCGCCGCTCGACGTCGTGTTCGGCGCGGCGGGCGCGCAACGCATCGCGCAGATGGCGGCCACGTCCGCACTCGACGACGCGCCGCTTTATATCGGCTCGATCGACGTCGCGCCGTCGTCGTCCGATAAAGCGATGCGCTTCGATGCCACGATGCATCGTCACGACGGCGCGCTCATCGTCGAGTTGGAAACCGCCGTTGCGACGGGCGACGCGTTCGCTTCGATGTATCCGCTCGTGCGCACGTTCGCGCGCGGACTTCAGGAAGCGCACAGCGTGCAGGCGCTCGCCGAAATCGCCGTGCGCGAAGTGCGCGCGATCACGGGCTTCGGCCGCGTGATGCTTTATAGCTTCGACGAGGAAGGCCGCAGTCACGTGCTTGCCGAAGATCGCGACGAAAGTTATGCGTCGTTTCTGCATCAGTTTTTCCCGGCGTCGGACATTCCGCGTCAGGCGCGCGCGTTGTATCTGAAGAACCGCATCCGCCTCGTCGCCGACGTCGATTACAAACCGGCGCGCCTCGTGCCGAGCGTGAATCCCGTCACCGGCCGTCTCACCGATCTCACCTACACCACGCTGCGCAGTTTCTCGCCCGTGCATCTGGCGTACATGCGCAACATGGGCACGCATGCGTCGATGTCGGTGTCGATCGTTGTGCGCGGACAGTTGTGGGGCCTCGTCTCGTGCCACGATCACAACGCGCGCATCGTGCCGTTCAATACGCGCGTCGCGGTCGAGCATCTCGGGCACATGCTGTCCTTGCAGATCGAAGCGAAGGAAGAGCGCGCCGAAGGCGAATATCTGAGCGCGCTGCGCCGCACGATGGGCCGTCTCGTCTCCGCGATGGGCGAGCACGAGGACTTCGTCGCCGGCTTGCGCGCCGTGCCGAACGACGTGCTGAGCTTTGCGCGCTCGGCGGGCGCGGCGATCGTCTTCGACGATCAGATCACGCTGCTCGGCTCGACACCCGACGAGGACACCGTGCGCGCGCTCACGCACTGGCTCGCGGAACACACCTCCGGCGTATGGGCGACGGATTCGCTCGCGCGCCAATGGCCGCAGGCGCGGGCGCACGAGGACAAGGCGTGCGGCGTGCTCGCGGTGCCGGTCTCGCAGATCTTTCGCAACTATTTGCTGTGGTTCAGGCCCGAACTGATGCAGACCATCCAGTGGGCGGGCGAGCCGGTCAAGATTGAAGGCGCGGACGGCGCGAGCGCGCCGCGCACGAATTTTTCGCCGTGGCTCGAAACGGTGCGCGGCCATTCCGCGATGTGGCGTCAAGGCGAACTCGAAATCGCCGGCGAACTGCGTGGCGCGCTACTGAACATCGTGCTGCGCCGCGCGGAAGAGCGCGCCGAACTCGCGAACGAACTTGCGCGCGCGAACAAGGAGTTGGAAGCGTTCTCGTATTCCGTGTCGCATGACCTGCGCGCGCCGCTGCGTCATATCGCGGGATACGGCGATCTGCTGCGCGAGCAGGAAGGCGAACGCATGTCGGACAAGAGCCGGCGCTTTCTGAACAACATGCTCGATTCGGCGCGCTTCGCGGGCACGCTCGTCGACGACCTGCTGACTTTTTCGCAAATGGGCCGCGCGGCGCTCAGGCCCGCGCCGGTCGATCTCGATCAACTCGTGCGCTCCGTCGTGCAGGAATTCGAGGTGGAAGGTTCGGGGCGGCGCATCGAATGGGCGATCGGCGAGTTGCCGCGCGTGACCGGCGATGCCGCTTTCCTCCAGCTTGCATTGCGCAACCTGATTTCGAACGCGGTGAAATATACGCGGACGCGGGAATCGGCGAAAATCGAGATATTCGCGACGCGCGGCGGCGATGAACATGTGATCGGCGTGCGCGACAACGGCGTCGGCTTCGACATGAAGTACGGCGCGAAGTTGTTCGGCGTGTTTCAGCGGCTGCATCGCGCGGAAGAGTTCGAGGGCACGGGCATCGGGCTCGCCAACGTGCGGCGCATCGTCGAGCGCCACGACGGGCGCACGTGGGCCGAAGGGCGGCTGGGAGAGGGCGCGGTATTCTATTTCTCGCTGCCGGCGGAATTCCGCAATGCGAATGGGACGCAGGGCGCGCCAACTACAAAGCCAAGAAAAAACCATGCTTAAACCGATATTGCTCGTCGAAGACAATCCGAACGATCTCGAACTCACGCTCGTCGCGCTGGACAAGACTCAGCTCGCCAACGAGGTGATCGTGGCGCGCGACGGTCAGGAAGCCATCGACTATCTCAATTCCGAGGGCGAATGGAAGGAGCGCGCGCCCGGCAATCCGGCGGTGATTCTGCTCGATCTGAAGCTGCCGAAAATCGATGGCCTCGAAGTGCTCGACATGATCCGCTCGAATGCATCGCTGAAGAGCGTTCCGGTGGTCATGCTGACGTCCTCGCGCGAGGAACGGGATCTTGTGCGCAGCTACGAACTCGGCGTGAACGCTTATGTGGTGAAGCCGGTCGAATTCGCCGAGTTCGTCGAGGCGATCAGCGACCTCGGCGTGTTCTGGGCCGTGCTCAACGAGCCGCCGCCCGGCTCGACGCGCTTTCGCCGCGCGCCGTCCGCGCAATGATCGCTGTGCCCATGTTCAAGAATTCGCCCCGCCCGATGCGCGCGCAAGCGTCCTTACAAGAGGACGCCTAGATCATGCAGCCCCTGCATCTGCTTCTCGTCGAAGACAACGCACTCGATGCCGAGCTGACGATCGCCCAACTGGAGCGCGCGGACTACGCGGTCGAGGCATCGATCGTGTACGACGCCGCGGCGTTCATCGCCGAGCTTGCGGCAAAGCGCTTCGACGTGATCCTCGCCGACTTCGTGATGCCGACCTTCTCGGGCATCGAGGCGCTTACGATCGCGAGCGAGCGCTCGCCGGACACGCCGTTCATCTTCGTGTCGGGTTTGCTCGGCGAAGAGCATGCGGTCGATATGCTCAAGCGCGGCGCGACCGACTACGTGCTCAAGCAGCGTCTGCAGCGGCTGCCCGCGGTCGTGCGCCGCGCGATGCGTGAGAGCGCCGAACGCGCGCAACGCATCGCGGTGGAGCGGGCGTTGCGCGAGACGGAAACCCATTTCCGCCTGCTCATCGACGCGCTGAAGGATTACGCCGTCATCACGCTCGATCCCGAAGGGCGCATTCGTACGTGGAACGCGGCGTCGGAGCGCATTCTGGGCTTTCCGGCGCAGGACGTGCTCGGCCAGTCCGCGAACATCTTCTATGCGCAGGAGGATCGCGAGGCGGGCTTGTTCGACGCCGAACTGGAGACGGCGCGGCGCGAGGGCAGTGCAAGCGACGACCGCTGGCTCTGGCGCAAGGACGGCCATTCGTTCTTCGCCTCGGGCGTGACGACGGCGATCCGCAGCGAGCACGACGAACTGATCGGCTTCTCGAAGATCGTGCGCGACGCGACCGACGCGCACATGGCCGCCGATGCGTTGCGGCTCGCGAAGGATCAGGCGGAATCCGCGAATCGCGCGAAGGACCATTTTCTGGCGGTGCTCTCGCATGAACTGCGCACGCCGCTCACGCCGATCCTCGCCGCCGTGCGTCTGCTCGAAATGAAGCATTCGCTGTCGCGCGAGGCGCATCCGACGCTCGATCTCATCCGCCGCAATGTGGAACTGGAAGCGCGTCTCATCGACGATCTGCTCGATCTCACGAGCATCGCGCGCGGCAAGCTGTCGCTCAATTTCGCGAGCGTCGCGCTCGATACCTTGCTGACGAGCGCGCTCGATATGTCCGAGGCCGATCTGCGCGCAAAGAGCCTCACGCTCGAAACGCAGTTCGACGCCGCCCGGTTCGTCGTGCTCGCCGATGCCGCGCGGCTTCAGCAGATCGTCTGGAATCTCATGAAGAACGCGGTGAAGTTCACGCCGGCGGGCGGGCGCATCGACGTGCGCACGTGGAATCCGGACCCGGCGACGATCGCCGTTTCGGTGACGGACAGCGGCATCGGCATCAGCGCGGAGGCGTTGCCGCGCATTTTCTCGGCGTTCGAACAGGCCGACGATTCCATCACGCGCTCGTTCGGCGGGCTGGGCCTTGGCCTCGCGATCGCGAGCACGCTGGCGCAGAAGCACGGCGGCACGCTTTCGGCGTATAGCGAAGGCCGCGATGCGGGTGCGCGCTTCACGCTCACGCTGCCGCTCGCGAAGCTGCAACCCGCGCGCGAGGACGAGCCGCTCGTCGAGGCCGCGCGTCAGGAGCGCGGACGCGCGCTCAGAGTGCTGCTCGTCGAGGACAACGAGCAGACGTCGTCGGCAATGGCCGAAGTGCTCGATATGCTCGGCCACGAAGTGACAGTCGCGGTGACGGTCGGGCAGGCGCTCGCACGCGCGAAGGGCGGACCGTTCGATCTCCTCGTCAGCGATATCGGCCTGCCCGACGGCAGCGGACTCGACATCGCGCGCGCGTGGCAGGATTTGCAGCCCGGGAAACCGTCGGTGGCGATTACCGGCTACGGCATGGACGACGACATTCGCCGCTGCCGCGAAGCCGGTTTTCGGGATCACCTGACCAAGCCGGTCAATTTCTCGCGGCTCGAAGCGCTGATTCAATCGCTCGCGGAACAGCAGTCGGAATAAGCTATCTGCGCGTCGGAACGAAAAATTTAACGGCCGTGCGCGCAGACGTGTCGATCGACGCGCGGTCCGTTCGTCGTAGGCTATGAGACCCCGCCAAACCCGGCGCGCTCATTCACTGCACGGAGCCGACATGTCTCATTTAGCCGTCAAGCCGATTCCCGAAGGCATGCATTCGCTGACCCCGCATCTCGTCTGCGCGGGCGCGGCGCAAGCAATCGAGTTCTACACGCGCGCATTCGATGCCGTCGAGCTGGGCCGCCTGCCCGGACCCGACGGCAAGCTCATGCACGCGATGGTGAAAATCGGCGATTCCGTGCTCATGCTCGTCGACGAAAACGCGTCGTGCGGCATGTTCGGCCCGAAGGCGGGCAGTGCATCGCCGGTCACGATCCATCTGTACGTCCAGGACGCCGACGCCACGCTGAAAAAGGCGGCCGAAGCGGGCGCGAAAGTGACGATGCCCGTCGAAGAGATGTTCTGGGGCGACCGTTACGGCCGTCTGGAAGATCCGTTCGGCCATCAATGGTCGGTCGCGACGCACGTGCGCGACGTCAGCCCCGAAGCAATGAAAGCCGCCATCTCGGCGCCGCGCCAGTGATTCGCGCGCTCGTCCACTGAACGACACTTCACAAAAACGGAGACTCGCACATGCAAAAGATTTCGCCCTGCCTATGGTTCGACGGCAACGCCGAGGAAGCCGCGAATTTCTATCTCGGCGTGTTCAAAAGCGCGCGCATCACGGACATCATGCGTCACACCGAATCCAGCCCGGGAACGAAGGGCAGCGTGCTCGCCGTCCTGTTCGAGCTGGAAGGCGAGGACTTCATGGCGCTGAACGGCGGCCCGGAATACAAGTTCACGCCGGCCATTTCGATGTTCATCAAATGCGAGTCGCAAGCCGAGATCGACCACTACTGGGACAAGCTGACGGACGGCGGCAAGCCGATCGCGTGCGGCTGGCTCACCGATCGCTTCGGCGTGACGTGGCAGATCGCGCCGGCGCGCCTGCTCAAGATGCTGCAGGACCCCGATCCGGTGAAAGCCGATCGCACGATGAAAGCGATGATGGGGATGATCAAGCTGGATATCGCGGCGCTCGACCGGGCGTACAACGGCGCATAAAACACGTAACCTAAGCGGCGCGTTTGCGGGCTTTTCGTTCGACGAGCCTCGACGCCATGAACCGATGGTCGCTCGAAAAAAGCCGTCGATACGTCAACAGGACGGCCCCGACGACGCCGAGCCCCGACCCCGCCGCGATCAGAAACATGATGACGATCTGATAGCGCACCGCCTGCAACGGCGACTGCCCGGCGAGCACCTGACCGGTCATCATGCCCGGCAAGCTGACGAGGCCGACCACGGCCATCTGGTTCAGCGTCGGAATCATGCCCGCGCGCACGGCCTGGCGCGCGGGGCCCTGCGCCGCTTCCCAGCGCGAGGCGCCGAGCGCGAGCGACATCTCGACCGCCGCGCGTCCCGACGTGAGTTCTTCCGTCATGCGCTCGATGCCGAGCGATACGCCCGTCAGACAGTTGCCAAGGATCATGCCGAGAATCGGAATCGCGTATTGCGGCTCGTACCACGGATGAATCCGGATCACCACGAACAGGCCGAACGCGCCGATCAGCCACGAGCTGCCCCAGATCGACAGAATGCTGTCCGCGCGCTGTCCGCTGTAGGTGCGCCGCCCGCGATCGGACGCGGCGAACCCGGCGATGACCGTCATCAGCGCCATCAGCGGCAGCACGACATACCAGCGATTGAACGCGAACACCCAGCCGAGCACGTAACCGATCAGCAGCAGTTGCACGATGGTCCGGATCGCGGCGACGAAGAGCTTGCGTTCCAGCCCGAGATCGAGCGCGACCGACAGCGCGCCATTGACGACGATAAGCAGGGCAGCCAGGCCGATATCGAAGAGACTGAGGTTTTGGTAGCCGTTCATCACGCGTCGCCTCCCAGCACGCCCGCATTCATCGTCAGATGACGCGTGGCGACGCGCCGCGCCTGATCCGGATCGTGCGACACCCAGATGCACGCGCGCGCGGCGTCGGCGTCGAACCAGGCGGAAACGAGCGCTTCGATCGAACGCGCCGACGCCGGATCGAGCGATGCGGTCGGTTCATCGAGCAACAGCACGTCGGGCGCGAGTTGCAGCACGCGCACGACCGCGGCGATCTGCGCCTCGCCGCCGGACAGATCGCTCGCGAACTTGTCGAGAAAGTCCGCGCCGCGTCCGGCCGCCTGCGCGAGCCGCATCGCGACATCGCGGTCGAAATGCGTGTCGCGATAGGTTCTGAGCGAAAACGGATAGCGCAGATTGTCTTCGACGGTGCCGTCGAGCATCGCGGGCCGTTGCGCGATATACGCGACGCGCCGCCGGTAAGCCGGAATGTGCGAACGCGCGATGCGCTCGCCGCGCCACGTGACGAAGCCGGCATCGCACGCATCGAGCAGCGCGAGCGTGCGCAGGAACACGCTCTTGCCCGAGCCGGAAGGTCCGGTAATCGCAGCGCGCTGGCCGTTGTCGAGGGCGAAATCCGTGGGATGCAAAAGCACCGTGCCGCGCACGGCGTCGCGGCGCACGACGCCGTGCGCGGCCACGAGTTCGGGCGATGTCGATGTCGCGTCGGGCATCGTTGATAGGGGTCTCGTTCTTCGAGCGGACATCTTACGGATATTCGTCGCCGAGCGGCGCAAGACCGCGCGGGCACACTATGTGCTGCGCCAAACATAATCGCGAAAAAACGGATGGAAGCGTCATGGTGCAGGCCCGAACGCCCGGAAAAATCGGAAGGATCGTCGCATGGTTTTTTGCCGTTCTGGCGGTTCTGATTGCAATATTGGTGGTCATTTTCTTGACGTTCGACTGGAACAGGCTGCGGCCGTGGGTGGACGACAAAGTCTCGGAAGCGATCGGCCGGCGCTTCGAAATCACGGGCGACCTGAAGGTTGGCTGGCGTCGTCCCCCCAACGAGACGGGATGGAAACGCTGGGTGCCGTGGCCGCGCTTCTCGGCTGAAAAAATCACCATCGCGAATCCGGACTGGGCGCGGCAAAAATCCTTCGCGACGCTCGACGAGATCGACTTTCAGGTGGCCGTGCTGCCGTTGCTCGCGCACGACATCGTGATTCCGACGATCAATCTCGTGAACCCGTCGATCGATGTCGAGCGGCTCAAGGACAACCGCAACAACTGGACGTTCAAGTTCAAGCAGTCGACCGAGCCGTCGACGTGGAATCTCAAGCTCGGCGATATCTCGCTCGCGAAAGGTACCGTCGGCGTGCGCGATGAAGTGACGAAGGCCGACATGCAGGTCGTCATCGATACGCTCGGGCAGGCCGTGCCGATCGGCGAAGTGATGAAGCAGCAGGAAGCGGCTTCGGCGAAGTCGTCGGCGGAGATGGTCGGCAAGAACGGCGCGGCGAAGCTCAACAAACAGGCCGATGCGGCGGCGGCCTCCGAGGCGTCGGCGGCATCGGCTGCATCGGCAGCGGCGGCGGCGAACGCATCGGCGCCCAATCCGGCGAGCACATCGGCGAATACGAGCATCACGACGAAAGAAGGTCCGAAGCCGCCGATTCCGCCTTACGCGTTCGGCTGGACCTTGAAGGGCACCTACAACGGCGGGAAGGTGTCGGGCGACGGCAAGCTCGGCGGCGTGCTCGCCGTGCAGGACGCGACGCGCCCGTTCCCCGTGCAGGCCGATGTGCGGCTCGGCGACACGCACATCGCGTTTGTCGGCACCGTGACCGATCCGGCGCATCTGGCCGCGCTCGATTTGCGCCTGTGGGTTCAGGCGGTGAGCATGGCGCATCTTTACCCGTTCACGGGCGTGACCTTGCCCGAGACGCCGCCGTTCGCGACCGAAGGGCGTCTCACCGGCCAGTTCCGCGAGGACGGCAACGTATTCCATTACGAGAATTTCACGGGGCGCGTGGGCGGCAGCGACATCAACGGCTCGCTCGTCTATGCGGGCAAGAAGCCGCGTCCGCTCCTGCAGGGCGAACTCGTGTCGCATCTGCTTCAGTTCAAGGATCTCGCGCCGATCATCGGCGCGGATTCGAACGCGAGCAAGGCAAAGCGCGGCGAGACGGAGAAGCAGCCGTCGTCCAAGGCGCTGCCCACCGAAGAGTTCAAGACCGATCGCTGGAAGGCCATCGACGCCGACGTGAAATTCACCGGCCAGCGCATCGTGAAGGATGCGGATTTGCCGATCACCGATCTCTACACGCACGTCGTGATGAAGGACGGCGTGCTGTCGTTCGAACCGCTCAAGTTCGGCGTGGCGGGCGGCTCGCTCGCCTCGAACATTCATCTCGACGGCAGCGCCGCGCCGCTCAAGGGCCGCGTGTCGGCGCAGGCGCGGCATCTTAAGCTCAAGCAGCTTTTCCCGACCGTGAAGACGATGCAATCCGCGCTCGGCGAGATCAACGGCGACGCCGCGCTCTCGGCGACCGGTAATTCGCCCGCGGCGCTCGCGGCGACATCGAACGGCGAGATAAAGGCGCTCATCACGCAGGGCACCGTCAGCCGCCTGTACATGGAGGCGGCGGGCTTGAACGTGGCGAACGTGGTGTACGAGAAGCTCTTCGGTAAGCGCGACGTGAGCATCAACTGCGCGGCGGCGGATTTCGTCGTGACCGATGGCGTGCTCGATTCGCGCGTGTTCGCGCTCGATACCGACGACGCGGTCATCAACGTCGATGGCACGATCAACCTAAAGACGGAGGACATGGATCTCGGCATTCATCCGCACACGAAGGGCCTGCGCATTTTCTCGCTGCGCTCGCCGCTGTACGTGAAGGGCACGTTCAAGGACCCGCACGTCGGCGTGAGCCCGGTGCTCGCGCTGCGCGGCGCGGCCGCCGTGGGCCTGGGTCTCATCAATCCGTTCGCGGCGCTGATTCCGCTCATCGCGCCGAGCAACAACAAGCCGCTGCCTTGCCAGCAGATGCTCGCCGACATCGGTAAAGCACCGACCGCGCCGCCGGCCGGGCAGAAGCAGAAGGCGAAGGCGGCGCCGGCCTACATGTCGTCGGATGCGGCGGCGACCGGCGCTGCTACCGACAAGGCGGACAAGGCGGACAAGGGCGCGAAGAAGCCGGCCGCGCCGGCTCCCGCGAGCGCCGCGCAGTATCGCGGCAGTTGATGGATCGTCGCGAACGCGCGGCTAGAACGCGTAGCGCATGCCCGCGAAGATGCTGCGGCCTTCGCCCGGATAGAAGATCGCGGTTGACGACGCGGTGCGCGCATCCGCGACGGTGCTGATGTCGCTCACATAGCGCTTGTTGGTCAGATTGCGCGCATCGAGAAACACCGACAGGCCGTTGCGAAAATCCATTCCCGCCTGCACGCCGAGGAGCGTGTAGCCGGGCACGCGCAACGTGTTGGCGTCGTCCGCCCACGCGCCCGCCGGCACCCAGTCGACCGATGCGGAGACGTGAAAGCCGTTGGGCCGCGCGTAGCCGAGCACCGCGCGAAGCACGTTGACCGGCACGCCCGCGATGCGGTTGTTGCCGTACTGCGGATCATCCTTGAAACGGAAATCGCTCAGGTTCCAAAGGCCCGACAGCGTGATCTTGTCGCCCGCGCCCGCATGCGTGACGTCGCGCCAGACATCGACCGATACGCCTGCTTCGATACCCTGCAACACCGTCTTGTTCGCGTTGAACGTCGATGCCGGCACGTCGGGATTCGTCGTGTACTGAAGCAACTGGTCGCGCACGAGCGATCGATACGCGCTCACGTCCCAGCTCACGCGATCGCGCGCGCCGCGCGTGCCGAGTTCAAGTGTCCACGCGTGCTGCGACGTGAGCGGTGTGAAGCGCGTCGTGTTCGCGAAGGTCTGCGTGAGATCGGTGAAGTCCGGTACGTCCTGGCTGCGCGTGATGTCGATATAAGCCTGGATCTCGCGATTCGGCTGCCACATCACGCCGAGCTTCGGATTCACGCCGCTGAACGTCTCGCTCGCCGACTTGTAGTTCGGATCGGCCGCGAGCCCGCCATGATCGACGTATTTGCGCACGTCGCGCAATGCCTTGAAGCCGGCCATCAGGGCGACGGTCGGCAGGAAGAAAAGACGGTCTTCGACATACGCCTCGTAGTTGTAGGCGCTTTGCGTCGAATTGAGCGTTTGCGCGCGTTCGTTGCCCGACACGTTGACATACTGCCGCGCCTGCGTGTTGCCGCCGAAAAAGCGCGCGCCCGCGATGACATCGTTGCGCATTCCGCTCACGTCGAACGTCGCGGTATAGCGCGGCGCGAAACCGTAGGTCCAGCCGTCCTGATCGATGACCTGAAAGATCGGGTGATACAGGCTCTTGTGGATCGCCCACGTGACGAAGTCGAGCTGGCCGACATCGAGCTTGACCGTGGTCTTGTTGGCGATGCGCTCGGTGCGCGTGTCGCGCGCCTGATCGCCCGCCAGCGCGCTCGGCGATGCCTTGGTCGGATTGTTCAGCGCGTCGGAGAGCGAGAGCGTGCCGGGAAGCTGCTGATCGACGATATACGCGCCGAGATAGAAGCGCGTCTCGACGTCCGGCGAGACGCGATAGCCGATATTCGCGTTGAGCTGCTCGTATTGGCCGCGTTCGTGATCGCGATAACCGTCCGCGTGATTCACCGAGAACGTGCCGATGAAATCCAGCGGACCCATCACGCGCGAGAACTGCGCGCTGCCTCTGACCGTGCCGAAGCTGCCGCCTTCGAGCCGCAGGATGTTGGGCGCATCGGCGGTGTACGCGGAGGGCGTGACGAAGTTGATCGCGCCGCCCATCATCGACGATCCGTATGCGAGACCGTTGCCGCCTTTGTAGACATCGGCGGATTGCAGCGCGAGCGGGTCGATCTGATAGTAGTCGCCGCTGCCATCGGCGGAATTGGTCGGGATGCCGTCCTGCAGAATCTCCAGGCCGCGCGTGTGGTAGCCGCGCGCGAGGCCCGAGCCGCGAATGGACAGGCGCAATTCCTGGCCGTAGCGGTTTTGCACAAAGACGCCCGGCACGTTCTTGAGGACGTCGCGCAGCGTGAAGGCGTAAGTATTCTGGTACTCGGCGCTATCCACGAAACCGACCGAGCCAACCGTCGCGTCGAGCGTGCGTTTCTGATCGGCGACGCTTTGCGATGTCAGCGAATGCGGGGCTTGCGCTTGCACGATCACGGCGGGAAGCGTCGCGGGTTCGGTGCTGTCGGAGGCTTGCGCCGTTTGCGCGAATGCGCGCGTGGCCATGAGTGTGGCGATGCCCGTCACGAGGGCGCTTTGTCGGGCGAGTCGCTTCATGGCTGCGTCCTCGCGTGAACGGGTACGGACGGCGCGAAGCCGCCACTTGCTGAGAAAGTGAGCATGGTTCTTCTTCGAAGTCGTGATGAAGGGGCGCGCGCGACGCTATCGACGCGCGACACCGTTCAATGCCGCGAAGGCATCGATCCATTTGGACGAAATCAGACGAGAACCGGAGGGGCGCGAGACTGCGCCGTGGTGAAGGCAGGAGCGGGACGCTCGCCGCGAACCCGCGCGACGGCGACGACAGGACGCGCCGGGACGTCGAGTGTGGCGGACGCGCGTGCGTCGGAGACCGCCGGCGCGTGCGCGAAGAAGTGGCAATAGCCGCAGGCCTGATCGTCGAGATGAGCGAGCGCGTCCGCCGAATGATGGCCGGCCGAACGCTCGATCGCGGGCGCGTGCGCCGAGCAAAGCTCGGCGGTCAGTTCGCCGCCGTGCGCGTTGGCCGCGATCAGTTGCGAAACCACCGGCGCGAACGTGATCAGCAGCATTGCGAACAATGCCAGCAGTGAACCCGTTCGTTGGTGGAAGCGACGGCGCATGAAGACGAAGGTGTGTGCGAATCCCGAGTGCCGGGATTATGCCACCTGGTTACTTTGTATTACAAAGCGAAGCGGACATAAATTTTCGGCATCAGCGGGCGCGCATGTTGTCCCCAGCTATTGGGGATCACCCTGTTGAGAACGCGCCGAAAAGTCTGCTAAATGACTGACGCTGAACGAGAAGTCATGCGCGCTTCAGGTTGCGTCAAACGCGCATTGGACTTTGCATAAGTTATCCCCAGCGGACGGGGAAAGGGCTGTGGACAACCGCTTGGCGACTCATCTAGTTTCTTGATTTCGCGCGGAAATCCCCATGCGGCGCGGATTGCGCCACTTTTTCGTCCGCGAGCGACGCATCGGACCGATGCCCGAGTTGTCCACAATTTCTGTGGATAGCGGTGTTGAAAACGCCCATGAATGCGCGTTAAGTATTTGATGAATAAGGTTTTGTAGGACCTGATCGAATATGCGCGAGCCCACGCGCGCGATGACACGCATCGCGCTCATGCGTCACGCACGTTTCAGATCGAAATTCCAGGACCGCCGTTGCTGCCCAGCAGTTGCTCGACCGAATCCGCGTCCGTGTAGTCCTGCTCGGGCAGACCATCGAACACGGTGACGACGTCGTTGGAAACGCCCGCCGCGCGCGCCACGTCGACGATCGCGTCCTTGTTGGCGGGGTACGTCACGAGTCGCAATACTTGGGCGATCTCGTCGTCGATAGGCTCGTCGTTCAAGGCGTGTTTGGCGTGCGTGTCGGTCATTCCGGGGTCCAGTGTCGAGTCAGTGAAAGAGGAGGCGCGTCAGGTTTGTACCTGAATGGTCGGGTTCACCATGCCGCGGCTGGGCGTGCGCGATTTCGGCAGCGGGACGTGGCGCCAGCGCGCGTGATCGAGATCCTGCGCCGAGACTTCGGGCGCGGGCGGCGATACGGGCGCGGCGTTCACGCGCAACGCGGCGCGCATCGCGGCAACGGCGGCGGTGGATTCGTCCGTCGAACTCGTGTGCAGCGGTGCGGCGTAGCACGAGACCGAAACCAGGGCCATCGACAACAACGTTGAGGTCTTCATCGGGCAACCCCTCCTCACGTAGGCAGCAGAAATCACCAAGCAAAGGCTATGCCGATGATTCTTTCCGCTTCCCGCCGTGCGCGCGGACCATTGAAACGCTGCGCACACGGGCGCGACAAGTGGGCGTCGCGCAGACGTACTTCGAGTGAAATGTGAAGTTGATCCGGCTGGCGCGAAACACGCGCGCATGCACGCTTGAGCGCCACGAAATTGCACGGCTGCGCAGTTTCAGCGCGGCGTCGGATTCAAACGGAAGTATGCGTCCAGAAGCGAGGTTTTGTACACAACGCCGAGCAAGAGCGGCTGCGTCTTCTTCTCGATCACCGGCAGGCGTTCGCCCTGGAAGGCGAGGAAGTGCTGGAGTGCTTCGCCGAGCGACATGTCGGGTGTGAGCACGTCGAATTCCGGCTGAAGATAGTGCGCGGCGGTCTTGGATTCGCAGCCTTTGTCGTCGAGCAGATCGGATGTGATGTTCTTCAGCGCGACCACGCCCTGAAAGCGCCCGGCTTCATCGACCACGTACAGATACTTCACCGGATATTCGAGAAACACGCGCGTCATGTCCTTGACGTTCGCGCTGAGCGGCACGACGGTATCGGCGGGTTTGACGAGCTCGCGCATCTGCGTCGCGGCGAGACGCAGACGCTCTTTCTCCTCACGATTGCGCCGCAGCGTGACTTCGTACATCGACGTCTGCTCGGACGTGCGTGCGATGAAATACGCGATCACGCACGAGACCATTAGCGGCAGCATGACCTGATACGAGAGCGTCATCTCGAAGATCATCAGGATGGCCATGAGCGGCGCGTGCGTGGCGGCGGCGAGAAACGCGCCCATGCCGACCATCGCGTAGGCGAAAGGCGCGGAGGTGGAGTCCGGCCAGATCGTGTGCGCGCCGATGCCGAAGAGACAGCCGAGCACCGCGCCGACGAAGAGCGTCGGCGTGAAGATGCCGCCTACCGCGCCCGAGCCGGCGGTGGCCGCCGTCGCGATGATCTTGAAGACGAGCACGGTCAAGAGCGCCGTCCACGTCCACTGTTCGTGCAGGAGCGAGTTCACGACTTCGTAACCGTTGCCCCAGACTTCGGGCCAGCGGATCGAAATGATGCCGACGATCAGTCCGCCCAGCGCGAGGCGCACGGGCAAGGGCAGCGGCAATGTCGAGAAGCGCTTTTTCGATGCCGCGAGCAGCCGCAGAAAGTACGGCGCGAGCACGCCGCAGAGCAGCCCGAGCACGACGAAGAGCAGCACTTCGATGCCCGTGACGGTCGGGAACACCGGCATCTCATACGGCGGCTTGTAGCCGGCGAACTCGCGCATCGTGATGTTGGCGACGACCGACGACACGACGATCGGCCCGAAGCTTTCCATCGCCATCGAGCCGAGCACGAGTTCGGTGACGAAAAACGCGCCCGCGATGGGCGCGTTGTACGCGGATGTGATACCGGCGGCCGCGCCGCACGCGACCAGCAGTCGCAGGCGCGGCGGATCGAAATGCACCCAGCGTCCGACGAGCGACGACACCAGCGCGGCGAGTTGCACCATCGAGCCTTCGCGCCCGATGGAGCCGCCGCTGGAAATGGTGATGAGCGAGGACACGCTGCGCCACAGGCTTTGCCATACCGGGACCACGCCGTCGCCAATGGTGACGGCTTCCATGTAGTCCGTGCTCGAATTCTTGCTGGCGTGCTTGCGGGCGATCAGCAAACAAAAGCCGGCGATGAGGCCGCCCGCCGCGGGCAACAGGACGCGCACGGGCCACGGCAGCCCGCGCGCGAGTGCGACGAGGCCTTCCGAATCGTTGCCCAGCAGACGCTGGAGTAACTCGATGCCTTCACGAAAGACGGAGGTGGCGAAAGCTCCGGCCACGCCGACGACCACCGCCCAGACGAGCATCGTATGCGAGTCCGACAGGCGGAAGACCCGCTGAGCGCGTGTACGGAGCTTGAGCAGGAATGAGAGCACTTTTGCGAAATCGTGGAAAGCTTAGAAGGAAATGGAATAACGAGACGTGCAAGGATAGCATTGCGGGGCGCGCGAACGTTGCTCGGCGGCGGTATCGCGGCTTTGGAGCGTCGAACTCAGCGCGACGCCGCCGTACACGCATCAAGCTATCCGAATCGGATCGATTTTTTCCAGTTCGCCCGCCACGCGTTCGATGACGTCGGACCATTCACCGGGGCGCGTCTGCCGGAAAAGGCGTACGTTCGGATACCACGGTGAATCGTCCCGGCCTTGCAGCCAACGCCAGCAGCCGTCGAATCGAGACAGAATCCACACACGCTTGCCCAACCCCGCCGCCAGATGGGCGACCGAGGTATCGACCGTGATGATCAGATCCAGTTGTTCGATGATCGCGGCGGTATCGGCGAAATCGGCGACTTCGTTCATGAAGTCGAGCGGGCGCAACGTTTCCGGCAGGGACGCAAGTTGCGGCTGCGTCGTTGCTCCCTTCTGAAGGCTGACGAACGTGATGCCGGGAATGCGCAGCAGCGGCAGATACGCTTGCGCGTTCAATGACCGGCGGCGGTCCGTTGCGTGAGCGTCGGATAACTGTGGTCGTGGGTCTCCCGCCCAAACCAGTCCGACCTTGAGGCCGGCGCGCGGCAGTCGTCCCGCCCAACGATCGACGGCGGCCCGAGGCGCGTGAAGGTAGGGCACGGAAGCAGGAATGGAGGCCAGTGTCGTGCCGAGATGCATGGGCACGCTCATCGTGAAGCACCAGAAGTCGTGGGGCGCGATCTCGTGTGGCTTGTCCGTGACGATGCATTCATCGACACCGTCGATTTCCTGGAACAGGCGCGCAAGCGCGGACGGGCACGCGACGCTGAGCCGGGTCAGCCCGCGTGCCTTCAGCAGCGGAAAATATCGGGCGAACTGCAGGCTGTCGCCGAAACCCTGCTCGGGCCAGATCAGCAAGGAACGGTTCGCCAGCGATTCTCCTTCCCATTGCGGAAATGCGACCTGCGGCGGGGCTGAGAGCGCGCCTGTTTCGCCCCAGAACGACGATTGCGCGTAGCGCGATTCGTAGTGCGGCCAGCCTTCCTCGTAGCGTCCTGCTTTGAGGAGCACGAGAGCGAGATTCAGTTGCGTCGGGATTCTCGCCGGATCGATAGACAAAACCTGCCGGAAGCACTGCTCGGCCTCGCCCAGGCGATGCGCGTCTTCGAGCACGCGCCCGAGATTGTTCAGGCCTTCGATCGACGACGGGTCGATGTCGAGCGTCCGGCGATAACACTGCTCCGCTTCCTCATACTTCGAGGCCGCGTGACACAAAATGCCGAGATTTCCCCAGGCGTTCAGGAAGCCGGGATCGACATCGAGCGCCTGACGGAAACACGCTTGCGCCTCTTCAGTGCGGCCGATTTTGTCCAGGAGCGATCCGAGACCACACAATGTTTGAGGTTGATTCGGGTCCAGCGCGAGCGCCTGACGAAAGTGAGATTGCGCTTCGTCAAGCCGGTTGTCGCTTTGCTGAAGCATGGCCAGGCGGATATGCGCGTTCACCAGTCCGGGCCGAGCGGCGAGCGCTTCCCGATAGAGCGCTTCGGATTCGGCGAGGCGCTTCTGTCCTTCCAGAAGCAACGCCAGTTTGAGCAACGTTACACCGTCGTCGCCGCCTAGCAGCGCATGGCGGAATTGCTTCTCTGCTTCGGTCGGGCGGCCGGTCTGCGCGAACACGTCGCCCAGTTGTCGATGCGCGGTGACATTTTCCGGCTCGATCGAGAGCGCTTGCCCGAGCGCCGCTTCCGATTCGGCGAACCGGTCGCGCGCTCCGTACAGCGCGGCAAGATTGTTGAGGGCATCGACATAATCGGGCCTTGCGGATATTGCTTGCCGATAGAGTTGTTCTGCTTCGTCCAGTCGCCCCGATTCTTCGAGCAATACGCCGAGATTGTTCAGCGCCGCCGCGTGACCGGGCGCCGATTCGATTGCCCGGCGATAGTGGCTTTCGGCTCGGGATTTATCTCCGTTCGAGTGTGCCTCTACGCCCAACTCAAAGGATTCCTGAGCACCGTCATTAAGATTGTTTACAGTTTTGTCCATTCTGAATCGACACCGAGTTTCTCTCGGGTGCGCGAAAAATTGCCCATCGATGCATTCTATAGGAGCTCGAAGGCGCACTCGGAATGCACAGCGCTGCGTAGTCGAGGTTTATGAAATGAACGAAAAGCCTGCCCCAAAACAAACCACGGGGCAAGCTCACGTTTCCCAAAGTGTTACCACTTTGGCGCGAACGGCGGATTCGCGTGGCGCTTGCCTTCGTCGAGCGCATCGATTTTCGCGATGTCGTCGGCATCGAGCTTGATTTTCTGCGCGTCCCAGTTGGCCTTCTGATGCTCCGGATTCGTCGATGCCGACAGCACCACGATATCGCGCGCCAGCAGCCACGCGAACGTCACTTGCGCGGGCGTCGCCTTGTGCTTGTCGGCGATCGCCTTGAGCGTCGCGTCCGTATGCGCGCGGCCTTCGCCAAGCGGCATATAGGCGGTCACTTCCACGCCGAGCTGCTGCGTCGCTTCGACGAGCTTGCGGTTCGCGAGAAACGGACTCACTTCGAACTGATTCGTGACAATTTCCTTGCCGCCCGGCGCATTCAGCGCTTCTTCGAGCAGCGGCGCGGTGAAGTTCGACACGCCGTAATGACGGATCAAACCGAGCTTCTGCGCCTCCTGCATCGCCGCGAGCGTTTCGGTTATCGGCACCGCGCTGTCGGGCGACGGCCAGTGCACGAGCGCGAGATCGATCGTGCCGATGTCGAGCTTCGCGTGACTGTCCTTCAGGCTCGCGACGAGCGCGTCGCGGGAAAGCCGCTCCCACCAGACCTTCGTCGTCACCCAGATATCGTCGCGCGGCACGTCCGATTCACGCACGCCCTGACCAACGGCCGCCTCGTTGTTGTAGTACTGCGCCGTGTCGATATGACGATAGCCGATCTGCAGCGCGCTCTTCACGGCGTTCGTGGTCTTCGCGGCATCGACGCGAAACGTGCCGAGACCGAATGAAGGAATCGTTTCTACCATGCTGGCTCCTGTTTAACGTTGAGGTTTCAAGCGTCCTGATCGAGTTCGGGATAGTGCCTGAAAATGCCCGACTCGTTGAAAGGGATGCGCCGTTCCGAATCGACATAAGCCGCGATGTTCGGCCGTTGCAGCGCCGCGTCGTGAATCGCCGCGACGCGCGGATACAGCGCGCCGAACTTCTTCATCGCGCGCGGAAACGCGTAATGCAGACCATCGACGATCTGGAAGATGGACAGATCCACGTAAGTCGTCGTATTGCCGATCATCTGCGTGTCGCCGTGCGGATTTTGCTTCAGCACGCGCTCGAAGTAGTTCATGAACTTCGGCACGCGCTTGTCCAGAAAATTCCGCGTGCGAATTTTCGCCGCGTCCTTTTGATCCTCGTAATAGAGATCGGTCGCGAGCGGATGATGCGTGTCGTGCACTTCGGCGACGAAATCGGCGATCGTCAATTGCAAGCCGTGCGCGACATGGCGCAGGCCTTCGTCCTTCGGCGCGAGTTTCAGCTTCGGCCCGAGATACAAGAGAATGTTCGCGACGTGCGGCACGATCAACTCGCCGTCTTTCAGGAACGGCGGAGCGAAGGGAATATGCGGCTCCGTCTTGCTGTTCAGGACTTTCATCATCGCGTCCGTGCCGTAGCCGCTTTTCTTCGTTTCGCGGGCGACGTCGATGTATGGCGCGCCGGCATCTTCCAGCGCGAGCCGGACGAATTCGCCGCGTCCTTGCAATCCGTCCCAGTAATAGAGTTCGTAAGCCATGAGAAAGGGCTCCTCGTCGGGGATGCCGCATTCGCGGCGAGATGAGAGTGTGCGCTCTTCAGATGATGCGACGTAAAGCGCGGACGAAGGAATCGGCGAGCAACACGCGTTCCCGTTTCGCGGCGACGCCATGAATCGGCGCGAATCGTGCAAAATCGATGTTTTGCGATTCGACTCGAAGCGGAGAAGGGATGAACAAGCAAGGCTTCACCACAGGCATCGTTCACGGCGACAGAAGCGTGGGCAGCGAGCACGGCGGCGTGCGTCAGCCGATCCACACATCGGTCCAGTATGGATTCGAGCGCGTGGAGGATCTGATCGGCGTCTTTCAGGGCACGAAGAAGGGCGGCTTCAACTACGCGCGCCAGGGCACGCCCACGACGGCCGCGCTGGAGCGCAAGATCACGAGCCTCGAAGAGGGCGTCGGATCGATCTGCTTCAGCACCGGCATGGCCGGGCTGACGGCCATTTTCCTCACCTTGCTGCGCGCGGGCGACCATCTCGTGTCGAGCCGCTACGTGTTCGGCAACACCAACAGTTTGTTCGGCACGCTGCGCACGCTCGGCATCGAAGTGACGATGGTCGACGCCACGTCCGCCGAGAACGTCGCGGACGCAATCAAGCCGAACACGCGCATGGTTTTCGTCGAGACTATCGCGAACCCGGGCACGCAGATTCCCGATCTCGAAGGCATCGGCGCGCTGTGCCGCGAGCGCGGCCTCGCGTATGTCGTCGACAACACGATCACGTCGCCGGCACTGTTCCGCCCGAAGGCGGTCGGCGCGAGTCTCGTCGTCAATTCGCTGACGAAGACCATCGCGGGTCACGGCGCGGCGCTCGGTGGCGCGGTGACGGACACGGGTCTCTTCGACTGGAGCGCGTATCCGAATATCGCCGATGAATACCGCAAGTCGCCGCCGAAGGAACAAGGGCTTCTGCAGATTCGCAAGAAAGGGCTGCGCGACATGGGCGCGTCGCTTTCCTCGGAGCAGGCGCATTCGATCGCGATGGGCGCGGAAACGCTCGCGCTGCGCGTCGCGAAATGCAGCGAAAACGCGCTGGCGCTCGCGCAGTTTCTGGAGCAGCACGGGGCCATCGGGCGCGTGTTTTATCCGGGGCTGAAGAGTCATCCGCAATACGAGACCGCGCGGGCGCTGTTCAAGGGCGCGTCGTGGCTGCTCTCGTTCGAATTGCGTAACGCGGATCGCATGATCGAAGTCGTCAACGCGCTGCAGTTGCCGGTCAAGGCGACGGGTCTCGGCGACACGCGCACGCTGATCATTCCCGTCGCGCCGACGATCTTCTTCGAAGCCGGCCCCGAAGTGCGCAAGTCGATGGGCATTTCGGACGGCATGCTGCGGCTTTCCGCGGGCATCGAGGATACCGACGATCTGATCGCCGATTTCGAGCAGGCGCTGAAGCTCGCGGTGTGATGGAAGGGCGTGGCTCGTAACTTTACGAAGCCCGCGCGTAATAAATATTCTGCGGATGCCGCGCTTCGGCGAAGAAAAACCATCGCTCGGCGACGAGTCCCAGATATTGCGTCACGCAAGCAAGGCAGAACAGCGCGACGGACTGCGCGCCGATCCCGAGCAGCATCAGCACGAACGGCACGCCGAACGCACCGACGAGAAACGTCCACTTGATGCGCGCGATCGCTTGCGCCGATTGGCCGTGAAAGAACTCTCGCAGATTGAACGCGCCCGCCGTGAAGCCGCGCGATTTCTGCACGACGTTCGGCCCCTTGATGCCCGTCGCGCTCTGCACGGTCGATTTCGGCCGCAGCTTCGCGTTGCGCTTCAACGCGGCGACACGCGTCGCGCATCCCGCGAGCGTCAGCGTGCATGCGCAAGCCGCAAGACCCGCCGCGAGCGAGGGCGCGAGCCACGCGGCGCACGCGGTCGCGAGCGTGAATCCGGACGCGCAGCCGAGCAGCACGAAGTTGACCATCGTGAGCGGCGTCGCCCATTCCTGCAGGAAGCGCAGGCAAGCGTAGATCATCGCGGTGCAGACGAAGAGCGCCGCCGACGCGATCACACCGATCAGGCCGATGGCGAGCGACCACGGCGTGCCCAGCCAATGCGCGACGCCGTACAACGCAGCGCACGCGAGAAACGCGGGCAGGCACAGGCATTCGCGCGAAAGCCACGACGTGCGCCACATCGCGATCGCGCGCCATGCGCGCTCGGGATGTCCGAGATGAAAGAACGAAGCGACGAGCCCAAGTCCGCCGAGCACGACCGACAACGCCGCGCCGACGATAAAGAGCATCTGCGATGGCGTTTCGATCAGACCGAGCCTCGCGCACACTTCGACACCGACGAGCGCGATCAGCAAACCTTGCGCGGCGCCGCTCAATGTCGTGAGAAACACGACGGAAAACGCGGGTTTCATATTCGACTCCGATGAAAGTTCAGACGCGCACGGCCATCGCCGCGAGATTCAGTTGGCCGTGTGCTTCGGGCGCTTCAGTCTCTTGAGACTTGCATCCGCACGAACCGCCGTCGCCGCACGTATTCACGGGACGCCGCGGCAAATAATGATTCGCGGGCTTGGTCTCCCATTCGGGCATGAGCTGATAGCCGCCGCGTTCCTCGATCGCCTTCGACACGACCGACTCCGGATCGTGGATATCGCCGAAAAGTCGCGCCGATGTCGGACACGCGAGCACGCACGCCGGCTTGCGATCGCGCTCGGGCAACGCCTCGTTGTAGATGCGATCGGCGCACAGCGTGCACTTCGTCATTTCCTTGCGCTCTTCGTCGAGCTCGCGCGCGCCGTAGGGACACGCCCACGCGCAATACTTGCAGCCGATGCACTTGTCGAAGTCCACGAGCACGAGCCCGTCTTCCTTGCGCTTGTAGCTCGCGCCGGTCGGACAGACGGGCACGCACGGCGGATCTTCGCAGTGCAGACACGACTTCGGGAAGTGGATCGTATCGGCGAGCGGAAATTCGCCCGCTTCATAGGTCTGCACGCGGTTGAAGAAGGTGCCGGACGGATCGGCATCGTAGGGGCGCTGATCCGCGAGACTGCCTGCTTCGCCGGACGTGTTCCACTCCTTGCAGCTCGTCACGCAGGCGTGGCATCCGACGCAGACGTTCAGATCGATCACGAGGGCCATTTGAGTCATGCTGGTCTCCTTCAGTTATCCGTTATCCGTGTTTCGCTTGACGGCATTGCGCAGACGCGCCGCGAACTCGCCGCGTCCGGCGAAGTACGTCTGCACGACGCGCTGGATCGAGCCCGTCATGCCGGGCGCCGGAGGCATCGGCGCGAATTGCGGCAGCGTGTGGCGCGCGTCGGCTTCAGCGGGATAAACGCGCACGCGAACGTCGTACCACGCGGCTTGTCCCGTGATCGGATCGGAGTTGGAGAAGCGCGTGCCTTCGCGGCCGGACGCCGGAAGCTCATCCGTGATGAGGTGATTGAGCAGGAAGCCGCGCTGCGATTCGTTCGCGTCGGGACCGAGGCTCCACGCGCCCGACGCCTTGCCTATCGCGTTCCATGTCCACACCGTTCCCGGCTCGACCGTTTCGCTATAACGCGCCATGCAGCGCACCTTGCCCCATTGCGATTCGACGTAGATCCAGCCGCCGTCTTCGATGCCGTTCGCCTTCGCCATGCGCGGATTCATGAACAGCAGGTTCTCGCCGTGAATCTGCCGCAACCACGCGTTTTGCGAGTCCCACGAGTGATACATCGCCATCGGGCGCTGCGTGACGGCCGCGAGCGGATACTGCGCGAGATCGGTCGTATCGAGTTCGAGCGGCGCATACCAGAACGGCAGCGGATCGAAATATTGCTCGATGCGCGCGCGCAGATGGTCAGGCGGCTGCCTGCCTTTCGTGCGTCCCTGCGCGGCGAGGCGAAACTTCTGCATCACGTCGGAATAAAGCTGGATCAGGATCGGCTCGTCGAATTTGCGAAAGCCCTTGTCGACGGCGAATTGCAGATACGGCCCGTTCTGGCCGCGCATATATTGCAGTTCTTCAGGCAGCGTGTAGTGATAGACGCAATCGTGCTTGGCGTACTCTTCCCACTGATTCGGATTCGGCTCGCCGACGAGCGCATCGCGGCCGTCCTTGCCGCGCCAGCCGATCAGAAATCCGACGCCCGAACCCGGCGACGTCTGATGGTTGACGATGAAGTCCGGATAATCGCGATACTTGCGCGTGCCTTCCGGCGTCGTGAACGCAGGCAGCTTAAGCCGGCTGCCGAGTTCGACGAGCACTTCCTGAAACGGCCGGCATTCGCCCGTGCGCGGCACGACCGGCACACGCACCGAATCGACCGGACCGTCGAACTCGGAGATCGGGCGATCGAGCATCGACATAGCGTCGTGGCGTTCGAGATAAGTCGTGTCGGGCAAGATGAGATCGGCGAACGCGGTCATCTCCGACTGGAACGCATCGCACACGACGATAAACGGAATCTTGTACTCGCCGTCTTCGTGTTTGTCGGCGAGCATCTTGCGCACTTCCATCGTGTTCATCGACGAATTCCATGCCATGTTGGCCATGAAGATCATCAACGTGTCGATGGGATACGGATCGCCGCGCCACGCGTTCGTGATGACGCTGTGCATCACGCCGTGCACCGCGAGCGGATACTCCCACGAGAACGCCTTGTCGATGCGCACCGGCGTGCCGTCATCGTGAATGAACAAGTCGCTGGGCGCGGCGGGCCAGCCGAGCGGGCCGCTTGCGAGCGGCGTGTTCGGCTTGACCTGATCGGGATGATTCGGCGGTTTCGCGGACGGCGGCACCGCGCGCGGAAACGGCGACTTGTGACGGAAACCGCCCGGCCGGTCGATCGTGCCGAGCAGCGACATCAGCACGGCGAGCGCGCGGATCGACTGGAAGCCGTTCGAGTGCGCGGCGAGCCCGCGCATCGCGTGAAAGGCGATCGGGTTGCCCGTCACCGTGTCGTGCTTCTTGCCCCAGCAATCGGTCCATTGGATCGGCAGCGTGATCTTGTGATCGCGGCTCGCCTGGATCATCTCGTCGGCGAGGCGCCGGATCGTCGCGGCGGGAATGCCGGTGATCTCGGCGGCCCATTCCGGCGTGCACGACGCCGCCTGCTCGCGCAGCAACGCGAAGGAGGGCGCGACGGGCGTGCCGTCGTCGAGGGTATAGCGGCCATCGAGCGCGGGCGCGGCGTCGTCGGCATGATGCGCGACCGCGCGATTCGTCAACGTGTCCCACCACAGATGATTTTGCGGAAAGAGCGCATTGCGCTCGGGCGCGTCGCCGTCTTTCACGAACAGGCCGAAGGTGTCGCTCGCTTCGTTCATGTCGAGCAGTTCGGCCGCGTTCGTGTAGCGCGTGACGAACTCGTGATCGTAGGCATCGGCGGCGATCAGCTCGTGGATCAGCGCCATGAAAAGCGCGCCGTCGGTGCCGGGGCGAATCGGCATCCATTCGTCGGCGATGGCCGCGTAACCCGTGCGGATCGGATTGATCGCGATGAAGCGCCCGCCCGCGCGCTTGAACTTCGATAGCGCGATCTTGAGCGGATTCGAGTGATGATCCTCCGCCGTGCCGATCATGAAGAAGAGCTTCGCGCGATCGAGGTCCGGGCCGCCGAATTCCCAGAACGAGCCGCCGATCGTATAGATCATGCCCGCGGCCATGTTCGCCGAGCAGAAGCCGCCGTGGGCCGCGTAATTGGGCGTGCCGAAATTCTTCGCGAAGAGGCCGGTCAGCGCCTGCATCTGGTCGCGTCCCGTGAACAGCGCGAATTTCTTTGGATCGGTGGCGCGAAGATGCGCGAGACGTTTTTCGAGCGTATCGAGCGCGACGTCCCATGTGACTGGCTCGAACTGCGCTTCGCCGCGCAGTGCGCCGGGTTTTCGCATCAGCGGTTGCGTGAGACGCGCGGGCGAGTACTGCTTCATGATGCCCGACGCGCCTTTCGCGCAGATCACGCCTTGATTGAGCGGATGGTTCGGATTGCCGTCGATGTACCGGACTTCGCCGTCGCGCAGATGCACGCGGATGCCGCAGCGGCACGCGCACATGTAGCACGTCGTGGTCTTGACATCGAGCTTCTCGTTCTGGGTGCGAGCGCCGTGTTCCATGAGTGCTCCTTCAAAAAGCGATGTCGCGCGAGGGGACGCTCGCGCGAGGTACTTAGGGTCTGCTCACATACAAAACGGTCATCCGTGACTAAAAATTCGGTCATCGGGAAGGGCCGAGCCCGGCTGCATTGCAATAGTGTCGATTTCGAGCGTTCGCATGGCCGTTTTATAGGTGAGCAGACCTCGGTGCAACCGGTCAGCCGAAGAGACGTTCGACGCCGAGCGTGATCGCAAGACCGCCGAAGACTAACCACGCGTACAGGATCGCGCCAGTGGCAAGCGCGCGCGGGCCGGCCTGGCGAATCTGCGCGATGCGCGTTTCCATGCCGAGCGCGGTCATGGCCATCGTGAGCGCGAAGGTGTCGAGCGTGTTAATCGTGCTCGTCGCGACATCGGGCAGCACGTTCAGCGAGTTCACGACGACGAGCGCGAGAAAGCCGAGCGCGAACCAGGGCACCGCGATCTTGCCTTTGCCCTGCGCCGCGCCTTCTGCCGACGCGTTGCGCGAGCGGTTGATCCAGAAGCCGATCACGAGCAGCACGGGAACCAGCAGCATCACGCGGGTCATCTTGACGATGGTCGCGATGTGCGTCGCTTCCGGGCTCACATTGCTCGCCGCGCCGACGACCTGCGCCACTTCGTGAATCGTGCCGCCGAAAAACAGCCCCGCGCCGAGCGTATCGAGATGCAGCCAGCCGGCGTTGAGCGCGAGCGGGTAGAGGAACATCGAGAGCGTGCCGAACAGCACGACGCTGCCGACGGCCATCGCGCTCTTGTGCGGCTTCGATTGCAGCGTCGATTCGAACGCGAGCACCGCCGCCGCGCCGCAGATCGCGCTACCGGCCGCCGTGAGAAGGGCGGTATCGCGATCGAGCTTCATCAGTTTCATGCCGGCCCACGTGCCGATCGCGAGCGTGCTGACCACGACCAGCACCGACACCGTGAATCCCGACATGCCGACTTGCGCGATCTCCTGAAGGCTCACGCGCAGCCCGAAGAACGCGACCGCGATGCGCAGCAGCTTGCGCGCGGAGAAGTTGACGCCGGCGGCCCAGCTATCCGGCATGCCGTGACGCAACGCGTTGCCGTAGATCGCGCCCGCGACGATGCCGACGATCAACGGGCTGATGCCGAGCCCGGCGATGGCGGGCAGTGAGGCGAGGCGCGTGACGGCCGCTGCGAACAATGCGACGAAGAGAATGCCGTTGAGCTGTCCGCGCGTGGAGGACGCGGCGGGCGCCAGGGATTGAGCGGACTGAACCGTGGACATGGATGAACCCGTTGAAATGTTGGATGACTCGATGGGCTAATCCTATTCCCGATATATCAATATGAAAAATCGTGATTTAGAATGTGAACTATCGGATAACCTGATATTTAAGAGAAATGACCCCGGAACAACTGATAACTTTCGCGACGGTCGCGGAGCACGGCAACATCAGCCGGGCGGCGGTGGCGCTGCATCTGTCGCAGCCCGCCGTGTCCGGGCAGTTGCGGCTCTTGCAGGAGGAATTCGGCGAGCCGCTTTATCAACGCGATGGCCGCGGCGTGCGCCTGACCGCCGCCGGTGAGCAGTTGCTCGGCCATGCGGAGCGCCTGCGCGAGACGTTCCGCGCTGCGCACGCGCTGCGCGACGCGTTGCGCGGGCTGGAGCGTGGCACGTTGCGCATCGGTGCGAGCACGACGCCGGCGAGTTACTTGTTGCCGTATCTGATCGCGGCGTTTCACAAGCGCTTTCCGGAAGTCGTCGTGACGACCATCGACGGGAATACCGCGGATATCGTCGCGGCGCTCGGCTCGCTCGATATCGCGCTGGTCGAAGGCGCGCCCGGGCACGATCTGCCGCTCGGCACCACCGTGACGTCGTGGCGCGAGGACGAGATCGTCGCAATCCTGCCGAACGGCCATACGCTCGCCGACGGGCGCGACGCCGTCACGCTGGAGCAACTCAGCGAGCATCCGCTCGTGCTGCGCGAGCCCGGCTCCGGCGTGCGCCAGATCATCGAGCGTGCGTTCGCCGACTCCGGCGCGCCCATGCGCGTCGCGCTGGAAATCGCGGGCGTGGAGGGCGTGAAGGAGGCGGTGCGCGCGGGCATGGGCATCGGCTTCGTCTCGGCGATGTCGATTCGTCACGAAGACAGCGCGTTGCAGCGCGTGCGTATTGCGCCGCAGCCGCTCACGCGTCGTTTTTCGATCCTGCTGCCGCACGCGGCAACGCCGTCGCGCGTCGCCGCGCGCTTCCTGGAGTTGTGCGAGGAGCCGGGTCTGCTCGGCTAGGGAATTCCACTATGGCGCGTCGATGGCGGTCTGACGCACCATTCGTTCACGACACGGGCGCTTCGGCGTCCTTTTTGAAAATCGTTTATGGAACCGGTTCCAGCAGAGATTTTGGTGCCAAAACAGACAGCGAGATGCAAGTGAGCGAGTGTTCCCGGATTCATGAGAAGCGCCCCGAGATCGTAATCGTCGCGAGCGCGTTCGGCGCGGACGCAATCCGACGCGACGGCCACGCAGTCTGGGCCGCCGCCGCGGCGCGTGCGGGCGCGGACGGCTTCGAAGTGCGTCGCGAATTATTCGGCAGCGAAGCCGATGCGCAGTCCGACGCGCTCGCGCAACTGGGCGAACGGATTCGCGCGCACGGATTGTGGGCCGTCTATTCGACGCCCGCGACGCTTTTTCGCGACGACGGCTCGCTCGACCTCGACGCGCTTCGGCTCGCCATCGACGAGGCGTCGGCGCTCGACGCGCGCATCGTCAAGCTGCAACTGGGCGGCACGGAGCGCGGCGTCGCAACCGATCCGGCGACGCTCGACCGTCTGATGTCGGGAATCGCCGCATCGAGCGCGCGCGTCGTCGTCGAGAACGGGCAACTGAAGGCGGGCGGCACGATCGGCGCGTTCGATGCGCTGTTCGCGGCGCTGCCCGCGCAAAGCGGCCTCGCGATGACTTTCGACACCGGCAACTGGCACTGGGCGGAGCAAGATCCGCTCGACGCGGCGAAGCGCCTCGCGCCGCACGTCGGCTATGTGCACTGCAAGTCGGTGATGGGCGAGGGCGCGCGCCGTTTCGCCGCCGCGCCCGCGAACGGCGACGCGCGTTTCGCGACGCTGCTCGCACAGTTGCCGGACGCCGTGCCGCGCGGTATCGAATATCCGTTCATTCCCGGCGCGGACGTTTCGCTCGATGCCGACGCCGCGCGCCAGGTCGCACGAATCGCGGCATTTTGAATTACGCATTTTGCATTCAGCATTCATCTGAAGGAGTCGACATGCAAGCCACGCCTTACGCCCTCGACGTCGTCACCTACGGCGAAGCGATGACGATGTTCGTCGCGGCCGTCACCGGCGATCTCGCGAAGGCCGGTCAATTCACGAAGCGCGTCGCGGGCGCGGACCTGAACGTCGCGATCGGACTGTCGCGCCTCGGCTTCAAGGTGGGCTGGATGAGCCGCGTCGGCAACGATTCGTTCGGCCGCTACGTGCTCGACGTGCTCGCATCCGAAGGCATCGACGCGCGCCGCGTGACGATCGACGATCGTTATCCGACCGGCTTCCAGCTCAAGGGCAAGTGCGACGACGGCAGCGATCCGGCTGTCGAATATTTCCGTAAAGGTTCGGCCGCGAGCCACCTTTCGCTCGGCGATTACGCCGCCGATTACGTGCTCGGCGCGCGTCATTTGCACCTGACGGGCGTTGCGCCCGCGATCTCGGCGACCTCGCGCGAACTCGCCTTCCACATGGCCCGCGAAATGCGTGCAGCGGGCAAGACGATCTCGTTCGATCCGAACTTGCGCCCGACGCTGTGGCCGTCGCGAGAGGCGATGGCCGAATCGCTCAACGCGCTCGCCGCGCTGGCCGACTGGGTTCTTCCGGGCGTGTCGGAAGGTTTGACGCTGACGGGCTACGCGAAGCCGGAGGACATCGCCGCGTTCTATCTCGACCGGGGAGCGAAAGGCGTCGTCGTCAAGCTGGGCGCGCACGGCGCGTATTTCCGCATGGCGGACGGCGAGCAAGGCATCGTGCCGGGCGTGCCGGTCCAGGATGTCGTCGATACGGTCGGCGCGGGCGATGGCTTCGCGGTCGGCGTCGTGAGCGCACTGCTGGAAGGACGCGACGTGCGCCACGCGATCGCGCGCGGCAACCGCATCGGCGCACTGGCGATTCAGGTGATCGGCGACAGCGAAGGCCTGCCGACGCGCGCCGCGCTCGATCTGCTCGAAGCGCAGGATTCAAACGACAAGACGGCGAAAGCCGCATTCGATCTGGCTTGAAAGCCACCAACCGGGATTCAACCGAATTGCGTTCGGAGACAACCATGCAAAGTTCTTCCACTCCCACGCTGGCCGTGCGCCGCTGGTGGGCGATCATGCCGATCGTGTTCATCACGTACAGCCTCGCTTATCTTGACCGCGCCAACTACGGATTCGCGGCGGCCGCGGGCATCAATCAGGATCTCGGCATCAGCAAGGGACTGTCGTCGCTGATCGGCGCGTTGTTCTTCCTCGGCTACTTCTTCTTCCAGATTCCGGGCGCGATCTATGCCGAGCGCCGCAGCGTGAAGAAGCTCGTGTTCTGGAGTCTTGTTCTGTGGGGCGGCTGCGCGACGCTCACGGGCATGGTGAGCAACATTCCGTCGCTGATGGCGATTCGTTTCGTGCTCGGCGTCGTCGAGGCGGCGGTGATGCCGGCGATGCTCGTTTTCATCGCGAACTGGTTCACGAAGTCGGAACGCTCGCGTGCGAATACTTTCCTGATTCTCGGCAATCCGGTCACGGTGCTGTGGATGTCGGTCGTATCGGGCTATCTCGTGAACTCGTTCGGCTGGCGCCACATGTTCATCGCGGAAGGTGCGCCCGCGGTGGTGTGGGCGGTAATCTGGTGGTTCATCGTGAAGGACAAGCCCGCGCAGGTGAGCTGGCTCACGGATCAGGAAAAGAACGATCTCGATGCGACGATGCGCGCCGAGCAGGCGGCGATCAAGCCGGTGAAGAACTATCGCGAGGCGTTCAAGTCGCCGGCGGTGATCAAGTTGTGCGCGCAGTATTTCTGCTGGAGCATCGGCGTTTATGGCTTCGTGCTGTGGCTGCCTTCGATTCTGAAAAGCGGATCGACGCTCGGCATGGTCGAGACGGGCTGGCTCTCCGCGGTGCCGTATCTCGCCGCGACCGTCGCGATGCTGCTGGCTTCGTGGGCCTCCGACAAGCTTCAGGCACGCAAGGCGTTCGTGTGGCCGTTCCTGCTGATCGGCGCGCTGGCGTTCGCGGGATCGTACTTGCTCGGCTCGACGAACTTCTGGGCATCGTATGCGCTGCTCGTGATCGCGGGCGCCGCGATGTATGCGCCGTATGGGCCGTTCTTCGCGATCGTGCCCGAGTTGTTGCCGAAGAACGTCGCTGGCGGGGCGATGGCGCTCATCAATAGCATGGGTGCGTTGGGGTCGTTCGTCGGGTCGTATTTCGTGGGGTATTTGAATGGCGCGACCGGATCGCCGGCTGCTTCCTATGTGTTCATGAGCGCTGCGTTGCTGCTCGCTGTGTGGCTTACGTTGGCTGTGAAGCCGCAAGCTGCGGTTCGTGCGGGTGTTGCCGTGCGCTCTTGATTTTCATCGGCGACAATCCAAACAACACCGACCAGCGAGCAATCTCACCATGACCCGAAAAATCGTAGCCTACAAAGCCTTGCCCACCGATGTCGAAGCCTACCTTCGCGATCACGCCGAAGTGGTGAACGTCGATCCGAAAGACCACGCTGCCTTCGTCGCGGCGCTGAAAGATGCCGACGGCGCCATCGGCGCGAGCGTGAAAATATCCTCCGACATGATCGAAGGCGCCAAACGCCTCAAAGCACTTTCGACGGTCTCCGTAGGCTTCGATCAATTCGACGTGGAAGACCTCACGCGCCGCGGCATCGTGCTCACGCACACGCCCGACGTGCTCACCGAATCCACCGCGGATACCGTCTTCGCGCTGATCCTCGCAAGCGCGCGCCGCGTCGTCGAACTCGCCGAATGGGTCAAGGAAGGCAACTGGAAGGCGAGCATCGACGAGACGCTCTTCGGTGTCGACGTGCAAGGCAAGACGCTCGGCATCGTCGGTCTCGGACGCATCGGCGGGGCGGTCGCGCGGCGCGCGGCGCTCGGCTTTCGCATGAACGTGCTCTACACGAATCGCAGCGCGAACGAGCAGGCGGAAAAGGAATACGCGGCCAAGCGTGTCGAACTCGATGAACTCCTCGCGCAATCCGATTTCGTCTGCCTGCAAGTGCCGCTCACGCCTGAGACGCGCGGGCTCATCGGCGCGAATGAACTCAAGAAGATGAAGCCGAGCGCGATTCTGATCAACGCATCGCGCGGGCCGACCGTCGACGAACACGCGCTCATCGAAGCGCTCAAAAACGGCACGATCCGCGGCGCGGGCCTCGACGTGTTCGAGCACGAACCGCTGCCCGCCGATTCGCCGTTGCTCGCGATGAAAAACGTCGTCGCGCTGCCGCACATCGGCTCGGCCACGCACGAAACGCGTCACGCGATGGCGCGCAACGCCGCGGAAAATCTCATCGGCGCGCTGGACGGCACGCTCACGCGCAACATCGTCAATCGCGACGTGCTCGCGCGCTGAAAACGCGGGGTCGCGCGGGCATGCGCTAACATGCGCGATGCGAGGAGCACGATAATGACGGCATCGCGTCTCGCTTAACGGCGAAGCGCGCGCCCACGACCACTATGTCCGACGATCCCACACTGACGAACCGTACGCTCGCATTCGGCGCGCGCCGCGCCACCATCACCGATGTCGCCCGCGAAGCCGGAACGGGCAAGACCAGCATTTCGCGCTATCTGAATGGCGAGATCAGCGTGCTGTCGCCCGATCTGCGCGAGCGCATCGAGGCGGCCATCGCCAAGCTCGACTATCGGCCCAACCAGATGGCGCGAGGCCTCAAGCGCGGCCGCAATCGCCTGATCGGCATGCTGCTCGCCGACCTCACCAATCCGTATTCCGTCGAAGTGCTGCAAGGCGTCGAGTCGGCGTGCCACGCGCTCGGCTACATGCCGCTCATCTGTCACGCGGCCAACGAGATCGACATGGAGCGGCGCTATCTGCAACTGCTCACGACGTATCGCGTCGAAGGCGTCATCGTCAACGCGCTCGGCGTGAAGGAAGAGCTGCTGCAAGGCTTCGCGCGCGGCGGCATTCCGGTCGTGCTCGTCGATCGCTCGGTCGAAGGTTTCGTCACCGACATGGTCGGGCTCGACAACCCGGCCGCCGTGCAACTCGCGACGCGTCATCTCGTCGATGAAGGTTTCGACGAGTTGCTGTTCGTCGTGCAGCCGGTCACGCATGTCAGCTCGCGGCGCCTGCGCGAAGCCGCGTTTCGCGAGACCGTGGCGGCGCTCAATGCGAACGGCTCGACGCTCGTGATCGATCTCGCCGATGCGACGCCCGCGCTCGCGGAGCTCGACTCGCGCGTCGCGGCGGCGAAAGCAGCGGGCAAACGCGTCGCGCTCTTCGCGGCGAACGGGCCGGTCGCGCTGCGCGTCGCGGTGCATCTGAAAGAGCGTCACGGCGCGGACTGGCAGGCGAGCGTCGCGTTGATGTCGATCGACGATTCCGAATGGGCGCAGCTCGCCGGCATGACGGCGGTCCGCCAGCCGACATACGATATCGGCCGGCGCGCGGTCGAATTTCTCCACGAGCGTCTCGGCGGCGCCGCGATGCCCGCGCGCGAATGTCTGCTGCCGGGGGAACTCGTCGTGCGCGCATCCACCGCGCGAGCGATACCCAACGACACGCAGCACGCATCACAAGGAATTTGAATGATCAGTGTTACGACGTTGCTGAGCCTCGTGCTCGCGACGCTCATCATCGCCGCGATGCCCATCGTGCTGTACAAGAAGCTGCGGCCGCGCTTCGCCATCGCGCCGCGCGAGGCGATTCTCGGCGTCGCGGTGTTCGCGCTCTTCGCGATGGTCATCGAGCGCGCGCTGCACGGCTTCATGCTGAGCAATCCGGTCACGTCGGTATGGCTCATGAATCCCGCCGTGTTCGTCATCTATGGCGCGATCGCGGCAGGCCTGTGCGAGGAAGTCGGACGCTTTCTCGCGATGAAATGGATGATTTCGCGCGAGCCGGGCGCGCTCGACCGGCACGGACCGGGACTCGGTTACGGCATCGGGCACGGCGGGGCGGAAGCGTGGATCGTCGGCGTGCTCGTGCAGGCGCAGTGGATCGTCTATGCGGTGCTCGCGAATCGCGGCACGCTCGACGCGCATTTCGCGACCGCGCCGCTCGAAGCGATCGCGCGCATCCATCTGGTGCTGATGAGTTTGTCGCCGGTGTCGGCGGGCATCTTTATCGTCGAGCGCGCGAGTGCGTTCGTGTTGCAACTCGGTTTTTCCGCGCTGATGTGGCAAATGCTGCGTGAACGTTCGCGTCATGCGCTCGCACTGCTCATCGCCGCACACGCGCTGGTCGGCTTGCCCGCCGCGCTCTTTCAGGCGCGGCTCGTGCCGCTCATCGCCGCCGACGCCGTGTATCTCGTGCTCGGCGTGATCGTCGCGGTGGCGCTCGTGCGCTACTATCGGCGGGCAGCGGCGCGTGGCGCATAGACCGGTTCCGGGCGCATCCGGGCCGCTGCCTCAATCGAATATCGACATCGAATGGACGACTATCAATACGACTGCCCGAGCGCGGACATCGACACGCTCGCGCATGTGATTTGCGATCTCTTTCCCGAGCAGACGCAGTTTGCCGAGCGCCGCGACGATGCGCGACGGACCTCGCTCGTGATTCATTACGTGGCGATGCGCTTCGGTTCGAGCGCGCGGCGCATCGCGATCGACGTGCGCTTCGATCCGGCCGCGCTCGCGCGATATCGCGCGTTGCCGCCGCGCATGCACTCGCGCAGCTACGCGGTGCTGCGCGCGTATGTGGAAGCGACGCTCGGCTCGCTCGAAGAGATGTACGCGAACGGCCAGAGCGTGCCGCGCGAAGTGGACATCGAGATGGGCGAGGACTTCGCCTGAGCCTGGCTCAAGCGTCGCGATAGACCTTCGCGAAGCGCGCCGCTTTCACGACGCCGTAATCGCCCGGCGCATATTGCATGACCCAGTCGCCGGCGTCGCCGGTGAGCGTGTCGCCGGCGGCCGATCGCGCGATCGAGAAGGGCTCGTGCATTTGCTTCGCGAGCACGACGCTCGGACGGTTGCGATAGACGCCAGCCTCGCCGTGCGCGATACCGCCTTCGGGCACGTACTTCGGATCGAAGCGCTCGCGCGACACGACCCAGCGCTCGCCGCTGCCTGCAGTGACGATGGCGTCGCCGCTTGCGTAGCGGTTCGGGCCTTCGAGACTCATGAGTTCGCCCGCGGCGGCCGCGAATTCGACGGCGACGGCTTCGTCTTTCACGACGCGGCGCGCGGCGGGATCGGTAGCGAGATCGAGTTGGGAAACATGGAGCATGGTGCGATCGGGAGTGACGGTGAGGGAGCGGATCGTAACGGCATTCGCGTCAATATGCACCTTCGCGCACGAAAAAACCCGCATCGTGCGATGCGGGTTTTCCGGTTCTGCGCTCGTTCAGGGCTTCGTCGTCGAAGCCGCATCCGCGGGCGCCGCATGCGGACGACGATGCGCAGTGTGATGCGCCTTGCCGTGGTCCGAGCGGAAGCTCGTATCCGCCAGTTTCTTCTGCTCGGGCGAAAGGCTCGTGTAAAGCGGCTCGAAAGCCTCGACGAGCCGCTTCGTGCCGTCGGCGTTGGCTTGCGTGATCTGCTCGTATTGCTTCATGTCGTCGAGCGCGGACATCGAGTCGCGCTGCGCGATGCGCTGCCGGTACAGATCGGCCATCGTGCGGCCGTTATCGCGCATCACGTCGGCGAACCTGGACCACTGCTCTTCCTGCTGCGGCGTGATCTTGAGGCTCGAATGCAGTTGCGCGATACGCTCCTCGACACGCGCCTCGCGCTTGCTGGCGGCGGGTGCGGATGCAGCGGCCTGCGCGGCCGGCGCCGATGCGGCAGCGGGCGCCGACGACTGCGCGAAAACCGGGCTCAATGCGCAGAAAGCGGCCAATGCAACGAGTGTTCTTTTCATTCAGATTACCTTCGATCGATATGGAGAGCGGCGTGCTTCGTAAGCTGCGTCGAAAGGCAGCGCGACGATCACGCCATCGGCGGATATTAGTATCACGATTGCGTGCGGATTCGGCCGCATTGCCACAACTGCTTACATTCGAAACGTCTCTGGAAAAAACGCAGTGGATACTTTGTTGAGCATGCGGGTTTTCGTCGCCATCGTCGAGGCGGGCAGCCTGAGCGCCGCAGCCGAGCGATTTTCGATCTCCGCGCCGATGGCGGGCAAGCATCTTCAGGCGCTGGAGGCGCGGCTCGATGCGCGTCTCATCGTGCGCACGACGCGCCGTCAGAGTCTGACCGAGATCGGCCGCGAATATTATGAACGCTGCCGTCGCATTCTCGCGGAAGTCGACTCGGCCGATTCGCTCGCCGAATCGATGAGCGCGACCCCGCGCGGCGTATTGCGCGTCACCGTGCCGCTGACTTACGGCGTGCAGTTCGTCACGCCCGCCGTGACCGAGTTTCTCGCGGCGTTCGCGCAGATCAGCGTCGAACTCGATCTGACCAACCGCATGGTCGATATCGTCGAAGAAGGATTCGACGCCGCCGTGCGTATCGGCACGCTCGCCGATTCGAGCTTCGTCGCGCGTCCGCTCAAGCCGTACGCGATGACGGTGTGCGCATCGCCTTCGTATCTTGCGCGCGCGGGCACGCCTTCGACGCCCGCCGATCTCGCGCGCCACGAATGCCTCGGTTTCGTGCATCGGGGTCGCGAGGCGGGCTGGCGGCTCGAAGGCGAGGACGAGGCGATGCATGCGCGCCGCACGCAGTCCGCACGCTTTCGCACGAACAACGGGCAAGCGCTCAAAAAGGCCGCGCTCGCCGGCTTCGGTCTCGTGCTGCAACCGCATGCGCTCGTCGAAGACGAATTGAGAAGCGGCGCGCTCGCCGCCGTGCTGCGGGACTTCCTGCCGAAGCCTTCGCCCGTGCATCTCGTCTATCCGCGCGATACGCGCACGACGCCCAAGCTCGCGAGCTTCGTCGATTTCATGGTGACGAAGCTCGGTGTCTGACGGGCGTTCGTTCCGCGTTGTCTCGGCGATAATGCAAAACACAAAATGCCGAATGCCAGATGGCATTCAAAACGCATAACGCAGAACACAAAATGCCAAGGACGACGCCTACATGAGACCGCCGCGCCTCGACCAGCTCGACGACATCGATCGCAATCTCATTGCGCTTTTGCAGATGAACGCACGGGAAAGCGTCGCGAATCTCGCGCGGCAACTGGGCGTCGCGCGCACGACGGTGATCGCGCGCATTGCGCGGCTGGAGAAAAACAACGTGATCGCGGGCTACGGCGTGCGGCTCGGTCAGGACGTGCTCGATGCGAGCATTCAGGCGTATGTCGGCATCAAGCTCGCGCCGAAGTACGGCCGCGACTTGCAGAAGCGCTTTGCGCGCATGCCGGAGATTCAGTTGTTATGCGCCGTGAGCGGCGAATTCGATTACGTGGCATGGCTGCGCGCCGATTCGCCGGATCGCCTGAACGATCTGCTCGATGAAATCGGCGCGCTGGAAGGCGTCGAACGGACGACGACGTCCATCATTCTCGCGCGCAAGATCGAACGCGCCGGTTAAACATCGATCGATACGAATCGCATTGTTCGATCGTCATAACGACGAAAAACATCGTCGAAGCGCATCATTTTGCGTCTAGGATCAGTATTCGCGCGCTCCTAAACTGTGTGAGGAAGTGGATCGGCCAAACGCACACATAAAGGAGATGAATATGAAAGTGGCCCTCGTCGGCGCCGGATTGATCGGTCAGAGCATTGCCCATTTGCTGCGTGAAACGGGGGATTTCGAAGTTGTCGCGTTCGATCGCGACGAACACGCGCTCGCGCTCCTCGATGCGCAAGGCATCCCGACGCGCCGCGTCGATTCCGCCGATACGCCCGCGCTTCGCCAGGCATTGATCGGCTTCGATGCGCTCATCAACGCGCTACCGTATTACCTCGCGATCAACGTTGCGTCTGCGGCGAAAGCGGCGGGCGTGCATTACTTCGACCTGACCGAGGACGTGCGCGCGACGCACGCGATCCGTGCGATAGCCGACGATTCCGAACTCGCGTTCATGCCGCAATGCGGTCTTGCGCCGGGCTTCATCGGTATCGTCGCGCACGACCTGGCGAAGCGTCTCGACGATGTGCGCATCGTTGCGATGCGCGTCGGCGCGTTGCCCGAGTTTCCGACCAACGCGCTCAAGTACAACCTCACGTGGAGCATCGACGGCCTCATCAACGAGTATTGCCAGCCGTGCGAGGCGATCCGCGAGGGTCGCACGCAATGGGTGCAGCCACTCGAAGGTGTCGAGCACTTTTCGCTCGATGGCATCGAGTACGAGGCGTTCAACACGTCCGGCGGACTCGGCACGCTTTGCGAAACGCTCGCGGGCAAGGTCGAGACGCTCGATTACAAATCGGTGCGCTATCCGGGGCATCGCGATCTGATGAAGTTCCTGCTCGACGATCTGCGCATGTCCACCGACCGCGACGGTCTCAAGACGATGCTCAAACGCGCGGTGCCGTCCACGGCGCAGGACGTCGTATTGATCTTCGTCACCGTGACGGGCATGCGGCGCGGGCAGCTTGTGCAGGACGTGTTCACGCGCAAGATTTTCGCGAAGGAGGTGTGCGGCGTGCCGATGAGCGCGATCCAGATCACGACCGCCGGCGCGATTTGCGCGGAGCTCGATCTCTTCCGCGAAGGCGTGCTGCCGCAAAGCGGCTTCGTGCGTCAGGAGCAGGTGCCGCTCGCGGCGTTCCTGAACAACCGCTTCGGCAAGCTGTACGAAGGCGCAAACGCGGTGGCGACGGCTCGTCAGCTCGCGGCGGCTTAACCGGTCAGGCGCGCGAGCAGTTCATCGCGCGCCTTATCGGTCGGCGTCGTGTTGTCGAACATCACGAGCGTCCGGGCGAGCGCTTCATCGGGAAAGAAGAGGCGCTCGCGATATTCCTCCCAATGCGCGAGCTTGTAGGCGTCGTTCGGATCGCCACGCGCGACGATGCGCTCGCGCGCCACGTCTTCATCCACGTGTACCCAGACGACGCGAATGGCGACATCGTCGGCGATGCCGAGCCACGCGCGATCGAAAAGGCGTGCATTGCGCACCTCGCGCGTCAGCGGCGCGACGACCGCGACACTTACGCCGAGCGCGAGATTCTCGGCGGCGGTATCGACGAGACAGCGATACTCCGGATCGCGGAAATGCTCGATGAAAAGCGGGCTGTCGCGATCGTGCGGATCGCCGGTCAGCGCGCCGATCGCCGCTGCGCTATAAGCGCCATAGAGCGTGTCCTTGTCGAGCAGGCAGAAGGGCTCGCCGGTCGTCTGCATGAGCGGCGCGAAGAGCCGTTTGGCGAGCGTCGTCTTGCCGGTGCCGGCATGACCGCAAAAGAAAATCAGATGCTTCACGCCGGATCGATCCTCGAAAGAAGTTGCGAAGTTCATTCATCGTTGCGCGCGCGCCGATACCGGTTCATGAGCGGCGTCGCGGTGATGCCGTGCACGATAACCGAAGCGACGATGGTCGCGATGACGAGCGGCACGAGCGGCCCGGCCGCATCACGCGGCGCATGTTCGAGCGCATAGAGCAAATAATAGAACGAGCCGATGCCGCGTATGCCGAACCAGCTCATGAGGCGTCGCTGCGGACTCGTCGCCTGCGAACCGATGAGCGACGCTTCGACCGCCGCGGGCCGCAACACCAGAAAGAGCGCGACGATGAGCGCGCAGGACCGCCACGTGAACAGATCGCGCCACATCGTCGCGAGCACGGCGCCGACTATCAACATGATCGCCACTTCGGCGATGCGTTCCAGTTCGATCGTGAAGCCGTGCACGCGCTCGGCCATGAATGCGTGCGCGCGTTCGGGATCGGCCGCGGCGGCGCCGACGTCGTCCGCATCGATATTGCCGACCGCCTGGCGAGCGGACTTGTCGCCGCTTGCCTTTTGCTCGACGCGGCGCATGGCGAGACCCGCGGCGAAGACCGCGAGAAACGCGTATGTGTGCAGCAATTCGGCGACGCCGTACGACAACGCGATGAGCCCGAGCGCATAGAAGCCTTCCGGCCCGAGCGCCTGTCCGTGGCGCGTGCGCAGATAGGCGACGAGCCGCACTGAGAGCGCGCCGAGCAGCCAGCCGCTTACGAGCGCGCCCGCGATGCCCCACATCGCCTGCAACGCGAAGTCCCAGTGCAACACCTCGTTCGGCGTCGCCTCGAAGCGGCACACCGCGATGCCGAGCAGCGCGAAAGGCAGCGCGATGCCGTCGTTGAGTCCGCCTTCGCCCGTCAGCGAAAAGCGCAGCAGATCGATGTCGCCGGGCGCTTCTACCTGCACGTCATGGGCGAGCACGGGATCGGTCGGCGCGAGCATCGCGGCGAGCAGCAGCGACGGTCCCCAACTGAGCCCGAGCACATAGACGCCGAAGAGCGTGAGCACGGCGACGGTGAGCACCATCGCGACGAAGCCGAGGCGGATCGGCAGAATCCAGATGCGGTCGGTGGGCGGCACGCGCAGCCGCAGACCGATGGCGAAGAGCGACGCGAGCATCGCGACTTCGGTGATGCGTCTCAGGACCGTCGCGTCTCTCGCGAGGTCGAGCGTCAGCAGATTGGCCGCGCCGGGACCTATCGCAAAGCCGATCGCGAGGTAGCACATCGCGGTGCTGATCGGCAGGCGCTTGAACGTCGAACTGGCGAGGCCCATGAAAATGAGCACGCCGCCTACGACGAGAAACCAGATCGTCTCGATCATGAATGCCTTGGGACTTCGTATGCTGATGGCTGAGCGGACCGCGCGCCGCGATACGCGGGACGCCCGGATCAACCGCAGCACGCGCCGTGCCCGTGTGTCCGAAAAGCGCGCTTCGGGCAGGGTCGCTGCCTGCTCGCCGACTTGCGCGTAATATGCATTTCGATTGCGGCAACGCCATTCATCATCCGCTTCATTCGCACGGTCTTTTGCGTTGTGCATGCAAAGTACCGGGGAGAATCCAACATGTCACAGCACTTCGATGCGGTCGTCATCGGCACGGGACAGGGCGGTTCGCCGCTTGCCGCGCGGCTCGCGCAGAGCGGCAAGCGCACAGCCGTGATCGAGCGGCATCTGTTCGGCGGTACCTGCGTGAACGTCGGCTGCACGCCGACGAAGACCTATGTCGCGAGCGCGCGGGCCGCGCATGTCGCGCGCACTGCGGCGCAGTATGGCGTGATGATCGGCGGCGACATCACCATCGACATGGCGCGTGTGAAGGCGCGCAAGGACGAGGTGATCGGCGGCTCGCGCACGGGCATCGAAAAGTGGCTGCGCGGGACGAAGAATCTCACCGTGTTCCAGGGGCACGCGCGCTTCACGGGACCGCGCGCGCTGTCCGTCGAAGCGAGCGACGGTTCGACGCAAGAGATCGACGCCGATCTCGTTTTCATCAACACGGGTACGCGCGCGGTGGTGCCGAAGGTCGACGGGCTCGAACGCGTGCCGTATCTGACCAACTCGACGATTCTCGAACTGACCGAAGTGCCCGAGCATCTCGTGATCGTCGGGGCGAGTTATATCGCGCTCGAATTCGGGCAGATGTTCCGGCGCTTTGGCAGCCGCGTCACCTTGCTCGTGCGCGGCGAACGGATTCTGACGCGCGAGGACGAGGACGTCGCCCGCGCGATGCAGGACGTGTTCGTGCGTGAGGGCATCGAGTTTCGCTTCGGCGCGGAGACTTCGCGCGTGGAGCCGATCGCGCGTGGCGTGCGCATCGTTAGCGGCGATGAAGTCATCGACGCATCGCATCTGCTGTTCGCGACGGGTCGCACGCCGAACACCGACGATCTGGGCCTGGAGCATGCGGGCATCGCGGTGAACAGGCACGGCATGATCGATGTCGACGGCCAGTTGCGCACCAAGGCGAATGGCGTGTACGCGTTGGGCGATGTGAACGGGCGCGGCTCCTTCACGCATACGTCGTGGAACGATTACGAGATCATCGCTTCAAATCTGCTCGACGGTGAAACGCGCAGCGTCGATACGCGCATCATGGCTTATGCGGTGTTCGTCGATCCGCCGTTCGCGCGCGTGGGCATGAGCGAGGAAGAGGTGCGCAAGGACGGACGCGAGGCGCTCATCGCGACGATGCCGATGTCGCGCGTCGGGCGCGCCCGCGAGCGCGGCGAAACCGATGGCTTCATGAAGGCGCTCGTGGATACGCGCACGCAGCGGTTTTTAGGCGCGGCGATTTACGGCATCGAAGGCGATGAAGCGATTCATACGTTCATCGACATCATGAATGCGGATGCGCCTTATACGACGTTGCAGCGGGCGATGCATATTCATCCGACGGTGAGTGAGTTGATTCCGACGTTGCTTGAAGGGTTGAAGCCCTTGCGGTGAGGTGATTTTGTCTCGTCGTTTCGGTGTAGCGCACGCGGTCATCGAAGCACGGACAACCGATCAAACCTTCACCGGCGGCTTGGCCTCATCTTCCTTCACCACATGCTCGACACGCGTCTCCGGCATCGCGAGCCACACCATCAACACCGCGAGCGCGCCGGCTCCGGCCAGACCGAAGAAGCTCATCGCCGTGCCGAAGCGATCCGCGGCGAAGCCGGCAGCCGCCGTTGAAAGCGTCGCCCCGACGCCCGCGGCAAGCCCAAAGAACCCGATCGTCAGGTTGTAGTGCCCGCGCCCGCCCGCGACATCCGCAGCAATCAGCGGCAGCATCACGCCGAACACGGCCGCGCTGATGCCATCGAGCATCTGCACCGGCACCAGCAGATACGGGCTGCTCACGCCCGCGAACAGAATCGCCCGAATCGGCAGCGCGCAGAAGCCGAGGATCAGCACCGGCCGACGCCCCCACTTTTGCGCCTGCCGCCCGACCCACGGCGACATGGCCGCGACGATGAATTGCGGCACGATGATGCACGCCGCGATCACGAGTTGAACGTTGTCGCCCATGTGCGCGGTGACTTCGCCGGCGGCGAGATTGAGCATCGCCGCGTTCGCCAGGTGAAAGAGCACCACGCACGCCGCGAAAATCAAAAGGCGCTTGTCCTTCAGCAGCTCGCGCAAGGACTCGCGCTCCTCGCCCTCGGGCGTGAGCTTGGACTTGCCGGGCGATGCGCGCGGCACGACGGGCAGCATATCGTAGTGAATCATGCGCAGCGCGAAGATCGCCGGCACCGCGAGCGCGGCCGTCAGGAAAAACACCGAACGCAGCGACAGATACTCGCCGAACGCGCCCATCAGCGCCGCTGTCAGCGCACTGCCGATCGACGCCCAGCGCGCATTGCGGCCGAGCCGGTCGCCGAGATCGGCGCGTGAGACGAGGGCGAGCGAAATCGCCGCCATCGCCGGGACGAGCATGCAACTCGCGAAGCCGTGCAGCACTTCGGCCGCAAAAACCGGGACGAACGTCGGGCTCGCGGCGAGCAACAGCGCGCTCACGATGATCGCGACGATCGCGGAGAGCGCGGCGAACTTCTTGTTGCGCATTGCATCGACGAGCGCGCCTGCCGGCAACTGGCTCGCCATCGCGCTGATCGTGCCGACGGAAAGCATCAGGCCGATCTCGCCCTGCGTCCACTTGTTGGCCGCGAGGTACGAAGCAATGAAAGGGCCGAAGCCGGTCTGCACGTTGGCGACGAAGAAGTTCAGCCAGTCGAGCGCGCGCAGACTGCGTGCAATTACCATATTGTGATTCTGTTATCGATGTCGTTATCCGCTATCTCGTCTGCCGCGCGCCCGACGCCGGCGCTTGCGCCGGCACCGCGCCTGAAGCCGCCGCGCTCGCCGCGCCCGACGAAGCCGTCGCCGACGCCGCGCTCGCAGCCGCAGCCGGCGCAGGCACCACGGGCGACACGATCTTGATCGGTTGCTCGGGCGAGTAGGTCGGCGCGGCCTTCAATTGCGCGTCGTTGAAGTCCATTTGCAGTAGCCATTGCTTGTTGCGCGAGAGTACGTGCAGGTCGCTCCAGTTGGCCGCGACATGCCGCTTGTCGCCCGCGAGCGAACTGGAGAGATCGAGCACGAGCGCCTGGGGTTGAGCCTGGGCGTCGACGAGCACGTCCACCACGCGTCCGATGCGCGCGCCGTTCCTTTGCGCCACCGTCGCATCGACGAGCTGCATGAGATTCGCGGGCGCCTCCGCGACGGGTTGCGGCTTCGGCACCGGATCGGCCGGCTTGCCCTTGGCCGGCGGAGGCGGCGGTACGAAGGTGATCGGCGCGGTCTTCGAGTTCGGCGTGAAGCGGAAGTCCGTCCAAGGAAAGTTGACCTTGCGGTCGCCGACACCGAGGAAGCCCGCGAGATTCACCATCAGGAGCTTCGGTTTCGCGGACCCGTCGACGTACATATCCACCGCACGGCCGACGACCTTGCCGTCGGGACGCTGCACTTCGGCATCGAGCAGGCCGTGCAACTGGTCGTGCTGCATGATGCGCGTCGAGATGATCTGCGGCGGAGGCGGCGGCTCGGGCGGTTCCGGCGGCGGCGTGACGGCCGGCTCCGGCGGCTTTGGCCTGACGACGCGGCGCTTGGGTTTGGGCGCGGGCGCGGGCTTCACGGCGGACGCGGGCTCCGGCGCCTGCACGGCGGGCAGGGGCTCTTCGGGCTCGGCGGAGCCGGTCTCGTCCGGCGACGGGATATAGGAGTGCTCGACGATCGGCGCGGGCACCTGCTGCGGCATCAGTCCGCATGCGGAGAGCGCGAACGCGGCGGTGATCGGCACGCTCGCGGTGAGGCGCAGCGCGCGCAACGTTCGCACGATGGCGACGATAAGCGTGGCCACGCCCAGCAGCAGACGTGTCGCGGCATTGAAGGCGCTGTCCACCCGACACGCTCGCCCAGGCGCGTGAAGGCCGATCGGCGACGCATCACCCCGATGCGAGATACCGCCTGTCATCGCAAAAGCTCCATGGTTCCGAGTCACCTACTTGTGTGGCTTGTTGTTGGATCGGTGCTTGTCAGTTCGATTCGACGTGCGTCAAGCGTCGTTCGTTCAGCGGATTGAATCATGCATGCAAAGTGCATTGTGCCAATCGAATGCTTTCATGCTTCGGGTGGCCGCGTATGCCCATTCGATGCTTTCGCGAGTTGCGCCGCCGTGTCGGGCGCGCCCATCTTCTCGGCCGCGTCGCGTGCGCTGAAGCCGCCCGCATCGCGCGCATCGGGATTGGCGCCGCGCGCGATCAGCAATTCGACGATCTCGACGCGGTTGAACATCGCCGCGATCATGAGCGCGGTGCGTCCGTCGGGCGATGCGCCTTCGACATCCGCGCCGTGTTCGAGCAGCGTTTCGATGACGTCGCGAAAGCCCTTGAACGCTGCACCCGCGATGGGCGTCTGACCATTGTCGTTACGCAGATTCGCGTCGGCGTCGTGCTGAAGCAGGACGCGCACGGCGTCGGCGTGGCCGTGATAGCTCGCGAGCATCACGAGGCTGTCGCCTTTGTCGTTGCGCAGATTCGGCGGCAGGCCCTTGTTCAGAAGCGCATCGAGCATCGTGGCGTCGCCGCGGCGGGCGACATCGAAGACCTCGCTCGCGAACGCGATCATGTCGTCGTCGGGGCCGTCGCCCGATTGCTTCGGCGGGTGCTGCTTCGGATCGTGCTGCATGATTCACTCCATTTCGATCGCGCCGCGTGCGCTGACCTGAGTTTGTCGGGATGCAACCGGTGCGCTCGGCGTCATGCAGCGCCGGTATTTTGCATGCGTTCGAAATGCCTTCAATCTGGCATTCGGAATGCAAGTCGCATGCATGCAAAATGCGAAAACGGACGCGGGATCAACCGGGAGCATACACAGGTTTGCTTGCATTCCGCGCGTTCGGACCGGCCGCGTGGCGCGAACCGGCATGAACCGGCACGCATCGGCGGCACGAACCGGCACGCATCGGCAGCATGAACCGGCAGCACGAACCGGCGGCACGAACCGGCAGCACGAATCGGCAGCACGAATCGCGCCATCCGGTGCGCTTCGCATTCCGCGAGCGCGGCGCTTGACGCGGGTTCGCGCGTCCCGCTAGTCTCGACGCGACTTTCACCGTCCACGCGCACGCACGCGCCATCGCATATGAACCCGACATCATCCGGCTCCGGCGATACGCCGCCTCCCGACATCGCCGTGCCCCGCCGCGCGCCCGCCGCCGAACGCAATCGCGATGCGATTCTGTCGGTCCTCATGCGCGTCGTGCCACGAACGGGCGTCGTGCTGGAAATCGCGAGCGGCACCGGACAGCACGCCGTGCACTGCGCGGCGGCGCTGCCGCACATCGTCTGGCAGCCGAGCGATCCCGATCCGGACGCGCGCGATTCCATCGCCGCGTGGCGCGCCCATGCGGGGCTCGCGAATCTGAACGCGCCGCTCGCGCTCGACGTGCGCAGCGACGACTGGGGCATTGCGAAAGCGGCGGCCATCGTGTGCATCAATATGATTCACATTGCGCCGTGGGAAGCCGCCGAGGCGCTCTTTCGCGGTGCCGGCGCGCGCCTGGACGCGGGGGGCGTACTGTACCTCTACGGACCGTATCGGCGCAACGGCGCGCATACCGCGCCGAGCAACGAAGCCTTCGATCGACAACTGCGCGCGCGCGATCCGGGCTGGGGCGTGCGCGACATGGAAGCGGTCGAGGCGCTTGGAGAGAAGGCCGGGCTGACGCTCGTGGAGACGGTCGCGATGCCGGCCAATAACTTTAGTGTGGTGTTCGAGAAGCGCCCGTAGGAAAGGCCGCGCTCATTTCAAGTTCACATTCAAATTCACGTTCACGCTTCGCTCGGGCGCGCCGCGAACACGTCGCGCCAGGGCACGGTCGCCATCAGCGAGGCCGCGACGATCATCCCGCCGCCGATCCAGCCCGCCGTCGACACATGTTCGCCGAGCCACGCGCTCGCGAACATCGCGCCGAACGCGGGCTCGCTGCCCATCAAGAGCGAGACGCGCGTCGGACTGCTGCGGCCGATCGCGTAGTTTTGCGCGAAGAACGCGAAGAGGGTGCACGCGCACACGAGATACAGCACCGATCCCCAGAACATGCCGTGACCGGCGAGCGCGGGCAACGGCTGCCATTGCGAGGGCGCGAACATCAAGGCGATGACCGCGCTGCCCGAAGCAACCACGCCCGCCTGCACCGCCGTCACCGTGAGCGCTGGCAGCGGCGCCGCGCGCAACACGCGCTTGGTCGCGCAGACCGATACCGCGCGCAGCACGGCGGCGGCGAGGATGAGCCCGTCGCCGAAATTGAAGTCGAAGGCCAGCGCGCCATCGCTCGCGAGCAGCCACGCGCCCGCGAACGACACACCCACGGCGAGCCACTCGGCCGCGCCCGGACGCCGTCTGAGCAGCGCCCATTCGACGAGCGGCGTCAGCACGACGCACAAGCTGATCAGGAAAGCGGCGTTCGCGGCGCGCGTGTGGAGGACGCCGAACGTCTCCGCGAGAAAGATCGCAAGCAGCAGCAGCCCGAGGACGAGCACGCCGCGAAGCGTCGCCGCGTTCGCGTGTCGCAGATGCCGCAAGTTCGCGGCGAGCAGGCAGAACGTGATGCCGAAGCGCAGCGCGAGCAGCGCCAGCACCGGATAGAACGCGAGCGCGGTCTTGACGACGCCGTAACTGCTGCCCCACACCATCGCGACGGCGAAGAGCAGCAAATCGGACAGGGGAAGCAGGCGTCGTGCGGGCGATTCGATGGTCATGCGTCGGCTCCGGTGCGAGAGAGCCATCATTGTCGAATGATGCGGCCGACGCGATAATCGGGTCCCGGCGCACAGCTTTCTTGTCACGAACGCACAAATGAATCCAGCCGATCTCTTCGATCTGATGCCCGACATGGCCGTGTTCGCACGCGTCGTCGATGCGGGCAATTTTTCGGTCGCGGCGCGGCAACTGGGCAGCACGCCGTCGACGGTCAGCCGCCAGATCAAACGTCTTGAAGAAGCGCTCGCCACGCGTCTCCTGGAGCGCTCGACGCGCAAGATCCGCGTCACGGAGTCGGGGCTTCAGGTCTATCGGCACTGCCGCGACATGGCCGCGGCCGCGTCCGGCGCGGTCGATGCGGCGGGGCGGGACGCGGGCAAACCTCAAGGCCGCGTCGCGTTGTCGGCGCCGACGGCCTATGCGAAATCCGTGATTCACCCGCTCGTGCCGGCGTTTCTCGCGGCCTATCCGGATGTCGATTTGCAGCTCGTCTTCACCGATCACGACATCGATCCGCTCGACAGCGATGTCGATCTCGTCATTCGCGCGACGAGTCATCCGCCGCAAGGACTCGCCGCGCGTCCGCTCGGGCGCGTGCGCTGGCTGCTGTGCGCATCGGCGGACTATCTGCGCGAACGCGGCGCGCCGCTCAATCCGCGCGAGCTCGCGCATCACGATTGCATCCATCTGGGCGAAACCGCCGACGATCATCGCTGGCGCTTCAGCAAAGACGGCGAAACGATGACGGTCGCGGTGCGGGGACGCTATATCGCGAATCACGCGGGCGCGCGGCTCGAAGCGGCCGAAGGCGGGCTCGGCATCGCGGCGCTGCCGGAATTCGCCGCGCGCGACGCACTCGCGTCGGGCAGCGTGCAGCCCGTGCTCGCGGACTGGGACATGCAGGCGCGCGCGTATCAGGGGCCGGTGTGGCTGCTTTATCCGCCCAATCGCTTTCTGCCGGCGAAGGTGCGCGTGCTGATCGATCATCTGCACGCGCATCTCGGTCGGCAAACGTGACGTTTGCGCGCAGCCGCGAACCACGCTGATCCGACGCGCGCCGAAACGAACGACGCCGTGTAGACTGCGAATGGTCGTTCATTGCGCCGCGTGAAAAGCGGCGTTCAAACCGATCTCCCTTCACCGGAGGCGTCGTACATGCACGCAGCAGTGCCGCAAGACGAGCAGGAAGGCGGTTCCATCGATACATCGGCCAGGCCACCGCGTGATCTGCGCCGCGTCGACATTCACCCCGATCATTGGTTTCCGCTCGCGTGGTCGCGCGAGATCAAGGCCGGTCATGCGCATGGCGTGCGTTTCGCGGGCGATCCGATCGTGCTCGTGCGCACCGCGTCGGGCAAGGTGTTCGCGCTCGAAGACCGCTGCGCGCATCGGCAGGTGCCACTGTCGGCGGGCGTCGTCGACGGGGAATCGATCCGCTGCTGCTATCACGGCTGGACTTACGACTGCACCGGCCGCTGCACCGACATCCCTTATCTCGGACGCGAGCGCCTGCCCAACGGCGTGCGCGCGTATCCGTGCCGCGAGGCGGGCGGGCTCGTGTTCGTGTTCACGGGCGACCCGGCGCTCGCCGAGACCGCGAAGTTTCCCGAGCTCGGCTCCGCCACCGATCGCGCGTACAAAACCCGCCGCTTCGGCCGCGCGGTGAAGTGCCACTATTCCTTCATGCACGAAAACCTGATGGACATGAACCATCAGTTCCTGCATCGGCGGCAAATGGGCAGCATGCGCGCTCGCTCGCTCGGCAGACGGCGCGGTGACGACTGGATCGAAGTCGACTACGTCTTCGCGCGGGAGGCGGGCAAGCAGCCGATCGGCGAGGCGCTCGTCTTCGGGAAAAAGCGTGACGCGAAGCCCGACGCCGATCAGAAAGACGTGATGACGATTCGCACCGAATACCCGTATCAGACGCTCAAGATCCGCACCAAGGACGACACGATGGTGATGGACCTGTGGATCGCCTATGTGCCGCTCGACGCCGAGCAGCGCACGAACCGCACGTTCGGCCTGTTGTCGATCCGCCGCCCGAAGATTCCCGGCCTGCTCGATGCCGCGTGGCCGTTGCTCGTGTGGTTCACCGAGCGCATCTTCAAGGAAGATCGCTGGATCGTCGAGCGCGAACAGGAGGCGCACGACCGGCAGGGCGCGGATCACAATCACGAGGTGTTTCCGGTCATCAACGAACTGCGCGCGCTTTTGATCGAGCGCGGCGTGCCGCACGGCACGGGCCGGAACACGGGCGACACGCGGCGCGTGCATTTCATACAGCCGGTGCAGGAGTTACCCGCATCCTGAGGCGCGAGCGGATTGCACGCTTCGCGCCGCGGCGCTATACACAGAACAGAAACCACCTACGGAGGATCATCACCATGAACAGCGACCCGACCAAGCCGGGCGACGACGAATCGGGAATCGGAGAGGCGCATCCGGAAGTCGAGCATTTCGACGCGGCCATCTCGCACGTCGACGAATCCTATGCCGCCGGCAAGATGGCGGCCGGCGCGGCGAAGGGCATTTTGTACAGCATCATCGAGACGCTCGGCGCGCTCGTCGGCGATCCGGACCTGCCCGCGCATGCGCGTTCGGGCTATGAAGGTCTGCTCGAAACGGCGCGCGAACTGCGCGGGAAGATCGAGCACTAAGAAATCTCATCGATCGATTCGATCGATCGGGCGGCGCAAGCTTGCAAGCGTTCGCCCGATGTCAATTTGACGTCGGCACATCGTCGGGTAAATGTCAGAACAATCTCGACGTAGCGCGGACGCTCATCATCTAAAAAGAGCACGAACGGCCATCGGACGTTTTTACCGATGGTCGTTCGTGCTTTTCTCTTTGTTCAGACCCCGAAAACAGCGTGCAGGCCTGCAGCGCAGGATTAACGCGAGCCTTGTCCAGCAAGGCTGTTCGTCGTTGCCTGGCGGCGGAATCTCTTTTTCGATCTAGCTGCGGCGCCATCGCCCGGTCTCGCTGAAGCCGTGGTACGGCCACATTGACGTCAGCTTTCTGTCAGTTTCAAGACTGGTTGCCCAATATCTGCGAGCCAGAAAATACTGGTTAACCAGACAGTGAAAAAAAACGACACCAAAATGTGTCTTTCTTTCCCATTCGGTCTGTAAACCATACACTTGCCAGCGATAAAAGTTACGAGTTGAAACATAACGAAGTTGCCACGGCGGCACCGGTTCCAAGACTCGCACGCCAGCAAATTGCCCACCGATTGAGGAGAAAAAATGAAGGGTTTCACGATGACCAAAGCAGCCATCGTCGCAGCCACGGCGTTCGCAGCCGCGGCACCGGCGTTCGCGCAAAGCAGCGTCACGCTGTACGGTATCGTCGACGATTCGATCGTCTATCAGAGCAGCCAGACCAATCTGGCCAAGACGAATCCGGGCCGTTCGAACATCAAGACCGCGTCGGGCATCTGGGCCGGCAGCCGTTTCGGTTTGAAGGGCGCTGAAGATCTCGGTGGCGGCAACAAGGCCATTTTCCAGTTGGAATCGGGCTTCGACATCAACAGTGGGCAACAGCAATTTACCAACGCGATGTTCGGCCGCCAGGCATGGGTCGGCCTGACGAACCCCGCCTACGGTACGTTGACCGCGGGCCGCCAGTACACCTCGTACTACACGCTGCTTTCGCCGTATAGCCCGACGAACTGGCTGACCGGCTACTTCGGCGCGCACCCGGGCGATCTGGACGGTTTGGACACGATCTACCGCGCGAACAACTCGATCGTCTACACGTCGCCGAAGCTCTATGGCGTGACGGTGAGCGGCTCGTACTCGTTCGCTGGCGTGCCTGACAGCGTGTACCAAGGCTCGACCTGGTCGGCGGCGCTCCAGTATCAGCAAGGCCCGATCGGTGGTGCGGTGGCGTTCTCGCGCATCAACAACGCGGCCAACGGCGGCGGCATCTACAGCGGTCAGTCGACCACCATCAACGATACGACGAGCACGACGGGCGGCGGTCAGCCGGGCGTGTCGGCGGTGACGGCGGGTTATCAGCGCGCCCAGGCGCAGCAGCGCCTTGCCGTTGCGGGTGGCTACCAGTTCAACAGCGCGTGGGACATCTCGGTCACATACACGAATGTTCAGTACATTCCGGGCGTGAACTCGCGATTCACCGACGAAGCCGTGTTCAACACGGCCGGCACGGTGCTGCACTGGAAGGCGACGTCGGCATGGGACTTCGCGGCGGGCTACAGCTATACGTGGGCCAGCAAGGCGAACGGCGTCAACGACGCGGCTTCGTACCACCAGTTCAACCTCTCGCAGTACTACTCGCTGTCCAAGCGCACGGGCCTGTACGCACTGGAAGCATTCCAGCGCGCGAACGGCAACACGCTGGCTGTTCCGACGAACACGTCGACGAATGCCCAGACGTCGGCGAACGCAACGATCGGCGATGGCTTCCAGAGCGCGCCGTCGGCATCGCGCAGCATGTTCGCTGCGGGCGTGGGTATCATCCACCGCTTCTAAGCGACGCACTGCGGCAAGACGCATTAAGCATTACGCATGTTGCATGCAAAAAACCGGACGCCTCGGCGTCCGGTTTTTTTGTCCACACGCGGCGCGGTGCGCAGCGTCAGATGAACATGCCGCCCGATACCTCCACGCGCTGCGCCGTCATCCAGCGATTGCCGTCCGAAAGCATCGACACAATTGCGCCGCCGATATCGTCCGGCAAACCCGCGCGCCCGAGCGCCGTGTTGTCCGCGATGAACCGGTTGGTCTCGTGATCGTCGCGCACGCCGCCGCCGCCGAAGTCGGTCTCGATCGCGCCCGGCGCGATGGTGTTCACCGTGATGCCGTGCGGCCCCAGTTCCTTCGCGAGATAGCGGGTGAACACCTCGATTCCGCCTTTCATCACGGCATATGCCGCGAATCCCGGCAACGCGAAACGCGTGAGCCCGCTCGACACGTTGAGAATCGCGCCTTCCTCGTGCAGAAAGGGCAGGAGCGTCTGCGTCAGAAAGAAAGGCCCCTTCAACTGGATATCGACGAGTTGGTCGAACTGCGCGGGCGTCGTCTCCGCGAAGAGCGCGTGAATGCCGATGCCGGCGTTGTTCACGAGAAAATCGAAGTTCTCGCGCTCGAACGTGTCTTCGAGCGTTTTGCAGAGCGCGTCGCCGAAAGCGGCAAAGGTGTCGCAATGGGCGACGTCGAGTGGCAGCATGGCCGCCTTGCCGCCGGATTGGGCGATCTCATCGACGAGCGAGCGCGCCGCGTCCGCGTTGCGGTTGTAGGTGCCGATCACGCCGGCGCCTTCCTGCGCGAGCTTCAGGGCGGCGTTGCGTCCGAGTCCGCGGCTCGCGCCGGTGATGACCGCGATCTTGCCGCTCATGGTTCCATTCACGGTGACGTCTCCTTTTATTGCGTGGCCGATTGGTTCAATGTAGGACGGCGCGACGCGCGCAGGAAAGGCGCGTCGATGCTGCAATGCACAGACGGCGGGCGCGGCCCTTGCTGCATGGTGGCGATCGATGCACATACCGGAGAACCGCACCATGGCCAATCATGAAAGCAAGGAAAGCAATTCGGAGTCGCGCGCGAGTCTCGAACGCCCGTTCAGGCTTTTCGCGGTCGAGCAGCGCGTGCTCGCGCAGAACGTCGACGGCAAAGTGATCGACATCGGCGCAATGGATTCAAAAAACGGTCAGTTCCGCGCCTGCATGGATTCGGGCGAGATCGCCACGGAGCCGAAGCGCAGCGCCGAGCTTGCGTTGAAGGCGCTCGTCGGCAAGCTGTCGTTCGATTATCTCGACGGCCTGTTCACGAGCGAGCGCGAAGCCGAAGTGAGCGGCCGTCTGCAAGATTACCCGGGCGTCGAGTTCGAACTCGACGAGACCTTGCCGCGCGACATGACCGACCGCAGGCCACCGCATCTTTTCTAGCGATCAGATGCCAGGCGGCTTCCCGATGGGCGCTTTGGCCGGCGTCGCGGTCGTGGCGCCCTTCGTCGCGGGGATATCGGCGCGCGGCGGAAACATCGCGCCGACGAGCCTGTCGACGAAAAAGAAGAACTTGTCCGATGCATAGCCCGCAACGAACGCGATCGCGAGCGGCGACACGTCCTTGCCGCCTTCCAGCAGCTTGCTGAAAAGCCCGATCGAAATTCCGACGATGATCGCGCTCGTCACATGCGCGCGATTCGCGACCTTCGAATGCTCGGGATGGAACGTGCTGGCGGCCGAATCGGCTGAGAGTTGCCGCAGAATCGCGGCGCACGCGCCGAGCCACGCATAGAGCACCGGCAGCAGAAAACCCGTCACCGCGCCGACGATCGACAAGATGATGTCGTTCGCATAGAGCGCCATCGCGCGAATGTCCTGATAGACCGCGATCTTCTGAAAGCCCTGCGCAACGGCGTCGAGATCGGTCGGTGGATGCGCGTCGCCCGGTTCGGCGTTGGGCTTCGCGAGCAGCGGCAGCGTGATCTCCAGCACCTTGCGCGCGACATCGGGATTGCACTGCCAGTCGCCGCTCGCCACTTTGCCGCCGTAATACTTCGGCGAATGCGATGTGCGATATGCGCCCTGAAAATTGAGCACGTTTTCTTCGGCGTCGCAGGGCGCTTTATAGGGACTGCGGATCGCGCCGAGGCCGAGACTCGTCGTGAATGCGCTGATGCGCGAGACATCGGCGAAAAGCTGCCGGTTGTTCGTCGCGAAGTTCTGTAGCTCTTCCTTGATCTGCAACGCGGGCTGCGAGTTTTGTAGCGCGATTACGGCGGCCGCGTCCTTCTGCCTGTCAGCATCCGCGATTGCGACTGCGTGCGCCTGCAACTGATTGTGCAAGAGGAGCGCGGCGGCATCGTTGGACTTGACGACGACGGCGATATCCGTAGACACCTGATTCGCGACGAACAGCAGACACGACAGCGACACGACGAGCAGCGTCAACGCGATGGCCGAGCGCGTGTAGATGCGGATCGCGCGACGCGCGCCTTGCCGCGCCTGGTCGCCCGCCGTCTCCGCGACGACCGGCGTCACCGCGTGCGCGATCCGGCTCATCGCCGCGTAAAACGCGCTCTCGATCTCGGGATTCCATGTGTGATCCTGCTGCGCGGCGCGAGCCTTCGACATCGCTTCTATGTCGTGCTCGTCGAGCGGCTTGCCGTTCTGCGCGCCGTACGAAACCATGTCGCGACAGTGGTCGAGATCGTCGGCAATACGCCGCCCGGGATACTGCACGGATGCCGCGATGCGGCCCATCGCGGCATAGAACGCGCTGCCGATCGCGCGGCTCCAGATGCCCTGATCGAAGGCGGCTCGCGCGCCGCGCACGGCAGCGACATCGGATTCGTCGAGGACGGTGCCGGTTTCGGCCGCGTGCGAGATAAGTGCCTCGCATTTGGCGATATCGGCCTGAGCGCGCGGCCCGGGCTGGCCGTCGCTAAAGTTGTCGTCGTTCGCGTCGTCGTCGGTGCCGTCACGCGCGGCGTGTGCGGAGAAATCCGTCGTCGTAGGTGAGCTCATGCCGGTCTCCTCATGTCCGGGCGGAGCTCAGGCTGCGGGCGGACGTCGGCCCGAGCCGTGCGCATCGGGCAGATGGTTTCACATGCAACTAATAGTCGTTTGCGTCCCAAACGTCTGATAGACGAATGACAAGTGTCGATTTTGAACGGCGTGCGCGTGTGAATTTACGGATCATCATTTGATCTGGATTGCTGAATGAATTATCGAGCCGGTGCTGTTTTCGATAGCGCGTCGCCGGTATGACGAAAGACGCCTCCAGATAAGGAATAGGTAATCCGCGCGCGCTTCGCAAGCACGCGGAGGCGCAAAGCGCCGCTCATGCGAAAGCGCGCTGGATTTTGGCGGAAAAGCGAGGGGTCCGGAACGCGACGAGGCGAACGCGCGCCACACGGCTTTTACGTCGATGTGCGATGCTAGTCGAGCAGCGGCGCACGGGGCGCGCCGCGCTCAAACGCGGGGTGAATCATGAAAAGAACGCCTTTCGCCACTGTAGTCGTCCTTGCGGCGACCACGCTTGCCGCACCGGTTTTCGCACGCGACGACGGCCCACGCTTCGCGCAGGATCGGCTCGATGCGCTTGTCGCGCAACACGCGCAAGCGAGCCGACACATCGCTCAAGAGCCCGCGCAGAAAAGACACGCACAGTCGAAAGCGCAGCAACACGGCGCTTCATGATCTGACGTTGTTTGCGGCCTGAGGAGGACCGGCGTGCAACGCGCCGGATGAGATCGTTCGTGCTCAAAGGTATGAAATTTGCGACCCCGGCCCTGGTGCTCCGCGGCGATGTGCCGACGATCCTCCTCCTCATTACCCTCATACAAACCCATGACAAGGAAAGCCTTATCGACCGCGATTCTCTCTGTCTCCTTTTTAGCGGCGGGCTGTGCGGGCATTGGCCCAAGTCGCCTGAAGGCCGATCAGGTGGACTACGCACGGGCGCTCGGCGATGCTAAGAAGCGTGAAATTCTGGCCGCGATTGTCGGATTGCGCTTCGCGGACGCGCCGTCGTTCCTCACGGTGAGCAGCATCATCGCAGCCTATACGTTCGATACGACGGGCGGCCTCTCGGTCAATGCCGGCTCCGGCGCGCAGCCGAACTACGCGCTGGCGACAGGCAGCGTGTCCTACTCGAATCATCCGACCTTCACGTTCACGCCGACCACCGGCGATGCCTATGCGAGCGCCTATATCCGGCCGCTTTCGCCGACGCTCGTGATGCCGCTCGCCGAAAGCGGCATTCCGATCGACCTGTTGTTGCGCATCACCGCGCAGTCGATCAGCGGCTTGCAGAATGGCACCGCGCTGGGCGGGCCGAACGCAGCGGGGTCGCCCGAGTTTTTTCAGCTACTGCGGGTGTTGCGCAGGTTGCAACTCGCGGGCGAATTGAACATCGAAACGCGCAATGCGGATGACGACAAGAGCGGCAAGACCGACAAGAGCGCCAAGACGACCAAGGCTAATAGCGCGGACAAGGGCGGTGTGTTCATCACGCTCGGTGCGACGCGCAGCGGGTCGAACAAAGCGGTCGTCGACGATCTCACGCTCGTCAGAAAGCTGCTGCACCTATCGCCGAAGATGAAGACTTACGAGATCGTCTACGGTCAGTCGTCGGATCAAAACCGCATTCCGATGGTCACGCGCTCGGTGCTCGGCATCCTCACCGATCTCGGCGCGCAAATCGCCGTGCCTGACGAGCAGGTGGGCAACGGCGCGACTAAGCCGAGCATCGGGTTGATAGGGGGGGAAACGCGGCCGACCATCGTCGTGAAGGTCAGTGAGAAGGTGCCGAAGGACGCATACGTGAGCGTGCTGTATGACAAGGCCAACTACTGGATCGATCGGGGCGACTTCGATTCGAAATACGCGTTCACGGTCGTGCAAAACCTGATGGCGCTCGCGGAAGTCACGGACACGTCGAAGTCGCCGGTCGTTACCATTCCGGCGAACTGAACGGGTGGGCGAGTCGCGGTCCTTCGTCTGCGTTCATGGATGAGAGGCTGTGACAACAATGGCTCGATGAACGGCTACGGCCAGATCGCGTACAGTAGCTCGAATGGGTTTCTAGTAGCAGCAGATTTTCACGCGACATCGGGTCGGCGTGGTTTGGTGCATCATCCGCCGCCGTCATCCTGTATACATCATGCAAAATGCCATAACGCATGATGTATTCCGCATGCAAAAGCAAAGGGCGACATCGCATGGATGTCGCCCTTTGCGTTGCAGCCGGCACTTCTACTTTCTATTTACTGACCGAAGTAGGTGCCGAGCGCACGCGACTGAGCGCCGGTCGTACGGCCCGATTGCGACGAGCCATTGGCGACCGAACCATAGTCGCTCGATTGCGTCGGCGCTTGCGCGATCTGCTGCGCGCTCACGCGGGCTTGGGCTGCCTGGATATTCGATGGATACGACGGATCGCTGATGTTCGGGTTATAGCCAGCCTTTTCCAGTTGAACGAGTTCGGCGCGGACTTGAGCGCGGCTGAGCGGCGCATCCGATTGCTGTGCGAACGCGAGGGCGGGAACGGCGAGAGCAGCGGCGACGGCGACTGCGGAAATGAACGTCTTCATGGTAACTACCTCCGATTCGGATTTCTGATCGTGCTGCCGGTTTCGTGTTAAGCAGCTTGTGAACGGAGTGTAAAGACGCGGCTCCCGAAGATCATTCTCGTTTCCGTTGAATGATCTTTGTCGATATCGAAATAATCTCGCGGACGCATCGTTGCATTTCGCGAAAGTAACCGCGCGATGGCGATGGTGGCAGGCTCGCGGATGGCCCGTGCAGATGTTCCGGCGTTGCACCGCATTTATCGATGCAGCTGCATACGACCTGTTATTGCCAATTTCGTAACGATGCTTCTTCGTCGCGGCGAATTATCGTGGCTGCTCGTGGATCTAAACTCTGCGTCGTCGCGCTCGGCCAGTCTCTCTTAGCTTCAGGCGCCGGGTGCATCGAATAACAGGGGAGTCGATCATGAAATCGTGGGTCATCGCAGTCACCGCAGTCGCAGTCCTGTCCGCACCATTCGCGTCGTTCGCTCAGTCGAGCGCGGCGCTGAGCCGCGCCGAGGTTCGCGGCGAACTCGTTCAACTCGAAAGGGCGGGTTATTCGCCCGTTGCGGAAGACGCGTCTTATCCGGCGAAACTCCGGGCAGCCGAAGTGCGCGTCGACGACGTGCGCATCGCTCAAGCGAGGGCGGAAGGATATGGTTCGTCGACCGGCGCAGCGGGGCAATCGGGCCGCGCGAGCAAGCGGGTCGATGCACAAGGCCTGTTCTTCGGGCAATAACGTGATCGGTAATCGGTAATCGGTAATCGGCTCGCATAACGTGCGCGCTCTGGTCGATTGCATACAGAACTCAAAATGCGCTTCTCGCCGTCAGTGACGCGAACGTGAAGCAACCTCCGCCGCCGGATTGCCGGTGGTTTTGCCCAGTCCGGTTTTCGGCTGGGCTTTTTTGCGTCTCAGCGCTCTTCGACTAAGGCGAAGATCCAGGGTTAACGCGATGCTATTCGCGGCGAGAAAGTCGCAAACATAATTAATCAACCGTCCGGTCGGTTAATAGTTATACTCGCTCCATCGCATCTCAAAAAAGACGGCGGAGCCCCGCATGTACACCCAATCCCTCGATATCCCAAGCCCGGCCCACCCCGGCGACTCTGCGACAAACCCCACCGCTTGCGCCAACCAGACCCGCTTCGACGCGATCATGCAGGCCGACGGCAAGATCGAGCCGCAGGACTTCATGCCCGAGGCGTATCGC
>NZ_FCOJ02000045.1 GCF_001545035.1 Caballeronia glebae
CCCGAGGGACTCGCTACAGGCTTTTATGCGCGTCCGACGATCTTCTCCGACGTACACACCGGAATGAGCGTGGCTCAGCAGGAAATCTTCGGGCCGGTGCTGGCGATCTTGCCTTATGACACGGTAGACGAAGCCGTCGCTATCGCAAACGACACCGTCTACGGACTCGGCGCGCATGTGCAAGGCACGGACAGGGCGCTGATGCGTTCGGTTGCGTCGCGTATCCAATCGGGTCAGGTGCATCTGAACTATCCGGCGTGGGACCCGCAGGCACCGTTTGGCGGCTACAAGCAATCCGGCAATGGCCGGGAGTACGGTGTCGAAGGCATGGAAGAGTATATGGAGATCAAGTCGATCCTCGGTTACTACGATTGAAACCATGCGGGGCATCTGGCGTCACATTACGTGACGTCAGATTGCGTCACCTCGAGCGCCCGAAACCGTTCGCCCTCGAAAGGTGTTGAATTGGAATTCGCCGATATTGTCGAGTCATCGCTGACCACGCATCACGTGCTCTGGGAGAAGTTACGACGCGATCTGCATGCCCATCCCGAACTACGTTTCGAGAAGCACCGGGAACGGCCCGGCACCTATGTACTGATCGGCAACGCAGGCGCCGATTCGCCGGGTTTGCACAACCCGAAATACGACTTCAACGACGACATCATCCCGACCGCCGTTGGGTATTGGGTCGCGCTGGCGCAACGTTACTTCTGTACGCGGCAGCAGAAGTGGTGAAAACGCAGCATCGGCGTTTGCCTGCGGCTCGAGAACGACAGGCTTATCGTGCAAAAATTCGGCAATGCCGCGCTTTGGAATCGCGCCAACAGCCGAAAGCCAAGTGTCGGAGCGATACCACCATCTCACCCCCCTCGCTCAACTCCCCACACTGTCGGAGTGACGAGTTTGAACCTCGAAGCGCCGCAAAATCATACGGTTAACTCGCAATTTCGGAAACGTCGCACTCGATTGGCGCGTTCTGTGCCTGGAACTGGCCGTGGAGAGTCAGTTGCCATCGGCCTTGAACGCTCGACAACGTCGTCAGACTTCGAACCTACCCGAACCGAAGCGCGTCGCATGCGCATCCGCAAGCTGCGTCGTCTGCATCGTGAGTTCAACGCAGGCCACTGCCCTCACCTTGACGAAAGCTGATCCAGGGAGATCGCGATGAACATCAAACAAGTGCTGTGCGCTGCCGTGCTCACAGCAGCCGCCGGAACGGGTCACGCCGAGTGGCGATATCCACGTACCTCCTCGCCGGCGATCGGCGCGGATGGCTCGGTCTATGTGGTCGCGGAGACAAGAGTTCTAGTCGCGGGAGAGACGAGCGTCTATCGCTATGAATCCGCGCTTCACAAGTGTCGATGGCGGTCAGTTTCCGCGCTTTTCGGGCGGCATCGTATATCGGCGTCGCGGCAAAGGGCGAACAATCCAGCTAGCGGAAGCAGTAAATGCGCTGTGAGTGATATGACGACGATGCGGGTCGCGGCGTAGAGAGCCCGTAGGGCGACTGGAGACGCGACTCGCATCGCGTCGCGGCAGCGACATGGTAGAAAGGCGTTTGCCAAGGAAGAACAACAGGCGCGACGCCGGCCTCAACTGCCAGGTCCAGTCCGGCACCGCGCCTCCACAGGGTTTCCATGTGGCAGGCCTTCTGGCCGGCCGGAGAGCCGTGTGAGCTGCCAGTATGGCATTGCTCGCGCGGCCCGTCGACTTCACTGGACCCGTCTCTTTGGCGTTCCAGGGGAACCGCCAATGCAGCCGCCTTCAGGTCGCCTGTACCTGTGCGCCCGTTGTCGGGCGCAGGTCTTCGTCTGCCGCCAGTGTGACCGTGGCAATCGATACTGCCGCGACTGCGCCGCTCATGCACGCCGCGACAGCGTGCGCGAAGCCGGGCAACGCTATCAGCGTTCCCGCCGCGGACGCTTTGCACATGCCGCACGCGCCCGGCGCTATCGGGTCCGGCGGCAATTCGTGACGCATCACGGTTCACCTGACTCCCCCGCCGATGGTGTACTGCAACCGGACCGCGACGACGCCGTTGCACTCGCCAACGCCGCCGTTCGCCCGGCGGCGCCGCCTCAGTTGAACTGTCGTTTCTGCGGCACCTTGCTCTCACCGCTGGATCGCGCGATGACCGTACGTGAGGCATTTGTTCAGGAGCAGTCGTTGTTACTCCCGCTACCTGCCAATCCGTTTCCGGTCGAAGAGCAAGTGGCCGTGAAGGTCGGCAAGACGCCCTACGTGCGCTTCGATCTGAACGACTACACGGTACCCCACACGCACGTGCGTCGCACGCTGAGCGTTCGTGCTGACCTCAACCAGGTTCGCGTGTTCGACGGCGCCGAGATGATCGCCAGCCATCGGCGCAGCTACGACCGAGCTGAACAGATTGAAGACCCACAGCACCTGAAGACGCTCGTCGAGTTCAAGCGTGAAGCGCGTCAACACCGCGGCATTAACAGCCTAACTCGCGCCGTGCCCTCCTGCCAGCTCTTACTGATGCGCGCGGCTGAGCGCGGCGCGAATATCGGCGGGCTGACGACCGCGCTGTTGCGCCTGCTCGATCGCTACGGCGCTGTCGAATTGCAGGCGGCAGTCGAGGACGCGCTGCGCGCGGGATCGGCGCATACGAACACCGTGCGGGCGGCGCTCGAACGTCGTCGCGCGGCGCGAGGGGCACCACCGCCCGTCGTCATCAATCTGCCGGAGCACGTGCGACGTAAGGATGCGCCCGTGCAGCCGCACCGGCTCGATACCTACGATCAACTGACAAGGGAGGAAGGCGATGACGTCGACCACGATCAACAATGAAGTCCTGCGTCTGCGCGCAAAGGCGCTGCGCTTGAATGGTCTCGTCGAGCACTGGGGCGAAATCGACGGCGCCGCATGGCTCGCGCCGCTGCTGCAGTGGGAAGAGGACGAGCGCGCGCACCGCTCGCTGCAGCGACGCATCCGGGCGGCGAAACTGGGCAAGTTCAAAGCGATGGCCGACTTCGACTGGAGCTGGCCCGCGAGAATCGACCGCGCGGCGGTGGAAGACCTGATGTCGCTAACATTCCTCGCCGACGCAACCAACATCGTGTTCGTCGGCCCGAACGGCGTGGGTAAGTCGACGCTTGCGCAGAATATGGCGCACCACGCACTTATCCAGGGCCACACGGTGTTGTTCAAGTCAGCCAGCGAGATGCTCGGTGAGCTCGCTGCGCTCGACAGCGATTCGGCGCTGCGTCGGCGTCTGCACCACTATGCGACGCCGGACATCCTGGTGATCGATGAGGTCGGCTACCTCTCGTACTCGAATCGCCATGCCGACTTGCTGTTCGAACTCGTCAGCCGCCGGTATGAGGCACGCTCGACAATCATAACGACCAACAAACCGTTTAAGGAGTGGTCGGACGTGTTCCCGAACGCGGCCTGCGTGGTGTCGCTGGTCGACCGCCTCGTGCATCGCGCCGAGGTGATCTCAATCGAGGGCGAATCGTATCGGCTCAAGGAAGCGCGTGAGCGCAACGAAGCCCGGGCCAGGCAGCGCAAATCCCGCAAGCCCCCCACGAAGAAGGAAACCGCGTGATGACCCGCCCCTTATTGCCATCGGGGCGCCTTCGCGGATTGCCGTTCACCGTTCCCGACGACTGGACGCCTGAGCAGGCACTCGCCGTGTTCGAACTGCTCGAGGATCTCCTCGTCGTCGTGACCGACTTCTATGGCGCTCAGCTTAACGACCTGCTGCACGAGCAGCGCTCTTCAGAGGCGCACGCGCGTACTCACGAACGCGACCCGCCGTTCTGACATAAATACAGTGCATCAAAGCGAAGGGGCCTGCGAGGCCCCTTCGTGCTTGAGCAAATCACTCTGACTTGCGCCGCCCAAAAAGCGCGGTTTTACAGCGCCGTCAACAACAAGTTCTCCGCGAGCGGAGCATGGCTGTATCTGGCACCCTTTCCGCAGCGCTGGGGCGGAACAAAATACAGTAGTCGCGGCGATGCCTCACCCATTGGCCCGCGGGCAACTGGCGACTCCAGGCAGGCGTGCCATCAGGATGAAAAGCCAGCACTTAACCATTGAGGTTGCCGATGTGCGGCACCAATGCCCCACCGAACATCTGGAGCAGCAACGGCACCGGGTCATCGTGGTGCCGGCAGTCTACGGCATACCGGCTTACACCGCGTTGCGCCTCGTCGCATTTGCCACCAGCGGTGCTGTGCTGGGCGATACGCTTGGATCGGAACCGTCGCCCGGCACGGTGACAGGTGGGGCAAGTTGGCAGGATCTGCTCGGTCTGCTGCCGCCCTATGGGTTCCACGGTACATCCGTGACAGTGTGCACGGATACTTCCGTCTGCCTACCGGATGACACGACCTGGCCCCTCTCCAACGTGGCGATCTGGCAGAGCGACAAGGGCGAGACGCCAACAGTCATGATCTCGGACGCGATGCAGGATCTCGTCGGCTTTACATTCGATCCGGCTCAGGGTTCCACCGAGCGATTCCGCGTGCATGACACAAGCCGATTCGCATCTTCGGGTCCGCTCATCATGCCCGACGGTCGAACAGGCTCACGTTCGCGGGCCCGAACTTCACGCCTAAGACCGACTCCACGGGTAACCTCGGTGTCGTCGCAGCCGATCCGACGCGTCTGCCCGACGGCCGGTTGATCGCCGTCGAGCATAAAGGGGCGTTAGCGGGATTTTCGGTTGCCGATGCGCTGAACATCCACGTTGAACTGGCGGGCGCGTCGATTTCCGCGGCGGCGGCCTCTTGCAATCTCGTGTAAGTCGCGACGGCCGGGGCACTGACCACATTCGATATCGCGAGTTTGCAGCCGGTAGCGATGCTCAAATGGCATGGCGGCGGACGCTCGTCGCCTGTAATTGGCTCGGCGGGTTACGTATATTTAACGGCGGCGACCAGCAGCGATGCGACCAATTGCATGTTCGTCTTTCCGCCGCTCAGCCCACCCGCGACTAGTTTTCATGGTACCGCCTGCGACACAAACAACACGACGTCGGGTGGCCCCACAACGAGGTAGGATCGACGACGTGGCATTTAACCAAAGGGCTGGCCGGCTCGCTCGATCAGCCAGTCGATTTCGCTAATGCTCGATCAATGCCGATCAGGGATCGACCGTCGGTACATCGGCCGAAAGCGCTTCAGCCCGAGCGACGACCGAGGTGCTCGGGAGCGTGCCCATGAATGCGCTGAGCGTCGCCGACGCACTGCAGCAAAGAAACAGCCGACGGGACGGCCAACCTGCATGCATGCATTGCGGCATCACGACCTCCTCCAAATTTTCAGAGGCGGCCATCTGGAACGCAGTCTAGCCGATCTTCCGATGGCATGTCAGGGCCGCTTTTCGCCAACGAGCGCAGGCCGGTCGCCGTCATTGTCTGGGGCTAATCGTCAGCGACTTAAGAATTGAACCACTTGAAACCATTCGAGCTTTTGCGGTCCGGACAAGGTGAATTAGCTCCGCTCGCATGTACCACGGCCACCACGCGAGGCGGTAAAACCAAAGAAGCCAGCCGCGGACACCCTTCTGCCAACGCCGGGGAACTCCCTCGGTAGGGAAGCTCTCCAGGTCGCGATGGCCGATGCAGACCGCTCCGGCGAAGATAGTTGTCGCCCGGGCGGCGCATTGACTCAGGTTTTTTGTTACCAGACGAGGGTCGTTGCCTCATGTAATTTGCTACCTTCCAGATGGCTGGCAGGGGCGACTTATGACGAGGCGACTCAGCATGGCGACAAGACGGGAATTGATTGAGGCGGTCGGCGAGCGTTACCGACGTTCGGACCGGAGCGGCAAACGCCAGATTCTGGACGAGTTTCTCAAATTGACGGGCTATCACCGCAAGCACGCGATCCGCGTGCTATGCAATGAAGCGCAGACGTCGAAGGCGAGGCCTGGTCCGCCCCGGCGCTACACCGACGAAGTGCGTGCGGCGCTGATAACGCTCTGGGAAGCCGCCGACCGAATCTGCGGGAAACGGCTGAAAGCGGTGATTCCGACGCTGCTCGAGTCGATGACCCGGTATGGTCATCTGTCGTTGTCGGACGGCCTACGCGAGAGGCTCCTGGGCATCAGTCCGGCGACCATCGACCGGCTGCTCGCCGACGTTCGTGAACAGGCCTTCGGTGGTCAGCGCAAGCGTGCCGGAGGAGTTGGCAACGCGATTCGCCGCGCCGTTCCTGTTCGGACCTTCGCCGACTGGCATGACCCGCCGCCCGGCTATCTGGAAATCGACCTCGTCGAGCATTGCGGCGGTGTCAAGATCGACGGCGACTTTTCACAGCCTGGTGATGACTGACATTGCGACCGGCTGGACCGAATGTCTTGCGATGCCATTCCGTAACCACGCATTCGTCATTGAGCACGTGGAGCGTGTACGGGCCGCGCTGCCATTTCCACTGCGTGGTCTCGATAGCGATAACGACACCGCCTTCATGAACGAAGCCGTGTTCGACTTCTGCAAAGCGACGGGCATCGAGTTGACGCGTTCGCGTCCGTACAAGAAGAACGATCAGGCATGGGTCGAGCAGAAGAACGGTTCGATCGTGCGGCGGCTGGTGGGATACGGAAAACTGCGCGGGCTGGCGGATACGGAAGCGTTGGCCTCGCTGTACCGGATCTCGCGACTTTACATCAACTATTTCCAGCCGTCGTTCAAGCTTAAGTCGAAGACACGCCACGGGGCGCGCGTAACGAAGCGCTATGAGGCGCCGCTGACGCCACTCGAGCGTGTACTCCGTTCACCCTCTGTCCCTGAGGCGACCAAACTGGCGCTGCGCGAGCAGTTCCGCTCGCTCGATCCTGTCGACCTTTTACGCCGTATGCGCGAAGCGCAGCGACGTATCGCCGCATGCACCGCCACAGAAGTAGCTGCAGCAGACGCCACGTTAGAACGCGACGTGACGATGGATGACTTTCTGGCGGGTTTGGCCACAGCGTGGCAGGGGGGCGAAGTGCGGCCGACGCATCGCAGGAAGGCCACGGTCGCGCACGATTGGCGCACACGTCCCGATCCGTTCGAACACACATGGCCGAAGATACAGCAATGGCTGGAAACGGAGCCCGCGATCACCGCGAAGCAACTGCAGAACCGGCTGATTGTGATGGCGCCGGAGATGTACTCGGGCGCTCAGCTTCGAACGCTGCAGCGACGCGTTGCAGCATGGCGATCAAACCGCGCGAGGGAGCTGGTTACCAAAATCCTTGGTGAGCCCGCTGCGATGGAGGCTGGCGCCGCTACGCAGCGCCAGCCTCCATCGCAGAACAATCCCGAGGTGACGACTACACCGGAGTAACATCATTCCGTGAGGCAACACGGGCGGCCATCGTAATTGACAATCTACAATCACGGAACTCGCGAAAGAACCTCAGATGTCTCTAGGCTATATCATTCAGAACTTAGCCGCACGCCATTCATGGCCCGCCTGGGTTGGCGATGACGAGTGAAAACCTGCCTGCACGTCCAGAACGCTGAGTCTATGAAACGGAGATCGACGGTCATTTGTGAGCACGACGGACGAGTTCTTCTCGTCGCACGAGCGCGAGGTCGGTGGGCCTTTCCCGGCGGCCGAGTGAAGCCCGGCGAGGAGCTTACCGATGCAGCCGTCCGCGAGTTGAAAGAAGAGACCGGGCTCGACGCTGTACATGTGCGATATGCGTTTCAGTTTCGCGGCTTGCAGACTCGGCACTTTGTGTTCGTCGTGAGCGTCGGTCTTAAGGCGGAGCCGGTGCCCGCGAACGAAATTGCACGATGCAAATGATGCCGTCTAGAAGAGTTGCGTCACATTGAAGCCAGCATTCCCACCAAGGGAATTGCGGAGATTTTCCTGAGGCAGGCGCGGACCAGCCATCGCGTTACGCTCAAGGGTGCTATTGACACCGCGTCGGCGAAGCTGAGGCCACGAACGACGACCGCGGCGACAATGAAGGCCCATGGGCACCACAGGAGAAAGTGTTCAGACGAGGTGGCTTTCGACATCAACGCTCAATTGAGCAAGCTAGCCAGTGCCTTCGCCATTTCACTCGTGGGCGGTCGCGTCGGCGAACGACGTTGGAGGGAACTACTTGGACAGCGATAAAAAACCATAAGGGCCGGAAATCCAGCCCTTGTGGCACGCGCCTGGCGTCATAAGTGCTCTTCACCTCTGGTCGTCTACTCAGCGCGTTAGTACTACAGCCTCATCCCTACGTGGGCGGGGGCAGGGTCGGGCGTATTCTCTAACGTGTTAATCGAGTTGATGACACGGTAGGCTTCCACAAGCGCTTTTTCCTTGTCTACATCATGCCCGCCAACGACACGGGCCATCTCGGCATGAGACAGTTCCTTTTCCTGTGAGAGGTCAACAACAGTCAGTGTGCTCATTTCGATTCACCCATTACGAGTAGTGTGGCGGCAAAAGGCCGGGACTGTGATTGAGCGGTTTGAAGCAACGCTCACTAAACGTTAATCACGTTCCGTGCCAAGCCCGACCTTGGAGCTTTATTAACCTAACTGATTGTTTATAAACATAAAAATTTATTTTATCTTCTGGGTGGAGAGGCCTCAGAAATAGTGTGTCGGAGTGCGTCAAACACACGGCAGGACATCTGTTGGTATTGACGATGAAGGATGATGCGAAGACGAATTTGCAATTCGACCCACACATGTCTTGCGCACTGCCGACTGAACCGCGTGGCCCGAGATCGGAGACAAGGCTAAGTGCCGCGCTCTAGACAAGGCATGACCACGTCAAAAATCCCTACCCAATCTGAAAAAGAATGTCGCGGTCCGGAGACAACCGTCGTCAGCGGCGTTGGCTGCATTTTTTCTCGCTGACGCCCTCACGGACGTCGAATTCGTCTCGTGAACTGTTTTTGGCGGCTGCGATGCTTGAACGCATGCGGCACGCCTAGATCGCCTGCCGTGCGTCGGGATGATTTTGGAAACGGGAACGAGCAGTCAATTTAGTAGCACGGGTGACGGTGAGTCAACCTCCGTCCGATGCGCGGAGGCAGCCAAGTGCTGCTGTTCCCGTCTGCGGATCCCGGTTGGGGTCGCAGTACCTGCGCGTGATTACGGCGAGCGGGATGTGCTGGCATGTACGCGCGAAACACCGTGGATCCTCGGTAGCGTACCTCCGGTCGAGCGCAGCTTCTCCGGGGTGAGCTTTTCCGGCGTGAGCTTTTCCGGGGTGAGCGTAGATTGCGCACCGCACCAATCTTTTACATCACACCGTGATATATTTTGGCCGACGTTCGCAAGGATTGGAGATTGAGCGTCGTGTTCGCACTGGCCGGCATAGTCCTGGCAATCTTGTGTGAGCGCGGAGGGATGACGATTTGACTCGCGGTAGCCTGAAGGTTGCGCCAATGAAGCGCACAGAAACGCGAACTGTTGTTGTCGAACCTCGTGATCACGCGTCGCGGCACGAAATCGGCACGACGCGACGTGACTCTCATGTGTTGCTCGCGCGTCGACCGCTTCAATGTTGTCTTGATGAACTCGGCAGAAGATCAAGGAACACCCCGCCGAGGCGGGAGGTTGGATTCTCGATGAGATGGCCGACGCAGTCATCTTTGCGGACCAACTTGGAACGATCGTGCGCTGGAATCGCAGCGCAGTCGCCCTATTCGGATACGCTTGGCGCAGAAGCGTTGGGGCAAAGCCTTGACTTGATTATTCCGCCCCGCCTGCTAGATGCGCATTTGGCGCAATTTCGAGAAAGCGGTGGCAGCGGGCGCGACTAGACTGAATGGACGAGCGACCTTCACCCGCGCGTCTCATAAAGACGGTCGCGAGCTTTACGTCGAGATGACCTTTGCATTGGTTTTGGATCCACATTGCGGCGTATGCGGCTCGACCGTCGTTGCGAAAGACGTGACCGCGGGTGTGGATCCGAGAACAGTGCCGTCCTCCTTCGTGATGTCGACTAGCTGAGCTTGGACGCGGCACTTGTACGACTTAAATTCAGGAGCAACCCACATGCTGACTCAGCGAACGAAGGATATCGTTAAGGCCACGGCGCCGGTCCTCGCGCAGCACGGCCCATCATCCAACGCTTTTATTCTCGACTCTTTGAAGCCCACCCAGAGCTCAAGAATGTGTTCAACATGGCGCATCAGGATCAGGGGCAGCAGCAGCAAGCGCTTGCTCGAGCCGTATACGCCTATGCGGAGAATATTGAAAACCCGAGCAGCCTCGCCGCTTCGAGCGGTACATCGGTCATTTAATGCCGCCCGATAGCGGGTAGACGTGACGCCCTAACGAAGGATGAGACGTTCTGCGAGAACTGCGGCACCCCGGTCCGCCGCGCGGACCAAGTGCCAGAGACATACGTCGACGCACTTCGCGCATGTGCGGGGCACCGAACTGTCGGTACGCCGCGGACATCCAACGTCTAGGCTGTCGGCGCGCCATCGCCACTTCACGGATCGCAGTCATGCCCGCGGCTGCCGCGGAGGCCCGATTCGATCTTGCAACGCCGTCTGCCGCCTAGGGCGCGGCACACGGCGCGAACATGGGCACACCCGGTACGGTAGAGACCGTTGGTCCGCAATGCTTCGCAAAAGAATCAACCGCCGCCAAGGTAATCTGTTTTGGCACCGCTTAGCGCACAGAACTCAAACGGATCTCCTTCGAGTCGACGAATAACATTCCTCCGCCGAGCGTTCACCAAGGCGGTTGGGTAGCTCAGACCGCCCCCAAGCAGAAAGCTCTCTATTCGTCCTTCACGGTTCTGCGGCGTCGCCGATATGCTAAGCTCTAACGCAGTGCGCGTAGCGCGCGATCAATTGCTTTTCTCTGATGTATGAAGAGGGGAAGCGACCATGAAAATCCTATGGGTCGATGACCACGAAATTCTTTGCGTTGCGCTTTCCGAATATGTCCAAACACACGCGTCGGAGCTCAGCGCCCCCCCAATCGACATTACGCCCGTTTTTACGCTTGCCAGCGCGCTTGAAGAAGTAAACAAGACACCTTCCCCGGACCTGGTATTCCTGGATCTCAATCTGGATGGTGAGAACCGTGGCGCCACGACAATAGAACGTTTCCAGGCGGGAAATCCATCCAATATTCCCGTGGTCGTCTGCACGGGACTTGCTCCGGGAAACGATCATGAAGTTGAAATTTTGCGCATGTGCATGCGTGACTACGCCGCTCGAGGAATCCTTTTGAAAGGAGGCGCGCACAAAAAAATGTTCATCGGACTGAGCAGGATTTTAGGAGGTGAACTCTGGATTCCGGAAGAAGTCTTGCTTCGCTTTGCCTGCTCGACACAAGCGCCCTCAGCTAGCAGGAATCAACATCATCTTGGACTTTCTCCACGAGAGTGGGACCTTGCGCGTTGCATTGCACGTGGGCTCTCAGGGAAACAGATCGCAAGAGAGCTTAACGTTTCCGAGGGACATGTGAGACAGGTTTCCTGTGTTATTTACGACAAACTCCAAGTCAGAAACCGGGTTGAAGCTGCACTTAGAGTCAATGCCGAGCTGACCCTTGGAAGGGGGGCAACAGATAAGGGATCGTCGTGAAGATCTCTGCTACACCGCTCTTTATGTTCCGCTGCCATCACTTTCACTCGCCTTTGGTGAATGGTTTTGGCTTATGTTTTGCAAGTATGGTCAATAAAGTTCGTTCCGAAACCGGTTTCGACAAAAGCTTCATGCCACTGACGGCTACTTTTTTGAGCACGGCCGATGACGTGTCTCCCGACCATAGGACCGCGGGGATCCAACGGTCGGTAGCGGCGCGGACCGCCGCGATCGCAGCAACACCGTCCTCGTTTTCCAGCCGGTAGTCAGAGAGGATGAAGTGCGGACCACTTGACAATGCCTCAATGCGCAACTGCTCGATCACGTCGTGTGATGATTCCCCCGCCACGACGTAGCATCCGTGCTCGATCAGGCGCATCGATATTTCGATTCTCAGGTCGCTATTGTCCTCAATGATGGCCACGACCATATTGGTCAAGTCCGGGGCGCTGTTTTCGACCGTTTGAACCTCGAGCAACTCCGACGGTATGAGTCCCATGAACGGGACCGTAACCGAGAAACGCGATCCCCGCCCTGGGGTCGAGTCCATGTCCAGCTTGTGGCCAAGAAGGTTCGCGAGACCCTGGACAATGGACAGACCCAGTCCGAAGCCTTTTTCCCGATTCCTCTCGGGGTTGGCGACCTGTACGTAGCTTTTGAAGATGTCCTTTTGTCTGCCTTCGGGGATACCGATGCCGTTGTCCCAGACGCTTACCGATATGCGGTCGCCACGCCTCTGGCAACTCACCAGAACATGTCCCTTCTTTCCTCCCTGTTCGGAAGGCGTGTAACGGACCGCATTGATCACCATATTCCGCACGATCCGGTCCAACGCGTGTCGATCCGTACGGACCAGATAGGGCCGGCTATGGAGCCTTAACTTCAGCCCCTTCGCCCCGACCAGCGGCTGCATATCCGCAACGATGCCGTGTAAAAGGGAGGGCAGCGCCACCTCCTGGATTTCAACATTCCAGGTGCCGGACTCGAGGCGGCAGATATCCAGTGCGCCGTTAATCATATCTTCCATCGCATCGACTTGCCTTTGCGCAAGCGAGACGTCTTCGACCAGATTGGTCGATTTAATGCTCCGCTCGATGTAATTTAACTTCAGGCCGAGCGTTGTGAGCGGTTGGCGCAAGTCATGGCTTATTGCAGCGATAAGCAGGTTCTTCTCTGCTTTTGCAGCTTCGGCCCGCTCTCGCGCCTCCGCGAGAATAATCTCTTTAACCAATGCGCGTTTCTGGCTGTAAAAAATAAACCATGCGAGGAAGCAATAGCCAATCAGTTGAGCCGTATAAAAACCCAGCATTGCTGGCCGGTAAATGAATAAAGGCGGTCCCAGACTAACTCCGAACGGGATAGCGCCGAGTACGAATGAACCTAAATTCGCACGAAGACTGGGTGCGAGCAGCAGCAATGTAAATGTATGGCTGATTAGCGTGTACTCAAGGAAGCCAGAACTGGCCAGTTTGACATAGGGAGCATGGCCCGAGAAATCGGGTGGGGTTAGCCCAAAGCTACCGGCGGCCCACCAGAACGATGTCAGTGTGACCAATGCAGCCCATGCCCAGTGCAATCGCTCGACCGCGTTGACGCCGGCTCGCTTTGGGAGCGCGGCGGTCTTTTTCAACAAGTATGCTGCCATTGGAGTTGCCACCCCCCACAGTCCCACGACCCAAGCGACACGGAACCAAAGATAACGATCCGACGTTTTGATCCACGATCCATATATGCACAACAGCGAGGCTCCGACTGACACTAGCACGATCCAACATACCGCTCGACGGGACAGCGATTTCAATAACTCGCGTTTGACAAAGAGATTCTGCTCGGCACTGAGTGCTGCAACAGCTCCCAGAAAAAGATTCATAAAGTCAGCGAATCTGCGGTGCCCGATTGTGTGAGCCGGTTCACCCGCGCGCGGTGATGTTCTGGCCCCGGGCTTTTCGCCGGCGTCAGAATCACGTCGTGTTTGAATACTGGACGCCATAGCATGCCTCGGGAATCAGGTGCAGCTACGCTGGCGATCGCTTTCGTCCACCTTCGGCGATGTTTTCGGCTTGTGTTTTGCAAGTATGGTCAATAAGGTTCGTTCCGAATCCGATCTCGACAAAATACCGATACCACTTGCGGCTACTTTTTTGAGCACGGCCGATGACGTGTCTCCCGACCATAGGACCGCGGGGATCCAACGGTCGGTAGCGGCGCGGACCGCCGCGATCGCAGCAACACCGTCCTCGTTTTCCAGCCGGTAGTCAGAGAGGATGAAGTGCGGACCACTTGACAATGCCTCAATGCGCAACTGCTCGATCACGTCGTGTGATGATTCCCCCGCCACGACGTAGCATCCGTGCTCGATCAGGCGCATCGATATTTCGATTCTCAGGTCGCTATTGTCCTCAATGATGGCCACGACCATATTGGTCAAGTCCGGGGCGCTGTTTTCGACCGTTTGAACCTCGAGCAACTCCGACGGTATGAGTCCCATGAACGGGACCGTAACCGAGAAACGCGATCCCCGCCCTGGGGTCGAGTCCATGTCCAGCTTGTGGCCAAGAAGGTTCGCGAGACCCTGGACAATGGACAGACCCAGTCCGAAGCCTTTTTCCCGATTCCTCTCGGGGTTGGCGACCTGTACGTAGCTTTTGAAGATGTCCTTTTGTCTGCCTTCGGGGATACCGATGCCGTTGTCCCAGACGCTTACCGATATGCGGTCGCCACGCCTCTGGCAACTCACCAGAACATGTCCCTTCTTTCCTCCCTGTTCGGAAGGCGTGTAACGGACCGCATTGATCACCATATTCCGCACGATCCGGTCCAACGCGTGTCGATCCGTACGGACCAGATAGGGCCGGCTATGGAGCCTTAACTTCAGCCCCTTCGCCCCGACCAGCGGCTGCATATCCGCAACGATGCCGTGTAAAAGGGAGGGCAGCGCCACCTCCTGGATTTCAACATTCCAGGTGCCGGACTCGAGGCGGCAGATATCCAGTGCGCCGTTAATCATATCTTCCATCGCATCGACTTGCCTTTGCGCAAGCGAGACGTCTTCGACCAGATTGGTCGATTTAATGCTCCGCTCGATGTAATTTAACTTCAGGCCGAGCATTGTGAGCGGTTGGCGCAAGTCATGGCTTATTGCAGCGATAAATTGGTTCTTCTCCGCCGTTGCCGCTACGGCCTGCGATCGCGCCTCCTCGAGAATAACCTCTCTTATGCATGCGCGTTGCTGATCGTTGCAAATGAACCATGCGATGACACAATAACCAATGAGTTGAGCCGAATACCAGTCAAACATTCCTGGCCGGTTAATAAATAGCAGTGGCGCTATGTTAAATCCGAATGGGATAGTGCCGATCACGAGTGAACCTAAAGCCGCACGAAAACTGGGTGCGAGCAGCAGCAAAGTAAATGCTTGGCCGATCATCGTCATCTCCAGGAAGCCATACCTGGCGAATCTAAAGAAATAACCATGAAGGACCACGAAGTTGGGCGGGATTAACTCAAAGCTAGCCGCCGCCCACCAGAACGATGTCAGCATGACCAATGCAGCCCATGCCCAGTGCATCTGCTCGACCACGCTAACGCCTGCGGATTTCGGGAGCGCCGAGGTCTTTTTTAGCAAGCATGCCGCTATGGGCGCGGCTATCCCCCACAGTCCCAGGATCCAGACGATACGGAACCAAAGATAACTATCCGACGTTTTGATCCACGATCCAAATACGAACCAGAACGGGCTTCCGACCAACAGTAGTGCGATCCAATATACCGCTCGCCGAGACAGCGATTGCAATAACTCGCGTTTCACGAGGAGGTTCTGCTCAGTACTGAGTGCTGCAACCGGGCCCGCAAAAAGATTCATAAATTCAGGAAAACTGCGGCGGTCGATCGTGTGAGCCTTTTCACCCGCGCACAGTGATGTTCCGGCCCCGGACATTTCGCCCGCGTCAAAATCACGTGTTTTTTGAGTACAGGACGCCAAAACAGGCCTCCAGGAATCAAGCAGCTGTACCGTATTGTGCTATTGGTGCGCCAGCAAGTCGATGGACAAGTGTTCAGTTTTTTACCGAACAAAAGTTCGTGATCCACACGGTGATCCCTACCTAAAATTTGTGCCAGCTGTGCCGAGCATTGGGTCGAAGACCGCCAAAGCTGTCGAACGAGGGTAAGTGTGAGGCTGATCTCTCGCCCTGGGCAGTATCGGTCGCTCTTGTTCTGCTCAAGCAGAGTTGGCCGATTGCGATATTGGGTGCTCGCTCCGTGTGTGCCGCGTCGAACTGCATTCACAATTCGGCGCACGCCCTACCTTTGAAAAATCACTCTAGCGAATAATCGTAAAGCGACACAGAACATTTATCGCCCACAAAGGAACATTTAATGCCGAACATAAAATTGCCGACATAACCACAACTGCCACGGTTACACGGCGTAAGAATGCACCATAATTCGACACAAGGATGGCGTCACGTTTTCCTCTTGTCAAATGTCTAATTACGAGTACAGCTCATAACAGGCCGATGCGGAACCCCCGTGCTACGTGCGCGACGCTTTCCACCTCACGTCCAGGGAGATTGACATGATCCGCAGCACAACCCCGAGTTAAGCGAGCTGAGTCGCGGACGACCTCGTACCCCCTTTCAACCAGAACTTTCAGTTTGTCTGCGTAGCTGGCCGCAATGCCCAGTTAGGCATCCTGATTGCCACAGGCAATCGTAAATCAAGGAGCTCCGTTATGAAACCCCTTTCATGCCTTGTCCTCGCTAGCTGTGCATTCGCCAGTCCAGTCGTCAGCTTCGCTCAGAGCACCGCACCCGTCGCCCGGGCGCAGGTGCGTGCGGAACTGATCCGAATCGAGCAGGCCGGCTATCGCATGGGCGACGGCGACCAGACGAAGTATCCCGAGCAAATTCAGGCTGCTGAAGCGAAGATCGCTGCACAGGACAGCCTGCAGGCGGGCAACAGTGAAGTTGGCGGCACGACGACCAACGGCACCTCAGCTTCCGGCAGTGTCCAGCATGTGTCGGAGCCCTCGCCATCGTCGTGCGTCGGCCCCGCAAGCTACTGCAACGTTTTCTTCGGTAATTGACCGCCGATGGCTCGCACGACACCGCCCCGACGTAGCACGAATAGCACGAATAGCACGAATAGCACGAATAGCACGAATAGCACAGTTAGCCAGTGACATGATGAACCCGCGCCCGATGCGCATTGCCTGCCACATGGTGTTGACGTCGTTGACACTTTACGTCGACGACGTATTGCTGCGCACTAACAACAGCGTTGCTGACGCGATGATGCCGATTCTCGGGACGTCGGTCGCACATTTCCTTCGCCGCTTAAACCATCCGAGCATCAAGCCGTTTTCGATGCGCTTTCGCGAGCTATCGTCGCGTGAATGGACGGGCGATCTAGAGTCCACGCGCCTTTTCACTCGCGGTTATGCTTTAGGCAGCATTCAGATTGGTGCATTCGGGCGCCTATGCAAACCGAGGGCTTCTATTTGTTCTCGAGTAAGCCCCGCGAAATGAAAGGCGTATGCGCTGCAGAGACCCATCGCGACACTGCCGGCGGCACAACAGCTTTACCACGAGCGAGCGCGAAGAACTCGCGCGCCTTCACCACTAGGTTCGCCGGCCCGAGATTGAGCGTGAGATGCCGGTGGACACCGATGTCACCAACGTGATCACGGCCGCCAAGGAAGACGAGGGAGATCCAAATGACCGCGAGTGTAAGTCGGTTCTTTCGGGCGGAGCGGACGTTCACACCTCCGAGTTAACGTCTGGTTGAACGTCTCGTCCTCCCGCAAAATGCGCAACCCGCCCGGCGTCCATACAATCGAAAGGGGCACTTACATGGCGATGCCGAGCTATGCGGCGCCGGATAAATCTATGATTCTCAGGAGGCTGCGGTCTTTTTACGCATAAGCGTTATTCAGGAACTTGTTCCGGCGAGTCTCGATCGGTGTTTTGCGCTCGGCATTGAGAGCATCCAGCACAGCCAGGTTCGCACCCACATTTTTCGATTGTCACCGTCTCCGGCTGGCCATTTTGGTCGACTGACTTTTCGAAGTAGTGCCGCGCCGCGGACTAGTCACGATCGGCGCGCAGGAAATCATCCGTTTTAGCCTCCTCGACTGCGCGATACAAATAATTCCGCTGGCTTCGGACCTCGATATACGTTCCATCCATTCGCCAACGGCGGCCGGACAGCTTTCTTGTGGCGGCCAAAGCCCCTTTCCAGAACCGGCAACAACTGATGACCCCGTGGTGCCCGGTCGAATGGCCACTGCAGAAGACGTTATCGGGCATCCCCGAAATTTGGTCGCTCGCCGCAACAGACGCACAGGTCGCATCTGAATGAGCTGCCACGTAGCGCGCCGTTATGACCGCCGCCAGCCGATACCTCTGATCACTCATTTAACCGGCCAGGCGGCAGAATGAATATTGATGCGCTCTTCTGGGCGACCCTTTATCGCGCCGAATTTCCGAGAGGGAGGGCGGTGTCCATTCCATCTCGGCCGAGACGCGTCTAACCGTGGACGGGGCAGCGGCACTGAGAGGCCTGCTTCAAAAGCGCATAGCAGACACCTTGGCCCACAGCCGCCCCCCCGTCCCGCCTGCACCTTTTCGAAAGGTGTCGTGGCAAGGGTCAACCGCCCTACCGCCGCGGTTACGCGGCGCCGCGCATAGGCTTGGCATGAAGACGACTATCTGCTCACGCGTCTGCGGAGCCGCTCACCCTGTCGCCGTGGATCTTAACCTGCGGTCTGCGATGACGCGATCCACGGCTAGCATCAGAAAGTTGTTGCGTATTCACGCATAGCGCGTCTAATGAGATGTATGAGCAACGACCGTGTCAGCGTCTGCACGCGCGCTCGAAGCACCTGTTGCGCAGCCTGCGCAGCAATCAGCGGGGCGAAACCATGCAATATCCTCATGTCCAACGCAGCGCTGACGCGGTCTTTCGTGCCAGCTTCCCCGATTTTCCGGTGTCGATGTTACGGGCAATTCGATCGAAGAGCGGGAGTGCAACGCGCCAGAAGCTGTGGAACTGATGTACCACAACACCGAGCAACTCACGCCTGCCCCTACCTGCGATACCTCGGAGTTGCGTGAGCTTGAAATAGACGGCGAGGAAGGAATCTGGCTGTTTGTGCTGTCTGTGAAGATCAATATGTAGCGGGCGACCTCACGAGCGATAGGTTTCGGACTCAGCCTGAGCGAGAGTCGTCTGGAGCAAGTCAACGCCGCCGCTCGGGATCGGCATTTAGCTCGCTCCGCGTTTTTGCGCCCGCTGCCCTACACGAACTGGACACGCAAAAACGACGATGACAGTCTTCGAAGCCCGAAATGAAATTGAATTGGCGTTCGTCGTGCATTAACCCTCAATGCTCGCGGCTTTCGGTTCGTACGCGGACGGTTCGTCGACGCGAGGCAACCCTTGCCTCGAAGCGCTTGGTCGCCTGTCAATGTGCCGTGCGCACCGTGCTCGCGGACAGGCACCGTTGTGCAGGCGTTCCTTGTTCTCGTTTCGATCAGCCGTGCCTTTGCTATGCCGACGCTACCTGCCTGAGGAGGGCATATGAGCTTCACCCAGGGATTTCCCTTGAAAGACAAAGAACCACCGTCCGTTGCTTTAACGGCGCTCCAGTTGGCCGCCGACGCCACGCGCCGATCAGGTCCGAAGCCTTCCGGCGAGCCATCCTTGTCGCCGTCCGAAGCCGCGCGAGATGAGCATGAAAACACCGTCGCACACACAATGCCAGACGACCCAGAAGGAGATTTCGCCTAGTCATTTGACGAGGCCAATCCCGTTCGCATTTATGTCACGGCGGGCGCACTCGTGCGCGCTGCACGTGTTCTGCCACGTCCTCTTCGAGATGTTCGCGTGCCGATCGAGGGCGACGGACACCATTAAATCGTCGCCCTACGTCAGGAGGAAATCGTGAAACGCGATATGAATCGCGTACTGGCAATATTGAAAACTTTGGAGGGAAACAAGACTCCTCATCTGAGCGAATCTGACGTTGAAGCCGCGCTCGAGGCAGCGTTCGATTTCCCCGACCGAGAAATCGGGTATCACTTGAACTTGTTGGCCGATGCATATTTCGTACGCTCGACGGGTAACGACTGGCGTGACCGGGGCCCCCCACGATGTTGAAGGCGGAGGTTCTGAACGCCTTCGAAGCCCCCTGAAATGGGGTTGAGTTCCCTAAACGTCATTCCGCGTTCATGAACGCGGCACGTGAGCCAGTCGAGACACAGAACCACCAGAGGGTTCTCGCGGTTCGCCGAAGCGCGCACCGTTCCACAACACGACGAGCGGGCGTGACGGTCGAGTCATCTGGTTTCATAACAACTCCCCGGGCGACCATTCTTGGGCAGAAAGCAGCATGGATCACTTCAGTGACGCACTCGTTCAATATCATGATCGCAGTAAGCACCGCGTCAACCGTTACGCTCCTGGCCCCCATGAATTCGACTGGATGGCGCAGCCAAATCCGTATCGGGAGTTTCACGGCGCACCCCGCGTGAATCTGCCGCTAGCCGCGGACACGTTCCACACTCGTTACAACGATGTGCGCTGCGGCGCCCTGCCGTTCGCATACAGAATTGATCTGCGTAATCTGTCGATCCTTTTCGAGCTGTCGTTGGGCTTGTCGGCATGGAAGACTTATCGCGCTACGCGTTGGGCGCTGCGCTGCAACCCTTCGAGTGGCAACCTCCATCCGACCGAGGGCTATTTGCTATGTCCGCATTTGCTTGGTCTGCCCGCGGGCATCTACCACTACCTGAGCCGAGACCATTTGCTTGAACGTCGCGCCGCAGTCGATGACTCGCGGTGGACCACGGCGTTCGCGGGCAAAGGTGTTCTGGTCGGACTAAGCTCGATCCATTGGCGCGAAGCATGGAAATACGGCATGCGGGCGTGGCGCTACTGCCAGCACGATTGCGGCCATGCCATCGCCGCGGTAAGTTACGTAGCGGCCGCTTTGGGTTGGCAAACGCGGCTATTGGAGGCGCCCGCGGACGACGAGGTGGCGCGGTTGCTCGGATTGGACCGCAGTGAGGATTTCGGGACCGCCGAACGAGAGTCGCCGGATGTTCTGCTCTGGGTCGGCCATCCTGACGGACGGCCCGATATCGATCGTATGCTGTCTGCTTCGGACGCGGCGGCGTGGTACGGATGCGCGAATCAGTTAAGCGCGAAACAGGTACGATGGCCCGATATCGATTCGATCCGTATCGCAACGTTCAAGTCCCGTACCCGGGAGCTGAGCACCGCCTCTGCCGAGCGGCGCCGGTTGCCAGCGGCGCCCGCCCTTGACCTCAGTTTCGCGCAGGTCGCTCGACAACGCCGTAGCGCTGTTGAATTCGACGGCACGACGAGCATCACCAGCGCCGCGTTTTTCGCAATGCTCGAATGCCTGATGACGTGTTCTGACACACCGCCGTGGAATTCGCTCGTCTCTCCCCCCGCGGTGCATCCTGTGCTATTGGTGCATCGCGTCGGGGGATTGGAGGCTGGCCTGTATGTGCTGGTTAGAAATCCGGAAGCATGGTCGAGCCTGCAGGCCTCAATGCGTCCCGAATGGCTATGGGAAAAGACGGGACCGGACCACCTGCCGCTCTATTTTCTGCTGCCATTCGATTTGCGTGCATCTGCAAAGTGGATCTCCTGTCATCAGAATATCGCGGCCGATTCCTGCTTCGCGCTCGGCATGCTGACGCGGTTTGCAAGCGCTCTGCAGGAACCCTGGCGTTACCGCCATCTATTTTGGGAATGCGGCATGCTCGGCCACGCGCTCTACCTCGAAGCCGAAGCCGCTGGAGTACGCGCTACGGGGATTGGATGTTTTTTTGATGACGAAATGCACGCGCTGCTTGGGCTCAAGGATCACGAATGGCAAAGCCTTTATCACTTCACAGTCGGTGGCGCGGTGGAAGATCAACGCTTATCCTCCGAGCCACCCTACCAGCGTCAGAGGTGAATGCCCCACAACTTCTACTAGCGACATACGCCGCGATGGTTAGTTAAACGCTTCTTTCCGGCCACCACGGTCGCGGTCATTGTGCTTGGCCCGGGTAAAGTCGCTCATCAGCGACTCGTAAGAGGGTGTCGATCGTGTCGCCGTCGCGGCCGATTCGGAGACGCCGAAACTGACCGTAACGGAGACGATTCGCCCGGTCTCGACGTAGGACGCCTCCGCGGCCACGGCGCCCCGGCCGCGCTCGGCGATCGAACGAGCTGCATCGCACGGCTTCATGCGGGAGCACCATAAACTCTTCGCCACCAACCCGCGCCACGCGGCATCGGGACGAATAGCGTCGAGGCATTTCTGCCGCTTTCTCGCAATAACGTGCCGGGTATCGTGTGCCAACTTCAGCCTACATTCAGTTATCCTACAGAGCCATACGAGAAGATCGCTACTGGAGCTCGCAGTGCCAACAGTGCTCATTGAAAGACAAATGCACACCAAGCACCGAACGCCGGGAATGCGCTGGGAGCGCGAAGGATTGCGAAGGGATGCAGGCCGGCGTGATCTCGCCCCGGACATGATGCGCATCCGAGGACAGACTGTCGACCATCCCTTCGGCACGATCAAGGGCTGGATGGGAGCGACTCACTTCCTACGCGCACGATCGAACGGGTGAGCGCAGAGAGGAGCTTCCACGTGCTCGCCTACCACATGAAGCGGGTTATCAAGCTTATCGGTTCGGAAACGATTACGAGATCAATGCAGGCGCGAAGCCAGCGCGGGGCGGATGGGTGCTTGCAATATGTTCCATTCTGAGCTGGACTTTTGAACCTTCGTGGTGCCGCAATCGAAATGTCGCACTCTGCCGCCGAGACAGCGTGTCGTCAGATTACCGACGTCCATGCGTACACGGTCTGGGCCACCAGAGCAATGCTCAAAAAACGAGCACCATGTGGTTGTGGCACGGTTATCGCAGGGTCGCGCGAATCTTCGACACATCCGCTTTGTCTGACTGTTGGTCTCCGCGCTCTTCATCGGGTTTTGCATCCACTTGCGTCGTCTCAACTGCACTAGCAAGGACCGCAAGCGCGGATATGGCGGTCAACAATGCAAAGGCATCGACGGGCTTCTGCAGGAACAGATTGTGCGAGTCAGAACTGCACAAGCCGACGAATGAGGCAGCAAGAATCACTCCGTGCCGTGCGAAGCCGTCGCACGCTGGCCGATCGGCACTCGAGGCGTCGCGCGCCGTCGCGATCGTGGGTCTCGCACTCGACTTCACATCGATCGACCCGATCAAGGCGCTGTTTTGGAGCGCCCTCATCAATGACGTCGCAGCGGTGCCGATCATGGTGCTGATGATGCTGATGGCGTCGAATCCGAAGGTCATGGGCACGTTTCTCACGCCCATGCCGCTGCGGAGACCCGGATGGTTTTCAACCGGGGTGATGAGCCCCGCCGTAATCGCGATGATCATTTTCATCTCAAAGGTCATTCAGATCGGCACGCGGTAGCCGTAAAATTCGTGATCCTCGTTGTAGCCCCCCTGGCCCGCGCCAAGATCGGAAAAGTCGTGCACGAACTCGATGGCGGCAATCCACTTGACCATTTTGAAACCGAGTTCGTTCTCGCAGCGCAGCCGCAACGGGGCGCCATGCAGCACGCTCAGCGGCGCGCCGTTCATTTCGTAGGCGAGGATCGTCAATTCGTGTCTCATGTTGGCGATGCTGTGCACGTCGTAGTAGCGTCCACCGTCGGCGCCGTCGGCCAGGGAATAGAACACCGCGTAACGGGCATCAACGGTAGGCTTCACCACATCAAGGAGATGACGCATCGGAACGCCGCCCCACCTAGCGACGCCTGACCATCCCTGAATGCAGAAATGGGTGGTGATCTGTTCCTGCTTCGGCATGGCTTTGAGCTCAGCATAGGAGAGTTCTGCCGGCTTTTCGACGAGCCCATCGATTCTCAGCCGGTAGTGCGCAAAACCGTCCTCTACGAGCCGGTCGAACTCGTCGGAGGCTGGCATCGTGCCGTTGGGCCAGAAATACGGTGAGATGTCATGTTCGGTGAGTTGGCTCGTCGGATCCCACCACTGCGTGACGTTATTGAATGGCCGGGCCAGGAACGCGCCGATCTGCTGAACGCGACGCGCATGACGAAGCGTAAACGGCGACGCCAGCCACCAGGTGACGGCCACGAGCACCATGGCCATAACGAACATCAGCACGCCGCTCCAGTTGCCGCCGTTCACGCCGGCAAACATCATGTTCAGATTCACGCGTGCACCCGTGATAAAGACCAGCGTCACATGCGCGAGGATATAGAACAGGAACCAGCACAATGCGATGAAATGGATCGAACGCGCCCGCTGCCGATTAAACGCCCGGCCGATCCAGCCGAGCCGGTTCGAAATCGCCGGGCTCTGCATGAAGCCCGTGAGGATGGAGGTCGGCGCCGCGACGAACACTGTTATGAAATAGGTGATCTGCTGGAGGCTGTTGTAACGCAACCAACTCTGATCAGCCGGGAATGTAAGCGACAGATACTGAACGGCGGTCGAGGCCGCGTTGGGAATCACTTCCCATGTCGTCGGCACCAGTCGCAGCCATTGGTCAGTCGTGAACAGCAGGATGTAAAAGATGATGCCATTGATCATCCACAGGAGTGTGATCGAAAAGTGCCACCATCGGGCAAGACCGATCGAGTGACGGATTCCGGGAATACCCAGCCACGCGGGAAGCGTCACCGAATCGTCCTTCGCGGTCCACACCCGGCCGGCGGGCACCGCCTTTTGAAATCGAAACCATTCCGTACCGGGCGTGCAGTCGCGCTTCCAGTACAGTCGCGGATGGTCGGCGAGAATCTGAAGTCCCGCGCGAATGATGAACGCCATGAAAAATAGGTTCAGGAAATGCTGCAGCCTGAGCCAGGCGGGGAATCCCGTGTTGACGGCCACCGCGGACAGCGGGATACCTGGGTAGCGCACCAGGAACACTTGCACCGCCGGGACCTGCCGCAATCCTTGCGCGATGGCCACGCCCATTACAAGCAGCACGAACGCGAGCGGCAATGCCCACAATACGTTGACCCAGCGCTCACCGATCCGCATCTGGGGCACCACCCCTTCCTGCGGCGGCAGCCAATGATTCAGCCGAACACGGTCGTCCGCGTGGCTGAGTTGCGACCTTACGGGGTCATGCTTGGGCCCCGGGTGATTATGTGTCAACCCATCTCCTCTTTGACGTCACCGAAACGACCGTTCGGGGACCGCGCTGCGACCGCCTTGATTCAAGTTATCCGATCGGCCAACCATGTCTTGGCGTCATGTCTTAGGTTTCAATGTCCGGTCGCCATTGAACGATGACGAACGTGGGCAACCTATTCAACGACCGGCCGAGCGCCAATACTGTGTCCCGCCATGCCTTGATTTCGTCGAGCATTCGCGGGGCGTGGCGCTTTGCGGCTCGCCAGCGTCTTCTGTGATCTATGTCCCCGCAGACCGCCGGAGCTCCGCGCAACCATCCAGATCTCGCTGCCATGGCCACGGCAGCGTCGGGCCATCGCGACGATGATGATCATCCGGGCCTAAGTTCCGGCATCAAGCGCCTATTGGTTCCGGCGTCATCCTCAGATAGAGCAAGAAGGGCTCCGTGTTATTCATCTGAGAATCACATTGTTTAGGCGGTTGTCGTTCCATAAGGCCTACGATGCCGCCACGCGGAAATTACTGAGCTTGGAAATCGACAAGCCGACGCCAGTATTCGTCTTGCCGCCCTTCGGGACTTCCCTCCTGCTGCCACAGAATGTAGGCCCGCTCCCGAAGATGCTGATCAAGTGCGCGATGCCAATACTCTTCCGCGCGCCCATCAGGACACCCGTCCTTCTCCCAGAGCAGGTACGCGCGCTCGCGAACAGCCTGTTCCAAACCGAGCCTCGTTTCCGAGCTTCTCTCCAGGTCATCGCCGTAGGGAGCCATCTGACCACCCCGATCCGTATGCATCCTGGCCGTCAGAGTGCCGAGTTCAACGTCAGGAACAAGCCGCCCGTGCGCTGCTGCTTCAAGCGCCTTGGCTTGATATTCGGAGTCGTCGGCGACGGCTCTCGACTCACTCAAGGTAATCGGGTACGTGTGCAGCACGGTGCCGTTGCGACTTATTACGTCAACCAATCGTTCCTTCATGACTGCCTTCCTAGTATTCGTCCGTTTGGTGTAAGAGTCCGGACGGGTCTGCCGGGTCGTTCTCGATCGCGGCGCTGTCGAGTGTCGCGGTTTTTCCTGACTTTGAGCGGGCGTGCCCCGTCGAAGAAAAGAGGCTCACTCAAAGGGGCCAAGCAACACGTCGATCGCCGCTCGCCCACCGGATAGGACCATCGTTCAGCGGAGGAGCCGTTGCGCAGTGGTCCGGCTTCCGCGCCGGCCGAGTACTTCGAGGTTAATGCGGCCCTTGGCGAGGGCACCGCGGCCTTCATTAAATCGAGTATCGATTTTGCGGACCGCGGACGTATCGACTTTTGGCGATTTCAAGTACCTGTTCGCGAAATTCGTCGAAGGCCGCCAAAAAGGACCGTTCGTCGGATTCCAGTGGGGGTTGCAGGCCGTTGAGCGTTCCGCGGTCCACCTGGAAGGTGATTTCCCTGGAATCGTCATATCCCCAGAAAAGCACGCAATGCCTGGCAGCATCGTAGCTGCGGCTCGGATTCGGAAAATGGAGAGCCACGATCAGATTTTTCATCCCGGTAGCAGGAAATCGCCACTTGCTAATGGTGGAATCGCGGAGCGAGTAGCTGATGTGCCTGTGGACAGGCCCGCTAGCGTCCTCAGTTTTAAGAAGGAAGAGCCGCGCCCGACGGTCCGGGTTGTAAGCGGTCTCATTCTCCGCGAAAGGAATTGCCGCGTTGGTATCTAATCGCATACCTGCCTCTCAAACCAACCGACGGCGCGAAGGCCGTCTACTCACTGTACACCTTTGCCGCCGCGTGAAATCGCTTTATTCCATCCCATTCCCAGAAGGAGCATTGCCATCGGGCGATCCCCACCATCGATTACCGTCGATACAGGGGACGATCTAAAACCTAGTCGCAATTGGGGCTCATCCTTACATGTAGGCGGAACACTGGCGGAAGTTCTCAACTTTCGTGCGAGTCGACCGGATTCCGTCGAGTAAGCAGCCGCGTCGGCCCGACCCGCATGGTCCCTGTGTTGGCGACCCTCGTCGTGGACCTCGCCAATGCGTCGCGCGAGCGTCCTTCATCAGGACGTCTCGCCCTGTCAAAGATCCGCGATGAGATGCTTGCGCGACGAGTAGTTCAACCCTCTCGCGCAGCATGAGGAGGACTTCGCTTTCGAATCACGGGTGCTGCTGGAAAAACGGCTCGTTGGGCGGTTACAGGTGGGGCGACGAAACGAGGGCCGGCGCGTATTCCTTCCACGCCCTGACTGTTTCAGTGATCGACGCCCTGAGACGGGCGCCGAGAAAATGCTGAGCTGCCTACTGGCCAATCAACAAGGTCAATTGAATCTTCGGCAGCTTTTCCAGCAGGCTGTCCAACCACAGCTGTGCACACTAGCGACGCGGCGGCTTGTCACCGCCGTTGCCGCTTCGGGGATAACAAAAACCCATCGGAATAATCGCGACCTGCGACTCGTCGTGAAATGTGGTCGCGTCGATCCCGAGCAGGGTTCCGAAGACGGTCGCCGCTCGCGTCGTCCCACGGGATGCTCGATGCGTGCACGCGCGCCCGGCGCCTCTCCGACAAGCAGGATGCGCGCGTCGACTCCCGCACGCACGATCGGACGAGGCCCGAGTGGCAGGTGCGGCACACATGCTTGACAGGCACGCACGTCAACCAAAACGCATCGAGCGAAGAACGCGAGTGCTTATTCCGGACACTTCATTTCCAGGTCATCGTCATGAAGTTTGCGTCGCTCACCAGCGAACCCCCACAAGCCCTCCGACGAAAGATGTGATATGGCCACCTCGTCTCTCCTTGACGTACAGGCCGGTCAGGACAACTACCGTGTGTGGATCGCCGGCCTGTCTGCCGTGCGTGTTGCCATAGTATATTCCGCACGACGCCGGAAACCTGGACCGTGGCGGGAAACGGATAGCGCGCAACCGGTCTATCGCCAGATCCACGCCGGTGGGTCGCTAGCCGGAAATGACTGGTCGGAAGCCATATCGACCGTATCCAGCGCAGGGAAAGACGGCTCCCACTGCTTCAGGCCGTCCTGTTGCTGACCGGCTGTCCGACGGGGGCGCGTCTGCCGCATACCGGCGACCGGCCCGGGTGTCAGTCGTGGGCCGTGTGGATGGGCAACGGGTCTCATGGTCGGTCTCTAACGGGTTTCGATGAACTCGCGGACGGATTGGCGTCGACGCAGGCGGGTTCGCTCGCAAAGTTCAGTTGTGCGCCGACTCACGCCTGGCGTCTGTCCGGCGCCCGACACTTGCGCGGTCGAGCAATGACGTTGGGCCAGCAAGACCTGGAGGTCAGGTCGCGTGTCGCGCGCGGATTCGATCGACAGCAAGCACACGATAGCGGAAATGTGCCCCGGCATCACACCGCCCGGCGCGCGAGCATCGATCGGATCTGGCCAATTGCATACGCGGGGTTCAGGTTTTTTGGGCAGATGTCGGTGCAGTTCAGGATTGTGCGGCAACGAAAGAGCCGGTACGGATCTTCAAGATTGTCCAGTCTCGCCTGGGTGGCCATGTCACGCGAATCGACGAGAAACCGGTAGGCCTGCAGCAGGCCAGCCGGTCCGACATACTTGTCCGGATTCCACCAGTACGACGGGCAGGCTGTTGAACAGCACGCGCAGAGGATGCACTCGTACAGGCCGTCGAGCTGGTCGCGCTCTTCGGGACTTTGCAGGCGCTCCCGCTCCGGGGGCGGCGTATCGTTGATCAGATACGGCATCACCGAGTGATACTGGTTGAAGAACGAAGTCATATCGACGATCAGGTCACGGATCACGGGCAGGCCGGGCAAAGGCCGAAGGACAATCCGCAACGGCAGATCGTTCATGTTAATCTGGCATGCAAGACCGTTCCTGCCGTTGATGTTGATGGCGTCGGACCCACAGATGCCTTCGCGGCACGAGCGCCGTAGCGAAATCGATTCGTCGACCGACTTCAGCCTGACGAGGACGTCCAGCAGCATCCGGTCGCGCGGATCGACGTCAACCTCAAACGCCTGCATACGCGGCCTAGTATCCGTCTCCGGGTCATACCGGAAGATCTCGATCACGCGGCCATCACTCATCGTGCATCTCCACTTGTGTTCCGGATTCTGAGCGGATCGTGCAGCTCATGGCATTTCGCTGTCACGGATCAATAAGGCAGCCGGCGAGCTGGCTGCTTTTCACTCTCATCGTCAATGCCCGCCGGAGCCGCACGCTACGCTGCAATGACCCGATGGAGCTGGGCAAATCGCTCATCCGCTGGGCCTTCGAACAGAGGGTCCGGTTGTCCGCCCGCATCAGCACGCTCGATGGCATGCCAGTCGGCATCGTCGAGGTAGCGTATCGCGGCGGGAAACAGCGTCAGCTCTTCGACAGTCATGTTATGCCGCAGTCGCTCCGCGTAGAGACGGACGTGGATTTCGACCAGTTCCTGGGACATGTTTTCTTCACGGGCCGCCGCTTCCAGATCCTGGAGCAGTTCGTGACCCTGCGAAATCAGTGTGACGTGTTGCGCCTCGATTTCCCGCGCAAGCTCGCCGGACAAGGCGTTCTTGCTCCGCAGTTTCTCCACGATGCGATCTTCGATCGCATGATGGGCCACATCGGGAAAGCGTGTCAGGTAGTAAAGCGCATCCACCAGCAGCGCGATGTTCGGTGCTCCCGGATCGCTGCGCAGCGACGGCTCGTCGTTGAGCAGCTGCACCAATCGTCCCAGTCTGCCGTGTTCGGCCTGCAGGCGCTCAATGACCGTGGACATGGGGCGCCTCGTCTTGGTTTTGGTTCATACCCATATTCGCCGCGTTCGTGTCGAGTGCCAGCGCCGAATGTGAATACGCCGCGCCAGCACGCATCTCGGCCGCGACCCAGATCGCCTAATCTCCTCTCCGGTCGCGCCGCTTTTCAGAGCGGCCGCCGTGTGGCGTATGCAATAAGAGCACTGGATCACGTGGGCGACGGCCACGGCGATCAGCTGTTTCGTCTTCGCTGCCAACCCACATCGGCAAAGACGCTGTCGCTGAATGCCTTGAACGCGGCGAGTGGTCCGGACGCAAATTGCCTGCGCCTTGCTGCGATTGCGGGGTCTGACCGCGAATACATTTCTTGTTAATGGCCTGGCTCCCAATGCTGATCAATGACAGCGCCCCAACGTGGACGCATGATTCGCCCCGTGCCCAAACGCAGGTGACGCTCGCAACTTGGTGGCGGCCGTCGGGCGATGCGCCCGCGCTCATCTGACACCCTCAGGACTTCGGATCAACCCTTGCTGATCTTCGCCTTGTAGCCTGCGTCCTCGAACGCAACCAAGAATTCCTCGGCCATCATCCAGGAGTCGACCTTGACGTTTCTGGCATCAACGTCGACATCGACTTTCGCGTCAGGGTCGACCGCGCTGATGGCCCGGGCGAGGGTCTGTGCGTCCCAATCACCCGTCATCTTCTCCACCTCGAATTCAATATGTTCGAATTCCATGCGCGGCTCCGTATCTTCAGGCTATCGACCCACAAACGTTATTCCACCAGCGGGGGCATCTCGGAAACGTGCCGCACGGGGTACTGTCAATTCGTGATGAACTCATCCAAGGTCGTCAGAGACGTACGACGCTCAATTCTCTTGTGCATCTTGGACGGTCGGTAAATCAATTGAATTTAAACTATGTCACAACGTGATCTATAGTGGAATGGATCGGAGCACCAGAAAAGTGCGCAGTTTAATTTCCGGCAGTGCCCGCGCACCCTCACATCAGTGCACTGCACGTAAAGCCGAACGGAGGGCATCCAGCATGACAACGAGATACAAGGCTGGCGATCTCGTGATCAGGGCGTTGTCCTGGAGCGCCGTCATCAATGGCGTTACATCGGTGCCGATCATGGTGCCACGATGCTCGGGTCGATCGACGTGAAATCGAGCGCGAGGCCCACGACCGTCGCGAGCAAGATAACCCCGTAGAACGGTTTGTCCAGTTGCGGTTCGAGCGCGAGGCTGTTTTTCCACCCGAAGGTGCCGGCCATCGCATAGGGGCCGAGGCGGCCAGCGCGAGCAGCCCCGTGCCGATGATGCCGAGGCTGAAGAGCAGAGCGCGAGCCCGCCGGCGATCGGTTTCAGCACGGAGGCACCCTGCGCCGAAGTCTGGATGTCGGTGATGTGGTGGGCATGCAGCGTGATCGCAGGGCCCCGCAAATCCGAGCCGCAGCGGCATGGAAACATCGATCGGGATGGCGCTTTCCAATCTCATTGCGTTTTTCATCACGCTGACTACCTTGTGGAGGATTTCTCGTCGGCGCCTGCTGTGCTTTCTTCCATAGGACGCGTCAACAACTGGTGCGCCCCCTCGGCTCTTCGAGGGCTTCTTGCAGAGTGCGGCGCCGGAACGAAGGCATCACGCTGCTGCAATATCTGCTCCTTGTGCATATTCGCGGGCACCCCGGCCTCAATTTGCGGCGACCGCGAAACACGGCGGCTCGTTGACAGCAACGCCTCAGAGAAAGGATTCTAATGTCTGATGTCCGGGAAAAGGTCGCGCGCGTGTGCTACCGTCGGCCGAGCGAATGAGGCCTCCTCTAACCTGTCGCGATCGCGGCGACCGGTCACTTTTCTCCCGTTCCGCACGAGGATCGCGTCGGACGAAGGGATCTTTTAGGCGTCTTAGGAGTGTGGCGCGGTCGGCCATGACCGTGTCTCACGGGCGGCTAAGGCGGAGTATCCGTTTAGCGATTCGACAATTCAACCAATCGACTCAAGCCGGGAACGCTCCCGTAGAAAGGTAGCGATCGCCCCGATCGCACACGATGAACGCAATCGTCGAGTTCTCCACTTCGTGAGCAATCCGCAGCGCGACCGCGCACGCGCCACCGGCTGATATTCCACAGAAGACGCCTTCAACCGCCGCAAGTTGGCGGGCGGTCACTTCCGCGTCCGTTTGGCTAACACACTCAGTTCGGTCGATCCGATGCGCTTCAAAGAAGGCGGGAAGATACTGCTCGGGCCATTTTCGTATGCCCGGAATACGTGCCCCGTCTTCTGGCTGCACGCCGACTATTTGCACATCGGCGTTTCGCTCTTTTAGATATCGGCTGACACCCATGATCGTTCCGGTCGTTCCCATCGCCGAAACAAAATGAGTAACGGCACCCGTTGTGCCGTTCCATATTTCGGGGCCGGTGGTTTGATAGTGAGCGAGAGGATTGTCTGGGTTCGAAAACTGGTCCAGTACAACCCCACGTCCTTCACGCGCCATCTGCTTAGCTGCGTCACGAGCGAACTCCATGCCGCCCTGGACCGGAGTTAAAATAAGTTCAGCTCCGTACGCTCGCATACTCTGGCGGCGTTCGAGCGAAACGTCCTCCGGCATGACGAGCATCATTCTGTAGCCGCGGCAGGCAGCCGTCATGGCGAGTGCGATGCCCGTGTTGCCGCTTGTAGCCTCAATCAACACATCACCGCGGCATATCTGTCCGCGGCGTTCAGCTCCTGTGATCATCGACAACGCAGCGCGATCCTTCACCGAACCCGCTGGGTTGTTGCCCTCAAGCTTGCCCAAGATGACGTTGTTGCGCTCCCGAATTGACTCATCGAGAAGCCGTACGAGTCGAACTAAGGGGGTCTTCCCTATGTTCTCGGTGATTATCGGATAGATCATGTGCGGTAGGCTCAAGCAATCGGCGGCACGGTTTCGGCGGACGGACGTGTCCCATTCAGAATTATTTGCATGCGCGCGCCTTTAGGAACGGACGCCGCGTTATGCATTTCTCCACTGTCGGGTGCACGCAGGTCAACCGACAGCTAAGCGGTCGTCGTTAGACGGCCGTCGCGCCTCTACGCACCCAACGGGCCGGAACTTGCTGGGCCATCTCAGTCATTATGTATCACAATGTGATATAAAACCAACGAGTTTTGCGTTTCTGTTTTGAGCCGAATGCCGACGAGCCGTCGACTGGGGTAACTACCGTCGCGGATCGGGTCGAAGGCGCGTGTCGTTGGGCGCATCGTTTTGAAGGCCAAAGATGGCATAGAGCAGCTTTCTCCAATTTATTCGTTGTCTCGAAAGCCACTTTCGCAGACGCGAAAACAATCGCAGCGCTCTTGATCGTCGGCGCGCCGCTGGCAGCGCGCCGAGACGCCTTCGCCGCTCGGAAAATGGCAATATTCGGCCGGCGTTCCGCTGAAACGATGTTTAAGACAAAGCGTCCCGACTGGGAAGCCCGTGTGGGCGTTGGGGCCGCCTGTCGGCCGCCCCTATTAGCAACGTCTTGCAAGTCAAGCGATATGAAGGCGCGGATTCCAGTTCACGCTATGTTTTGCGAGCGCGTTGATGATGGTAAGCAGCTTGCGCATAGCGGCAACCAGCGCGACTTTCTTTCGATTGCCCACGACATTCAGGCGCTGGTAGTAGGCGCGCAACACCGGGTTATGTCGCACCGCGGTCAGCGTCGCCATGTAGAGCGTGCTGCGACACATCGGCGCGCCCACCCCAGATGGTTCGCTGCCGTCGCATGAGGCCGGAATCCCGATTGAGTGGCGCGACGCCCACCAGCGCGGCGATGCGTCTACGATCGAGCTTGCACAACTCGGGCAACTCGGCCAGCAGCACGGCCACACTGCAGTCTCGGACAAGTCCGTGCGCGCGCACGCAATGATTCAAGCGAGCTCATCGGGACCTCCAGCAAGTTGGTCATACAATGGTGTCGAGCCGGTGAGGTTGGACCGGCGCGTCATTCTGGCGCACGTGCGGCGACAGGCACATGGCAAGAGGTCGTGGCAGTTGACGCGCTTCACGGCGCCGCTCCACGCGAGGCGCACAGCGTCGCGGTGCGGCACGCTGCTTTCGAGCGCATCGCCATCTCAGCCCCGCAGTTGCGCGGCGCCGTAACGATCGAACGCGCGCAGCAGCGCCGCCGTGATGGTGTCCAGATTCGCACTGCATTCGGCCGCGCGACGCGATAGGGCTTGTTGAGCCAGCTGACCCGCAATGCCGATCGCCTCTGGTCGAACGTGGCTACAGCCCCCACAAAATGTCTTCGTCCTGTCGCTGGGCCTGCCGCAACATATCGAGGAATGGAACTGCACGCTGGCGCAGGCCCGTAGCGGTACGCAGTGCGCTGTCTGCACCGGTCATATGAAAATTCGGACCATGTTCTTCAGCGGTTTTCGCATCATCGTCGAGGGTGGCTTCAAGGCGGGCGATCGCTGCGGGCATTTCGTCATGCACAATAACGCCCCTTTCACCGAGTCGTTTGCCAATCGCCCCGAGAAGGTAACCCGCCAGATCGCGCAACATTACGACATCCGGCGTTGCTTTCGATTGAAATGTGACAAGCATGGTTGTCCTCCCTGTGGTGATCTCCGCCGTGCGAAGCCTCGCTCGGCGTCAACGTTAGTTGAGTCTCCCCAAACCTGTTCTGAAATGACGACAACCCCCGCCTCACTTGAATATATCACATTGTGATGTATAGTGAATATCAAGCGATGCAGAAAGGAGGTGCATGATGCTGATTAATAGCAACTTCGAGGTCGGCTTTCTCCTGGTTGTATTTTCTTTGCTAGGCGTCGTTCTGATTGGCTCGATGTTTGCTGCGCTGCATCTTGAACGTTGGCATCCGAGATTGGTTGGCGCGACAGTGGGTGCCCTTGTCGGGTTGGCGGTCATTGAAGCTACGACGATGATCACCTGAAGGATCGCGGCCGCACGTGAAAAATTGAGCGGGCGTCGTCAGTTTGTGACGGACCGCCATTCGTCGCCGCAAGGTTCTACCGTCCTCGCGCGCGGATGATAATCATCACCTCCCGTGCCGGAGCTCACAATGGCTAGGCACGCAGTGGAACTGCGATGCCCGTGTATCGTGCCTGGCGACCCATGAGCGGCCTTTAACGGTCGGGGCCGGCGTCGCGTGCCCAGGCTCGGCATCCGGAAAGACTCCGAACGACACGTCCCTCTCGAGTAGGATTGCGGTAAGTCGAAATTCGGTTAGCCGCGAGTCTACCGAAAGCAAGCGCGCGTGCGTGTGCCGCAGCAAGTCGCTGTAAATCAGCGTCGGCGTTCTCAAGTCGCGGATGAGCAACAGCATCTAGCGCCGCTTACCGTTGGCATTCAAGCAACCCCCTGGCTTCGCGAAAACGGCGGCGAGCGGTTCCTATTTTTGACGCAGGGACGTATCGCAGGCGTTGCCGGCAGCAAAGGCTTGAAGATGCTGTGGGCGTGGCGACAAGTCGCGCTAAGATTGATCATGCTCGGATCGCGTGCATCGGTGCGACGCAGAGCGCTTTGTTTACCAAAATCATTGCCTTAAATTGTTCGCCGCGCGGTGACGAATTTATCCGATTAACGTCGATTAACGAGCAGAGGATTTTGTATGCTTCAACGGTGGTAGGCCGACGTCGTGACGCAAGCACTTGCTCTTGCCAGTATCAAGAGATGCAAGATATCGGTCACGGATCGCCTCAATCTAGCGGGCATGGGTCGCGTGCGAGTCTTGATAACAAATGTGACTCTGCGATATAGGCGTATCTGACAGACTTTGAGGCCTCGGAATGAACAAGCTTGCACGTGAGGCGACGCATAAACTGAAGAAAACCGACTTCGAGCAATTGTCCGAGTTTCGTTTTCAAATGCGGCGGTTTGAGCGGTTTTCAGAGAATGCCACGCACGAAGAAGGCATCACCCCGCTGCAATATCTTCTGCTTCTGCATATTCGCGGATTTCCTAATCGCGACTGGGCAACCGTTGGCGAACTAGCAGAGCGGTTGCAGGCGCAGCATCACGGCGTCGTTGCGCTCGTGTCGCGCTGCGAGGCACTCGGTCTGGTAAGACGCCAAGTCAGCGACACCGATCGGCGGCAGGTTGAAGTGCATCTCGAGAAATCTGGGAACGAGATCCTCGACAAGCTCGCGCAGTTGCATCGCAAAGAACTGAAGTTACTTCAAGGTGCGTTCCAAGTTCCGCAAATCAAATACTAGGCATCAAGGACACAAACTCACGCAACCGCTTGCTGCGGGCGCATCCGGGGAGCGCGCCGTCCGTCGCAAGCTTATTGTCACACTGTAAATCTTGCGTCGTACGCCGTTCGAACGGCTTTGCGCCCGCTGCAGCGACGCGCGGTCTATGGACGGCGGTTACTTGCATTACATCACAATGTGATATTTTGCAAAGTTTTGAAAAATTGCCCGAACACGTCGCCGACTTCGTCCGTTCCGATGTCCGCAACGTGCGACGAAAAGGGAGCGAAAGGAACCTCATTTTTGACCGGGCTGCCTTTGTCTGAATGTTTGGTCCTCCTCTGGTCTTGCGTCGTGCGGACGGTACCGGCGAGCCGTTTATCTGGCCGCCAGTTCGCACCTCCGTTCGCGGTTCACCTGACTGTCCGCGTGCAAAAGAGGCACGCACTTTGCGCTGTCTTCGTCTCAACGTTCAGCGAGCAATCTACCGCCCCGCAGACGCGGGGCACGTTTGCCTTACCACATGGTGCGCTTCTTGGAGACACTCTCATGTCTGCGACCGTCGGTGACTTTCTGATTGATCGCTTGCACGCGTGGGGCGTGCGGCGCATTTACGGCTACCCCGGCGATGGCATCAACGGAGTGTTTGGCGCCCTCAATCGTGCGAAGGGAAAGATCGAGTTCATCCAGGTACGTCATGAGGAGATGGCCGCATTCATGGCCTCCGCGCATGCCAAATTCACCGGCGAACTCGGCGTATGCATCGCCACGTCGGGACCGGGCGCTTCGCATTTACTTACTGGCCTCTACGATGCACGCATGGACCACATGCCGGTGCTTGCCATCACGGGCCAGCAGGCCCGCGCGGCACTTGGTGGTCACTATCAACAGGAATTGGATCTTCCCGCGATGTTCAAGGATGTCGCGGGTGCCTTCGTACAGCAGGCGAGCGTGCCATCGCAGATTCGCCATCTCGTCGATCGCGCGGTGCGCATCGCGCTTTCGGAACGCAAGGTGACGGCGCTCATTCTACCCAATGATCTGCAAGACCTCGAATATGAGGCGCCGGGCCGCAAACACGGCACGCTGCACTCCGGCGTCGGCTATCGCAAGCCAAAGACGATGCCCTATCCCGACGATTTGCAACGTGCCGCCGAAGTCCTCAACGCCGGGAAAAAGGTTGCGATTCTCGTCGGCGCGGGCGCACTCGAGGCCACGGACGAGGTGATGGCGGTTGCCGAAAAACTTGGAGCGGGCGTTGCGAAAGCGCTGCTCGGCAAAGCTGTGTTGCCCGACGATCTGCCGTACGTCACCGGCTCCATCGGCTTGCTTGGCACCGAGCCAAGCTACAAGCTGATGACCGAGTGCGACACGCTGCTCATGATCGGCTCGGGCTTTCCGTATTCCGAGTTCTTACCGAAAGAAGGCGCCGCGCGCGGCGTGCAGATCGACATCAAGGCCGACATGCTATCGATCCGCTATCCGATGGAGGTCAATCTCGTCGGCGATAGCGCTGAAACCTTGCGTGCTCTGTTACCCCTCCTGCGAGCGCAGACTAATCACGCATGGCGCAAGGATATCGAAGGCTGGCTCGGCGACTGGTGGAAAACGCTCGAGAAGCGCGCGCTTGAACCCGCAAAGGACGGTGTTAATCCGCAGCGCACGGTCTGGGAGCTCTCCCCACGCGTGCCCGCGAACGCGATCGTCACCAGCGACTCGGGTTCATGCGCGAACTGGTATGCACGCGATCTGAAAGTGAAACGCGGGATGATGTGCTCGCTATCGGGTGGCCTCGCGTCGATGGGCGCGGCCGTTCCCTACGCGATCGCAGCGAAGTTCGCGTATCCCGAACGGCCCGTGATTGCGCTCGTCGGAGATGGCGCTATGCAAATGAACAACATGGCCGAACTCATCACTGTCGCCAAGTACTGGAAGCAATGGTCCAGTCCGCACTGGATCTGCATGGTGCTGAACAACTCGGACCTGAACCAGGTCACGTGGGAACAACGCGTCATGGAAGGAGATCCGAAGTTTGAGGCCTCGCAGGATATTCCTTCAGTGCCTTATCACAAGTTCGCGGAGCTCATCGGCTTAAAGGGCTTGTACATCGACGATGCTGAACGCATGGCGGCCGTGTGGGACGAAGCGTTCGCGTCGGATCGCCCGGTGGTGATTGAAGTCAAAGCTGACCCAAATGTGCCGCCGCTGCCACCCCACATTACGCTGCACCAGGCAAAGGCGTTCGCGACGACCCTGATGAAGGGCGACCCCGATGAGGGCAACGTGATTCTCGAAACCGCACGGCAAGTGCTCGGCGCGGTGTTACCCGGGCACAAGAATACCTAACGGACGGGTGACGCGCCATGATCTTGACTAGACGGGATGCCGCGATCGAGACAATTCGTGCGCGTGCCTACTCGATCCCCACCGACAAGCCCGAAGCCGACGGCACGTTCGCGTGGAATGCGACGACGCTTGTCATCGTCGAAGTCGTGGCGGCGGGCAAGACGGGCATCGGCTACACATACAACGATGCGAGTGTGGCGAAGTTGATCGAAGCGACGCTCGCGCCGCTGCTGATTGGCGACGATGCATGGAACATCAATGCGCTGTGGTTGCGCATGTTTCAGCACGTACGCAATATCGGCCGCTCCGGCATTGCAGCGACGGCGATTTCAGCGATCGACTGCGCGCTATGGGACGTGAAAGCTCGTCTGCTTGATGTTCCGCTCGCGCGATTGCTCGGTGTAATGCGCGAACGCGTGCCGCTCTACGGCAGCGGCGGTTTCACCACATACAGCGACGACGAAATGCGCGAACAGCTTTCGCACTGGGTTTACGAGGACGGGTGCCGCTGGGTCAAGATCAAGATCGGCAGCGAGCCGCCGCGCGATCCGCATCGTGTGCGTGTCGCGCGTGGGGCCATCGGTGATGGTGCGGGTCTTTTCGTCGACGCGAACGGCGCGCTCGACGGCAAGCAGGCGCTCGATTACGCGCAACGCTTCTCCGAGCAAAATGTCGTGTGGTTCGAAGAACCGGTTTCCTCCGATGACGTCGCCGGGCTCGCTGCGCTGCGCAACGCGCTGCCCGCACGCCTGGAACTGGCTGCGGGCGAGTACGGCTACACGCAGGACGACTTCCGTACGTTGCTAGCCAACGAGGCCATCGATGTCTTGCAAGCGGACGTCACACGCTGCGGCGGTATTACAGGCTTCATGAGCGTGGCCGCACTGTGCGACGCGTTTCATCGGCCGCTCTCCGCCCACTGTGCTCCGGCGATGCATCTGCACGTTGCATGCGCGGCGCCGCGTCTACGTCATCAGGAATGGTTTCACGATCACGTTCGCATCGAGCAGATGCTGTTCGACGGCGCGCCGCGCGCGATTGATGGCGCAATTGCCCCAGACCTGTCGCGGCCCGGCTGCGGCCTCGATTTCAAGCATGCTGACGCGCAGTGCTATGCGGTTTAGAAACAGAGCACAACGATGAACAAGACAACGACCGTCGGCATCGCCGTGGCATGCGGGCTCGCCGCGCTGATCGGGACCAGTAAGCGAGCGAACCGTCGTGCGCCTGCGCAAGCACATGTCGATACCGCGCGCACTTTCAACCACAGTTCCGCGATGCTTGCCCTCTCCGTGCTCGCGGACAGCGCGATGGAGCACTATCGCGGCTCCTTCGACAACCCGGCGATGTACACGCCGATCGTTGTCTCGACACTGTCTCTGCTCGCCGGCCTGCATGGTGGGCGCGATCATGAGCCGCAGCGTCATCCAGTCCGCAATTCGGTGTATGTCGGCACAGCGCTCGCCGGGCTCGCAGGCACCGGATTCCATGTGTACAACATCACCAAGCGTCCCGGCCAATGGAGTTGGCACAACCTCTTCTATGCGGCGCCGATCGGCGCACCGATGGCACTGTTGCTCTCAGGCGCGCTCGGCGCGGTCGCCGAACGCCTGCGCGATGAACCGCAGCACGAGCCGCGCCTCTTCGGCATGCCTGCGGGCCAGGCGCTGGCGCTGCTCACGAGCGCCGGACTCGTCGGCACGCTGGGCGAAGTCGCGCTGCTGCATTTTCGCGGCGCATTTCAAAACCCGGCGATGTACGCGCCTATTGTGATCCCGCCCATTGCTGCGGCGCTGCTCGTGAACACCGCGATTGGCGCACCCCGATCGCGCTGGTTCACGCGGCTCTGGCTGCACATGACCGCGGCGCTCGGCATCATCGGTGTCGGATTTCATGCGCGAGGCATCGCGCGTAATCAGGGTGGATGGCGCAACTGGAGCCAGAATCTGTTCAACGGCCCCCCACTGCCTGCGCCGCCAAGTTTTTCGGCGCTCGCGCTGGCAGGACTTGCTGCACAGCGCCTGCGGGAGACCGAGCGATGAATCTTCCTCGCTATCCCGAGTACAACGTGCTGGACAAACGCGACACGCCCTCGTGGGACGACGTCACGCGCGCAGTCATCGACGAGCGGCTCGCAACGCCGAGAGAGCCGCGCTTCTTCGATGCCGTGCAGTGGAACGCGGTGCGCGCGCTCTGCGCGTGCATTGTGCCGCAATGCAAAGGAAGAGACCCAAGAAACGATTTTGATCGCGATCCCGTACCCTTGGCCGCGCTGCTTGACGCGAAGCTCGGCAAAGGCGGCGGTGATGGCTATCGCGATGCGCGCCTTCCGCCGATGTGCGACGCATGGCGCATCGGCCTCGCCGCACTCGACGCCGAAAGCCGAGCGCGTCATGAATTGCCCTTCGCTCGCATCGACGATGATGCGCGAAGGACGTTATTGAGCGACATGCAGCACGGCAAGCTGAGCCACGGCGCGTGGCAAGGCATGTCAGGCGAGCTTTTCTTCAAGGAACGCGTGCTCCACGACATTTGCGGCGCTTATTACTCACATCCACATGCGTGGAGCGAGATCGGCTTCGGCGGCCCCGCGAATCCGCGCGGCTATGTGCGCATGTACTTCGATCGGCGCGATCCCTGGGAAGCAGCGGAAGCCGAGCCCGGAAAAGAACGCGAGGCGCGCAAGGAGAATCGCCGTGTCCGATGATGCCCTCGAGGTGCCGCGCGGCAAACACGGACGTGCACCGGATGTCTTTCACAAAGGCGCATGGCTGCCGATGCGCCAATATGACCCGGACGAAGCGGTCGACTTTGCGATTGTCGGCACCGGCGCCGGCGGCGGCACGCTCGCGTGCCGTCTCGCGGAAAAGGGCTTCAAGGTGGTCGGCTTCGATGCGGGCGCGTGGTGGCGGCCGCTCGAAGAGTTCGCCTCGGACGAAACGCATCAATCCAAACTCTTCTGGACTGACGAGCGCATCTGTGATGGTGAAAATCCGCTCAAGCTCGGCAACAACAACAGCGGCAAGGCCGTTGGCGGCAGCACGGTGCACTTCGCGATGGTGTCGCTGCGCTTTCGGCCCGAATGGTTCAAGTCGAAAAGCGTGCTCGGCTACGGCGCGGACTGGCCGCTCGACTGGCGCGACATGTGGCGCTACTACGGCGAAGTCGAGCAGGCGCTGAAAATTGCGGGACCCGTGACCTATCCGTGGGGTCCGAAGCGGCCACGCTATCCGTATCGGCCGCACGAACTGAACGCTGCTGCGCTCGTGCTCGCACGCGGCTGCGAGGCGCTTGGCATCGACTGGACAGAGACGCCGCTCGCGACCGTTTCCGCGCCGCGCGGTGAGGCGCACCCGTGCGTTTATCGGGGCTTCTGCGTGTCTGGCTGTGCCACCAACGCCAAGCAGAGCGCACTCGTCACGTGGATTCCACGCGCTGTTCGCGCCGGTGCCGAAATCCGTGATCTCGCAATGGTCGGTCGCATCGTCATGGGCGACGATGGCCGCGCGACGGGCGTCGAATACTTCCGCGAAGGACGCTGGCAGTTTCAGCGCGCGCGCCATGTCGTGGTCGCAGGTTACGCGATCGAAACGCCGCGTCTGTTGCTGCTGTCCGCGACCGACCGCTATCCAGACGGGCTCGCGAACAGCTCTGGACTCGTCGGAAAAAATCTGATGGTGCAGACCAATCAGGCCGTGTGGGGCACGATGGACCAAGAGATCCGCTGGTACAAGGGGCCGCCGTCGCTCTCTCTGACCGAGCACTGGAATTACGAGGACAAAGGCAAGGACTTCTTTGGCGGCTATTGCTACATGAGTCAGGGACCGTTGCCCGTGGCGTGGTCGGCCACGCAAAACGGACGTGGTCTGTGGGGACAGGCCTTGCTCGATGAGATGCAGAAGTACAACCATCAGGCGGGCCTGAAGATCGTCGGCGAAACCCTGCCGCAGGAACGCAATCGCGTGACGCTCGCTGAGGAGAAGGATCAGTACGATCTGCCGATCGCGCGCGTGACGTACTCACTGTGCGATAACGACAAGCGGCTCATCGCCCATTCGCTCGATTTCATGAGCCAGGCGCTCGAAGCCGCGGGCGGGCGCGATGTCTGGCGCGAAACCGACGACACCTGCCATCTAAATGGCACCGCGCGCATGGGCGATGACCGCGCGACGAGCGTCGTCAATGCGGACTGCCGCAGCTGGGACATCGACAACTTGTGGATCTGCGATGGCTCCGTGTTTCCGACGGTGGGCGGCGTCAATCCCTCTCTGACGATTCAGGCGATCGCACTGCGCACGGCGGACCGGATTGAAGCTTTAGCCGCGCGCGGAGAACTATAGCTTGAGTCTCATGACCCGTCGCAAGAAGAATCACGATAAGGATAGGGGGTGCGTATGAACAAGCCGCAAATTGTGGTCATTACGGGCGCTTCGGCCGGTGTGGGGCGTGCTACGGCACTCGAATTCGCGCATCGTGGCGCCGACGTTGCACTCATCGGCCGCGATGAACAAGCGCTTGAAGGGACGGCGGCCGACGTGCGGGCGCTGGGCGTGCGAGCCCTGACAATCCCTCTCGATACCAGCGCGACAGGTGCACTCGACGATGCGGCGGTGCAGGTTGAAGCCAAGCTTGGACCCATCGATGTCTGGGTCAACAACGCGATGGTCACCTCGTTCACACCCTTTGCCGAGATGCTCGAAGCAGACTTCAAACGCATCACCGACGTCACCTACCTCGGTTTCGTGTGGGGCACCATGGCCGCGCTCAAGCGCATGCTGCCGCGCGATCGGGGCGTGATCGTGCAGGTCGGATCGGCATTGGCGTATCGCTCGATCCCCCTGCAATCCGCCTACTGCGGCGCGAAACACGCCATTCGAGGCTTCACCGATTCGCTGCGCTGCGAACTGCTGCATGCGAAGAGCCGCATTCATTTGACGATGGTGCAAATGCCGGCCTTGAATACGCCGCAATTCGATTGGGCCAAGTGTGAGTTGCCGCATGCCCCGCGTCCGGTTGCGCCTATCTACGACCCCGAAGTTGCGGCGCGTGCCATCTACTGGTCGGCCACGCACCGACGGCGTGAGCTATGGGTCGGCGCACCGTCGATCAAGGCGATCGTCGCAAATATGTTGTTTCCGGGGTTACTCGATCGGTATCTGGGACGCACGGGCTATGACGCACAGCAGGATCCATCGCTCGGTTCGAGCGGAAGGCCCAACAACCTATGGGAACCGGTGAGCGCGCTGCATCGCATTCGGGGCCGTTTTGAGCAACAATCAAAGCATGCGAGCCCGATGCTTTGGGCCGACACGCATCGTGGCCTGCTGGTAAGCGGAGCACTCGCGCTTGCCGCGTGTCTAGCATGCGCCGTGCGGCGCCGGAGTTAGTCATGGCCGCGCGTATCGAGGACTATGCACTGCTTGGCGACGGGCGAACCGCCGCCCTCGTCGCCAAAGATGGCTCGATCGATTGGCTATGTTGGCCCACGTTCGAGTCCAGCCCCTGTTTTGCTGCGCTGCTTGGCGACGCATCCAACGGCCAATGGCGCATAGCGCCCGTCGAGCCGGTGCAGCACGTGAGACGGCGGTATCTCGGCGATTCGCTGGTGCTCGAAACAACTTTCGAGACCGCCAGCGGTGTCGTTGAGATGACTGATTGCCTTACGTGGTCCGAAGTCCCTCCTCGGCTCGTACGCAGCGTGAAGTGCGTGGCCGGATGCGTTGCTCTCACAAGCGAATTGGCAGTTCGCTTCGACCACGGCCGCCTGAAACCCTGGTACCGCCGGGTTGGACGAAGAGTGGTCGCGGTGGCCGGTCCCCATTCCATCTGGTTCGACGGTCCTCTTGCGCCTGCTTGTGATGCGCAATCGGTGCAAGTCGAATTGAATCTGACGGCCGGTGACCGGTGCGACTTCGTGCTGACCTGCTGCCGGTCCCATGAGCCGCCCCCTGCTGCATTGAACGTGGACCAGACGCTGCATACGACTCTGCTCGATTGGTCGCAATGGGCGGACCAGATCGATCTGGGTAACGACCGATACGCCGACGCGATTCGATCCTCGCTTGTGGCGCTCAGGGGGCTCACGAATCGCGTGACTGGCGGTATCGCGGCGGCGGCAACGACTTCATTGCCTGAACTGATCGGTGGCGACCTCAACTGGGACTATCGTTATTGCTGGCTGCGCGATGCGAGCTTTACGATGCTCGCCTTGGCCGGCACCGGCTTGCGCGCGCAGGCCCAGGCCTGGCGAGATTGGCTGCTGCGGGCGCTCGCCGGTGAGCCCGCGCAGGCGCAGACCGTTTATACGACCGACGGCGATCGTCACCTGTTGGAATGGGAGTGCGCATGGCTGGGTGGCTACGAGGGCTCACGTCCCGTGCGCTTTGGCAATGCTGCGGTGACGCAATCGCAGCACGATATCTACGGCGAGCTCATCGACGCGCTTTACGTCTCGAGATGCCATGACATGCCGCCCGGCGACGAAGTCTGGTTTCTCGAACGTGCGCTCATCGAGCATGTGCGGCGCGTCTGGAAAGAACCAGACAATGGACTATGGGAATCGCGCGGCGGGCTTCGGCACCATACGCTTTCCAAGATGATGACGTGGCTTGCACTCGACAGGGGCATCAAGAGTGCGCTGAGTGACGGCCACGACGTCCCCATCGACGACTGGAGACGTGACGCGCATGAGATTCGCGAGAGCGTGCTGACATACGGCTTCCACAGCGGCGTGGGTGCCTTCACGCAGACCTACGGCGGTGATCGGCTGGACGCCAGTCTGCTGCTCTTGCCGTTGCGAGGCTTTCTGCCTGCGGACGACCCTCGCGTCGTCGCGACGGTCACCGCCATCGAGCAGCACCTGATGCATGACGGTCTGGTCTACCGCTTCCTAGGCGATGACAAGCCCGGTCAGGGTCGACCTGAAGGGGCTTTCATCGCCTGCAGCTGCTGGCTTGCACAGGTCCGACAGATGCAAGGCCGGCATGAGGAGGCTAAGGAGCTCTTCGAACGGGTGGTCGCGCTGCGAAACGATGTGGGGTTGCTCGCTGAAGAGTTCGATACCGATCTGAAACGCCAGTGCGGCAATTTTCCGCAAGTACTCTCCCACGTTGCGTTCATCAACGCCGCCCGGTACTTCGACGACCCCGATCATTCGCTGAACGCCCTCTGAGACACAGCCACGAGCATGAACACCGACGCGGCCAACGGCACTCCTTCCAGAGAAAACCTTCACGGCGGCTGCTGGCGCGTCACCGCGCTCGCGCTCGCACTTGTATTCGCCGCCAGTCCTGCCCTCACGCATGCCGATGCGCCGCTCAATTATTTTCTTCACGCCGACGGTCCGGCGGCGACGCCCACGATGCGCCTCGGCTGGGCGCTTGCCGCGTTAGTGACGGTCGTCGCGCTGATCATAGTCGTGCTGCTCGTTGGCGCGATTGCGCGCCGGAGGTCGGGAGCGGAACGCGATGAGCGACATGTTCACGCCGAAGGCGGTGGCATGCATTGGGTGTGGATCGGCACGGCAATTTCGTCTGTCACGCTCTTCGCTGCGCTCGCCTATGTTCTGTTCACGCTCGAATCGGTTGCGTCGCCTGGCCGCGAACCGACTCTTACCATCACTGTCACCGCGCAGGACTGGTGGTGGAAGATCGACTACGCAGGCGAGCCTGCAGTCACCACCGCAAACGAAATTCACATTCCGGTGGGCGAGCCCGTGAAAATCGAACTCAAAAGCGCGGACGTCATTCACGCGTTCTGGGTGCCGCTTCTTGCGGGAAAGACCCAGACCATACCTGGCGTCGTCAACGAACAATGGATTCAAGCAGACCGCGCGGGCGTGTATCGCGGGCAATGCACACAGTTTTGCGGCGCGCAGCATGCGCATATGGCCTTCGAAGTGATCGCCGAGCCGCGTGCGCAGTTCGATGCGTGGTATGCGTCGCAAGCGAAGCCATACGCGCCTGTGAGCGCCGCCGTCGACGTGCGCGCGGGCGCCGAACTCTTCAAGGAACGCTGCGCGGGCTGTCACGCCATTCGCGGCACCGATGCGAACGGCGCGCAGGCGCCGGATCTTACGCATCTGAACACTCGCCGGCTGATTGCAGCGGGCACGTTGAGGAACACCGCACAGAACCAGCTCGACTGGATTCAACACGCGCAGCGCATCAAGCCCGATTCGCTGATGCCATCGATCGCGCTCTCCGCCACTGACGCCGCCGCGCTGACGGCCTACCTTCGGACCTTGCAATGACCGAGCACGCACCTTCGCCGCCGCCCCTACGACGCACGCTCACACTCGGCCGCATCGAGCCTGGCAGCGATGAAGAACGCGCCTTGCGCGAAATCTGGGAAGCGCCGCCGGGATGGCGCGGCTGGCTGTCGACGGTCGATCATAAGAGCATCGGGCTGCGCTATCTCGTCACAGCGTTCGCGTTTCTGATCGCGGGCGGCATCGAAGCACTTTGCATGCGCGTGCAGCTCGCGCGCCCCGATGCGCACGTGCTCACGCCGGAGCAATACAACCAGCTCTTCACGATGCACGGCGTGACCATGATTTTCCTCTACGCGCTGCCCGTGCTGTCGGGCTTCTCGAACTATCTGTGGCCGCTCATCCTCGGCGCGCGCGACATGGCGTTTCCGCGCCTCAATGCCCTGTCGTACTGGATCTTTTTGTTCGCAGGCCTCTTTCTCTATGCGAGCTTCCCCTTCGGTGAAGCGCCCAACGCGGGCTGGTTCAACTACGCGCCGCTCGCGGGTCTTACCTACAACACCGGACCGAACATCGATGTCTACGCGCTCGGGATGGTGCTGCTCGGCATCTCGACCACCGTCGGCTCGATGAACTTTGTCGTCACCTTCCTGCGCATGCGCGCGCCAGGCATGTCGGTCGATCGCGTGCCGGTGCTCGTGTGGGGCACGCTGACGGCCTCGGGCGGCAACCTGCTCGCGGTGCCGTCGGTAAGTCTCGCATTCTTTCTCCTGTGGCTCGATCGGCGCATCGGCACGCACTTCTTCGACGTGATGAACGGCGGGCGCGCGCTGCTCTGGCAGCATCTCTTTTGGATCTTCGCGCATCCATGGGTCTACGCGGTGGTGTTGCCGGCGATGGGCATTGTCTCGGATGCGCTGCCGGTGTTTTGCCGCAGGCCGCTGGTTGGCTATTTGCCGGTCGCGTTGTCGACGGTCGCGACCATGACGGTCGGCTTTGTCGTGTGGATTCATCATATGTTCGCGACGGGCATTCCCGCGCTTGCGCTATCGTTTTTTGGCGCAGCGAGCATGGTGATCGCGATTCCCAGCGCAGTCGCGACCTTCGCGTGGATCGCGACCATCTGGACGGGACGGCCCATATTCCGGGTGCCGTTCCTTTACTTTGCCGGGTTCGTGTTCTTGTTCGTGATCGGTGGCCTTTCCGGCGTACTGACTGCCGCCGTGCCACTCGACTGGCAGCTGACAGACACCTACTTCGTGGTCGCACACCTACATTACGTCTTACTCGGGATCAACGTGTTTCCGGTGATCGGCGGCATCTACTTCTGGTTCCCGAAGTTCACGGGACGCATGATGAGCGAGCGCATCGGGCGCGTCGGTTTCTGGATCCTGTTTGTGGGCTTCAACGTCGCGTTCTTCCCAATGCACATCGCGGGTCTGCTGGGGATGCCGCGCCGAATTTATACCTATGCGCCGGACATGGGCTGGAACACGGTGAATATGATCACTTCGATCGGCGCGTTCGTGTTTGCGCTGGGCGTGCTGATCTTCCTGGTCGACTTCGTGTACAGCGTGCGCCGCGGACCAGCGGCGGGCGACAACCCGTGGGACGCGCCCACGCTCGAATGGTCGACCTCGTCGCCGCCGCCGCCCTACAACTTTGCCGTCTCGCCGCGCATCGCGAGCCGCCATCCTTTGTGGGAAGAACGCCTCTCCGGCAGGATGCGCTCGCAACTGACAGTGGGCTACGTGCTGAACCGTGGACGCGAAGCGCTCGGCACCAGCGCGCTCGACGGCGACCCTGACGTCATTCTCAAGATGCCTGAGGATTCGTACGCGCCGTTTTGGCTTGGCGTGGCTTCGCTCGTGTTTTTCACGGGACTGGCGCTCACCGCGTGGTGGCTCGCAGGCGTCGGTTTGCTGGGTTGCGCCGCGGCGATCGTCGTCTGGCTGTGGCCGAGGCGGGAGCTTGGCCAGCGTGATGATTCACCTGACGATGACGCGCCCAGGAGAAACAATGCCCCCGACCCACGCGCCGGAGCCACGTCATGAGCGACTTTGTGGAAAGCCTGCCGGAACGCGAAACACTGCCCATCGGTAGTCCGGGCGAGCGTTCGGGCGGATGGTGGGGCGTCCTCACGCTAGTTGCGACCGAGGCGGCGCTGTTCGGCTACCTCATCTTCTCGTATCTGTATCTCGCCTCGCAGACCGCGCAGCAGTGGCCGCCCGAAGGCATGCCGAAGCTCGGCCTCGGTGGCGCGAATACGTGCATCCTGTTGTCGAGCAGCGTATTCGTGTGGGCGAGCGAGCGCTTCGTACGGCGCGGCAAGCGCGGTATGGGCGTGTTGATGCTCCTGATTGGGATCGTGCTCGGCGCGATCTTCGTCGGCATTCAACTCAAGGAATGGCACGATCATCCTTACGGTTTGACAACACATCTCTATGGCTCGCTCTACTTCACCATCACCGGTTTTCACCTGATGCACGTGCTGGTCGGCCTCATCGTGCTGGCGTTCCTGACGCTCTGGACCGCACTCGGCTACTTCGACCGGGCGCGCTCGGCGGCGCTGACCATCGGCGGGCTGTACTGGCATTTCGTCGATATCGTATGGCTGTTCATTTTCGCGACGCTTTATCTGTCGCCCTATGTGCTCGCGAGATGATGATGAACGACCCCTCTTCCGTCATTAAGCAGCGGCACGAAGCGCGTCCAAGCGGCGTGTCGCTCACGCTTGGCCTGTTGCTCGCGCCGGCCGCTTGGTTCGTCCAGACGAACCTCGCTCAGACGATCGCCGCATGGGGGTGCTTTCCGCATGAACGACCCGTCAATGAGCCCGCAATCCCGTGGCTCCAGCATGGCGAGTTGATCCTCGCATTGCTCGCGCTGCTTATGGGGCTCACAGGCGCGGCGATCGCGTGGCGCAACTGGCGACGTACCGGCATATTCGCGTCCGCGGTGAAAGAGCAAAGCGCAATTGATCGACACACGGCGCGCGACGTGTTCATCGCACGCGCGGGCGCTCTGGCGAGCGCGCTCTTCCTGTTCGCGCTGATCGCCACCGATCTCGCCTGGCTGGTCGTTTCACCATGCGGGGGGCGATGATCTCCATGATCTTCAAACAACATGCGTTGCTCAGCGTCACTGCGATGGCGGTGGGCCTCACGGCCTGGTGTCAATCCACCTGGGCGCAGGAAACGCCCGCCGCGCAGTTAGTCGCACGCGGCGCGTATCTCGCGAAGGCCGCCGACTGCGCGGGTTGCCATACAGCGCTGCCCAAAAAGGGGCAGCCGCAGCCGCGCCCCTTTGCGGGCGGCTTGCCGATGGGCTCGCCCTTCGGCACGATCTGGTCGAGCAACATCACGCCCGACAAGGAACACGGCATTGGCGGTTACAGCTATGAGGACTTCGCACGCGTCTTGCGTCAAGGTGTCGCGCCCGGCGACAAGCATCTCTACCCCGCCATGCCCTACCCTTCGTTTTCGAAAATCAATGATGAAGACCTGCGCGCGCTCTACGCCTATTTCATGCATGGCGTCGAGCCAGTAAACCGGGCCGCGCCCGAAACGAAGCTACCGTTTCCGTTCAGTCAGCGCTGGGCGCTCTCGCTGTGGAATCTCGCCTTCGCGCCAAATGATACCTTCACACCGGATCCGAAACGCGACGCACAGTGGAATCGCGGAGCGTATCTCGTGCAGTCACTCGGACACTGCGGCGCCTGTCACACCCCGCGCGGGCCCGCGTACAACGAGATCGGCTACACGCAAGAGTCGAGCGCTTACCTCACGGGTGGCACCAACGATCACTGGTATGCGCCAAATCTCAGGGGCCTCGCGGGCCCAGGGCTTGGCCGCATCTCGGCGCAAGACATCGCCTCATTCCTGAAAACCGGACACGGTGCGGGGCTCATCACCTTCGGTAGCATGGTGCAGGTCGTCGAAGACAGCACGCAGTATCTCAGCGACCAGGATCTGAGCTCGATTGCGTCCTATTTGAAGGCCCTGCCTGCACAGGGCAGCGGCGGCACCTACGATGCGCAATCCAGACTGGCACAGCAAAGTGTTGCCGCCTTGCACACCGGCGATCAGCAACGGCCCGGCGCGGGACTCTACCAAGGCATGTGCGCGCGTTGTCACCACAGCGATGGAAGGGGTGAGCCGCTCAAATATCCGCGGCTCGCAGGAAACCCCGCCGTGCTGGCGGAAAAGCCGGATTCGCTTGTGCGTCTCCTTTTGCAAGGCGGGCATGCGCCAACAACCATCCACGACCTGCCGTCAAAGGAAATGCCGGCTTTTGGACCGAAGCTCACGGACACCGAAATTGCGCGCGTATTGACCTTCGTGCGCAGCGCGTGGGGGAACAATGCGATGCCGGTCACCACGCGCGATGTCCGGACGATGCGCGATGCAGTCGCGCCCCACCGCTGAACGACCTGGTGTGTAAGAAACTCCGCAGAGCCTCCTCGTTTGCGTTAAGCTCGCTCCGTCTGGACAGGAAGCGCGCGCCGGATGACGGCTGAGGGTTCTCCTTTTAGCACCGTAAAGTGGCTCTGCTGATTCTTTCGCCAGAAGCGAATATCGAACGTCTGTTCCCCGAGGTGTAGGTCTCTCAACGTGACGTCCGCAAGCCAGTCTGGTAAAACCGGGTCGACGTAGAGCATTGCGTTGGGCGCGTCGGGTTGAAGGCCAAGAATGGCGTAAAGCAACGAGAAAACAGATCCCGCCGCCCAGGCCTGAGGCACGTTCGCGCCGAGATACTGGACGGGAAAGCTTGACGCGTCACGATGCAAACCGGCATAGAGCTCGGGGAACTGATTGAGCATGAAGAAGCGGCCCGCCGACCATACGTCCTGGGCGATCTCTGCGGCCTCTTTTGCATAGCCGTAACGCTTGAACCCCTCGGCAATGAGGCCATTGTCATGCGGCCAAACCGCGCCGCGTTGATAAGAATAAGGGTTGTATGCAGGATGAGCGGCCGATAGCGTGCGAATACCCCACCCACTCCACATGTCCTCGCGCATCAGCCGCGCCACCACGCGCCCTGCACGCTCAGGTGGAACGATCCCAGACCACAGGCAGTGACCGGGATTCGAGGCCACCGTCATGACCTTATTCTTCTCGGCATCGAGCGCGAGCGCGTAGAAGCCAGCTTCCTCGTCCCAGAAAGCTTCATTGAATCTGGCGAAAAGTTTAGCCGCCTTCGCACGCAGGTTCGTCGCACGCGCTTGCTCATGCAGCACGTCATAGACCTTCGCCATTCGCATCCATGCATCGTAGACGTAACCCTGGAGTTCACAAAGCGCTTTGGCACCCCCGACTTGCGCCCCGTCGGGATAGACCACCGCGTCGCCGGAGTCTTTCCAGCTTTGGTTCTCAAGTCCGTCCGGCGAACGCGTCTCGTATTCCTGGAAGCCATCGCCATCCCGGTCGCCGTATTGGTCGATCCAGTCCAGACACCGCTCCGCGGTGGGCAGGTGTCGTTTCAGCAGATCAAGGTCGCCTGTGCAACACCAAGCGATATGCAAAGTAATGAGATAGAGCGGCGTCGCGTCGGCCGTTCCGTAGTAGGGCGTATGAGGCACCAGGTTGAAATGAGCGAGTTCGCCGAGGCGCAGCTCGTGCATGATCTTGCCCGGTTCGGCGTCGCGATAGTCGTCCCGATCCTTCGCCTGTCGAGCGCCTAGCACCTCTAAGGTTCCACGCGCAAACGAAGGATAGACCAGCGACGTCTGTAGGGAAGTTATCAGACTGTCACGCCCGAACAAAGCCACGAACCACGGAAGTCCGGCGGCCGGTACGACATGCGTGTCGGCTTTGAGTGCGGACCCTTTGATCGGCAGGCGCAACGCCGCGAGGTCATCCGTGGCCTGCTGAAACACACTCCTGAGCGTCTCATGACTGCTCTCGAGCTTGAGGACGGCGCTATTCCACTGTGCAAGCCGCTTACGGCTTTCCGATAATTCGCTTTGAGAGCTGGCACAGAACACTGGTGCGCGAAACTGATCACGCCCTTCTGAGAGATCGTATCGCAGACAGCAATGCCAGCGGGCGCCGGGCTCTATCGCAATGTCAAAGGTCATGCGCCCATTCGCGTAGGCGGCCAAAGATTCGCTGTTGCACGCGCTCACCTCAACAGCACGCAGAAAGTCTTGGTTTCGGTACGTGGTGACCAGTCGCTGATCGGATTCGGACCACGTCGTTGAGATGCGTCCACGGCGCACGAAGCGACCGGATTTCACCTCAAAGAGGTCGGCAAAGTCACTGCGAATGCCGATCTCGAGATTGAAGCGCACGTCCGAGGTGCCGTAATTGATCACGTCGAGATCCTCGTGGAGGCCACCGCTGATCTCACGACTCACCGTCAGGCCGACCGTATGAGCTTCGATCGGGCCAGCTTCGGTGAGAAAGGCACGATTTGTCAAAAAAATCTGCGCCGCAAAGGCGGCTGTCGCGCCACCGTTGAGCAGATCCCACGGTTCCTCGTTTGCGTACACGGTCCAATGGCTGATCACGCAGTATTGTAGAAGTAGTAGCCCTTCTGTGATAGGCCGCTCATCTGGCCATCGGTTCCTGTCAGAAGAACCACGTGGCCCTGGTGAATCGCAATCTGCGGCGGCCCGACCTTCACTTCAAGCGACATAACCATCTCCCTCTACGAAGCACTGGGCGTGACACGCGCCACGTCGACGATCATAGATTCAGCAAAGCACGCTCCACCATTTATATCATAGTGTGATACTCTTGACTGCAGTTCAGCTGCGATTGCTTCCGCTCGACTTCTTCCGTCTCGTTGGGGTCCCCAATCGGACGAACACCTCGGATGTGGATAGTTCTCGATAACTTCTCGGCCATCCGAAGCAAGTTCCTTCGTGGGCTGAAACGGTCAGTCAGTCGAATTCATAGCCTGGCGAAATTGTGGTGAGCGTCGACGACGCTTTGATCCATCTGGTCAAAAAGCGGGAGAAAAACATGTTCTTCCAAGATAAGGTTGAAGCGTGGGCAGCGAGCGCTGGCGAGCGCGTCCCCGTGCCCGCGCGACTCGTGTTGTGGGACGGGCGGCAAATCATTCTCGGTCATTCGGGCGAACCCAAAGTTGTTCTGTATGTGAAGCAAGCCGGGGCGCTACGGCGGTTGCGGCGGCCCACGATCGATGCAATCGCGCAAGCATACGTCATCGATGAGATCGACATTGACGGCCGTATGCCCGACGCGGTCGCACTGGCGTATGGGCTGGCGCATCGTGACGTTCCTTCAAACGCCTACGCCCCACACTTTTCTCTAGCTGATCACAGCAAACAATCTGATCGCAAGGCGATTCAATTTCACTACGACGTGTCGGACGATTTCTACCGCATCTGGCTTGGGCGAACGATGGTCTATTCCTGTGCGTACTTTGAGAACGGCACGGAAGATCTCGACACGGCTCAAGAGAAGAAGATCGACCACATCCTAAAAAAGATCGCGCTGCGACCGACGCAATCGCTCCTCGACATCGGATGCGGCTGGGGCTCGTTGGTGATCCGGGCAGCCCTGCGCTTCGGTGCACGATGTACCGGCATTACGCTTTCCGAGAAGCAATACGAGTTCGCGACGCAACGGGTCCAGGAGGCAGGACTCGCGGATCGGGTGGAAATCCGGCTCCAGGATTACCGGGATATCGACGGTCAGTTCGACCGCGTCACCAGCGTGGGCATGTTCGAGCATGTCGGGCGCGCGAACCTTGGAGCGTATTTCGCGAAGATCAGTTCGTTGCTGGCGCCTGAGGGAATCGCAATGAATCATGGAATCACATCGACGGACCCAGATATCGCCTGGTCGCCTGCCGTTGATGGCAGTGGGTTCATGGACAAATACGTGTTTCCGAACGGCGAACTGTCACATATCGGGCAAGTCCTCGACGCGATGCAGCGCGGTAATCTGGAATCAATCGACGTTGAGAATCTACGGCGCCACTACGCTCGCACGTTGACGTTGTGGGCAGAGACGTTCGAAAAAAATGCGGATTCGATTCGGCAATTGGTGGACGAACAAACGTTTCGGGTATGGCGAATCTATCTCGCAGGGTGCGCCTACGGCTTTCGTTACGGTAATCTATCCATCTACCAAGTCGTCTGCCGAAGAGCTGGCGCACAAGCCGACTCACTCGCATGGTCTCGCAGGTATATGTACGAGTGAATTCCGGAGGCATTTCGCGGCGATCTCGACGCATGGATCCGTGGCGGTTGATAGGGCTCTGGATGCGCTTTAGCTTCCTAGCACTATCAGGATGAAACGCCCAATCAAGCGCCGCAAACCAGCCCACGATGCCCCAGCCGAACAGGTTATTGGAGAGTGCAAGCATCAGCACGGAGCGTCGCTTCCTACGGTCGGCGAGGATCGCCGGCAGCACGCAAATCACAACGGCTACTGCGGTCAGTAGAATGTCATAAAGTGCGTGCACGATGTCTTTTCTCCAACCGCACGATCCGGCAGCACTCGTTTGCCTTTCCACATTTGCTAGCTGTTCTGCTTGTTGCATCACGAGCGAGGGGCGAAACCCGAGTTCGTCCCGCCGGGCCGTCAAGAACCGTAACAACCTCACTGGCGATCGAATTTCGAAGCGCCGCTGCTCCAAGAGCCGACCAAACACATCTTCAACATCATGCCATTTTTGGCGGCGTAGCCAGGCGCACAGAAAAGGAGGTCGAAAAATCAGTCGTCTCCCTGCGAAGGCCCTATTCTCGGCCGGACGACCTTCGCCTCCAACCATCGCTGAACGCAATGGAGCCCGTGCCAGAGAGACACGCTTCTCCGGCAAATCACAGGGGCTGTTGGGGTTGTAGATCCATCGCAACAAGTACGCTGCACGAAACTCGGTCGAGTAGCCGACCATCATCTTGTCCGGTCCACCATCGTGCAAGAAGGCCGCTCCGATGGTGCCCAACCACAATGAGGTCGATCTTCAGTTCCTCGGCGAACCGGGGGATCTGATTCATGGGATTTCCGATCGCGAAGTGGCCGGACGCCGCTACACCGAGTTGCGACAGTTTGCTCACTCCTTCACGCAATACTTCTTTCGCTGACATCTCCTCGAAATCGAAGGCAACTGCCGGTACCGCGTCAAGACCTCGCGCCCACGCGGCATCGTCGACCACAGCAAGGAGATGCGTTTCAGCGCCAAGCTGTCGCGCGAGTTCAGCACCGAGACGTAACGCGCAGCGTCCCTCTCGTGTGCCGTTGTAGCACAATAAAATGCGCCGATAGGTGGCCATGGTCCCTCCCCGCACTCTGGCGTTGAAACGCGGCTTCGAATACCTCGAAGCGTGATTTACCGACGTTGAGAGGCGGTAAAAAACCGTAGGAGCATGCCGTCGGCTGTGATGCCATAGCCGAGGAAAGACGCCCTCCGCAAAACCTGATTCAATCTCAGAGACTCAGCGCTTCAACGCCAGCGTGAGTGTTCCGCCCGGGCCTGGAACCGCCGGCCTTTAGATTGACAAGCGCACCGATGTTCGCACCCCACGTTCTCTGTTGAACCGGCACCGAGCGCACCCCTTGCCCCAAATGTATCACATTGTGATGTATGCGCATTGGTCTTCGCCTGTCATCGATCTGAATGATCGTCGCTCTTTTCAAATGTTTCATGTGGGCAGATGCCGTCGGTGTCGCTGAATATGAATGCCGTCGAGCATGGTACCGGGTGCCGGTCTATGGCGCCAGGCGTCGCCGCGTGCGCATCCTGATTGGGATCGTAGTAGGTGCACGCGATTACCGTGGGCGGGATGCGCTGCACGTGCGCGCGAAGCACCGCGAAATCCCTGGTCGCGTAGCTATTGTCTAGCGTCAGCCGTCTGGGATGAGCTTTTCCGGGTGAGCTGTGTTTGCGCACCGCATCAATCTTTTGCATCATATCGTGATATATTTTGACCAATGTTTCCGGGGAACGGATATGCTGGTCACAAGCGAATTTGAAACGGCCCGCCTGAGCGTCGTGCTCGCCCTGCCCGGCGTAGTCTTGGTCAGTGCCCTACTGAGCACACTTCATCTGAACAACTGGCCTCCCGAAACTGACGAGCGCAGCCCTCGGAGCCCTCATCGGCCTCGCGTTGATCGAAGTTGTTCCCGCCGTTTCATAGAAGCGGGCGTACGATTTTGCGCAACGAGCGACTTGGGGCGTCGGGAACCCAGAAGATCGCAGCTATCTAGTGCGAACACGGAGGGATGGCGATTTGACTCGCGGGGGCCCTATGGTTGCGTCAAGGAAGCGCACAGAAACGCGAACTGTTCTTGTCGAATCGCGTGAGTACGCTTCGCTGCACAAGATCAGCACGACGCGACATGACTCTCATGTGTTGCGCGCGCATCGACCGCTCCATCATTGGCTTGCTGAACTCGACAGATGACATCATGGAAGACTCGACCGTGGCCGGAGATTGGATTCTCGACCAGATAGCCGACGCAGTCATCTTTGCAGACCGACTTGGAACGATCGTGCGCTGGAACCGCAGCGCAGTCGCTCTATTCGGATACGCCGGCGCAGAAGCGATGGGGCAAAGCCTTGACTTGATTATTCCGCCCCGCCTGCGAGATGCACATTGGCGCAGTTTTGAGAAGGCGGTGACAGCGGGCGCGACTAGACTGAATGGACGAGCGACCCTCACCCGCGCGACTCATAAAGACGGTCGCCAGCTTTACGTCGAGATGACCTTCGCATTGGTTTTGGATCCACATGGCGGCGTATGCGGCTCGGTTGCGGTCGCCAGAAATGTGACTGCGGGTGTGGAATCCGAGAAAAGTGCCGCCCTCCGTCGTGATGTCGACTCGCTGAGCTTCGGCGCGGCACTTGTACGACTTAAATCCAGGAGCAACCCACATGCTGACTCAGCGAACGAAGGATATCGTTAAGGCCACGGCGTCGGTCCTCGCGCAGCACGGCTACACCATCATCCAACGCTTTTATTCGCGACTCTTTGAAGCCCAACCAGCGCTCAAGAATGTGTTCAACATGGCGCATCAGGATCAGGGGCAGCAGCAACAAGCGCTTGCTCGAGCCGTATACGCCTACGCGGAGAATATTGAAAACCCGAGCAGCCTTGCTTCCGTGCTCAACAATATCGCTCACAAACATGCCAGCCTCGACGTCCGGCCTGAACACTATCCCATCGTTGGTGAGCATCTCCTTGGCGCGATCAAGGAGGTGCTCGGCGATGCGGCTACCGATGACATTATCGCTGCTTGGGCTCAGGCCTACGGCAACCTTGCAGACGCGCTCATGGGCATGGAAGCGCAGTTGCGCGAAAAGTCGGCGAGCCAGCTCGGCGGCTGGAACGGCTGGCGAACGTTCGTCGTGAGGGACAAACAGCCTGAAAGCAGCGTCATTACCTCCTTCGTCCTGGAACCCGCTGACGGTCAACCGGTCATCAATTTCGAGCCTGGTCAATATGTCAGCATCGCAGTAGACGTACCGACACTTCAACTTCAGCAGATCCGGCAATACAGTCTGTCGGACATGCCGAACGGCCACAGCTACCGTATCTCGATTAAACGCGAGGAAGGCGACGGAGCGCGGCCTGCCGGCTACGTGTCATCCCTGCTCCATGAGGATCTGAAGGTGGGCGACGAAGTAAAGGTAGCCGCTCCGTATGGCACCTTTCATATCGACGTCAACGCGAAAACGCCTATCGTCTTGATCAGCGGTGGCGTGGGCCTTACGCCAATGGTAAGCATGCTGAAACGCGCAATTCAGAATCCAGACAGACAGGTCATTTTCGTGCATGGCGCAAGAAATAGCGCCGTTCACGCAATGCGTGACCGCCTTCGGCAAGCTGCAGCGACTTACCCAAATTTTACCGCCGTGATCTACTATGACTCGCCCTTGCCGGGTGACGTGCCTGGAAAAGACTACGACAGGCCAGGCTTCATCAATTTGAGTGATCTGCGCGACAAGGTTCTGCTTCCCGCGGCCGACTACTACATCTGCGGTCCCATTCCGTTCATGAGAGCGCAGCATGATGCCTTGAAAGCGCTAGATATCCGCGAGTCGAAAATCCACTACGAAGCCTTCGGTCCCGATTTGTTCGCCGAATGACTATGCGTCAGCGCTTCCGGCGCAGCGGCGGTTCAAACAAATCGAACTTCAGCCATCGTCGCGCTCCCCATCATCCGATTCCATGCGCGGGTCGGGGGGCCGTGGCCGGAAACCCTGCAGCTCGGCATGCGCCTGCGCCATGAACACATCAGGCCAGGTGCCGCACAGGATCTCGAACGGGATCCGCGCGTCGAGCAGGGGCGCGGCGAGACCACGGTCTTCCGGCGAGTCGCCCCACAAGACCCGCTGTACCAGGACCACGGCACCGCATTTCGCGATGTGCTCGAGCGCGGGCTCGAATTCTTTGCCGAAGAGCAACGGGCCATAGGTCTGCGCGAGAACGGTCATGACCCGCAATTCAATATGGCTGGGTTTGACGGGCAGGGGCACGGCGCGTCCTTCGACGATGTGGACTATCGCGCCCGCACGGCGGCGCCGCGTGATGGTCCGGTCGAGTTCGAGCATGATGCGCGCGACTTCCGGGTCGGGAAACGACTCGAATGCCTCGTCGTCGTCAAAGTTGTCTGCACCCTGCGCCACGGCCCTGCTCTCTATAGTAGATTGGCATTCTTCAACTTTACCACCAAAACGCTACTGCAATAATATTTGTTAATAGGACTACGAATTATATAACAACGTACAAACTGCCATGTAAGCTGGTGCGAAGATGCCGCCATGGGCGCGCGTCGACCGCGCAGCAAGTAAGGCCGATCATGCGCTTTTGCGTTGCGCAGGCTCAGGTTCGGCCTGCAATACAGCGCCTGCATACCCATAGGCTTCGTGAGTGTGCGCAGGTGGCGACCGACCTCGTGACCCTACCGGAGCAGCAAACGCGTACGGCTCGTCGATATCGCAAGCCCGGCGCAAGCACCACGTTCAGCTTGTGTTTTCCGCTCGAAGCAGTCCATGCAGCCTGAACCCGGCATCCGGCTGTTGCTGATTGATGACTACGCGGTCCCTCGCAACGGCGTTCGCCTGACGCTCGGAACCGGGTTGCGCGCGCAGCAACCTGCGCTGGCGGTGTTGACGCTCAGCATCTACGGCGAAGAGATGTTCGCGTTGCGTCCGATCGAACATGCCACGGCTGGCTACTGCACCGGGCGTATCGACCGAGACTGACCTTGCCCCTGTTTCACGAATCCCATAGCTGAAGACATCAGGCCCCTTGCCCTCGCTGAGCGGCGGCCAATTCTTCTCGAACGTCATGGGGCTGACGTAGTTCAATGTCGAATGCAGTCGGCGGGCATTGTAGAAGCCGAGCCAGTCGATAATTTCATCCGTCGCATCACGCCGCGTCGCGAAGTGCCGACCGTGCAGTCGTGCGACCTTCAGCGAAGCCCACAGGCTTTCGGTCGGTGCATATCCTAACAATCGCCGCGCCGGCTCATCGATGAGCGCGTATTCGCGCAAATCGATTTCTGATTGCGATCTAAGTGTCGCGTTTCGCCGTCATGACCCGAAGGTTACCGCCAACGAAAAAGCAGGCGGGGAGCAGCCTCGAAAGCCGCTCGCCGCCCGCAAAGGGCTCAAACCATCGTCGTTCTTACTTCTGAGCGATATTCGCCTTGTTGAACGCACCGGCCTGATTGACGACCGTCGCATTGCCCACACCGCTTTGTGCCGTCGTAGCCGTGTTGGCGAAGCCGGCTTGCGTAATCAATGCCGTGTTGTACGAACCCGCTTGCGAAGCGTTCGCGCTGTTGAGGTCGCCGACCTGGGCGATGGTCAGATCTTCCTTCGCGCCCGACTGCGATGCCTTGATGTCGTTGTAGCCGCCGAGCTGACCGGCCAGCAACGTGGACTCGAACGCGGCCTGCTGCGTCAGATCCATCTTGTTGTGCGCGCCGACTTGCGCCGCGATGACGGTGTTGCCGCTTCCGTAGTTCTGGCGCGCCGCCGCCTTGTTGGTGTCGCCGTCCTGAATCAGGAGCGCCGTGTCGTTCGACGAACGGATCTGGTCGATGTAGCCTTCGTTGTATTGCGAGCCGGTCTGGATGATCGTCGTCGTATCGTTGGTGGCGTAGCTCTGGTTGATTTGAGCGTAGTGCGGTGCGTTGGCGCCGCTCTGTACGATCGTGTTCGTGTTATTGCCGCCGTATTCCGAGTGGATGCGCGAACGTGCCGCGTCGCTCTCCTTGATCGACGCGTGATCGCCCACTTCCGACCATTGCTCGATCGTGGCGTCCGTGCCGCCGCCCGTCTGCTCGACGCGCGCGTGGTTGTAGCCGCCGTCACGCTGGTCGATCGTCGCGATGCCCGCCTTGCCGCCTTGCAAGATGTCGACCGTGTTGGCCACCGTGTTGGTCTGCGTGACGGTCGCCTTGGCGCCGTCGGTCTGGCCCGAGGTCATGCCCGTGCCCTGATCGATGTTGACCGTGTTGTAGGCCGAGCCATTGCGGGTGATCGAGGCCGTCGCGTTCTTGCCGGCCTGCTTGACCGTGTCGGTGTCATACATCGACGACGTTTGCGAGATCGTCGCGGTGAGGCTGTTGCCGTTTTGGCGGACCGTCGTATTTTCGCCGGTCGTCTGCTTTTGCGTGACGGTCGCGCTCAGCTTCGACGCACCCTTGACGTTCCCGCTTTGCTGGATATCGGTGACGTTGTAGCCGCCTGCGTCCGAACTGACGCTGGCGTTCGCGCCGTCTGCGGATTGCAGCACGTTCACCTTGTCGTTGTGCGAATTCGTCTGCGTCACACCCGCGATGTTGCCGTTGCCGAACTGGTTGACCGTTGCGCCTTCGAAGCTCGAATCGGCGAATGCCGACGTCGATGCCAGTGCTGCCAGACCCATAGCGATGGTGATTGCCTTGACTTTCATTTTTATGCCTCGTTGATTGATGTTTTAATTACAGCAATTCGTAACCCTAAAGGCAGCCAGCCCCCGCCGACCACCGATTCCACCCCATTCACCACATCCACACCGAAATCAAACTTCCTGGTCTCCTCGCCCCGGCATATCGCCGGCAAGGATCACTGCCTACTTCATGAGGACTGCCGCCCTCGCACCGCCAGTCTGCGTGACCGACAGTCCCGAGCCATTCCGGTTCTGCAGAATCGAAATCTCGTTGTTGGTACCGAGCTGCGTCACCTGCGACGACATCGAGTTTCCGATCTGCGTAACCGTTGCTTCGTTACCGCTGCCGTTCTGCACCGCGATCGAACGGTTGTACTGTCCCGCCTGATAACCGGCGTACTGGTTGGCGACGCCGCTTTGCTGCAGCACCGTCCAGTTGTCGTTGCCCGCCTGCGCAGTCGCCGCCGCATTGGGCCGGGCAACGAGCGAGCTATCAACGCAATGTGCGGCCACTATCTCTTCGAGCCTGAATTCTGCAACCGAGCGGCCGGCTGGGAGAAAGGCATCGTTGAGAAGAACGTTCAAGACCGGCGTCGACAGATTTGGCACGATGCAATCAATATTCGATGGGAGTCGCTCGAGGTCCTCAACATATGGTTGGCGGAGCGATGCCAACAGGCCTGGAAGCAGCTGAGACATCCACAATGGCCGGAACTGAGCGTCGAAGATGCCTTGGCCGACGAACGCCCACGGCTGATGCAGGTTCCGAACCCGTTCGACGGCTACATTGAGAAGCCGGTGCGCGTTTCGCCGTGTGTCGTCGTTGCTCACAGCAGTCCGCGTATCGGATATGCGCCCAATCGCTTGAGGCACGCTACCGATGCGCGAATTGCCTTGCTCCGTACTGTCAGGCGGGATGGACTCCGGAAAATCAACGGCCGTTAAAGCCAAGGCTTCGCAGCAAGTTCACACGGTGTTTTCTCGAACGCTGTCGAGGCTAGCGCCGTGCCAGCTCGCAACACTCTGATCGATCGCTCCTGTTTCAGTTCGCCTGTCGAAAAAGCATCAGATCAGCAGCGGCGATTATAAAAATATACCCAATTGACAACTTCGCGAGTAGATGGCGTTGACAGATTCATTTCGCGGAGGTGGCTGCTCCCTTGTAGAGTGGCGAGAGCGGCCCGATTCCAAGACGGTTCGATGACCCGGGCATAGAGTTATAGACTCGAGTTGGTGCAGAACGCTGTGATACCCATGCGAAAGACATCGTCGGCAAAAGCGAAACACATCGCTGTACCGTTGCTCGCCCATTCGGTCAATGACTGCCATTCGCACAATGTCGGCTGGCAATCGCAGATGTTCGCATAGGTGGCGTACGTCAATCAGATCACGGTATGGTGCCACGCCCTCGTAAGGATCGATGTCGGGACCCATGAATCGCGCGACAATCGCCCCAGACAAAGCGTTGGCTCGCTCAAACTTCCACAGAATCGAAACCAGAGACTCGTGAGGATAGATCCAGCTTCTCTGGAAAAGATAACCGAGCGCAGGAGACAGACTGCTCTCATCAAGTGTGAGGATTGGGAACTTAAGCTCCAGGAGCGGCATCGTTCTATGCCGCGGCGACGAGGACGCGTCCCGTGGCATGACGAGACTGTACGTATCCGCACTGTCGCACCGCGTGCTCCCAGAGGACCTCATCTGGACGATACCCGCGACCATCGCGTAGCTCGTCTTTTAGGACGATCTCGACCGCTCGCGTAAACGATTCCATCGGTACCTCAAGCTCGCCAGGGAGATTTGCCTTGTGATGAGGTGCCTCGAACGCTCTCCACAGCGTATCCGCGTCGTTGACAAGCCGAAAGCCTGAATTGAACGCTCGCGGTACATAGAAGCGCGAGAAGCTCCAGTCACTCTCTTCCGGATAGGCCGTGTGATCGTAGCCGTTCAGGCACGTCGCAACGTCGTGCGCATTCCGAATGCCAGAGAATACGAGTTCCTCTACCATTAAGCGCGCAACGATCTGAGTCTTGCCGGCGACCTGCATCGCGTGTTTCTGGCCGAGCAGCTCTTGCTGACCGACGAGGAACGTGAACAGCTTGATCTGCTGCCTGTCGAGAGCGTCATGAACATCACGCAGCCACTCGTATTCATTGTCGTTATAGCGCTGAGCTTCGTCGCAGAAGAGCAGCACGACGCCGCTGCCCGCGCAGGAAGCCGCCTGTCGAATTCGCAGCGTCAGGCGCATTCGTTTTGACGTGTTAGAACCTCCGTTTGGGTCAGGATCGCCTACCGCCTCTAGAAGATTCGCAAAGAACCGCCCCTCAGCGTGTCGCGGCTTGTGCTCGCATTGAGCGTGAAACGTAGTCACACGCGGATTGTTGCGCGCCAGCAAAAGACGAATATACTCAATCGCTCGAGTTTTACCGTAAGCGACTCGGCTGGGCCAGTCCCTGATTCGCGCGCGCGTGAGGCATGATGGCGCTGTCGTGGTGAGGTTCGTATAGATCACGGGGGATCGTCTCCATGATCGGCAATCGTGGACACGATCCACGCAAATCTATCCAGATCTACCCGGTTAAGGGCGTAGGCGGAGTGGCCAGCTTCAGTTTGTCGGTCACGTTCCAAGGCAGCAATTCGTCGATGCGTGAGATCTTGTGATCAGCGATATGGGTCAGGACGTACTCCAGATAGGCGCGCGGGTTGATCCCGTTGAGCTTTGCCGACCCGATCAAGCTATACATCGCGGCGGCTCGCTCGCCCCCGCTGTCAGAGCCGACGAACAGATAGTTCTTGCGTTTATGCTGATCTGAGCATAACCGCAATTATGCACAGTTGCGGATTATGCGGAGCGAGGGTGGCGGTCCTGAGCCATCAGGATTCCGCCACAAATTACTCGACATAATCAAAGCGCCTCCAGGAATTTCAGCAGCGCGTCCGGTGGCCGGTAGCGCGAGCGACGGGTCGTCAGTGGGGCGATGGCTGACAAAGCGCGCTCTTTCATTGCCAGATCTGCTTCGATGTATCCGTGTGTTGTTGACGGACTCTCATGCCCAAGCCAAAGTGCAATGACCGTGATGTCGACGCCGGACTGCAGCAGGTGCATCGCGGTCGTATGGCGGCTATCTCTTGATAGAGATAGCCGCCACTATATGCCCTTCCGAATTATGTCGTGCGGCACGATTGAACTTCGACGGTCTACCCGAACGGTGCGTGTCGAAAG
>NZ_FCOJ02000036.1 GCF_001545035.1 Caballeronia glebae
GGCCTCGCGATGTTTACCTGATTCAGACCATTCTGCGTTTGAATGACGTGCGCGCCCGACCCCGGAGCGGCCACGATTTGCGCAAGCGAAAGCGTCGAGACCGTGCCAAGCATTAGCATCGCAGCCAGTGCGACGGCGCGAAGCGGAAGGATCAAACCAGACTGTTGCAAAGGCGCGGCAGGAGCCTGCTGCGCGCCGCTACCTTGGCCGCCATGCCCCGTGGCGAAATCGGCTACCGCTATCATCATGCCGCGAGTCTTATTGAAGACCAATTTGTACAGCTTATTATTCATCAGCCCGCTTCTTCTTATAGTTTGGGTTGCGACTTCCTCTCAGGAAGGAAACGCGCAAAGAACCGGCGATTATTCTCCTTTGCAACAATCAGTCATATACGAATTGTCTGAATTTTCACTACCGCGGTTTGTGCAACGCGGGTAGACGGGCGATCGCCACTTCCGGAAGCTCATGCCGGCGCCCCAATTTCAATGACGCTTCCGTCCGTGGCAGCGGCCCCTCGCGTGATATCGGGTTGCGGCACGTTCAGTGAACCGCCGTGGTTCGCCGCTCTCGGCAATGCGCGTTCGCGAAGCTCTCCATCACGATGGATGCGGCCTGCTGCAACGGCGTGCGATGGTTCGTCAGCGCAGGCAGATCAGCAGCGGTACAGACCCATCGCTGCCTACGTGGGTCGACACCTGACGGTTGCGCGGTGCTCGATTACGACGCTTGCGCGTTCGTGCGGATCTCGGTGAGGTGGATCTCAGCGACAGACCCGATAAACTGCGGCGTTGATAGTCGAGCCTTCCCAAGTTATAACCACGACAAGTCTCGTCAGGCGTCTTAACAATTGACAATCGTGAGCGAGCCATACAGCGACTCAAGCTCGAGCAGAAACCCATCGCGACTCATCTTGCGCCCGCCGAACGCGAGGCGTTGCGTCAATTCCTGCAGCTGCGCAACCTTGTTGTCGGACGCGAACGAACCCTGCTCGACCGAGTATGACGCGACGCGCTGCTGTGTCGCCAGCCAGCAATCGAGGCCCGGCACGCCCCGCCGCCGGCGGCACGTCGAGGCACGGAATCAAGGCATTGGGTTCGACGCCAGCAATCGCCGTTGATATAGTCAAGGATCGCTTAGTACTTATCCGGAGATTGCAGATCCATGCTCAAGCCCTTAACCGTCCTAATCGCAAGTCTTTTTTTGTTGCCGGCTTGTACGCAACCGCAGCCGTCGACCGCAGGTGCATCCACGGATCAACCCGCTTCGCAGTCCACCGCACGGATAGGACTTGCCAATCCAGCGTCTGTGAACTGCACTCGCCAAGGCGGGACGCTGCAAATCGTCGATACGGGCAACGGCCAACTCGGCATGTGCCGCTTTCCCGGTGGCCAGTCGTGCGAGGAATGGGCGCTATTTCGCGGCGAATGCTCGCCGGGCCAGAAGTAATGAGTCGATAAGCGGGGTGCGGGACCGAAGTTTTTGACCGACCACGCGTTTTAATTCCGCCTGCCGATCGGGGCGGAACTGTTATTCAGACGTCAGTTTGTTCAACCGCGGTCCCCATCCCCATCGCTGATACGGCGGCCGCTGCGATCAGCCGATGTCTCATATTGTTCGAATGAGCTCGCTCATGTGCGCGATGGAAGGCGGAAAACAAAAAACCCGCTCGAAAGCGGGTTTGATGATGCGACGGTCTTGCCAACCTCTTGCCGATTTTTCCCACATTGGGAAGATGCTGCACCCAAAAATCCGGGAAATCGCGCGAAGCCTTAATGTTGGTTGCGGGGGTAGGATTTGAACCTACGACCTTCGGGTTATGAGCCCGACGAGCTGCCAGACTGCTCCACCCCGCGTCCGTCGAAGAAAAGAGTATAAGGTATCGCTTAAGTTGCCGCAAGCCCCCATTCACTCTCATCGAAGAAAAGAGAGAACACAGAGAATCGGGGCCGCGTCGATGCGTCCCGTCCCATAGTAAAGAGCATGCAAACTCACGTGGCATAATCGCTCGTTCATCATCGTCGCTATATCGGCAACGGAACGGAACGGAACGAGCGCGGCATGCATCACTTGCGTCGGGGCATCATCGGGAAGATCGGCGGGTTCGCTGCGATGTGCGCGATCCTGCTGCTCTCGCTCGCGCCCGCCGCATCGCAGACGCTCGAACACGCGCGCATCGAATCGTTGCTCGCTTCCGTGTGCGCAACCGACGTCCAGCCGCCGCGGGACTCACATCCTCCGAAGCACGATGGCATCGGTCATCTGCAGGCATGCGCTTATTGCGATCTCATCGCGCACGCGCCCACGCCGCCGGTATCGCTCGATCGGATGTTTTCCGCTCTTGCACCACGCGACGTTTTCGCGGCGCACGCTATCGCCGACGCACCTCGCCGCGACTTACTCAGCGCCGCACAACCGCGCGCCCCGCCCGCCTTCGGCTGATTCGCATCCGCACACAGAGGCTTCACTCGTCGCACCGCGCGAGACGAAGCCTTCCATTCGCACGTGACACACATCGCCCGAAGCACCAACGGCTTCGGGCACGCAAGGACACATCATGTTTTCATCATCGTTGATGCGCGGCGCCCTCGCGCTGGCGTTCATCGGCTCGGCGCAACTTGCGTTCGCGCACGCATTGCCGAAGCTGCAGCAACCCGGCCCCGGCGCGACGGTCAGCGCGCCGCACGAAGTCGCAATCGAATTCGGCGAAGCGCTCGAACCGACCTTCAGCAAGCTCATCGTCACCAATGCCCAGGGCACGCAGGTCAACACCGCAAATTCCACCGTCGATGACCATGACAAGAAGCACATGAGCGTCGCGCTTCCTGATCTCGCACCGGGCGTCTACAAGGTGCAATGGAGCGTGGTCGCCGCCGATGGACATCGCACGCAAGGTCACTACAACTTCACCGTCAAGTGAGGACACAATGAAAAAAATCGCCGTACTCGCAGGCGCGCTCGCCTGCGCATCGTTCGCTCAGGCCGCGACGCTCGAAGCCCATGATTGCTGGGTTCGCGCCATGCCGCCGAATCTGCCGTCATCGGGCTATTTCACCGTCGCGAACAACGGCGACAAGCCCGCGACGCTCACGGCCGCCGAGACGCCCGCGTTCGGCATGACGATGATGCACAAGTCGGAAAGCAAGAACGGCACGGCGACGATGTCGCCAGTCGATTCCGTCGATGTCCCCGCGCACGGCACCCTGAGCTTCGCGCCGAAGGGCTATCACCTGATGCTCGAAGAACCGGCCAAGCCGCTCAAGGTCGGCTCGACGATTCCCCTCATCCTTTCGTTCGCGGACAAATCGACGATCAATGTGAACTGCGACGTGAAGTCGGCGGCGACGGTCGGCCACTGAAATCACGCATTTCAAATGCGAAGCGCGCCGGGCTTTACGCCCGGCGCGCTTTTTTATCGACTACGCGTAGTCACATCAGTGCTTGCTGAACAGATCCATGATCTGCTTGCGCTCGTCGGTCGTGACTTGCGGCGCCGGCGGCGCCTGCATGCCCGCCGGTCCCACGCCGCCCATCGTGGTGGCGTCGCCCGCCATCGGATTGCCGTTGTCCAGCCCGATACTCGCGACAAAACCCGCGCCCGGCGTGCGGTCCGCGTAGAACAGTTCGCCGTCGACCGTGGTGACGCCGTCCGGCCTGTCCATCTGGGCTTGCGGAATGCCGCGTAGCGCGCGTCCCATGTACTCCACCCAGATCGGCAATGCGAGCTGTGCGCCGAACTCGCGGCTGCCGAGCGTCTTCGGCTGGTCGTAGCCCATCCACGCGACCGCGACGAGTTGCTTCTGATAGCCCGCGAACCAGCCGTCCTTCGCGTCGTTGGTCGTGCCGGTCTTGCCCTGCAGGTCGTTGCGCTTGAGCACGTTGGTGCCCGAGCCCGTGCCCTGCGTCGCGACCGTATGCAGCAGGCTGTTCATGATGTACGCGTTGCGCGGTTCGAGCGTCTGCGGCGCGTTACTGCCGGCGATCAGCGGACTGGCGCGCGATACCACGCTGCCGCGCGCATCGGCGACATCGGCGATCAGATACGGATTGATGCGATAGCCGCCGTTCGCGAACACCGAGTACGCACCCGAAAGCTGCAACGGCGTGACGAGACCCGCGCCGAGCGCGAGCGGCAGATAAGGCGGCGTCTTGTCCTTGTCGAAGCCGAACTTCTGCGTGACGAAGTCCTGCGCGTAGCCCGTGCCGATAAACGACAGAATGCGGATCGACACGAGGTTCTTCGACTTCTGCAAGCCGGTGCGCATCGACATCGGGCCGTCGGGCTGATCGTCGTCCTTCGGTTCCCACGCGTCGCCGCCGCCCGTCGCCGGAAAGGACAGCGGCGCGTCGTTGATGATGGTCGCCGGTCCAAGACCCTTGTCGAGCGCCGCCGAATAGATGAACGGTTTGAAGCTCGATCCTGGCTGACGCCACGCCTGCGTCACGTGATTGAACTTGTTCTTGTTGAAGTCGAAACCGCCGACGAGCGCGCGGATCGCCCCGTCCTGCGGCGTCATCGAGACGAGCGCGCCTTCGACCTGCGGCAACTGCGTGAGCTGCCAGTTACCCTTGTCGTCCTTCGCGAGACGCACGATCGAGCCGGGCTTGATCGCGAGCGCCTTCGACGCATTGTTGCGCAGCGCCGCCGCCACGAAGCGCAGGCCATCGCCCGCGATGGTCGCCGTATCGCCGCCGACGAACTGCGCGCTCACCTGCTTCGGGCTCGCAGTCGTGATGACCGCCGCGACGAGCTCGCCGTTGTCCGGATGATCCGCGAGCGCGTCGTCGATTGCCTCGGCGCGGTCATCCGCGTTCGACGGCAAATTGATGTTGCCCTCCGGCCCGCGATAGCCATGCCGCCGCTCGTAGTCCATCACGCCTTTGCGCACGGCTTTGTACGCGGCGTCCTGATCGGCGGAATCGATGGTGGTCGTCACCGTGAGGCCGCGCGTGTAGGTCTCTTCCTTGTATTGCGCGTACATCATCTGCCGCACCATTTCCGCGACGTATTCCGCATGCACGCCGTACTCGGTGCCCGCGGACTTCGTGTGGATTTCCTCGGCCTTCGCCTGATCGTATTGCTCGCGCGTGATGAAATTCAGGTCGAACATGCGCTTCAGGATGTACTGCTGACGCACCTTCGCGCGCTTCGGATTGACGACCGGGTTATACGCCGACGGCGCTTTCGGCAGACCCGCGAGCATCGCCGCTTCGGCGAGCGTGATGTCCTTCAGGTCCTTGCCGTAGTACACGCGAGCCGCAGCCGAAAAACCGTACGCGCGCTCGCCGAGATAGATCTGGTTCATGTACAGCTCAAGAATCTGATCCTTCGTGAGCGCGCTCTCGATCTTGTAGGCGAGCAGCATCTCGTAGACCTTGCGCGTATACGTCTTCTCGCTCGACAGAAAGAAGTTGCGCGCGACCTGCATCGTGATCGTGCTCGCGCCCTGCGATGCGCCGCCGTGCATCAGATCGCTCACGCCCGCGCGCAAGATGCCGATGAAGTCGACGCCGCCGTGTTCGTAGAAACGGTAATCCTCGATCGCGAGAACCGCCTTCTTCATCTGATCGGGAATGTCCTGAAAGCGCACGAGGCTGCGACGCTCCTCGCCGAACTCGCCGATCAGCACGTGATCGGCCGTGTAGACGCGCAGCGGCACCTTCGGCCGATAGTCGATGAGCGCATCGAGCGACGGCAGATTCGGCTTCATGACGACGAGCGCATAGCCGACGATGAGCGCCCCGATCATCCCGCCGATGGCCGCGAGGCCCGCAAGCCAGAGCGCGATGCGCGCAAGCGGAGAACGGCCCCGGCCGCCGCGGTCATTGCGATCGTTTCGACCGTTGCGTCCATTGCGGCCGCCACCGCCGTTGCGTCCGCCGCCGTCGCGGCCGCCCGAGTCATTGCGTGAGTCGTTGCGAGAGTCGTTCCAGCGGGGTTCGCGATCGGGTTCGCGTTCGTATCGCGAGGATTTCGATGAGTCGGGTCGTTTGATGATAGGCATGACTGGATTCGTTCCGCGCGCTGTCAGGCGCGCGCGCTGCCACGCTGCGATGCGCCGGAGACGACGCTACTGCAAACACGGGACGAGCGAATGTGCGGGCCGGCTTTCGACCGAGGGTAACGGTGCATTTTAAAGAATTCGCGCGCGCCACCCCAAAACCTGCCGGAATTTTTTGTAAGTAAGTGCCGCTAGCCGGCGCAAATGCGCACGAACGTTGGGTTACCCACAGAAAGTGTGGAGAGCCGTGTGGACAACCGTATGAGAAAATAGCCAAGTCGTTGATCGCGCGCCGTTTTTGCGCCACGCTCATTGCGTGTCATGCGAGGTGGTTCACACACGCACGGCCGCGCGCAAACCGATATGATGGTTGAATGGATCGCAGGTTCCCCAAACGCCTCTCGCGAGCCTGCGGTCAAGATGTCGTGCCGTTTGATGAACGAAGTTGCGGTCGTCTTATTACGATCGCCTTACTGTTTGCGAGCCGCTCATGACGACCAAACCCAGCGAACGCATCGTTGTTTTCGTGACTCCCGCGCAGAAGCTGGCCATCAGCAACACAGCGGACTCCCTCGGCATCAGCGTGAGCGAGCTCATGCGCCGCGCGGTGCTGAACTTCAACGCGACGAGCGAGCAGATCAAGGTCGCGGGCATCGTCGATCGTCTGCGCCCGCCCAAGACGCCCGATCCCCTCAACGCCGCGCTAAAAAGCGTCGCCGCGAAAGCCGCCGCGCGCGAGGCCCGCGAGGCGGCGGCGAGCGCGACCAAACGCGCGGCGCAGGCGCGTGCCGTGCCGCAAGCTCATCCCGGTCCCGCTGCATCCGAAGACGAAATCGAGCACGATACGGATCAGGGCGACGATGCCTCCCTGACCGACGACACGCATTCCGAGCGCTGATCGTCAGCGCCCTGCCCGACCTTTTCCGGCAAGGCGCGCCGTTACACTCCTTAACCTTCCCGTAAGTCCCGATTAAGTCCCGATTAAGCCACGGCGTGATCTAATGAACGGGTAAACCCGGCGTACACGCGAAGCTCACGTGCGCTTGCAATCGCGCGCGTTGCGCCTCACATTCGAGCCGCGCGGCAGGTGAACCGAGTGCACGCCGCCGTATTCATCCAGGAGAAATACATGTCGCTTTTCGATTCCATCACGCGCACGGTCAAAGGCCTCTTGAACGACGCCGCCGACACCATGCAGGACGCTTCGCGCGACGCACGCCAGATCGTGCGCGAGCTCGACGAAAGCATCGCGAAGGCGGAGAACTCGCTCATCGAGATCGAAGCGCAGGTCGCAACGCAGCAAAGCAAGCGCGACGCCGCCGCCGACAAAGCGAAGAAGTACGAAGACGGCGCGAAGCGCGCGCTGCAGTCGGGCGACGAAGGCCTCGCGCGCGAAGCGCTCGCGGCGCAGGCCAATGCCGAAACCGAACGCGACGCGCTCGCGGCGGAATTGCAAACGCTGGTGCCCTCGGTCGACCACCTGAAGCAGCAGATCGCGGACATGCGTCAGCGCCGCAACGATCTCAACGCGCGCTCGAACATCCTTCAGGCGAAGCAGCAGATCGCGCAGGCGAAGGACACCGCGGCGACGGCGCTGGGCGGCATCGGCGGAAAGAATCTTTCGGAGGACTTTCAGAAGCTCGAAGACAAGGTTCAACTCGCCAACGCCCGCTCCGATGCACGCCTGAATTCGGCTGATCAGAAGTCCGGCAAGGCGCTCGACGACAAGCTCGCCGAACTCAATCGCGGACCTTCCGTCGAAGATCGTCTGGAAGCGCTGAAAAAACAGTTGAATCCGCCGGCGCAATAAGTGCTGGCAAGTGCTGATAAGCGCCGATATCTGAAAAGCGCGCGCGGCGAACCTCCGGGCGCGCCACGCGTCGCACGAATATGCGTTACCTTGAGCAATACGATTTGCATCACCCGTTCGCAGCATCGACAGGAGACGGACGTTCATCGCGTCCGGCCCGCATCATGAAAAAGACTCTGACGGCTCTGGCGTTGTCGCTGTCGCTCGCTTCCCCGCTCGCGTTCGCATTGCCGACCGCGCAGCAGGTCGAGCAGTCGATGACGCAGGGCAACTGGCAACAGGCCGACTCGCAACTGAGCGAAGTGCTCGGCGCGCATCCGAAGAACGCGCACGCGCACTATCTCTACGCGCAGGTTCTCGACCGCGAAGGCCGTTATAGCGACGCCCTTTCGCATCTGCAGCAGGCGAAAGCGCTCGATCCCGCGTTGAGTTTCACCGATCCGTCGCGCTTCGCGGCAACGCAGGCCCGCATTCAGGCCGACGCGACGCGCGCGAGCATCTCGCCACGGTCGGAGAACAGTGCGAACACGTCCAGCGCGCGCAACCCCTTTAATCAGGATCAGGCGGCCGCCGCGCCGCAAAAGCACGGCATCGGCATGGGCGCGTGGATCGGATTCGCGGTTCTGATCGCGGCGATCGCGCTCGTGCTGCGCTGGGGCCTGCGTCGGGCGCGCACTCGCGACGACGGTCAAGCCGAGAACGATCGCCGCACGCAGATGAAGCGCGCGACCGAACTGCTTAACGACGTGCGCACGCTCAAGCTCGACGTGCGGCTCTCCACCGCGCCGGGTCACGAAGCGCTGCTGAAAGACGTCGAAGGCGCGGAAACGCAGTTGCGCGAGATGGTCGAATCGCTGTCGAACTCGCAGAATCCTGTGCCGCCGTATGCGATCGAAGACCTGGAGAATCAGGTCGCGAGCCTGAAGGCGCGCGCCGAGGGCCGGCCCGATCCGAACGCGGCGAACAACGCGCAAGCGGGCGCGCCGAACGGCTCGCCGTATGCGCAGGAAGCCGAGCGCTTCGGACGTGGCCAGCAACAATATCCGCCGCAAGGGCCCTATCCACCGCAGCAGGGGCAGCAGCCGCCTGTCATCATTCAGCAAGGCGGCGGCGGGTTCGGTGGCGGCATGGGCGGGCTTCTCACCGGCGTGCTGCTGGGCGAGGCGCTGTCGCATGGGCGCGATCGTGTGATCGAGCGCGACGTACCCGTCGATCGTCCGCAGCAGAACGACAACGGCGGCCTCGACTTCGGCAATAACAATGGCGGCGGCCTCGATCTGGGCAGCGGCTCGAACGACTGGAACGACGGCGGCGGAGGTGGCGGCGGCGGACTCGACCTCGGCAGCAACGACGACAGTTGGCGCGATTCCTGATCTGCTTTCTTGATCCGCTCACGCACGAAAAGGGGCTCCGCTTGCGCGGGGCCCTTTTCGTTTCGGCGTGAGGAATCAGCGCATCAGCCGCCGCCGAGAAAGCGCAACAATCCCCATAGGAATTTAAAAAAGCCGATGATGAATTCCCAGATGCGTTCGAGGTGATCCCAGCTCGCGACGCGCAGGATGGCATGCAGGATCATGCCGTCGGCGCCGCGCGGCCTTCGGCAGGCGCGCGGTCATGCTTGAAAGAATCGACCATCATGAAAAAAGAAGGCGGCTCGCGCCGCCTCCTGTCGCTATGCAAAAATCGCATGATAACCGGTCGCGAATCGCGTCCGTAAAAGCGCCACTCAACCCTCCGTTTTTTTCTCTTCGCTTTCAGGCGGCACTTCGTCCGTCAGCGCCTCTTCCAGTCGCTTGAACATGCGCTTCGTCACGCCGCGCGGCTGAAGCGCGAACAACAGCAGCGAGCGGCCCGTCACCTGATACACCTCGTCCGAGCCGAATTCAGGCAATTCCTCGCGGATCGGCGCATTCGTATCGATGAGGCAGATCCATTCGTCGGGGCCAGGAATATCGGGCAGCGTGAAATCTACGACATCGTGATACGCGTTCACGATAAGCAGCAGCGTCGCATCCGATGCCGGCCTGCGGATGCCCGTGGCCTGCGCGCGCCCGTCCATCACGACGCCGAAGCAGCGCATGTTCGGATCGTCCCATTGCTCCTGCGTGAGTTCGTCGCCGGTCGTGCCGAGCCATCTGACGTCGGCGAGCTGCAAGTCGTCGTTGTACTCGCCCGTGAGAAAACGCTGGCGCCGCAGTACCGGCAGCGTGTGACGCAGCGTCGTCAGCTTGCGTACGAACTCGTTGAGCGCGTGGCCATCTTCGTCGATGTCCCAGTTCACCCAGCTGATGTCGTCGTCCTGGCAATACGCGTTGTTGTTGCCCTTCTGCGTGCGGCCGAACTCGTCGCCCGCGAGCAGCATCGGCGTGCCTTGCGAGAACAGCAGCGTCGCGAGCATATTGCGCTTCTGGCGCTCGCGCAGCGCGCGGATCTCCATGTCGTCGGTCGGACCTTCGGCGCCGCAGTTCCACGACTTGTTGTCCGAATGGCCGTCGTTGTTGTCCTCGCCGTTCGCCTCGTTGTGCTTCTCGTTGTACGAGACGAGATCGTTCAGCGTGAAGCCGTCGTGCGCGGTGATGAAATTCACGCTCGCCCACGGCCGGCGTCCGCGCTTGTTGAACTTGTCGCCCGACGCGGTGATGCGCTTCGCGAGCTCCGGCGACACGCCTTCGTCGCCCTTCCAGAACTCGCGCACGGTGTCCCGATAGCGGTCGTTCCATTCCGCCCAGCCCGGCGGAAAACCGCCGACCTGATAGCCGCCCGGACCGCAATCCCACGGCTCCGCGATCAGTTTCACGCTGGAAAGAATCGGGTCCTGGCGGCAGCTATCGAGAAAGCCGCCGCCTTCGTCGAAGCCGTAGGGCTCGCGGCCGAGAATCGTCGCGAGATCGAAGCGAAAGCCATCCACGTTCATCTCCGTCACCCAGTAGCGCAGGCTGTCGGTGACCATCTGCAGCACGCGGGGATGCGAAAGATTGAGCGTATTGCCTGTGCCGGTATCGTTGATGTAGTAGCGCGATTCTTCCGGCATCAGCCGGTAGTACGACGCATTGTCGATACCGCGAAAAGATAGCGTCGGCCCGCGCTCGTTGCCCTCTGCCGTGTGGTTATACACGACGTCGAGGATCACTTCGAGGCCGGCCTCGTGCAGCCGGTCGACCATCTCCTTGAACTCGGCGATGACGCCCGCCCCGCGCGCGAAATAGCGCGGATCGGCGGCGAAGAAGCCGATCGTGTTGTAGCCCCAGTAGTTCGTGAGGCCCTTGTCGAGCAGGTAGCTGTCGTTGACGAACGCGTGGATCGGCAACAGTTCGACCGACGTCACGCCCAGGCTCTTGATGTGCTCGACCACCTCCTTCTGCCCGAGGCCTTCGAAGGTGCCGCGCATGTGCTCCGGAATCGCCGGATGCAGCTTCGTGTAGCCGCGCACGTGCGTCTCGTAGAAGATCGTGTGCTCCCACGGCACGCGCACGCGCGTCGCGTGCGTCCATGTGAAAGTCTGATCGACGACCTGGCACTTCTGCGCGAAGGGCGCGCTGTCGCGTTCGTCGAACGTGAGATCGTCGCCTTCGGCGTCGAGCGTATAGCCGAACAGCGCCGGGTCCCACTTCTGCGTGCCAACGTGCGCCTTCGCGTACGGATCGAGCAGCAGCTTGTTCGGATTGAAGCGATGCCCGGCTTCCGGCTCGTAAGGTCCGTGCACGCGATAGCCGTAGACCGCGCCCGGTTCGAGGCCCTGCACGTAGACGTGCCAGACTTCGTCGGTATATTCGGGCAGTTCGATGCGATTCGTTTCCTGTTCGCCCTTTTCGTCGAAGAGACAGAGTTCGACCTTGGTCGCGTTCGCGGAAAACAGCGCGAAATTCACGCCCTTTCCGTCCCAGGTCGCGCCGAGCGGAAACGGGGAGCCTTCGGCAATGCGGAGTTCGTTCGGCATGAGATGATGTGTTCGAAAGATTGACGCGTGGTGCGTCGGGGCCATGCGTTGGCATTGCGGGGCGTCAAGCGGTTCGTAAGGAGCATATCCCGTGCCCGCGCCGTGTTCCCGCGCGCGGCTTGCTTCATGCGGCCCGCGCCTTTGCAACCGGCGCGCGTTATGCCCGCGTCATGCGCTGCGCGTGTAAAACCTTCCCGTCGGGAGCGCCGAATGCTTTGCGTTCGACGAACGCTCGACACGCCCTCTCATCGCCGAAGGAGAACACGCCTTGTCCACGCACCCCGCTTCCGCCTCGACGAACCTCCAGTTCAACGGCACGGCCGAGCAAAGCCGCGCCGCGGGCCGGTCGCTGCGCGACGCCGTTTCGTTCGACGCACACGGCGCATGGTCGCCCGAGCGCGATCGGCCCGATCCAGTCGACCGCGTGCTCGCGGGCAACGCGGGCCGGCAGGAGCGGCTCATCCCGCTGCGCATGAAGCGCATGGCCGAATCCCCGTTCGCGTTCCTGCGCGGCTCCGCGACCGTGATGGCGTGGGATCTGGCGAAATCGCCTTCGATCGGCCACAACGTGATCATCGACGGCGACGCGCACGTCAATAATTTCGGCCTGTTTCGCACGCCGCGCCAGGACGTCGTGTTCGATCTGAACGATTTTGATGAAACACTCGTCGGCCCTTGGGAATGGGATCTGAAACGCCTGAGCGCGAGCATCAACGTTGCGGCGCGCGAAAACGGCGTCGACGCGGCCGGGCGCGAAAGCGCCGTGCGCTCGTCGTGCGCCGCGTATCGCACGACGATGGGCGGGCTCTGGCAAGTGAGCCCCTACGACCTCTGGCAGATGCGCTCTTATGCGAGCGCGCTGCACATGGACGCGCCGACCAAACTCGACGCCGACGAGAAAGCGACCATCGAAAAAACCGTCGAGCGCGCGATGAAGCGCTCGCACGCGACGATGCTCGCGAAGATCGCGGAACCCGTCGGCAAGAGCTTTCGCTTCAAAGTCGATCCACCGATCCTGACCGCGCTCGACGCCGCCGAGAAAAATAATGTGATCGATGGCCTGAAGGCTTATCGACAGACCCTCGCGGGCGAATGGCGCATGATGCTGGAGCGCTACGACGTCGTGGATGTCGCGCATCGCGTCGTCGGCGTGGGCAGCGTCGGCACGCGCGCGTATCTCGTGCTGATGCTCGGCCGCGCGCTCGGCGATCCGCTTTTCATTCAAGTGAAGGAAGGCATCGTGCCCGCCGCCGCGCCCTTCGTGCCGCCGCTGGAAGAGCCGTATCGTCATCAGGGACGGCGTGTCGTGCATGGGCAGCGTCTCTTGCAAAGCTCGTCGGATGCGCTGCTCGGCTGGACCACCATCTCCGGCCGCGATTTCTACGTACGGCAGATGAAACAGATCCGCGGCTCGATTCCCGTCGACTGGCTGCACGGCGCGACCTTCGACTTCTACGCGTGGTGTCTCGGTCTCCTGCTCGCCCGCGCCCACGCGCGCACCGGCGACGCCGCGCTCATCGCGGGATACTGCGGCAACTCGGACCGGCTCGACGCGGCCTACGCCATGTGGGCCGAGCGCTACGGCGCGCAGACGGTCGCGGATCACGCGGCCTTTTGCGCGGCGATCAGCGTGGGACGCGTGCCGTCCGCCTGACCGCGATTTTCGGCGCGCGCGCGATTCGCAATCGAATTGACTATCATTGACGGTACCCGTAACGAAACGCACCTCGTCTGGCGTTTCGGGCGGGACTCAATGGCATAGCCCTTGCTGCCGCTTTGGCCCGCACAACCGTTTAAATCGAACTGGAGGAAGCCGCGCATGAGCATGATTGACGAATTCAAGAACTTCGCCCTGAAGGGCAACGTCATGGACCTCGCGGTCGGTGTCATCATCGGCGGCGCATTCTCGACGATCGTGAATTCCATCGTGAAGGATCTGATCATGCCGGTGGTCGGTCTGGCTACCGGCGGCCTCGACTTTTCAAACTTGTTCGTCCGGCTCGGACACATACCGCCCACCTTCAAAGGCAATCCCGATTCGTACAAAGACTTGCAGACCGCGGGCGTGGCCGTGTTCGGCTACGGCTCGTTCATCACCACGCTGATCAACTTCATCATTCTCGCGTTCATCATCTTTCTGATGGTCAAGTTCATCAACAATCTGCGCAAGCCGGCCGAAGCCGCTCCGCCGCCCGCAACGCCCGAAGACGTGTTGCTGCTGCGCGAGATTCGCGACGAACTCAGGAATCCGCCGCGCGTCTAGCCGGACAAACCCTCTTGTATCGAGGCGGAACCCGCGCGGCGCGGGCGGGTCCGTCTGCTTGGCCACCCTGTCCGCTTGGTGCGCCCACCCGCTTTTTTCTTTACGAAAGCTGTTCGCGTGGGGTGCAGCAGGACTATTATTGAGATAGATGCTCTGAGGGAAGCCAAGCGGGCCGCCAAACGGTCGTCGGCACGAATCGTGCGCCAGCAAACGAGCACCGGCCGCTGCCGGGGCCGGGAACGAATGGCCCGATTCACCGTGACCTAATCACATCGATGCGCTATAAAAGATCGACGTGCGGCGCGCAAGACGGGAGTGGCCGCATGAGGACGCTGCGTTTCTTGCAATTCTTTTTCAGGCGAGTTTTTATGTCCTTCCCGAAAAAGCGTAAGCGCGTGAAGGCCGATGGCGACGAGTCTTTTCTCGCCGTGCTGCGGCATTTCAAGCCATTTGGTCAGCTAGACACGAAGATCGCCAGGGCTCGCGCCCAGGATGAACCGGTGCTCTATGCGCATGTTCTGCCGGGACTCGATGTCCTTCTGTGCAGCGTGCGCGGCGCTCAGCCGCCGTATCCGGCCATCGACGAGCTACACAGGCGTTGTGTCGAATCGATCACCAATGCGCTCGAACAACCGCTCGACGGACTCGAAAACGGCGGTTACTGGTACGAGGCGAACGGCTTCGGTTTTCTCGTGTTCGCGAGCCGCGCCCGCGCCCAGATTCTGAGCGAATTCGGCGCGACGGTCTCGGCGCGCAGGCGTCGGGGCACGCGTCGCCAGGACGCGGGCGATGCCGCCTCGCGACCGCTGCGTTGAACCTGCTCTGAGCTTTCCTGTTTCTCTCCGATACGCGCGGGGCCTCGTCGACGAGGCCCCGCGTGTCGTTGATCGCCGTCGCTCGCCGTCGCGGGCGCTTCGCGCAAACCCCCACTACTCCCGCACGCGTTCCTGTTCTTTAATGGAAGCCACGCGCGAAAGCGTGATGGCGCGTGCCTTGCTGCATCGGTATTGCAAGCTTCCCGCGGCGTCACGCGTCGCTTCGCTCGAACCGATTCATCATGCCCTGAAGGGACTACAAGGAGAACACCATGTCGGAACACGTCTACAAGCAGATCGAACTGACCGGCTCGTCAGCGCAATCGAGCGACGACGCCGTGCGCGTCGCACTGGAGAAGGCGTCGAAAACGCTGCGCAACATGCACTGGTTCGAAGTGGTGGAGACACGCGGGCACATCGAGGACGGCAAGGTCCTGCACTGGCAGGTGACGATCAAGGTGGGACTGCGTATCGATTGATGCGCTTTCATCGATACGCTCTTTCCATCGCATGAAAAAAACCGCGCTTCGTGTCGCCACGAAACGCGGTTTCTCTTTGCGATGAGCGAGGAACGCGTGCTTACTTCGGCAGCGATCCGTCGACGCCCTCGACGTACCAGTTGATGCGCTGCAGTTCCGGATCGGACAGCGTCTTGCCGGCCGGCACCTTCTCCGCGCCCGACTGATCCTTGATCGGGCCGCTGAACACGTCCCACTTGCCCGTGTGCAGTTCGTCACGCTTGGCCGCGACCGCCTGCACCGCCTTCGCGGGAATCGCGCCGGTATTCAGGTCTTCGAGATCCACGGCCTTCTGCGGAATGCCGAGCCACACCGGATCGTTCTTCCATTTGCCGTCGAGCACTTGCTGGATCACCGTGTTGTAGTACACGCCCCAGTGCGCGACCACCGAGCCCAGGTGCGCGCTCGGGCCGAACTTCTTCATGTTCGAATCCCAGCCGAACGCGAACACTTTCTTTTCGGCGGCGGTGTTGAGCGTCGCGTTGGAGTCGGTGTTCTGCAGCAGCACGTCCGCGCCCTGGCCGATCAGCGTTTCAGCCGCCTGCTTCTCCTTGCCCGGATCGAACCAGCTGTTGATCCAGATGACCTTCGTGTGGACCTTGGGGTTCACGGAACGCGCGCCCATTGTGTAGGCGTTGATGTTGCGCACCACTTCCGGAATCGGCACCGAGGCGACGAAGCCCAGTGTGTTGGTCTTCGTCACATAGCCCGCCGCGACGCCCGCCAGATACGCGCCCTGATACATGCGCACGTCATACGTGCCGAAGTTCTTCGCCTTTTTGAAGCCCGTGGCCGTCAGGAAGACGGTGTCCGAAAAGTCCTTCGCGACCTTCAACGCGAAATCCTGATAGCCGAAACTCGTGGCGAAGATGATCTTGTTGCCCTTGTTCGCGAGATCGCGGAACACGCGTTCCGAGTCCGCGGATTCCGGCACGTTCTCCACGCGCGTGATCTTGATCTTGCTGCCGTATTTCGCTTCGGCCTCCTTGCTGCCGGCGTCGTGCGCGAAGGTCCAGCCCGCATCGCCCGGATTGCCGAGATAGACGAACGCGACGCCCGGCGCGTCCGCCGCCTGCGCGCTCAATGCCGCGACGGTGGCGGACAGTGCGACCGTCGCGGTGAGCGCCTTCAGCCATGGTTTATTCATTCTGATTCTCCTGGTCGATGTTGTCGGTGAAACGGTTTGCTAGGGTCTTTGTGGCCGGTCAAAACGTAGACGCAACGGCGATGCCGCGCGAAAACAGCGGCATCAACTCGCCGCGAAAAACGGCTTGCCGAGCGATGCGGGCGCGTTGAGCTTGATCGTGTTCGGGTTGCGCGAGATGAGCACGAGCACGACGATGGTCGCGATATACGGGAGCATCGCGAGGAATTGCGTCGGCACCGGCACGCCGATCGCCTGCGCGTAGAACTGCAGCGCCATCACCGCGCCGAAGAGCAGCGCGCCGATCAGGAGGCGTCCCGGGCGCCACGTCGCGAACACGACGAGCGCGAGCGCGATCCAGCCGCGGCCCGACGTCAGTTGCTCCTGCCATACGTGCAGGTACACGATCGAGTAATAGCCGCCCGCGATACCGGCCATCGCGCCGCCGAAGAGCGTCGCGCCGTAGCGCACGCCGACGACCGGAAAGCCCACCGAATGCGCGACCGCCGGCGATTCGCCGACCGAGCGCAGCACGAGCCCCGCGCGGGTCTTGTAGAGGAACCAGCCGATCACGCCGAACATGATGAACGCGAGATAGCCGAGCGGCGTGAGCGAGAAGATCGCGGGGCCGAGCACGGGAATATCCGCGAGGCCGGGAATCGGCATCACGTCGATGGTCGAGCGCACCGCCGCCGACGTATAGGGCTTGCCGACATACGCCGAGAAGCCGATGCCGAAGATCGTCAGCGACAGGCCCGTTGCGACCTGGTTCGCGAGCATCGTGATGGTCAGAAAGCCGAACAGCAGCGCCATCGCGAGCCCGGCGAACACCGACGCGACGATGCCGAGCCACGGGCTGCCCGTGATCGCGGTGACGGCGTAACCCGTGACCGCACCCATCAGCATCATTCCTTCGACGCCGAGATTCAGCACACCGGATTTCTCCGCGACGAGCTCGCCCGCGCCCGCGTACATCAGCGGAATAGCGGCGATCACGGCGCTCGATGCGAGATTGCTGGCTTGATTGATGTCCATGTTCTTCTGAGTCTCGTTAGGCAGCGTGATGCGCGGGCGTCCTGCGCTTGATGCGGAAATTCACGAACAGATCGCAGCCGAGCAGGCAAAACAGCAGCAGGCCCTGGAACACGCCCGCGAGCGCTTGCGGCAATTGCAACGACGTTTGCACCGCTTCGCCGCCGAGATAGAGCAGCGCCATCAGCAAACTCGCGAGCACGATGCCCAGCGGATGCAGCCGCCCGACGAACACGACGATGATCGCCGTGAAGCCGTAGCCCGGCGACCAGCCCGCCTGAAGCTGTCCAATCGGACCGGCCACTTCGCCCATGCCCGCCAGCCCGGCAAGGCCGCCCGAGAGCAGCAGCGAGGTCCAGATCGTCTTTTTGTCGGAGAAACCGGCGTAGCGCGCGGCGAGCGGCGCGAGACCGCCGACGTTCATCCGGAAGCCCGCGAAGCTCTTCCTCATGAAGAGCCACACGCAGGGAATCGCGATCGCCGTCAGAAACACCGACGCGTTAATGCGCGTGCCCTTCAACCACGCCCAGTGCCAGTCGCCGTAGAGACGCGGGAACAGCGCGTCGTCGCCGAACATCGCCGAAATCGGGAAGTTCATGCCTTCCGGGTCGCGCCACGGACCGCTCACGAGATAGATGAGCAATTGTGTCGCGACGTAGGTGAGCATCAGGCTCGTCAGGATTTCGTTGGTGTTGAAACGGCTCTTGAGCAGCGCGGGAATGCCCGCCCACACCATCCCGCCGACGACGCCGCCCAGCATCATCAGCGGCAGCGTCCACCAGCCGGACGCGTCGCCGAGATGAATCGCGATGCCGCCCGCGACGATGCCGCCGAGCAACATCTGCCCTTCCGCGCCGATGTTCCACGCGTTCGCGCGATAGCCGATCGCGAGCCCGAGCGCGATCAGGCACAACGGCGATGCCTTGAGCACGAGCTCCGACCAGCCGTTGATGCTCGACAACGGCTCGATGAAGAACGCGTGCATCGCGCGCAGCGGGTCCTGGCCGACGAGACTGAAAATCAGAAAGCCGATGACGAGCGTCGCGACGGCGGCGACCAACGGCACCGCAAGCTGCATGGCGCGCGAGGGCGTCGGGCGCGCTTCGAGTCGATAGGGGAAGATCATCGTTCTTTTAATGCTTCAGGAGAGAGTCGGAGACGGCGGCGGGCGCGGGCTTGCCTTCGAAAAGGCCAGCCATGAAGAGGCCGATTTCCTCCGCATTGGTTTCGCTCGTCTTGCGCACCGGCGAGAGCTTGCCGCGCGCGATGACGGCGAGCCGGTCGCAAATGTCGAAGAGTTCTTCCAGTTCTTCCGAAATAACGAGAATCGCGACGCCGCGCGCGGACAGATCGAGCAATTGCTGGCGGATGAAGCCCGCCGCGCCGACATCGACGCCCCACGTGGGTTGCGCGACCACGAGCACTTTCGGCTCCTGAAGAATCTCGCGTCCGACGATGAACTTCTGCAAGTTGCCGCCCGAGAGGCTTTGCGCGAGCGCATCGCTGCCACCGCAACGCACGTCGAACGACTTGATGCAGCGCTCCGCAAATGCCTTGACCGTGCCCGACTTGACCCAGCCGCCGCGCACCATGTTTTCGCGATGCGCGGTGAGCAGGCCGTTATCGGCGAGCGACATCGCCGGAACCGCGCCGCGCCCGAGCCGCTCTTCCGGCACGAACGCGAAGCCCAGACGGCGGCGGCCGCCCGCGCTCAGGCGCGCGGCGGCCTTGCCGCAAATCGACACGGCATCGGCCGCGACGTGCTTGTCGCGGATTTCGCCCGACAACGCCGCGAGCAACTCCGCCTGCCCATTCCCCGACACGCCCGCGATGCCGAAAATCTCGCCCGCGTGCACCGAGAACGACACATTGTCGAGCGAGGTGCCGAACGGGTCCGGGCTCGCTGCCGACAGGTTCTTCACCGCGAGCCGCACGTCGCCCGGATTGTGTTCGCGGCGCGTGTAGTCCGGCAGCGAATGGCCGACCATCAGTTGCGCGAGCGAGGCCTGCGTTTCCTTGCGCGGATCGACGTTGCCGGTCACGCGGCCGCCGCGCATCACGGTGGCGTTCTCGCAAAGCGACTGGATTTCGTCGAGCTTGTGGCTGATGTAGAGAATGCTGCAGCCCTCGGACGCGAGGCGGCGCAGCACCTTGAAGAGCTTCTGGACGGCTTGCGGCGTGAGCACCGAAGTGGGCTCGTCCATGATGAGCAGCCGCGGATTTTGCAACAGGCATCGCACGATCTCGACGCGCTGCCGTTCGCCGACCGTCAGGCTGTGCACGTGGCGCTGCGGATCGACATCGAGGCCGTAGTCCTTCGACACCTCGCGAATGCGTTTGCCCAACGCCTTCAGGTCGAACTTTTCGCCGAGCGCGAGCGCGATGTTCTCGGCGACCGTCAGCGTCTCGAATAGCGAAAAGTGCTGAAACACCATGCCGATGCCGAGCTTGCGCGCGGCCGCCGGGCTGCCGATCTCGACCGCTTCGCCCTGCCAGCGGATCTCGCCTTCGTCCGGGCGCACCGCACCGTAGATGATTTTCATCAGCGTGGACTTGCCCGCGCCGTTCTCGCCGAGCACAGCGTGAATTTCGCCGGGCATGACGACGAGATTCACGCCGTCGTTCGCCTTGACGGACGGATACTGCTTGCTGATACCCGACAACGCCAGGCGCGGTGGCGTTGTCGACGTGGAGATGGCGTCGCCCATTGAGATCCAGAGATGCGCCCGGCCACCGAGCAGGCCGGGCTGGAAAAAGTTACCGCGCGAGCGCGCGAGACTCAACGTCATGTCGCGCGCGCTCGTATCGCGGGCAGAATTTACAGAATTCGAGACGCTAAGTCGATAACTCAAAATTATGTGTTGCGCCCCGCAAACCCAAGCATTGCGGGTAACTCACACCTTGACGAAATTGTGACGTCATATTAAAAATGATATGTCACACCCTCGCATCGATCAGCCAGTACATATAGTGGAGATAACATGAGTCAACAACGGGAGGCGATCGATACGTATCTATTGCGCGTCTTGCACACCCTCCTGATGGAACGCAGCGTGACGCGTGCAGCCGTCAAGCTCAATCAGTCGCAACCCGCCATCAGCGCAGCTTTGCGGCGTCTGCGCGATATCACCGGCGATCCGCTGCTCGTGCGCGGCAAGTCCGGCATGGTGCCGACCGAGTACGGCCTGCGCCTCCTGGAGCCCACGCAGAACGCGCTGCGCGAAATCGAGCGCATCAAGGTTCAGCAGCACAACTTCGATCCGTCGACTTCGGTGCGGTGCTATCGGATCGGCTGCCCCGACTATCTGAACGTGCTGTTCGTGCCGACCGTCGTCGAACGGTTCCGGCAGGCCGCGCCCGACGCCACGCTCGAATTTCACTCGCTCGGCCCGGCGTTCGACTATGAACTCGCGCTGGAGGACGGCAAGCTCGATATCGTCGTCGGCAACTGGCCGGAGCCGCCCGAACAGTTGCACCTCTCTAATCTGTTCGTCGACAAGATCGTGTGTCTCGTCAGCAACACGCATCCTTTCGCGAAGCGCGGCGGACTCACGCTCGACCAATACCTGAACGCGCCGCATCTCGCGCCGACGCCCTATTCCGTCGGCCAGCGCGGCGCGATCGACGTACATCTCGCGCGCGAGCGTCTGAAGCGCCATGTCGTCGTCACGCTGCCGTACTTCAATCTCGCGCCTTACGTGCTGATCAAGTCCGATCTTGTGTTCACGACCACGCGGCTTTTCGCGGACCATTACGCGCGCTTCCTGCCGCTCGCGGTCGTGCCCGCGCCGCTCGATTTCCCGCCGATGCAGTACTACCAGCTCTGGCACGAACGCTGCCACTATTCCGACGAAGTCCGCTGGCTGCGTGGGCTCGTCGCCGAAGCGACACGCTCGCTGATCGACCAGCCGTAACGCTTTGAACGGGGCGCTCGCGGGCGCCCCGCGTCATTTCTTACGCCCGGTTCGCGAGTTCGCCCGCCAGCCGGTTGTGCCGTTCGACGACCGCGCCCAGATCCAGCGTCGTCAGGCGCCCTTCCTTCACCACGATCTTTCCGTCGATGACGCTCGTCGATACCTGCGATGGCGCGCAGAATACGAGCGCCGCGACCGGATCGGAGAGCGCGCCCGCGAACGCCGTCTGCGACAGATCGAAGGACACGAAATCCGCCGCCATGCCTGGCGCGAGCGCCCCGATGTCGTCTCGATTGAGCACTTTCGCGCCGCCGAGCGTCGCGATTTCGAGCGCCTCGCGCGCGGTCATCGCGTCCGGGCCGAAGCCGACGCGTTGCAACAGCAGCGCCTGCCGCACTTCCGCGACCATCTGCGCGCCATCGTTCGACGCCGATCCGTCCACGCCGATGCCAACCGGCACGCCCGCGTCGCGCATCGCACGGATCGGCGCGATGCCGGACGCGAGCCGCATGTTCGAGCACGGGCAATGCGCGACGCCGGTTCCCGTGCGCGCGAACAGATCGATGCCCGGCTTGTCCAGTTGCACGCAGTGCGCATGCCATACGTCATGGCCGACCCAGCCGAGATCTTCGGCATATTCGGCCGGGGTCATGCCGAATTTCTCGCGGCTGTACGCGACGTCGTTCACGTTCTCGGCCAGATGGGTGTGCATCGACACGCCGTATTCGCGCGCGAGCAGCGCCGCGTCGCGCATCAATTCGCGGCTCACCGAAAACGGCGAGCACGGCGCGACGACCACGCGCAGCATCGCGTAGCGGCCTTCGTCGTGGTACGTCTCGATGAGGCGCTGCGAGTCCTTCAGTATCGCGTCTTCCTTTTCGACGACCGAATCGGGCGGCAGGCCGCCATCTTTCTGCCCGACGCTCATGCTGCCGCGCGCCGCGTGAAAACGCATGCCGATCTCGCGCGCCGCCGCGATGCTGTCGTCGAGCCGGCTGCCGTTCGGATAGATATACAGATGGTCGCTCGACGTCGTGCAACCGGAAAGCAGCAATTCCGCCATCGCGGTCTTGGTCGAGACGTTGATCATTTCGGGCGTCAGATGCGCCCAGATCTTGTAGAGGCTCGTGAGCCAGCCGAAGAGCTCGGCGTTCTGCGCGGCGGGAATCGCGCGCGTGAGGCTCTGATACATGTGATGGTGCGTGTTGACGAGGCCCGGAATCACGAGATGACCGCGCATGTCGAGCACGTCGTCGGCGGATTGCGGGAGTTCGCTCGTCGGCCCGACCTGGACGATGCGATTACCCTCTATATACAGACCGCCATCGGCGATTTCGCGGCGCTTCTCGTCCATCGTGACGAGCACCCGGGCGTTCTTGACCAAAAGACTGCGTGGCATCGGCTATATCTCCAGAGACAGTTGGGAAACCAGTGAAAAGCCCCGGTTACCCAGCGTCTGCCGCCGTCTTCGGGACGCGGTAAATATCCATGGATATCGCGCGCACCGCTACTGTCCGCAGCCAAAAAATCGGACGCAATCAAGCGGCGGCCATAGTCGTCTTCACGGCGGCGATATATTCCCGAATATTGGCGCGGGTAGCATCGGCGAAAAGAGGCGTAAAACGGCGTCAAGCGGCCTGCGCAAACGCGGTCGGGACCGTCCGTCAACGCTTACGCGCCGCTGTCATGCGTTGGGCATTATCTTTCCTATCGCGGGCGCACGGCGCGTCCCAAATTCCTACAATGCTGTACACGGCGCGCATCTGAAACGCCGACGGGTATGTAGCCACTGACGTGGAGCCTCGATCCGCCGCTGACGCACCGATTATCAGGTGCTGAATTTCGGATCGATGCGCAAAGCCGGATCTCGCACAACTCAAGGAAACTGCGAATGGGCAAGCTCACCACCCACGTCCTCGACACCGCGCACGGCCGCCCGGGCGCAAACCTCAAAGTCGAGCTGTTCGCGCTCAACGGCGACACCCGCCGCGCGATCAAGACCATCCACACGAATGACGACGGCCGCGCCGATGCGCCGCTGCTCGAAGGCGCCGACTTCGAAACCGGCGAATACGAGCTCGTGTTTCACGCGGGCGACTACTTCGCCGCGTTCGGCGTGAAAGTGCCCGAGCCGCGCTTCGTCGATCGCGTCGTGCTGCGCTTCGGTATCGCGGATGCGTCGTCGCACTATCACGTGCCCCTGCTCGTGTCGCCGTGGGCGTACAGCACTTATCGCGGAAGCTAAAACACAGCTTGGACCCCACAAGCACATAACGAATCGGTAGTGGAGGAGTACATGGAAGGCTTTGTCACCGACTGGCTCAATCTCGTATTGCGCTGTCTGCATGTCATCGTCGCGATCGCGTGGATCGGCGAATCGTTCTATTTCGTCGCGCTCGACAACAGTCTGAAACCGCCCACGGACCCGAACGCGCGCCGTCGCGGCGTGTTCGGCGATTTCTGGCACGTTCACGGCGGCGGTTTTTATCACATGCAGAAGTATTCCGTCGCGCCGCAGGACATGCCGGAGAATCTGCACTGGTCGTTCTGGCCGTCGTACACCACCTGGATGTCGGGTTTCGGCCTCTTCTTCGTGCTGTATCTGCTGTCGCCGAGCACGTATCTCATCGACAAAAGCGTGCTCGACATGGGCCCGGTGGTCGCCGTATCGGCCGCGCTCGGATTCCTGATGGCCGGCTGGATCGTGTACGACACGCTGTGCCGCGTGCTCGGCACCAACGACAAGCTGCTCGGCATCTGCGTGGGCATCTACGTGCTGGTCGCGGCGTTCATCGCGTGTCACGTGTTCGCGGGCCGCGCCGCTTATCTGATCACCGGCGCGATGATCGCGACGATCATGTCGGCGAACGTGTTCTTCGTCATCATTCCGGGCCAGCGCAAAATGGTCGCGGCGATGCTCAAGGGCGAGACGCCGAACGCGATCTACGGCAAGCGCGGCAAGCAGCGCTCCGTGCACAACACGTACTTCACGCTGCCGGTCGTGTTCGCGATGCTGTCGAACCACTACGCGATGACCTACACGCACAAGTTCAACTGGCTGATCCTCGTGCTGATCATGCTGGCGGGCGCGCTCATTCGCCAGTTCTTCGTGATGCGCCATCGCGGCCAGGTGTTGTGGTACATGCCGGTCGCCGGTCTCGTGCTGGTGCTCGGCGCGTTCGCCTGGACCATGCCCGCGCCGACCGTGCCGGTCGCGCAAGCCGCGGGCGCGCCGACGATCAAGGTCGCCGACATTCAGCCGATCATCCAGCAGCGCTGCGCGACGTGCCACTCCGCGCATCCGACGATGATGGGCAGCGCGCCCGCCGGCGTGTTGCTCGATACGCCCGCGGAGATCAAGCAGAACGCGCAGCGCGTGAATCAGCAAGCGGTGACGCTGAAGGCAATGCCGCTCGGCAACGTCACGCAGATGACGGATGCGGAGCGTCAGAAGGTGGCGGCGTGGTTTGCCGGCGGCGCGGTGGAATAATTTCGCCGCTGCGAGTCACGCATCATGCAATGCCCGCTTCGTGTCGAAGCGGGCGTTTTTCATTCAACGCGCGAAGTATTCCTTCACCGCGCGAACAACCGTGTCGATATCCGCGCGGGACACATCGCGATGCGTGACGAAGCGCGACGCATAGAGCATCTGCATGAGAATGCCGCGCGCTTTCAGGAAGGCTTCGAGCGGCGCGCAGTGCGCCTCGGCTATCTCCGCGAAAACCATGTTCGTCGCGTGCGATCGAACCTTGATCGCATCGATCTGAGCGAGGCCGGCGGCAAGATGCGCAGCGTTGTCGTGGTCCTGCGCGAGGCCATCGACGTGATGATCCAGCGCGTATAAACACGCCGCGGCCAGCACACCCGACTGACGCATGCCGCCGCCGAGCACCTTGCGCCAGCGGCTCGCGACATCGATCAGTGCTTTCGATCCGACGAGCACCGAACCCACCGGCGCACCCAGACCTTTCGAGAAGCAGATGGAAACCGAGTCGAACGGCGCGCACAGATCGGCGACCGGCTTGTCGGATGCCACCGCCGCGTTGAACACGCGCGCGCCGTCGAGATGCGTCGACAGACCGCGATCGCGCGCGAGCCGCGTCGCCTCGGCGACATAGGACGCCGGCAGCACCTTCCCGCCGATGGTGTTTTCGAGCGCTAGCAAACGCGTGCGCGCGAAGTGATTGTCGATCGGCTTGATAGCCGCCGCGATCCTGTCGAGCGGCAAGGAGCCGTCCGGCGCGTTGTCGATCGGCTGCGGCTGGATGCTGCCGAGCACCGCCGCGCCGCCGCCTTCGTACTTGTACGTGTGCGCCTGCTGGCCGACGATGTATTCATCGCCGCGCGCGCAATGCGCCATCAGCGCCGCGAGATTGCTTTGTGTGCCGCTCGGGAAAAACAGGCCCGCTTCCTTGCCCGTGCGCTCCGCGAGCCTGGCCTGAAGCTCGATGACGGTGGGATCGTCGCCCCAGACATCGTCGCCGACCTGGGCCGCGGTCATGGCGGCGAGCATCGGCTGACTGGGACGGGTGACAGTGTCGCTGCGGAGATCGATCATGCGTGGTTCCTTGTTTCGGGCTCGTCTGGGCCGACTATCTTAGCCGGTCGATGACGACCGCGCCGAGCGTGCGCGACCGCGCCCGAAAAAGCGAAAGGCCGGCGATACCGCGCCGGCCCTTCGCTACGCGAGAACGCACAACGGCGTTACGGTTCCACGACGTTGAACTCGTTGTCGACCTGTTCGAGCGCGCCGAGCAGCGACTTGAACGCGTCGGCATCGCCGGTTACGCGGATGTGGCCTTCGCGCAGTGCGCTCGCAAAACCGGTTTCGCCGCAGAGGATCTGATTCAGCGTCTCACGCGTCATGTCGATCTGCGCGTGCGGCGGCAGCGCGCCCGGCAGCGCCGACCACGTGAGCGCGCCGTGCTGCAGATTCACCGAGAAGCGCTTGCCGGCATCGGTGAAGCGCCAGTCGAAGCGCGCGTTCAGGCTCTGCGCCTTCAGACCGTCGATGCGCACCGCCAGATAGTCGAAGAACATGTCCTCGGTGATCGCGCAAACCATGTCGCGGCTGCGGCTCGCGAACTGCGTCGCCGCCCGGTGCCCTTCCCGCAATTCGCGCGCGCCCAGCAGAAACGCGTTGCGCCACGTCGCGGATTCGGCCTGATAGCCCATCTGCTCAAGCGCCGCCGCGCCCAGTTCGCGGGCTTCGCGCGATTGCGGCTGCGCGAACACCAGATGATTCATCACCTGAGCGACCCAGCGATATTCGCCCTTGTCGAAATCGCGGCGCGCGCGTTCGAGCATGGCATCCGCGCCGCCCATGTACTCGACGTAGCGCGGCGCCGCCAGCTCCGGCGGCAGCGCGTGCAGGTTCGACGGATTGCCGTCGTACCAGCTCAAATACTGCTGATAGATCGCCTTCACGTTGTGCGACACCGTGCCGTAATAGCCGCGCGCGTGCCAGAGCGCATGAAGCGAGTCGGGAAGGCGCATGACCTCGGCGATCTCGGCCGCGTTCATGCCGCGATTCATCATGCGCACGGTCTGATCGTGCAGGAATTTGTAGAGATCGCGCTGCGCCTCAAGATAGCCGGCGATGCGCTCCCGGCCCCACGTCGGCCAGTTGTGCTGCGCGAAGACGACATCGGCGCCGCGTCCGAAACGCTCCAGCGATTCGCCCAGATAGCGCGCCCAGCGTTGCGCGTTACGCACATTCGCGCCGCGCAACGGACACAGATTGTGCAGCGAGCGCGTGCCGTTCTCCGCCAGATTGAGCGCGCGTTCCTGCGGGAAATAAAAGTGCATTTCCGCGGGCGCTTCGCTGTCGGGCGTGAGCTGAAACACGATATCGACGCCATCGATGCAATGCGTTTCCAGCGGCTCGCGAATGAGCTGCGTGGGTGGAATCAAGGTGATCGTGCCGCGCGGCATGGTCTTGCCCATGCCCGCATCGATCTGGCAGCACGCGTTGCGCGCGAGCGTGTGGCCGAACTGAAACTGTGCGCGGCGCGCCATCGCCGGGCCGGCCATTACGTTTTCCGAAACCACCTCTTCCATGAAACCGGCCGGCGCGATGATCGCCGTGCGCCCCGCCTGCACGTCTGCCTCGCTGGTGACGCCGCGCACGCCGCCGAAGTGATCCGCGTGGCTGTGGCTATAGATGACGGCCACGACCGGACGCTTCGGCCGATGCGTGTAATAGAGCGCGAGCGCGGCCTCCGCGGTCTCCTTGCACGTGAGCGGATCGATAACGATGAGCCCGCTGTCGCCCTCGATGAACGTGACGTTCGAGACGTCGAAACCCCGCACCTGATAGATGCGCCCCGTCACCTTGAAAAGACCATGCAGGCCATTGATGCGCGCATGTCGCCATAGCGACGGATGCGCGGTCGCGGGCGCTTCGGGCTCGTTCAAGAACGCGTAATCCGCGAGGCTCCAGACGAGCTGGCCATACGCGCCGTGCACTTCCGCGTCGGGCACCGTGCCGATGAACCCGCGCCGCGCGTCCGCTTCCTCTTCCGGATCGTCCGGCGGCAGGTCGTGCAGCGCGCGCTCCTGCGCCGCGCGCGTCGCCGCGGTCGCGGGCAGCGACGGCGGATAAGGTTTCGGAAGCGCCTGCGTGTCTCCGTTTTCCATGCGATGTTCCCCGCTGAATTGATGTACTGGACGCGCGTCTCAGTGGACGGCGGCGCGAATGAGATCGGCGGCTTTCTCCGCGATCATGATGGTGGGCGCGTTCGTATTGCCGCCGATGAGCGTGGGCATGACCGAGGCATCGGCCACGCGCAGGCCTTCGACGCCTCGCACGCGCAGTTCGGGATCGACGACCGCGAGTTCATCGACGCCCATCTTGCACGTGCCGACCGGATGAAAGAGCGTATCCGCATGCTCGCGGATGTACGCGCGAATGGCGTGCTCGTCGCCTTCGCCGGGGCCGAAATCGTCGGTCATGAGTTCCCGGCCGCCCGCTTGCGCGAGCGCGGGCTGCGCGAAAATCCTGCGGATGAGCCGCACGCCGGTCACGAGGTTATCCATGTCCGATTCTACGCTCAGGTAGCGCGGGTCGATCAGCGGCGCCTCGCGCATGTCGCGCGACCTCAGGCGCACGACGCCACGGCTTTTCGGGCGCAGGTTCGTCGCGTGACAGCTATATCCCGGCGGCGCTTTCTTGCCCGCATTTTTGCCACGGCTGCCCACGAGCGCGAGGATGAACGCGAACTGCAGATCCGGCTCCGTGAGCCCTGCCTGGCTGCGCGTAAAACCGCCCGCCTCGATGATGTTCGACGCGAACATGCCCGTGCGGTCACGTCGATAGCGCATCAGTTCCGGAATCATGCGCACGATGTTGCGCCACGAGTAGCCGTAGAGATCGGCCGTCGGCACCGCCTTCTTAATCGTGATGTCGATGTGGTCCTGCAGGTTCTCGCCGACGCCCGGCAGATCGTGCACGACGTCGATGCCCATCTCGCGCAGATGCTCGCCCGGTCCGATTCCCGACGCCAGAAGCAATTGCGGCGAATTGAACGCGCCCGCGCACACGACGACCTCGCGGCGCGCATGCAGGCTGCGCGTGACGCCATCGCGCAAAACGCGCACGCCGGTCGCCCGCTTGCCGTCGAATTCGATGCGAAGCGCGATCGTGCCGGTCAGCACCGCGAGCGCATCGCGGCCGCCGCTGAACGACGCATCGGTCGCGTCGCCGCGATGCAGATACGCTCGCGCGGTGTTCCAGCGCTCGCCGTTGTACTGCGTGACCTGATACAGACCGACCCCTTCCTGATGCTGCCCGTTGAAATCAGAATTGAGCCGCATGCCCGCCTGCAACGCAGCGTCGACGAAGCGCCGGCTGAACGGATTGAGCGTGCGCTGATCGCATACGTGAAGCGGGCCATGCGCGCCGTGAAAGGCGTCGTCGCGACCGTTCGGAAGCCGGCCGTTCGCTTCGGCCTTGCGGAAATACGGAAGCACTTCCTCGAAGCTCCAGCCACGGCAGCCGAGTTGCGCCCAGCGATCGTAGTCGTTGCGATGCCCGCGGATGTACACCATGCCGTTGATCGACGAGCTGCCGCCGAGTCCCCGGCCGCGCGGCTGAAACGACACGCGGTTGTTCAGCGCGGGCTGCGGCGCTGTGTGATAACCGTAGTTGCGCGGGTTTTCCTTCACGGCGAGCTTCGCCACGCCGACGGGCGCCCACACCGTGTAGTGATGATCGTCCGGCCCCGTTTCCAGTAACGCGACCGTGACGCCGGGCTGGTCCGCGAGACGGCCCGCGACCGCGCATCCGGACGATCCCGCCCCGATCACTATGTAGTCGTACTGATCGTTCTCGCCTGCGCCCGCGCGCCTGATGCCCGAATCGCTCATGGTGTCTCCGTGGATTTATTAGTGCGGCATGCACCGGCCCCGACTCGGACGCCAGCCCGTTGCAAGCTGTCCGACAAGGGTAAGGGGCGGCGCCGTGCCGTTCAACGGAGATTTCGGGTGGGAAGGCGGCGATATCGGGTGGTGCGGCGGCGTCCGGACAAAAAAAAGACCGGAAGAGCGTTCCGGTCTTTGCTTACTGCGCGGGCGTGTCGGTCGATGCGCTTATCGCATCGCTTCGTCGGTCAGCCAGAGCGACTCCTTCAGATCCAGCTCGTTGAGGTTGTGCCCTTCGCCGCCGCCGCGATCGACGACGATGTAATCGCTCACCTTCCCCAGCGCGAGCAGCGGATGATGCCACACGCCTTTCGCATAATTCACGCCCTGCCAGCCGCTCGTGACGAAGGCGCGGATCTTCGACTCGTCGAGATCGCCTGCGGGCGCGACGACGACGAGATACGGCCGGTCATCGAGCGGAATGAACGCCTGGCTGCCGAGCGGATGACGCTCCATCATCTTGCATTCGAACGGCAGCGTGCGCGGCTGCCCGCGAAAGAGATTGACGATCGCGTGGCCGCCCTGCTCCGTCACGTCGACGTTGCACAGATCGTGAAAGCGGATCGTGGTGCCGAGGTTGATCGGGATCTGCTTCGCGCCATCGAGTTCGATGACATCGCCATAAGGCTTGAACGCTGCGCGCGTCAACGGTTCGATAGCGAGCTTTTTCATTATGCGAGAGTTCCGAAAAGACGAAGACGCGACACACCGCCGTCAGGGAAGATATTGAAGCGCACGTGCGTCACCGGGCCGAGCGCGGCCAGTTCGGACTCGAAGAAATGCTGCTTGTCCATCTGCAGCTTCTGCTCGCCGAGCAGCGCCGGCCAGAACATCGCCTGCGTGACGAGCGAGCTGTCCGTGCCGCCTTTCACGTAAGCCGCCTGCAACGAGCAGCGATCCGGGTAGTTGCCCTTGAAGTGCGCGGTATCCACTTCGACCTTCTTGATGATGCCCGGCTGCGCCAGCGCGACGATACACCAGTCGTTGCCCGGCTCGCGACGGCGACGCGTTTCCCAGCCATCGCCCATGTTCACGCCGCGGCCCGGCATCAGCAATGTCGACGCGAGACCGAAGTGCTGGTTGTTCGTGCCGACCAGGTATGCGCCGTTTTCCATCGCGCCGAGATCGACGAGCTGGTTGCGGTCCGCGGTGCTCCAGTCGAGTTGCGGCTGGCCGTAGACACGCAGACGCGCGATGCCGCCATCCGGGTAGATGTTCACGCGCAAGTGCGTGAACGGCTGTTCGGACCCGACTTCGAGATAGTGATGGTTGTTGCCCTGAAGCGTCGTCGACGGGACGATCTCGGTCCATTGCGTCGACTGATTCGGCGCACCGTCGACGACATGCGCGCCTTCGATAGACGCCGCCGGCGGGAAGTTGCCGGTGAAATGGCTCGTGTCGACATCGATGCCCTTGATCACGCCCGGACGCGCGAGCTTGACGATGCACCAGTCATAACCCGTCGTGCGTTTGCGGCGCGTTTCCCAGCCGTCCATCCACTTGCCGTGATCGTCGTACTTGCCGGGAATGAACACCGCCGGCTCGGGATTCAGCATGCGGTCTTTGGGCGCGAAGAAATCGTCGCTCGCCTCGATTGCCTGCGCGCCCAGACGCGGGTCCGCCAGGTTCACATAGCGGCGCGTGAATTCGGGCGCGTTGGGATCGAGTGTCGGAATTGCCATTGTCTCTGTCCTTACTTTTTTGTTCGGTTACGGGTGATGCGGATTACGCGGCGTGAATGAGGTCGTTCAATCTGAAGCCCGCGATCCGGTAAATCTGATCGAGACTCGTGCGCAGTTCTTCGTCGCGGTCGTGATTCACGCGCTTTTCGAAGTTCGCGATAATGCCGTGACGGTCATAGCCGCGCACCGCGAGAATGAACGGAAAGCCGAATTTCTCGCGATACCGCGCGTTCAGCGACTGCAGCCTGTCGAATTCTTCCTGCGTGCAGAGAGCGAGGCCCGCGCCGCTTTGCTCGCGTGTCGACTCGGCGGTCAGTTCGCCGCGCACCGCCGCCTTGCCCGCGAGCTCCGGGTGCGCGTTGATGAGCGCGAGTTGCTTTTCGTCGCCGGCCGTTTCGACGATGCGCGACATCGCCGCGTGCAGCGCATTGATGTCCTTGAAGGGCCGTTCGTTCGCGGCCGCTTCCGGCACCCATGGCGAGTGCTCGAAAATGCCCGCGAGCACCGTCACGAACGTGTCGGCGGGCATGCTGTTGAGTTGGTCGAGTGTGTAGTGCATCGCCTTCATGCCGCCGTCCCGTTGTTAGCTTTTTCGAAAGGATGTTGCTCGCGCCAGTGACGCGCGATGTCGACACGCCGCGTGACCCACACGCGATCGTGTTTCTCGATGTGATCGAGGAATTTCTGCAGGCCGCGGAAACGTCCCGGGCGGCCGAGCAAGCGGCAATGCATGCCGATGGAAAGCATCTTCGGCGCTTCGTCGCCTTCTTCGTAGAGCACGTCGAACGCGTCTTTCAGATACGTGAAGAAGTGATCGCCGGTATTGAAGCCTTGCGGCGTCGCAAAGCGCATGTCGTTGGTGTCGAGCGTGTAAGGCACGATCAAATGCGGTTTCTTTTCGCCGCCCGTCACTTCGACTTGCGTCCAGAACGGCAGGTCGTCGCCGTAATTGTCCGAGTCGTACAGAAAACCGCCGTATTCCGCGACCAGCCGATGCGTATTCGGACTATCGCGCCCGGTGTACCAACCGAGCGGCCGCACGCCCGTCACGCGCTCGATGGCTTGCATGCCGAGCTGCATATGTTCGGCTTCGCGCTCCGGCGACATGTCCTGATAGTGAATCCAGCGATAGCCGTGGCAGGCGATCTCATGCCCCAGTTCGACGAACGCCTTCGCCACTTCCGGATACCGCTCGACCGCCATACCGACGCCGAAGATCGTCAGCGGCATGCCGCGCTTCTCGAACTCGCGCAAGATGCGCCACACGCCCGCGCGCGAGCCGTATTCGTAGATCGACTCCATGCTCATGTGACGCGAGGGATACGACGCCGCGCCCACGATCTCCGACAGGAACTGCTCCGAGCCCGGATCGCCGTGCAGCACGCAATTCTCGCCGCCTTCTTCGTAATTGAGCACGAATTGCACGGCGACGCGCGCGCGCCCCGGCCAGTTCGCCTGCACCGGGTGGCGGCCGTAGCCGATCAGGTCGCGTGGGTAGTTCGGATCGAGTGACATGGCGGGCGTTGGGCTCAAGCGTTGAGAATCGGGATTGTCGACGATTCAGTGTAGCTAAAAGACCCGGACGCGCCCATACATCAGGGCGCATAATCCGGGTCACGTCATCGGTATGTGTCCGGCGAAAGGGCCGTCAGCGCGGGCTGAAATCCGACAGCACGCCGTCGTACCGTTTCGCCAGCGGACGCGCATAGTCGCCGCGTTTCGCCGTGTGCAGCTTGAGCGCGATCAACGCCTCCGCCCACTTCACCGCGGCTGTCACGCCCTCCACCACCGGCGCGCCGATCGCGTCCTCCACCTCGCGGCAGAACTCCGCCATGCCCGCGCAGCCGAGCACGATCGCGTCCGAGCCGTCTTCGTCGAGCGCGCGCCGGCATTCGTCGATGATCGTCTGACGCGCGGGCGACCCCGGCACATCCAGTTCGAGCACGGGGACGTCGGTCGCGCGGACATTCTTGCAAAAGCGCGTCATCCCGTAGCGCTCGGCCAGATGCCACGCCATGCCGACCGTGCGCTGCAAGGTGGTGACGACCGAGAAACCCGGCGCGATGACGCTCGCCGCGTGCATCGCTGCCTCCGCAATGCCGATCACCGGGCCGCGCGCCAGTTCGCGTGCGGCGTAAAGGGCCGGATCGCCGAAACAAGCGATCACGTAGCCGTCGAAACCCTGCTTTTCGCCCGCTTCCACTTCCGCCAGCAGCCCGAGCGACGCGATCGTCTCGTCGTAGTAGCCTTCGATGGACGCGGGGCCCATCGTCGGGCTGACCGCGACGATTTCCGTGCCGGGCGCGGCGACCTCGCGGGCGCAGCGGCCCATCGAGTCGGTCATGCGCTGCGTCGTGTTCGGGTTGATCAGTTTGATGCGCATTGCTGTTCTCCACACTTCTTTGGAAAGTTCTCTCAGGTTCTATCGTTCTTTATAGGCTCTTTGCTCAGACCGGGCGGTTGCGATCCGCGAGGAAGTAGTAGAACACCGCGCCCAGGCCCGCACCGATGAACCACGAGAAGTTCGCAGCGCCTTCGAGCGACGGCAGCATCACGCAGAGAATCGCGATCACGGCGGCCGGCAGGAGCGCCATCACCGCGCGGCGGTTCACGCCCTTCGTGTACCAGTATTTGCCTTCTTCGGACACCGTGTAGAGATCGTCGACCACGAGCTTGCCGCGCTTCACGAGATAGAAGTCGAGGATCAGCACGCCATACAACGGTCCGATGAAGCTGCCGAGAATGTCCAGCGTGTAGTGAATCACGCCCGGATTGTTGAACAGGTTCCACGGCGTGATGAAGATCGAAGCGACCGCGGCCATCATGCCGCCCATGCGCCAGCTGATGAGCTTCGGCGCGACGTTCGAGAAGTCGAAGGCCGGCGACACGAAGTTCGCCACGATGTTGATGCCGATGGTCGCGATCGTGAAGGTCAGCGCGCCGAGAATCACGGCCGACGGATGATCGATGCGGCCGACCGTTTCGACGGGATCCGTAATCAGTTGGCCGAACACCGGCAAGGTCGCAGCAGTCGTGATGACCGTCACCAGCGAGAACGCCAGGAAGTTGACCGGCAGACCCCAGAAGTTGCCACGCTTCACGCTGCGAAAGCTCTTGCCGTAGCGCGAGAAGTCGCCAAAGTTGAGCATCGGGCCGGAGAAGTAGGACACGACGAGCGAAGTCGCGGTGATCATCACGGGAATCACTTCCATGCCGTGATACTTCACGCCGCCGAGATTCAGGCCGATGTTCTTGATGCCCGCGCGCCACACCATGTAGCCGGCGAGAATGAACATCACGACGTAGACGGCGGGACCGGCGAAGTCGATGAACTTCTTGATCATCTCCATGCCGCGCCAGAACACGACGGCCTGCAGCACCCAGAGCAGCATGAAGCCCGCCCAGCCGATCGCCGAAAGTCCGACGAAGCCGTACTTGTGGACATCGGCATAAGGCATCAGCGAAGGCACGAACTTCAGCACGACGATGACGAGCGCGCTCGACGCCAGATACGTCTGGATGCCGTACCACGCCACCGCGATGAGCCCGCGGATCACGGCGGGAATGTTCGCGCCGAGTACACCGAACGTAGCGCGGCACGCGACCGGGTACGGCACGCCGGCCACCTGGCTCGGCTTGGCGATCATGTTGCACAGCGCGTTCACGAGCCCGATGCCGATCAGGAGCGACACCAGCACCTGCCAGCTCGTCAGGCCAAGCGCGAAAAGACTTCCCGCGAACACATAACCGCCGACGCTATGCACGTCCGACATCCAGAACGCGAAGATGTTGTACGCGCCCCAGGTCTGATTCTTGAGTGGGGCGAGATCCTCGTTGTAAAGGCGGTCGCTGTAACCGGCGGGCAGATCGGGATCGTGTCCCGCTGTCTGCTCTTCATATTGCGGCAGAGATGAGCTGCCGGATGCACTGAACTGGGCCATGACGTCTCCTTCATTGGCTGCTTGCGTAATGAAAAACTGCAAATGCTCGGGTTTCAAGCTTCGATCGGATGCCTTCGCTGAAGTCTCGAATGTTTCGAATCAGCGCGGCATTCTTCGGATTTGCGTCTTCGCCTTCAGGCGTGAGGCCAAGAGCGCGAGGCATGCGCTCGACACGCCCGCCCTGCGGCGGCTTTCATTTCACGCTCACATGAGCGTCCTGTTCAGTGCGACGCACGCTGCGGATTTTTTGCGCGTGCGACTCTCCATGCGCCCGGCGCATTGCGCGGGGCACGGTCTCCAATTAGTTAGTGCTGCTTGATTCAGCCGATGGCAGATGCTTCGATCTGCCGTCTTCCTGCTTTAACTATCGAGCGCTCTTTCGCGCTCGGCGGGCTTCGTGAACACTTCTTTCAGATCCACCGCGCCGCGCGCCGGCCGCTCCAGCATCTTCAATTCGACGTCACGCAGATGTTGCGCCATCAGTACCGCGGCTTTCGCTGCGTCGCCGGTATCGAGCGCGGCGAGAATTTCTTCGTGATCTTCGAACGAGCACGAACTCTTGCCGAGCGATTCGTACAGCGCCGAGATGAGCGTCGAACGCGCGACGAGTCCCGACAGGCATTCGCACAACACCGTGTTGCCGGTGAGCGCCGCGAGTTCGGTGTGAAACTCACCGGAGAGCCGGATCCACGACGAGAAATCGTGGCTTTCGAAGGCGCGGCGCTCTTTTCCGATGGTCGCGCTGATCGACTTCAGCCGACGCACGCCGTGCCCTTGCGCAATCCGCTCGACCACCGCCAATTCGATGATCCGGCGCATCTCGAACACTTCATGCACTTCCTGCAACGACGGACTCGCGACGAATGCCCCGCGATTCGGTTCCAGATCGACGAGCCTTTCGTTCGACAACTGCGCGAGCGCCTGGCGGACCGTGCCGCGCTTCACCGCGAAAACCTCGCACAACTGCGCTTCGGTCAGCTTCGCGCCCGGCGCCAGCCGATGCTCAAGGATCGCGGCGCGGATGTTCTCGGCGATCGACTCGGCATTCGCCCCGTTCGGAGCGGACTCTGAAGCATTCGATGCAGCACTACGCTTGGTGTCGGACATGATGTGCTCGCTTGCATGTTAAGCATCTTAGAATCGACATAAAGATTGTCAACAATTCATTTTAAAAATCGGCGTTCGCCGGATGGTTTGCGCGTGTCGCGACTTCGTTAATCCCAATAACGATAAGGCTCAGGACGGATTTAGCAAGTTTTTGTCAGCATTGCCGCCACTTTTTTGTCAACAATTCATAAGCCGATGTGGGTGCAGAACAGACTCACTGATGGTGCATAAAAAGACCGTTAGTTGCGAAATAAAGATCAAAATAAGGCGCTCGTGGAGCGCCTCTCAATGCCCGAATCAAGCCAGATGCGGGTAGTCGGACAGTTTCAGCGTGAAGCCTCGCTCGGACGCGACGAGGTGAGCCGTCGCACCGAAAGGCAGCGTCAGCAGATTTTCGACGTGCCCGAACTGCAATCCCGTCACCACAGGAATTCCTGTCACCGACCTGACCTGCTCGATCATCGCGTCGAGCGAATAGCCGTTGTCGTAGTCCGAGAGCCGGCCGCCGGAGAATTCGCCCATCACGATCGCCTGCTGACGCCCGAGCACGCCGGCCTGATACAACTGATAGATCATCCGCTCGATTCGAAACGGATGCTCGTTCACATCCTCGATGTACAGAATCCCGCCATCCACGGGCGGCAGATAAGGCGTCCCGACAAGCGACGCCAGAATCGCGAGATTGCCGCCCCACAGCATGCCGGTCGCGTCGACGGTCTGGCGCTGCGGCGTGTTGCTCGTGACCGTGAAGCTCGAACGCGAGATCGCGTTCCAGAAGTGCTGCATTGTGAACGGACTGAGCTCTTCGGCGCCGAAATCGCCCGCGAACATCGGTCCGCCGAAGCTTTTCACGCCGGCGTGCGCGAAGAGCGCGCACTGGATCGCCGTGAAATCGCTGTGACCGACGATCGCGACCGGCTGATCGGCGAGTCTGCGCAAGCCGATGTAGTCGAGTCCATGCAGGATGCGCGACGCGCCATACCCGCCGCGCACCGCAAGTACGATGTCAGGCAACGGACGCGACGCATCGGCGAGACGATTGAGGTCCGCTGCCCGCTCCGCGTCGGTGCCCCCGAAGCGCTGGAAGCGCCGCCGCGTCGCGTCGACGTTTTCGAGGCGATGCCCTTCCCTGTGCAACCGCCCGATGCCGCGCTCGACGGCCGCCGGATCGTGCGGATAGCCAGAGGGCGCGACGAGGTCGATGGTGCGTGATTTCACGATGTTGTCGTTGAATTCGTTATTGGAGCGGAGAAATCGGACGAATCGGACGAATCGGCGGCAGCGAGTTGCCCGGCTTCGCGCGCGCGGCGCGCGTCGCGTTCTTCACGCGCCAGGCGGCGGCGCTCGCCGAAAAAATTCTTGAGCGCGTGCGCGCATTCCTCGGCGAGCACGCCGCCCGTCACGGCCGTGTGATGATTGAGCTGCGCATTCGCGAACATGTCGACGACACTGCCGCACGCGCCCGTCTTCGGGTCCGTGGCGCCGTAGACGACGCGTGAGATTCGCGCGTGCATGATCGCGCCGGCGCACATCAGACAAGGTTCGAGCGTCACGAAAAGCTCGCAGCCCGGCAGACGGTAGTTCTGAAGTGACTGGGCGGCGGCGCGCAGCGCGGCCATTTCGGCGTGCGCGGACGGGTCATGTCCGCGAATCGGATGATTGAAGCCGGTGGCGATGACTTCGTCGCCGCGCACGATCACCGCGCCCACCGGCACTTCGCCCGCGCGACGGGCTTCGTCGGCGGCGCGTTGAGCGAGCGCCATGAAGCGGCGATCGCGTTCGGCGGATGAATCGGCGATGTCAGCGCGGGGCGCGGGATCGGCCGCGTCCGACATGCCGGTCACTTGAGTTCCACCGCCACGCGCGACTGCGCGCGCTCGGACAGACGCTCTGCAATGCGCCGGCGGTACTCGTGCGGCACGCAGCCGCCGCCGCGCAGCGATTCGAGCGCCATGTCGAGCGCGAGCATTTTAGCTTGCAACTGGCAGCGGGCCGCGGGGTCCGTCACCTTGTCGAACTCTTCCTGAAGCCCGCGCAGCGCGCGAAGCTGTTCGACAGCAGGCGGGACGAAGCCCGCATTCTTGAGGATTCGATTGGCGACGCGCACTTCCTCGGGTACGAGGACGTCGTCGTCGAAGTTGAGCGGTGCGCCCGCGCCCGGCAAGTTGTGGAACTCGCCACGCGCAGCGGCTTCGTTGATCCGCTGTTCGACCAAAGCATCTAGCAATTTCATCGGGGGATTACGACCGGTTAAACCCGCGAACGGGCGCGGTCTGTCACGATTTCCGTTGGTTAGCTCGAAGTCGGAAGGCAGCCGGAAGACCACGCTCTCGCGTTGTTCGGCACGTCTCGACAATCCAGTGGCTATTCTATCAGCGGCCGCCGAGCCGTTTTCGCCCGAGGCGCGGGTGTTCGCCGTGCATCGCCGTATACCGGGCCTATCGCCGTGCTTATGCGTCGTTTGCGCAACAATCGTTGACTGCCGCGCGACGAATGTGCTTGTACGACGACTACGCGCCCTGCGCCGGCTCGACACGCGTCGCGCTCGTGCGTGTGTAGCCTTCCGTCGCGCGCAGAAGCCGGCGCGTGTACTCGTGCGCGACGTCGTGCGAACGCACCGCATCGACGCCCAGTTGCTCGACGATCTCGCCATTGCGCATCACCGCGACGCGCTGGCACAAAAAGCCGATCACGGCGAGATTGTGGCTCACGAGGATCATCGTCAGCTTGCGTTCGCGATGCAGCCGGCGCAGCAGGTTCAGGATCTCGGCCTGCACGGAGACGTCGAGCGCGGACGTCGGCTCGTCGAGCAGCAGCACGCGCGGCCCGACGATCAGCGCCCGCGCAATCGACACGCGCTGACGCTGCCCGCCCGACAACTGATGCGGATAGCGAAACCGGAACGCCGGTCCGAGCCCGACTTCGGCGAGCGCGTCGAGAATGCGCGCGTCTTCGTCGCCGATGCCGTTGATCGCGAGCGGCTCGCGCAAGGTCTTGTCGACGGTGAAGCGCGGATGCAGCGCGCCGTAAGGGTCCTGAAACACCATCTGCACGTCGCGGCTCGCGGGCCGCGAACCGAGGCGTATGCTGCCGCCCGCGAGCGGCGTGAGCCCGGCGAGCGCGCGCAAAAGCGTGGACTTGCCGCTGCCCGACTCGCCGACGAGCCCGAACACCTCGCCCTCCTCCACGCGCAAGGAGACGTCGCGCACGGCGTCGACGTGGCCGGTCTTCGTCTTGAATCGAATGAGCGCGCGTTCGATCTCGATCATCGCGCGATCCTTTCATCGAGCCATGCGGGGTCGCGGCGCAGTGTCGGCAACTCGTCGGGCGGATTGTCGAGCGGCGGATTCGCTTCGAGCAGCCCGCGCGTGTACGGATGCGTCGCGTGAACGAGATCGCGCGCGGCGCACGTCTCGACGACGCGCCCGCCGTACATCACCGCGACGCGATCGCAAAACGACATCACGAGCGGCAGATCGTGACTGATGAACACGAGGCCGGTGTCGTGGCGCTCGATCATCTCGTCGAGCACGGCGAGCACCTGCATTGAGACGAGGACGTCGAGCGCGCTCGTGGGTTCGTCGGCGATCAGAAGGCGCGGACCGGCCGACACCATCATCGCGATCATCACGCGCTGGCCCATGCCGCCGGACAGCTCGTGCGGGTAAGCATCCGCGACACGCTGCGGATCGCGGATATGCACGGCCGCCAGCGCCGCGACGATGCGCTCGCGCAGCGCCCGCCGGCTCTCTTTCACGCCTTGCCGCACGAAGGTTTCACGCATCTGCTGCGCGACGGTCATCACCGGATTGAGCGAGTATTTCGGGTCCTGCAAGATCATGCTCATGCGCGTGCCGCAGAGGCGCCGGCGCTCGCCTGGACGCATCGCGAGCAGGTCTTGTCCTTCGAAACGCAGCGCCTTCGCCGACCATTTCGCCTCGGGCGGCAGAAGTCCGAGCAGCGCGCGCCCCGTCAGCGATTTGCCCGATCCCGATTCGCCGACGATGCCGAGCCGCTCGCCGCGCCGCACCGTGAGCGATACGCCCCGCACGGCAGGCACGAGCGCGCCGTCGTGGCCGGCGAAGGCTACTTCCAGTCCGTCGATTTGAGCCAGCGCGTCGCACATGTCAGCCTCCATGACGCGGATCGAAGACGTCGCGCAGACCGTCGCCGAGCAGGTTGAAGGCGAGGCTCACCGCGAGGATCGCGAGGCCGGGAACCGTCGCGACCCACCAGGCGTCGAGCAGCACGTTGCGGCCCGCCGCGACCATGTAGCCCCATTCCGGGCTCGGCGGCTGCGCGCCCAGTCCGAGAAACCCGAGACCCGCGACGGCCAGAATGATGCCCGCCATGTCGAGCGTCGCGCGCACGATCACCGACGACGAGCACAGCGGCACGATATAACGCAGCAGAATGCGCGGATGCGACGCGCCTTGCAAACGCGCCGCGTGGATGTAGTCGGCCTGCGCGAGCCGCAGCGACTCCGCGCGCGCGAGACGCGCATACGGCGGCCACGCGGTGATCGACAGCGCGATCACCGCATTGAGCACGCCCGGCCCGAGCGCGGCGGCGAACGCGAGCGCGAGCACGATCTTCGGAAATGCGAGCGCGACATCGGTCACGCGCATCAGCACCGTATCGACGATGCCGCCGCAATAACCCGCCACCGTGCCCATCAGCAAGCCGACCGGCACGACCAGCACGACGACGAGCATCGCGATCGCCAGCGTGAGACGCGAGCCGTACACGAGCCGGGAGAGTATGTCGCGGCCGAGTTGATCGGTGCCGAACCAGTGCGCGGCGCCCGGCGGCGTGAGACGTTCGGCGAGCACTTGCTGCAACGGGTCCTGCGTGACGAGCATCGGCCCCACTGCCGCGACCGCGATCAGCAGCAGCAAAATCGCGAGCCCGAGCATGCTCAACGGATTCGACGAGAACCGCCGCCAGCGCCGATACGCGCGTCCGAGCGCGGCCTGACGCGGCGACGCGGGCGTATCGGTCAGCAGCCACGCGCGCCATGATCCTCGCTCGCGCTTCATCGGCGTGCGCTCCGCGGGCGATTGCATCCGAGAGATTCCTCCATGTCAGCGCGCGCGTGGATCGAACACGCGATACAACGCGTCGGTCAATAGATTGAGTGCGATGAATGTCGCGCCGATCACAAGCGTGCTGCCGAGCACGGCGTTCATGTCGGCGTTGAGCAGCGCGCCCGTCAGATACGAGCCAATACCCGGCCACGCGAACACGATCTCCGTCAGCACCGAGCCTTCGAGCAAGTAGCTATATGCGAGCGCGATAACGGTCAGGAGCGGCACCGCGATATTGCCGAACGCATGCCGCCAGATCACGCGACGCTCCGGAAGACCTTTCGCGCGCGCGGTCGTCACGTATTCCTGGCTCAGTTGCTCCAGCATGAACGAGCGCGTCATGCGCGAGAGATACGCGATCGAATAGAACGCGAGCACGCTCGCCGGCAGCGCGATATGCGAGAACGCGTTCTTGAAGACATCCCATTCGCCGGCGATAAGCGAATCGATCAGCAGGCTGCCCGTGCGCGTATCGACCATGCCGTCGTAGAGCGGATCGATGCGCCCCGGCCCCGACACCCAGTGCAGCCCCGCGTAGAAAAGCAGCAAGCCCATCAGCGCGAGCCAGAACACGGGCACCGAGCTTCCCGCGAGCCCGATCACGCGCGCGACGTGATCGACGATGCGATTGTGCTTCACCGCCGCCGCGACGCCGAGCGGCACGCCGATCGCGATGCCGATGAACGTCGAGAGCGTCGCGAGTTCGAGCGTCGCGGGAAAGACGCGCCTGATGTCGTCGATAACCGGATTCGCGCTCAGGAGCGAGATGCCGAGGTTGCCGTGCAGCACGTCGCGCGCATAGATCAAAAATTGCTCGATGAGCGGCTTGTCGAGCCCGAGCCGCAGACGCGCGGCCGCATAGGCAGACGCGGACGCGCGATCGCCGAGAATCGCGAGCACCGGATCGATCGGAATCTTGCGGCCGATGAAAAACGTGATCGCGAGCAGACCCGTGAACGTGACGGCGAGCATCGCGATCCAGCGCGCGAGCGCTAGCGCGATGCGCACGCCGCCGCGATGCGAACCGACGAGCGTGACCGTGTTCACTGCTTTTTGATGTTGCGATACGACACGAGATCGTTGATCGGCCCGACTTCGAGACCGGTCACGCCGGGCCGCGCCGCCACCTGCGACACCTTCTGGAACATGATCACGAACGGCGACTTCGCGAGCACTTCACGCTGCATCTTCTCGTACATTTGCGCGCGCTTTTTCGTATCGCTTTCGGCGAGCGCGGCGTTGGTTTCCTTCGTCAACTGCGGAATATCCCAATCGTTGCGCCACGCGAGCATCTTGTAGCTCGATGCATCCGAGTTGTCCGGATTCCACACGAAGCCCTGCGCGTTGCTGTGCGGATCGATGTAGTCCGCGGACCACTCGCCGATATAGATGTCGTGCGCCCGCGCGCGATAACGTCCGAGCGTCTGCTTGTTGTCGCTCGGCACGAGTTGCACCTTGATATTCGCGAGCGCGAGATTGGCTTGCACGGCCTGCGCGATCTCGCTGTACGGGTAGTCGTTGCGCACGTCCATCTTCACCGTGAAGCCGTTCGCCAGGCCCGCCTTCGCGAGCAGCGCCTTCGCCTTCGCGACGTCCTGGTGATAGGGGTTTTCGTTCAGCGCGCCGAGAAAGCCTTCCGGAAGAAACGCTTCGTGAACCTTGTAAGTCGTGCGAATGACGTTCTTCTGGATGCCCTGATAGTCGATGAGCCACTTCATCGCTTCCCATACTTCCGGCTTCGCGAGATTCGGATTCTTGTTGTTCAGGCCGAGATACATCAACGTGGCTTGCGGCACGGCCGTCGCCTTGATGACGCCGTTCTTCGTGAGCGTGTCGAGATCGTCGGGCGAGAGATCGCGTGCCACGTCGATGTCGCCGTTCTGGATCATCAGACGCTGGCTCGCCGCTTCCGTCACGTGACGCAGCACGATGCGCTTCATCGCGAGCGGCAGGCGATAGCCGTCGAAGCGTTGCAGCACGATGCTGTCGTTGGCGGTCCACTTCACGAGCTTGTACGCGCCCGAGCCGGCTTCGTTGGTCTTCAGCCACTCGTTGCCATAATCGCCGCCCTTGGCGTGCGACTCGACGAGCTTGCGATCCACCACCGACGCCGGCCACGATCCGAGCACGTTGAGCACGAAGGTCGGCGCATAGCGCTGGTCCGTCGTGACCGAGACGGTCGTGTCGTCGATCTTCTTCACGTTCTGCAGCGCGTTTGCCTTTGTCAGGCCGATGCCCGCGAGCACGGCCGCCGCGCCCTTGTCGAGCAGCGCGGTGCGCTGGATCGACCAGGCGACGTCGTCGGCCGTCAGCGCGTTGCCCGAGTGGAACTTGAGGCCCGGCCGGATCTTGAACGTGAACGTGAGGCCATCCTGGCTCACGGCCCAGGACCCGGCGACATCGCCATTGAATTTCGACGGGTCTTTCAGATCGACGCGCACCAGACGGTCATACGTGTTCGCGACGTATTCCTCCGGCACCAGCTCGTAGATTTCGCCGGGATCGAGCGAGGTGAATTCATCGAGCAAAGTGGCCATGACGAACATGTCTTTCGGCGTGGCGGCTTGCGCGCATTGCAGGCCCGTGAATGCCGTCAGCGCCGATGCGAGCATGAGCGCTGCCAAAGCCTTTTTCATGTGATGTCGTCCTTTCGATGTCGCGATGTCGCGTTTTACATGAGCCGCAGCGGGCCGCTTTCTTCGTTATCGATCAGCGCAAGTTCGCGCGAGCCTGGCAATTCGTAATGCCACCACTCGCTTTTGATGTGCGTGAAACCCGCGCCTTGCATCACGCCGAGCAAGAGCGTGCGGTTGCGCTGCACGTGCTCCGGCAAACCGAAGTGAAAGTGCTCGGATTCGACGACCATCGCGTCGAAACCGGTGCCCATGTCGAGCTCGTCGCCATCGCGATCGACGAGCGTCAAGTCGACCGCCGTGCCGCGGCTATGGTTCGAGCCGCGTCCGAGTTCGGCGATGAAGGTCGGATCGGGCAGGAAGTCCCACAGCGCTTTCTGCGCTTGCGGCGGACGATAGGCGTCGAAGATCTTGAGCGTCATGCCGATGCTCTTCGCGATATCGACGGCACGGCGCAAGGCCGCTTCGGCGGGCTCCAGCAGCAGGCAGTGCTGGGCCTTGTAGATCGGCTTACCGGTGAAATTGCGATCGGTCGCGTAGACGAGATCGATCTGGACTTGGTGAGATTCGGGCGTGATGTGCAGAAGGCGGGATCGGGTCATGTAAGCGCTTCGTCTCGATTCTTTCCGATACACGCACCTTAACGCGTTAGAAAAAACCGCGAAACCCTTTATTTCGTATGGTTCCGGTGATTCACGACACGAGTGGCCAACGCGCGAGGACTTCGTATTGCGATTTGCCAAGCAGGCTGCGCACGAGCGCGAATTCGCGCGCGGTCCAGGCGATGGGTTCGACGCATTGACGCGCGACGCGGTGCTCGTCGTAGAGCAAGGTCACGTGGGGCGCGAAATGAGGATGGCGGCTGAGCACGATGCCGGCGGCTTGCAGCGCCGCGCCGAGGGTTTGTTCGAGCGCATCGAGCGATTCGGTGACATCGCCGGAAAGGACCAGCGCACGTTTCGCGCGACGGCCCGAAAAGCTTTCGATTCGGTCGAGCGTCACGTCGATAGACGGCAATGCGATTTGCGATGCTGCGGCGCGCGCTTGCGCGGCCACATCGGCGGGAACGCCCGCGAAGGCGCCGAGATGATGCAAGGTAAGGTGAAGGCGATCGGCGGGAATCGCCTTCGCTCTCAGCTTGTGCCCAATGCGCAGCCGCGCCGCCAGATCGGCGATGCGCGCGGCGGCGGCTGCGTCGGGATACAACGCGAAGAAGAGCGAGTCGGTGAGGCGCTCGCTTCGTTCGCGAGCGGGCGCGGGGTCATTCATGCGTGCCCCCGGCTCGCGTTCAACGTGAAGCGACGCCCTTCACTCCCACTCGATCGTCGCGGGCGGCTTGCCGGAGATGTCATACACGACCCGATTGATCCCGCGCACCTCGTTGATGATGCGATTGGAAACATGCCCGAGCAATTCGTGCGGCAGATGCGCCCAATGCGCGGTCATGAAGTCGAGCGTCTGCACGGCGCGCAGGGCGACGACGTATTCATAAGTGCGCCCATCGCCCATCACGCCGACGCTCTTCACCGGCAGGAACACCGCGAACGCCTGGCTCGTGAGGTCGTACCACGACTTGCCCGTTTCCTTGTCGATGGTATTGCGCAGCGTCTCGATGAAAATCGCATCGGCGCGGCGCAGCAGGTCCGCGAATTCGCGCTTCACTTCACCGAGAATCCGCACGCCAAGACCCGGCCCCGGGAACGGATGGCGATACACCATCGCGGGCGGCAGGCCGAGCTTCACGCCAAGCTCGCGCACTTCGTCCTTGAAAAGCTCGCGCAACGGTTCGAGCAGCTTGAGATTCAGCGTCTCCGGCAAACCGCCGACGTTGTGATGACTCTTGATCGTGTGCGCGCCCTTCTTGCCCTTGCCCGCCGATTCGATCACGTCCGGGTAGATCGTGCCCTGCGCGAGCCACCGGGCGTCGGTGAGCTTGTCCGATTCCTTGTGGAACACCTCGACGAACTCCGCGCCGATGATCTTGCGCTTCGCCTCCGGATCGGTCACGCCAGCGAGCTTCTGCAGGAACTCCTCGCTTGCATCGACGTGGATCACCTTCACGCCCAGATGATCCGCGAACGTCGACATGACCTGCTCCGCCTCGTTCTGACGCAGCAGGCCGTGATCGACGAACACGCACGTCAGTTGATCGCCGATCGCGCGATGCAATAGCGCCGCCGCCACCGACGAATCCACGCCGCCCGACAAGCCGAGAATGACGCGCTCGTTGCCGACCTGCGCGCGGATTTTCTCGACCGCCTCGTCGATGTAATGGCCCATCTCCCAATCGGCCTTCGCGCCGCACAGTTCCAGCACGAAGCGCTCCAACATCGCGCTACCCTGCACCGTGTGCGTGACTTCCGGATGCCATTGCAGGCCGTAGAAGCGGCGGTCGTCGTCGGCCATCGCGGCGATCGGGCACGACGGCGTCGAGGCCATCAGTTTGAAGCCCGTCGGCAGGTCGACGACCTTGTCGCCGTGGCTCATCCACACCTTGAGCATCGACTCGCCCTTTTCATTGGCAAAGTCCTGAATGCCCTCCAGAAAGCCCGTGTGATTCAGCGCCTGCACTTCCGCATAGCCGAATTCGCGCACGTTGCCCAGCTCGACCTTGCCGCCGAGCTGGTCGGCCATCGCCTGCATGCCGTAGCAGATGCCGAGCACCGGCACGCCGAGGTCGAAGACGATTTGCGGGGCGCGCGGCGACTTCGCCTCGGTGACGGAGTTCGGGCCGCCGGACAGGATGATGCCCTTCGGCGCGAATTCGCGGATGAACGTCTCGTCGACGTCGTACGGATGGATCTCCGAGTAGACATGCGACTCGCGGATGCGCCGGGCGATCAGCTGGGTGACTTGGGAGCCGAAATCGAGAATCAGGATTTTGTCGTGCATGGCTGCGGCCAAAGGCTAAGTGAACGAATGATGTCGGTGCGGCCGGAACGCGACGTCGCGCCCCGCCTGCAAATAAATCGACGGCCGGCAAAGCCGACCGTGCTTGTCCTGCGTGTTTGCGCTGCTGCGCTTGCGTGGCTTGCGTGGCCTGCGGCATGCGCTTCGCGCTCTCAACGTGGTGCGCGGCTCGCGTCCGGCGCGAGCGGATCGACGCGCCGGCCCGTCGCCGGATCGATTTCGCCGCTGATCACAGGCTCGATGCGCTTGCCGGTGACGGGATCGATCGCGCGGCCCGTTAGCGGATCGAGCGTGCCGCCCGTGACGGGATCGACCGCGCCGTCCGGGTGTGCGCGCACCGTCGCCGAGACGATCGGTGACGCGGAATCGAGCGCACGCCCCGATGAATCGATCGCGCGACCCGAAATGGGATCGATGGCCGTCGCGTCTGGCGCGCGCGCAGCAGGACGCGCCCCGGTGTCGATCGGTTCGGCGCGCGCGGACGATGTCGTGGCGCCCGCGCGAACGTCGTCGCGCTTGTGCGCCGCGTTCTTTTCCGCGCGCTGCGCCGATGCCGCGCCGGCCGCCGCAGCGCGCTCGCGCCGCCGCACCGCCGACGACAGCCGCACGCTGCCCAGACCGAGCACGAGCAGCGCGACGCCGACCACGGCCGCGCTGATCTGCCCGAAGCTATCGATCTGAGGCGTATGCAGCCCGAGCAACCAGACCAGCACCACGACGCCCGACAACCACTGGACGTGGCCCGAGACGCGCGCGGCGCGAGCCGTCAACGCGCCATCGACGGCTGCATGAAACGCAAGCCACGACAGCCCGACGAGCGCGATGCCGAGCAACTGCCCGGCAAACGCCGGCTGAACGCGGATCGAATCCAGTTGCAGCGCGCCGTATAAGCCCGCCCACGGCGTCAGCAGGAACAGCAGACCGAACGCCAGAAAAATCAGCGCATTGATGACGAGCACGACCCGCAGCAACGATTTCATTGATCAGTCCGCTCGATTAATCGACGTGATAGTTGGGCGCTTCCTTCGTGATCTGCACGTCATGCACGTGCGACTCGCGCATGCCGGCCGCCGTGATCTGGACGAACTCCGCCTTTTCGTGCATCTCGCCGATGGTGCGGCAGCCGCAGTAGCCCATGCTCGCGCGCACGCCGCCGACGATCTGGAACAGGATCGCGTTGACCGAGCCCTTAAAGGCCACGCGACCTTCGATGCCTTCCGGCACGAGCTTGTCGATATTCGCCGAGTTGTCCTGGAAGTAGCGGTCCGCCGCGCCGTCCTTCATCGCGCCGACCGAACCCATGCCGCGGTAGGACTTGTACTGACGGCCCTGATACAGGAACACGTCGCCCGGGGATTCTTCGGTGCCCGCGAGCATGCTGCCCATCATGACCACATTGGCGCCCGCGGCCAGTGCCTTCGACACGTCGCCCGAGAAGCGCACGCCGCCGTCCGCGACAACCGGCACGCCCGTGCCGCGCAGCGCTTCGGAGACGTTGGCGATCGCGGTGATCTGCGGCACGCCCACGCCCGCGACGATCCGCGTCGTGCAGATCGAGCCCGGGCCGATACCGACCTTCACCGCGTCCGCGCCGTACTCGACGAGCGCCTTGGCCGCCGCCGCCGTCGCGATATTGCCGCCGATGACCTGCACGTGCGGATAGGTCTGCTTGACCCAGCGCACGCGTTCGAGCACGCCCTGGCTATGACCGTGCGCGGTATCGACGACGATCACGTCGACGCCCGCCTGCGCCAGCAAGTCGACGCGCTCTTCGTTGTCCGGACCGACGCCCACGGCCGCGCCCACACGCAGCTTGCCGTCTTCATCCTTGCAGGCGTCCGGATTTTCGGTCTGCTTGGTGATGTCCTTCACTGTCATCAGGCCGCGCAGTTCGAACGCGTCGTTCACGACGAGCACGCGCTCCAGGCGATGACTGTGCATCAGCGCCTTGGCCTCGGCGAGCGACGTGCCTTCCTTGACCGTCACGAGACGTTCACGCGGCGTCATGATGTTGCGCACCGGCTCGTCGAGACGCTCTTCGAAGCGCAGATCGCGATTGGTGACGATGCCGATAAGTTGCGCGCCCTCGACCACCGGAAAACCCGAAATGCCGTGCTGCTGCGTGAGCGCGATCACGTCGCGCACGCGCATTTGCGGCGGCACCGTGATCGGATCGCGCACGACGCCCGATTCGAAACGCTTCACTTTCGCGACTTCGCGGGCCTGTTCCTTGGCCGTGAGATTCTTGTGAACGATGCCGATGCCGCCCATCTGCGCCATAGCGATAGCGAGCCGGCCTTCGGTGACCGTGTCCATGGCGGCGGACACGAGAGGCATGTTCAGGGAAATATTGCGAGTCAGCTGGGATTTCAGGCTGGTGTCGCGCGGGAGAACGCTGGAGAAGGCGGGCACGAGGAGCACGTCATCGAACGTGAGTGCTTTCTGGATCAGACGCATGGCAAATCCTATGGGCGCAAAAGCAGATTATACCGATAGTTCCCTGCATTTTCACTGCCCGAACAGCAGCTTAGGAGATCCCGCCGCGAATTCCGGGCCATTTTCGCCCATCCGCCGGACGGGTGCGCTGTTGCAGTTTTCGACAAGACGGAGGCCCGGGGCTGCATGCTACGCTTCGCGCCGACGAGTGAAATAACGGCGGGGAGTCGGGCAATGCAGCGCGGTGTGATGTACGGAATGGCGGCGGGAGCGATCTGGGGTTTCATCTTCCTCGCGCCACGGCTCTTGCCGGATTTTTCGCCGCTGACGCTTTCGATCGGGCGCTATCTGATGTACGGCGCCGTGTCGCTCGCGGTTGCGCTGCCGTTCGCCCGACGTCTCGCCGCCAAGCTCACACGCGCCGATTTCATCGCGCTCGTGAAGCTCGCGCTGGTCGGCAACCTGCTCTACTACATGCTGCTCGCGAGCGCGGTGCAGCTCGTGGGCGTCGCGCCTTCGTCGCTGATCGTCGGAATCCTGCCCGTGACCGTCACGCTCGCCGGCCGGCGCGATCACGGCGCGGTCGACCTCAAGCGGCTCATCGGGCCGCTTCTGCTCGTGCTGGCGGGCATCGCATGCATCAACTTCGACGTGTTCAGCGACGTGCTCTCATCCTCCGGCGGCAGCGATCACGCGACGAGTGTGCCCACGCGCCTCGCCGGACTCGCGTGCGCGCTGGGCGCGCTCGCGTCGTGGACCTGGTACGCGGTCGTCAACTCGCGCTATCTGCAATCGAATCGCCATTTCGACGGCAACGAGTGGTCCGTGCTGTGGGGCATCGTGACGGGCCTGCTCGGCGTCGGGATCGGCGCGATCGTCTGGATGCTGCCGGCGGGCACGGTGCAGGCGAGCGTGCCGGCGTCGCGCTCGCACGTCTTCTGGATCGTGTGTTTCGCGCTGGCGACGGGCGGGTCGTGGCTCGGCAACATGCTGTGGAACGCGGCGGCGAAGCGCCTGCCGCTCACGCTGTCAGGCCAGATGATCGTGTTCGAAACGCTCTTCGCCCTGCTCTACGCTTTCGTCTACGACAGCCGCTGGCCGCGCACGCCCGAGGTGCTCGCAATCGTGTTGCTGCTTGTCGGCGTGATCTGGTCGGTCAGGCAGCACACGCTGGAGGCGGCGCCCGCCGCGGCGAAGGAAGCCCCCGCGCATTGAATTGGTTCAGCGGGCGTCCTTCGAATGCCACTTGCGCCCTTCGATCGAACCCGCCTTGCGCGCCTTGTCGACGCGACGCTGGCGCGCAGCCTTCGGATCCACCTTCAGCGGCCGATAAATCTCCACGCGGTCGAAGTCGACGAGCACCGCGTCGAGCGGCTTCGGCTTGCCGAACACGCCGACCTTCTGCGTCGTCAGATCGATGTCCCGATGCGCGAGCAGGACGCCGCTCGCCTGAATCGCATCGCGCACCGTCGCGCCCTCCGGCAGATCGACGCGCTTGAGATACGAGCCGTCGGGCAGGCCGTAGCAAACGTCGATATGCATCATGGCTTGCCGTAGCGCTGGTCCGCGCGCTTCACGAAGGAATCGACGAACGTGTTGGCGATATGGCTGAACACCGGCCCGATGATTTTTTCGAGGATCACGTTCGAGAATTCGTAATGCAGCGCGAATTCGATCTTGCAGGCGTCCGCGCGCAGCGGCGTGAAGTGCCAATAGCCGGTGAACTTCTTGAAAGGGCCGCTCAGGAACTCCATATCGACATTGGTCGGACGCTTCTGCACGTTGCGCGTCGCGAAATGCTGCTTGATGCCTTTGAAGCTGATGTCGATCTTCGCTTCCATGCTGTTCTCGTCGTGACGGCCGATTTCGACGCCGCCGCACCAGGGCAGGAAATTGGGATAGTCGGCGACATCGGTGACGAGGTCGAACATTTCTTCCGCTGAATGGCGGATCAATACTGTTTTCTGGACGTCTGCCATATAGGGCGCAGCGGTGGCTGAATTGGGTGGCAACGCGCAAGAGAACGGGGCATCGGTTCGAACACATGCCGGCGCGCTGCTAAAATCAAGATTTTAAACGAGTTGGGCACTTTCCATTCATGAGCATCATCGACAACAGAAAAGCCTTCTTCGATTACTTCGTCGAAGAACGCTACGAGGCCGGTCTCGTGCTCGCGGGCTGGGAAGTCAAGGCGTTGCGCGCGGGCCGCGCACAGATCAAGGAAGGGTACGTCGTGATCAAGAACGGCGAGCTCTTTCTGATCGGCACGCATATCAGCCCACTGCCCGAGGCATCGAAATTCGCCAATCTGGACCCGGTGCGCACGCGCAAGCTGCTTTTGCACCGCGAGCAGATCGACAAGCTCATCGGCAAGGTCGAGCAGCGCGGGCATACGCTCGTGCCGCTCAATTTCCACTACAAGGATGGCCGCGTGAAATGCGAGATCGGCCTGGCGAAGGGCAAGAAACTCCACGACAAGCGTGAGACCGAAAAGCAGCGCGACTGGGAACGCGAGCGCGGGCGCCTGATGCGCACGGCCACGCGTTAAACGCTTAGCCGCTTAAACGCTTAGCCGCTTGGACGAATTGGGGCGCTTTTCAGCGCCCCAATTGCTTTAGCTCTTCCTGATAAGGCCGCCGCCGTCGCCCTTCACAATCGACAACGCGGACGCGATCATCGTGCTCATGTCGGACATGTTGCCCGGCACGATGAGCGTGTTGCCCTGCTTCGCGAGATTGCCGAACGCGCCGACATACTGCTCCGCGACTTTCAGATTGACCGCTTCCATGCCGCCCGTCGTCTGGATCGCGGCGCCGATCTTCTCGATGGCCTGCGCGTTCGCGTCCGCCACCGCGAGAATCGCGGAGGCTTCCCCCTGCGCCTGATTGATCGCCGCCTGGCGTTCACCTTCCGACTTCTGGATCGCAGCCTCGCGCGCGCCCGATGCCAGATTGATCTGCTCCTGCTTGCGACCTTCGGACGCGGCGATCAACGCGCGCTTTTCGCGCTCGGCGGTGATCTGCGCCTGCATCGCGTGAAGAATTTCCTTCGGCGGCGTGAGATCCTTGATTTCGTAGCGCAGCACTTTCACGCCCCAGTTCGACGCCGCTTCGTCGAGCGAATTCACGATGCTATGGTTGATATAGTCGCGCTCCTCGAAAGTCTTGTCGAGTTCCAGTTTGCCGATGACCGAACGCAGCGTCGTCTGCGAAAGTTGCGTGATCGCGAACACGAAGTTGCTCGATCCGTACGAGGCCTTCATCGGATCGGTAACTTGAAAGTACAGCACGCCATCGACCTGAAGTTGCGTGTTGTCGCGCGTGATACAAACCTGGCTCGGCACTTCGAGCGGAATCTCCTTCAGCACATGCTTGTAGGCGATGCGATCGATGAACGGCAGCACGATGTTGAGACCCGGCGCGAGCGTCGCGTGATAGCGGCCGAACCGTTCCAGCACCCAGGCGTGTTGCTGCGGAACGATCTTGACCGTCTTCGAGACGATCACCATAGCGATGACGAGCACGATGAGCGCGAAGTACGTTGTTGACATTATTTTTTCCCCTTTCAAGTACTGCTATTTGGCCGCGACGATCAGTCGATTGCCGTCGAGCGCCGTAATGCGATAAAACCGCGCGCCCTCGCTCTCGCCCGGCGCGAGTTCCACATCCCACTGCGCGCCGCGATACATTGCGCGTGCGCGTCCGTCGCGCCATTGATCGACTTCCAGCGTCGCGCCGATATCGAGATTCACGGCTGCATCGCGCGACGCATCGCCGCGCCGCTTCCAGCTGCCCAAGCGCGAGCGCCGCAGCACCGCCACCGCGATCAACGCGATGAGCGCGGCTACGCCCATCTGGACGTGCGGCAACGCGCCGATCACATAAGCGATACCGCCCGCGATCATGCCAAGCGCGATCATGAGCAGATAGAACGTGCCAGTGAGCAACTCGGCGACGATCAGCACGCCCGCCGCGACCCACCAGATCAGCCCTCCCGTTTCCATCATCGGTCTCCAAACGAAAACACCCCGGAGAAGTCCGGGGTGTTTTTATATCACGCTGCACCAATCCGAAAGCAAACGGAAAGGTGTCCATCGACTTATTTTGACAACGTCTTCGCGAGTTGCTGCCACGTGTCGATGATCGTGTCCGGATTCAGCGACATCGACTCGATGCCCTGCTTCGCAAGCCACTCGGCGAGGTCAGGATGGTCCGACGGGCCCTGACCGCAAATGCCGACGTACTTGTTCAGCTTGAGACAGGTTTCGATGGCGCGCTTCAACATGAACAGCACCGCCTCGTCGCGCTCGTCGAAGTCCGCCGCGAGCAACTCCATGCCGGAGTCGCGATCGAGGCCGAGCGTCAACTGCGTCAGATCGTTCGAGCCGATCGAGAAGCCGTCGAAGCGCTCCAGGAACTGTTCCGCCAGAATCGCGTTGGACGGCACTTCGCACATCATCACGAGTTTGAGATCGTTCTTGCCGCGCTCAAGTCCGAACTTTTTCAGCAGTTCGACCACGCGATCCGCCTGCTTCAGCGTACGCACGAACGGCACCATGATCTGGACGTTGTCCAGGCCCATTTCCTCGCGCACCTTCTTCAGCGCGATGCATTCCATATGGAACGCCTCGGCGAAGTCGTCCGAGATGTAGCGCGACGCGCCACGGAAACCGAGCATCGGATTCTCTTCGTCCGGCTCGTAGCGCGAACCGCCGATCAGCTTCTTGTACTCGTTCGACTTGAAGTCCGACAGACGCACGATGACGGGCTTCGGATAGAACGCCGCCGCGATGGTGGCGATGCCTTCCGTCAGCTTGTCGACGTAAAACGCACGCGGCGAAGCATGGCCGCGCGCAACGCTCTCGACCGCCTTCTTCAGATCGGCGTCGACGTTCGGGTACTCCAGAATCGCCCGCGGATGCACACCGATGTTGTTGTTGATGATGAATTCCAGTCGCGCGAGACCCACGCCCGCGTTCGGCAACTGCGCGAAGTCGAACGCGAGTTGCGGATTGCCGACGTTCATCATGATCTTGACCGGAATCTTCGGCAGTTCGCCGCGCTGCACTTCGGTCACTTCGGTTTCGAGCAGGCCGTCGTAGATCTTGCCTTCGTCGCCTTCCGCGCACGAAACGGTGACGAGCGCGCCTTCCTTCAGGATGTCCGTTGCATCGCCGCAGCCGACCACCGCCGGCACGCCGAGTTCACGCGCGATGATCGCCGCGTGGCAGGTGCGTCCGCCGCGATTGGTCACGATCGCCGATGCGCGCTTCATCACCGGTTCCCAGTTCGGGTCGGTCATGTCGGCGACGAGCACGTCGCCCGGCTGCACGCGCTCCATTTCCGACGGATCGTGAATCACGCGCACCGGACCCGCACCGATTTTCTGGCCGATCGCGCGGCCGGTCGCCAGCACGTTCGACTGACCCTTGAGCTTGAAGCGCATCTCGGCCTTGCCCGACGCCTGGCTCTTCACCGTCTCGGGACGCGCCTGAAGGATGAACAGCTTGCCGTCGCGACCGTCCTTGCCCCATTCGATGTCCATCGGACGCTGATAATGCTTCTCGATGATTACCGCGTACTTCGCGAGTTCGATCACGTCTTCGTCAGTGATCGAGAAGCGGTTGCGCTGCTCGTGCGCTACGTCGACGGTCTTCACGCGGCCCGGCTCGCCCGGCTTCGTGAACTCCATCTTGATGAGTTTCGAGCCGATCGAGCGGCGGATGATCGGATACTTGCCCTGTTCCAGCGTCGTCTTGAAGACGTGGAATTCGTCCGGATTGACCGCGCCCTGCACAACGGTTTCGCCCAAACCGTAGCTCGACGTGATGAACACGGTTTCCTTAAAGCCCGATTCGGTGTCGATGGTGAACATCACGCCGGCCGCGCCGGAGTCGGAGCGCACCATGCGCTGCACGCCCGCCGACAACGCAACTTCAGCGTGCGTGAAGCCCTTGTGGACGCGATAGGAAATGGCGCGGTCGTTATAAAGCGACGCGAACACGTGCTTCATGCGATCGAGGACGTCCTCGATGCCGACCACGTTCAGATAGCTTTCCTGCTGGCCCGCGAAGGATGCGTCGGGCAAGTCCTCGGCGGTCGCGGACGAGCGCACGGCGAACGACAGTTCTTCGGGCGAGCTTGCCTGGAGAACCTCGAAACCGCGGCGGATTTCGTCTTCGAGACGCGGCTGCAGCGGCGCGTCGACGATCCATTGGCGGATTTCCTTGCCGGCTTCGGCGAGCGCCTTCACGTCGTCGACGTCGAACGTCTCAAGACGCTTGGCGATGCGCTCGGTCAGCTCGTTATGCTGGAGGAAATCGCGAAATGCGAGAGCAGTCGTGGCGAATCCCGTCGGCACACGAACGTTGGCTTCGGAAAGCTGACTGATCATTTCGCCGAGCGAGGCATTCTTGCCGCCGACGATTTCCACGTCGGTCATTCGCAACTGCTCGAATGGAACTACATACGCCTGATCCTTTGCGACATCTTTCGCAACATTGACTGCGTTAGTCATACAAGCCCCTAAGGTGGATGGAATTCACGATCGCACGAGTGGGCTCATATGCGGCGGCGCTCATTGGAAGCGCGGACGCATCTCGTGCAACCTGTTTGATAAATGATCGGGGAATACGCGCCTGCGAGAACCGAGGCGCGGTCAAAAAGAAGCGGGGGCGTCTGAAATCTGCTCGAAAACGTGGTTTGACGTAACAAGAAGCCACGAAACGACCGCGATTTGACGAAAATCCGATTCAATTTCTCCGCAATTGCTTATCGAACAGGTTGCCGCTATTCTACCTTGCCGCATTTCAGAATTGTTTCGGCCGGGCAGTCGTTCCACGGCAAAATCGAGGTCTTTGGCGCCTGATCGTGGGTTCACCCACACCCAGACGCTCACACTCAATCTACTGCCTGCCAGCGGTCAGTTACCTTAACACAGGTTTTTACGGCGTCCGTGCTTTCACGCTAGCCCTCTCCAGCGTTTGAGCACCCTCGCTCCAACTCGTTCCTTCTTGTCGCCGATGCCGCCTTCCGTATTCATCGTTTCCGACGGGACCGGGATCACTGCCGAAACCTTCGCGCATTCGATCCTCGCCCAGTTCGATCAAAAATTCCGGCTCGTGCGCGTGCCGTTCGTCGATTCGATCGACAAGGCGTACGCGACCGTCGCGAAGATCAACGAGGTCGTCACGCTCGATGGCCGCCGGCCGATCGTGTTCACGACGCTCGTCGATAGCGCGTCGAATGAAGTAGTCAAGGGCTGCAACGCGCTCGTGCTCGACATGTTCCAGACCTTCATCGAGCCGCTCGAACAGGAACTGGAAATAAAGTCGACGCACGCGATGGGCCGCGTGCACCAGAACGCCGACACCGAGGAATATAAAAACCGCATCGAGGCGATCAATTTTTCGCTCGCCCACGACGACGGCCAGTCCAACCGCAATCTCGCCGACGCCGATGTCATTCTGGTCGGCGTATCGCGCAGCGGCAAAACGCCGACGAGCCTGTATCTCGCGATGCAATACGGCGTGAAGGCGGCGAACTATCCGCTGATTCCCGAGGATTTCGAGCGCGGCAAGTTGCCGACGCCCCTGCTTGAACATCGGACGAAGATGTTCGGTTTGTCGATCGATCCGCAGCGGCTTGCCGAGATCCGCAACGAGCGCCGTCCGGGCAGCAAGTACGCGGCGCTCGAAAACTGCCGCTACGAGATCAACGAAGCGGAAATGATGATGAAGCGCGAAGGCGTCAAGTGGCTGTCGTCGACACACAAGTCGATCGAGGAAATCGCCACGACGATTCTTCAGGAGGTCAAGCCGGAGCGGCCTTCCTACTATTGATGGCTCTCAGCGCTGCTGGCGGCACTGCTCGAAAAGACAGATCGCCGCCGCGGCCGCCACGTTCAGCGATTCCATACCGCCCGGCTGCGGAATCGTCACGCGATGCGTCACCGCATCGCGCCAGATTTGCGACACGCCCGCCCCTTCGTTGCCGAACACCCATGCGAGCGCGCCCGACAGGTCGCAATCATAGAGCGCGGCCGCGCCGTGCGAATCGGTGATGGTCACGGGTGCATCGAGTCGCGCGATCAGGTCCGCGGGCTCGACATCTTCGAAAATATCCAGCAGAAAATGCGCGCCCATGCCCGAGCGCAGCACTTTCGATGACCACGCGTACGCCGTCCCCGGCGCGCAAAACACACGCGTGATGCCCGCCGCCGCCGCGCTGCGCAGAATCGAGCCGACATTGCCGGCGTCTTGCACGCCATCGAGAATCACGCAGGTTTCGGCCACGCGCGCGGGCAACGCGGCGTCGATCTTTTCGACGAGCAACAGCATGCCCACGCCATGCACGACGCTCGAAAGCTGGCCGAAGAGCGCATCCGGCAACACGACGACACGCTTTTCCTCGATGCGCGCGACGATATCGCGCGCTTCCTCATGCGTGAGCGCGCCTTCGGTGACGACACAGGTTTCCGGCTGGCCCGACGCATCGAGATAAGCCGAAGCCAGATGCAGACCTTCGAGCAGCGCGTGGCCGCTTCTGCGCTGTTGCGCCGTCGATCCGGCGAGCGCCTTGATGCGCTTGTAGAGCGGGTTGTCCCGCGAAGTGATGGATTTCACGTTGATTCGGTGCCGCTCAGAACGCGAACGCGTCGGGATCGCCTTCGAGCGCCGACGCGGCCTGAAGCACTTCGGGCGCGACCGCGGGCAGCACCGAGCCGAACAGGATATGCGCCTCGCGCACCGGCGCGAACGAACGCCGATGATGCTCGCACGGCCCATGCTCACGCAGCGCCTTCAAATGTTGAGGCGTGCCATAGCCGGAATGCGTGGCGAAGCCGTACATCGGAAAAAATTCGTGCAGATCGACCAGCATGCGATCGCGCGTGACTTTGGCGAGAATCGATGCCGCCGAGATTTGCTTGATGAGCGCGTCGCCGCCGATCACCGCTTCGCTGCGGATCGACAGCGCCGGACAGCGGTTGCCATCGACTTTGACGAGCGTCGGCGCGACCGAAAGGCCTTCCACCGCGCGCTTCATCGCCAGCATGCTCGCGTGCAGGATGTTGATGGTGTCGATTTCCTCGACGCTCGCCGACGCGATGCAATACGCGAGCGCACGATCGACGATCTTCTCGTAAAGCTCTTCGCGCCTTTTCGCGCTTAGCGCCTTGGAATCGTCGAGACCGTTGATGCGCGGTCTGGCAGGGTCGAAGATCACCGCCGCCGCCACGACCGGACCGGCCAGCGGACCGCGCCCCGCCTCGTCGACGCCACACACGACGTCGAACGGCGAGCTGAAATCGAGTCCGGCCTGAGCCGAGCGTCTAGCGGCCATCACCGCGACCTCCGCTTTTCGAGCACCCGCGCCACGGCCTCGGCCGCTTTCTGCGACGTATTCTGACGCAGCGCGATATGCATGTCGGTGAAGATTTCCGTCAGGGTACGGCGGTTGGCGTCGTCGTTCAACTGTTTCAGCGTTGCGTCGGCGAGCGCTTCGGGCGTCGCGAAATGCTGCAGGATTTCGGGCACGACGAAGCGCCCCGCCAGAATGTTCGGCAAGCCGACATAGGGCAGATAACCCTGCCGCTTCATGATCTGACCCGTCAGCCAGGGCACCTTGTACGAGATCACCATCGGCTTCTTGAGCAGCGCCGCTTCTAGCGTCACCGTGCCGCTTTTTACGAGAATCGCGTCGGCGGCGGTCATCGCGGTTTGGGCGCGGCCGTCGGTGATCGTCAGCGACAAATGCGGATGCGCGTCCACGAGCGGCTGCAGCAGTTCGCGCAACGCCGGATTGGCCGCGGGCATCAGGAATCGTACGCCGGGCTCGCGAAGCTGCATCAGTTCCATCGCGTCGAAGAAGGTCGGGCCGATCAGCGCGATTTCCGAGCGACGGCTGCCCGGCAGCACGGCGATCACCGGACCGCCTTCCGCGATGCCGAGTTCGCGGCGCGCGCCCTTCACGTCAGGTTCGAGCGGAATCTCGTCGGCGAGCGGATGGCCGACATAGCTCGCCGCCACGCCCGACTTCTCCATCAACGCCATTTCGAACGGAAACACGCACAGCATGTGATCGACCGCTTTCACGATCTTCTTGATGCGGCCGCCGCGCCACGCCCAGATCGACGGACACACGAAATGCACGGTCGGAATGCCCGCTTCGCGCAGCGGCTGTTCGAGGCCGAAATTGAAATCGGGCGCGTCCACGCCGATGAACGCCGAGGGCGGCTCGGCAAGCAACTGCCGCTTGATTTCGTTGCGGATGCCGAGAATCTCGGGAATATGCTTGAGCGCTTCGACATAGCCGCGCACGGTCAGCTTGTCCATCGGCCAGTGCGCTTCGAAACCTTCGGCCGTCATGCGCGGGCCGCCGATACCGCTATAACGGGTGCCGTCCGGCAGGGTCTGCCGCAGGCCTTTGAGGAGCGATGCCGCGAGCAGGTCGCCGGACGGCTCGCCCGCGACCATCGCGATGCGTGGCGAATTAGTGATCAGGGTCATCGGACGGCGTGTCTAGCGGATGATGCCGCGCTGCGACGCCGCGATGAAATCGGAAAATGCCTTGACGGGCTCATCGCCCTCGCCGCCTGCCACGCTCAGTTCCTTCAGCTGCACCTTCGCCTCTTCGAGCGACAGACCGCTCTTGTAGACGATGCGATACGCCGAGCGCAGCGCCGAAATGGCCTCGGGCGTGAAGCCGCGGCGGCGCAGGCCTTCGATGTTGATGCCGTGCGGCTCCGCCTTGTTGCCCGCCGCGATCACGAAGGGCGGCACGTCCTGCACGAGCGCCGATGCGCCACCCAACATGGAATGCGCGCCGATACGCACGAACTGATGCACGCCCGACATGCCGCCGACGATCGCGTGATCGCCGACGAACACGTGTCCGGCCAATTGCGCGTTGCTCGACATGATGACGCTGTCGCCGAGCCGGCAGTCGTGGCCGACGTGCACGTAGGCCATGATCCAGCAGTCGCTGCCGATCGACGTCAGGCCCTGATCCTGCGCCGTGCCCGTGTGCAGCGTCGTGAATTCGCGGATCGTGTTGCGGTCGCCGATTTCGAGGCGCGTCGGCTCGCCCTTGTACTTCATGTCCTGCGGACGGCCGCCGATCGACGCGTAATGGCCGATGCGGTTATCGCGGCCGATCGTCGTCCGACCCTCGATCACACTGTGCGAGCCGATGGTCGTACCCGCGCCGATCACAACGTGCGAACCGACGATCGCGTACGGCCCGATTTCGACGGACTCGTCGAGCTGAGCGCCCGGCTCGATGATCGCGGTTGGGTGAATCTTGCTCATGCGCTTTTCGCCTTTGCGGTTCGTGCTGCCTGTTACGTTGAACGCGGAGTGAACACGAAGGCGCTCAGGCGTCCGCGTTCTTGACGGTACACATGAGCTCGGCTTCGGCGGCGATCACGCCGTCCACTTCGGCGTGCGCCTTGAACTTCCAGATGCTGCGCTTGTACCGCTCGAAAGTGGCGTTGAGGATCAGCTGATCGCCCGGCTCGACCACGCGCTTGAAGCGCGCACCGTCGATGCCGACGAAGTAATACAGCGTGTTGCCCGGATCGTGCGGCTCTTCCGCGAACGTCAGAAGCGCGGCGGTCTGCGCGAGCGCTTCGAGGATCAGCACGCCGGGCATTACCGGGCGCGTCGGAAAGTGACCCTGGAAGTACGGCTCGTTGATCGTCACGTTCTTCAACGCTTTGATGCTCTTGTGCGGCTCAAGTTCGAGCACGCGGTCCACGAGCAGGATCGGATAGCGATGCGGCAGCAGCGTGAGGATCTTATGGATGTCGAGATTGATTTTTTCTGTGCTCATGGTCGTTCTGCTCACGCGCGCGTCGGGCGCGGAAATTTGGATGGCGGGCCGTATCGGACGCCCGCCCGGGATTGTTAGCTCGCTTCGGCGGCTTTTACGGGCCCGCTCTTGCTTGAGGTTCGCTCTTTGTTCGAACCGTTCGAACGGACGTGGCGCTTATGCGCCGCCGCTCGTCTCATCGCGCTTGCCAGCATCGGCGAGTGCAGTTTCGAGCGCTTTGACGCGCTCGCGCATCTTGTCCAGATTGCGCATGATCGCCGCGCTCTTGTTCCAGTCCGCATGCGGCACGGCCGGAAACGCGCTCGTGTACATGCCGGCCTTCAGCAGCGACTTCGACACGCCCGATTGCGCCGTGACGATCACGTAATCGGCGAGCGTCACGTGCCCCGCGATGCCCACCGCGCCGCCGATCATGCAATGCTTGCCGATGTTCGTGCTGCCCGCAATGCCCGCACAGCCGGCGATAACCGTGTACGCGCCAATGCGACAGTTGTGACCGATCTGCACGAGGTTGTCGATCTTCACGCATTCCTCGATGACGGTGTCCGCCATCGCGCCGCGATCGATCGTCGTGTTCGCACCGATTTCCACGTCGTCGGCGATATCCACCGCGCCGACTTGCGGAATCTTGACCCAGCTTCCGGTGCGCGCATCGCCCTCGCCGACGAAATCCGGTGCGAAGCCAAAACCGTCCGCGCCGATCACCGCGCCTGCGTGCACGATCACGCGCGCACCGAACTTGCAGCCGTGATACACGGTGACGTTCGGATACAGATGCGCGTCGTCGCCGAGCTTCACGCCCCGGCCGATAACCACGCCCGCATCCAGCTTCACGCGTTCGCCGACGACCGCGCCTGCTTCCACCGTCACGTGCGGTCCGATCACGGCGCTTGCCGCAACTTTCGCGTCCGGGTCGATGTAGGCGCTCGGATGCACGCCTGGCTTCGCCTTGGGCGTCGCCAGGTCGATGAACGCCTGAGCCACGCGCGCGAAATAAGCGTAGGGGTTCGGCGTGACGATGAAATTACTGCCTGCGCGATTCGTCACCTTCTCAAGGTCGTCCGGGGAAATCAGCACTGCGCCGGCGTGAGTCGTCTCGACTTGCGGCAGATACTTCTGATTCGCGAGAAACGCGAGTTGCGTAGGGCCTGCCTTGTCGAGCGGCGCGAGACTTCCGACCGCGTGCGCGTCGTCGCCGGCCACCTCGCCGCCGAAGCGGCTTACAAGTTCGCCGAGCGTGATCGCCATGCCTGATGCCATCTCGTCTCAGTCCTCGTCAGTTCGGGCTCGTGAGCGAACCCGTGCCGGTCGCGCCCGCGGCCAGCGCCTTCAGCACCTGATCCGTAATGTCGATGCGGGGGCTCACGTACACCGCTTCCTGCACGATCAGGTCGTAGTGCTGCTGCTCGGCGATCTGCTTGATCACTTTGTTCGCACGCTCCAGCACCGCCGAGAGTTCCTCGTTACGGCGCTGGTTCAGGTCTTCGCGAAATTCGCGCTGCTTGCGCTGGAAGTCGGCGTCGAGCTGCGCGAGGTCGCGCTGACGCGCCGCGCGGTCGGCCGGCGCCATGGAAGAACCGTTCTTGTCGATGTTGTCCGAGATCGACTTCAGACGCTGTGCCATGTCCTGCAGCGCCTTGTCGCGCTTGGAAAATTCCTGCTCCAGCTTCGACTGAGCGGCCTTCGCCGCGGACGATTCTCGCAAAATGCGATCCGAATTGACCGCTGCGATGCGCGCTTCCTGGGCACTGGCGGACATCGCCGTAGCCAGGCCGAGAACCATCGACAACGCAAGCGCCAGCGCCCTATGTTTCGAATACTTACCGGTTCCCAAAGTGTTCCTCACGTTACGTCGAAAAAAATGAAGTTCGCGTTCATCGGCGGGCGGCTTAGAACGCCGTACCGATCTGGAACTGGAACTTCTGATACTGGTCGCCTTCATGCTTCTGCAGCGGGAAACCGAGGCTCAGCTTGAGCGGGCCGATCGGCGAGATCCACGCGAGACCCACACCGTAGCCGTAGCGCAAGCCGTTCGCACCGGTGCTCGTGCCGCCCTGGCCCGGGTCGCCCCAGACGTTACCGGCATCGAGGAAGGTGAAGACGCGCAGCGTGCGGTCGTAACCGGTGCCCGGCAGCGGGAACGTCAACTCGATATTACCCACCGCCATGCGCGAGCCGCCGATCGGGTCGTTGGTCGTGGCGTCGCGCGGACCCAGCGAGCTCGGCGAGTAGCCGCGCACCGAGCCGATACCACCCGCATAGTAGTTCTTGAAGATCGGGTACGTCTGGCCGTCGAGACCCTTGCCGTAGCCGCCCTGCAGGTTGAAGCCGATCACGAAGCCGCGCGCGAACGAGTAGTAATACTGGAACTGCGCGTCGAACTTGGCGTAGGTCGTGTTGCCGAGCGGCGTGCCGTATTCGGCGTTCGACTGAACATAGTAGCCGCGGCTCGGCACCAGCGCGCTGTCGCGATTGTCGCGCGACCAGCCCATTGTCAGCGGGTAGTTATTCACTACGCGGCCGAACTCCTTCACGTAGTTGATGTACGACGTCGGCGTGTTCGAGTCGACATCCATCGTGTTCTGTTCGGCGCCGACGCCGAAGAACACCGTGTCTTGTTCGGAGAACGGGATGCCGAACTTGGTGTCGGCGCCCATCGTCACGATCTTGAAGCTCGAATCGGTCGAATAGTACAGCGGCTGATACGTGCGGTAGTACAAGTCGGTGATGCGCTTGATGCCGTCGATCGTGAAGTACGGATCGACCTGTGTCACGGTCAGCGTGCGGTACGTCTTGGCGGTGTTCACGTTGACCGCGAGACTCGTGCCCGAACCGAACACGTTGTCCTGCGACACGCCCGCCGAGAGCACCACCTTGTCCGTCGAGGAGAAGCCCGCGCCCAGCGTGATCGCGCCGGTCGGCTTTTCCGCGACCTTCACGTCGACGTCGACCTGGTCGTTCGTGCCTTCCACGGGCGTCGTGGTGACGTCCACGTCGGTGAAGTAGCCGAGACGGTTGACACGATCCTTCGACAGCGCAAGGCGGCTCGAATCGAACCACGAGCTTTCGAGCTGGCGCATTTCGCGGCGCACCACTTCGTCACGCGTGCGCGTATTGCCAACGATGTTCACGCGCCGCACATACACGCGGCGGCTCGGATCGACCTGGAGCGTGAGCGCCACGGTGTGGTTCGCCTGATCGATCTGCGGCTGGGCGTTGACCTGCGCGAACGCGTAGCCGTATTCACCGAGCTTGTCGACGATCGCCTTGGTCGTCGCCTGCAGCTTTTCGGCCGAGAAACGCTCGCCCGGTTTGATCTTGATGAGCTTGTTGAACTCGGCCTGACGGTCGAGCAGATTGCCCGAGAGCGTGATGCTGCTGATCTTGTACGGCTCGCCTTCATGCACGGCGATCGTCAGATACATGTCCTTCTTGTCCGGCGAGATCGACACCTGCGTGGAGTCGATCGAGAACTCGAGGTAGCCGCGATTCAGGTAGTACGAGCGCACGTTTTCGAGGTCGCCCGTGAGCTTTTCCTTCGCGTAGAGATCGCTCTTCGTGTACCACGAGAACCAGTTCGGCGTGGAAAGCTGCATTTCGCCGTACAGCGTGCTCGAACTCACCGCCTTGTTGCCGACGAAGTTGATCTGGCGAATCTTCGCGCTCGGACCTTCCGCGACGGAGAACAGAATCGCGACGCGGTTACGGTCGACCGGCGTCACGGTGGTCGTGACTTCCGCCGCGTAATAGCCGCGCGTCAGGTACTGGCGCTTGAGTTCCTGCTCGGCCTTGTCGACGAGCGACTTGTCGTAAGAGCGGCCTTGCGACAGACCGACCGAGCGCAGCGCCTTCGTGAGGTTGTCCTTGTCGAACTCGTGCAGGCCCGCGAAGTCGATGGCCGAAATCGCCGGGCGCTCCTGCACCTGCACGATTACCACGTTGCCTTCTGTTGCGATCTGAACGTCGCTGAAGAAACCCGTCGCGTAGAGTGCGCGAATCGCTTCGGAGGCCTTGTCGTCGGTGAAGGTGTCGCCTTGCTTGACCGGCAGATAAGCGAACACGGAGCCAGGCTCGATGCGTTGGAGACCGTCGATCCGAATATCCTGCACGACGAACGGCGTGGTGGCGTGCGCCGCCATGCCCGTTGCGGCGAGTGCCGCGGCCACAGCCGTCTTAGGAACAAAGCGATGAGGTTTGAACAACGTGCTTCCCCAGTATTTAAAGCTGCATTCGTTCGGGCGGCCGCTCGAAAGGCGCCGCCAGAAATTGTCAAAGTGGATCAAAAACGAATCAGACGCGCGAGGTCATTGAATAGAGCGATCATCGACAGCGCGACGATGCAGACCAGGCCCGCCCTTTGCAGAACAAGCTGCCAGCGATCGGATACTGCCTTGCCGGTAACAGCCTCAACCAAATAATATAACAGATGGCCACCGTCCAAAACCGGAATCGGTAACAAGTTCAAGACCCCGAGGCTGATGCTCACGAGTGCGAGAAACGAAATGAAGGCCGACACACCGAGCCTTGCGCTCTTGCCCGCATAGTCGGCAATCGTGACCGGCCCCGAGAGATTCTTGAGCGACGCCTCGCCGGTGATCATCCGCCCGAACATGCGCAGCGAATACAGGCTGATGTCCCATGTGCGGTTCACGCCGAGCCGCAGGCTTTCGAGCGGACCGTAGCGCACGTCGACCATCGGCAACTGATTCGCGAGCGCGGCGCCGATACGGCCGATGTCCTTGCCCGTCGATGCATCGCGCTTTACGTCCGGCACGATCCGCACGGAATCCGGTTTGCCGTTGCGCTCGATTGTGAGCATCACCGGCTTGCCGCCATGCGCCTTCACGTAGTCGATAAAGCTCGTCGCGTTGTCGACGCCGCGGCCGTCGATCGCGCGCAGCATGTCGCCCGCCTTCAGCCCGCTCTTCTGCGCCGCGCTGCCCGCCTCGACGCCCGCGACCGTCAACGTGCCGCCGCCCGGAGCGAAGCCGAGCTTGTCCATGAAGTCCTGATCGGCTTGTTCGTCGGTGATGCCCGCGACCGTCACCGGAAAGTCGAAGTTGCCGTCGTGCGTCTTCGCCGTCAGCACGATGCGGCGTTGATCGAACGACGCGTCGAGCAGCTTCCAGCGCAGATCGGACCAGGAGCGGATCGAATGCGTCTCGCCGCCTTGCGCGTCGCGCAACGAAACAATGGTTTCGCCGCCTTCGAAGCCGGCGCGCGCCGCTGCCGTATCCGGCGCGGGCTGCGAAACGATCGCCGCGGGCTCGGTGACACCGCCCGCAAACACGGCGGCAAACAACACGATCGCCAGCAGAAAATTGGCTACCGGCCCCGCCGCGACGATCGCAATGCGTTTGCCCACGCTCTGACGGTTGAAGGCGCGCGGCAGATCCTCGGCGGGAATCGTCGTGCCGCTCTCGGGATCGATCTCGCGCTCGTCGAGCATCTTCACGTAGCCGCCGAGCGGCAGCGCGGCGATCGTCCACTCGACGCCGGTCTTCTTGTTGACCCACTGCACGAGCGGTTTGCCGAAGCCGACGGAGAAACGCAGCACTTTCACGCCACACAGCCGCGCGACGCTGTAGTGACCGAATTCGTGGACGACGACAAGCACGCCTATCGCGACGACGAAGGCGACGATTTCGGTCAGAAAGTTCATGACGGCCTCAATGGGCGATGGGTTCGGCGCCCGGCGCGCTCGCGGTGAGCTCTGCGACGAAGCGGGAGGCCAGACGCCGCGCATCGGCATCCGCGGCGAGGACGTGGGCCAGCGTCGCGGCGCTCGTGTTCGGCAGGGCGTTCAGCACGCGATCCACTACGTCGCCGATCGCCATGAAGCCGATGCGCCGATCGAGGAACGCTTCCACGGCGATTTCGTTCGCCGCGTTCAGCGCCGCGCTCGCGATGCCGCCCGCGTCGAGCGCGGCAATCGCCAGCGCGAGGCACGGGAAGCGCGTGAAGTCGGGCTTTTCGAACGTGAGCGTCGCGATCTGCGCGAGATCCAGCGGCGTAACGCCCGAATCGACACGATCAGGATACGCCAGTGCATGCGCGATGGGCGTGCGCATGTCCGGATTGCCGAGTTGCGCGAGCACCGAGCCGTCGGCGTAGGAAACCATCGAATGGATCACGCTCTGCGGATGAATCAGCACCTCGATGCGCGAGCCGGGCAGATTGAACAGCCAGTGCGCCTCGATGACTTCGAGGCCCTTGTTCATCATCGTCGCGGAATCGACCGAGATCTTGCGGCCCATCGCCCAGTTGGGATGCTTGACGGCTTCTTCGGGCGTGACGTTCACGAGCGTCGCGGGCTCGCGTGTGCGAAACGGACCGCCGGACGCCGTCAGAATGATCTTCGACACGCCGCCGTGCAGCTTCGCTTCCTTGTCCGCGCAAGGCGGCAGGCATTGGAACACGGCGTTGTGTTCGCTGTCGACCGGCAGCAAGATCGCGCCGTTGTCGTGCACTGCGTCCATGAAAATCTGCCCGGACATCACGAGCGCTTCCTTGTTCGCGAGCAGGATGCGCTTGCCAGCGCGCGCGGCGGCCAGCGTGGGCGCGAGGCCGGCCGCGCCGACGATGGCCGCGACCACCGTGTCGCACTGCGCCGCGCGAGCGACTTCGACGAGCGCTTCGGGGCCGTGCGCCACTTCGGTCTTGCAACCCTGCGCGCGCAACGCAGCCGCGACCTGCGCGGCCGTTTCGGCGTCGCCGACGACCGCCACTTCGGGCTGGAATTTCAGACATTGCGCAACGAGCTTGTCGCCGTTGCGGTGAGCGGTGAGCGCATAGACCGAGAAGCGGTCCGGATGCCGCGCCACGACGTCGAGCGTGCTATCGCCGATCGAGCCCGTGGAGCCGAGCAATGTGAGACGTGTTTGCATAAATTCTTCTCTCGCCGATTAGCCAAGCATGAGCAATGCGATCGGCAATACCGGCAACAATGCGTCGATGCGGTCGAGGACGCCGCCGTGACCCGGCAGGAGGCCGCTCGAGTCCTTGACGCCAGCCTGGCGTTTGAGCAGCGACTCGAACAGATCGCCGACCACGCTGAACGCGACCAGCACGGAAAGCGCAACGAACGAGCGATCCCAGCCGAGATGCCCGACGAAGGCCGTGAATACGGTGGGCGCATAAAAGCCGGTGGCGGCGGCAATCGCGCCGATGACGATGACGGCGAGCCACCCGCCGACGGCGCCCTCCCAGGTCTTGCCCGGGCTGATCGACGGGGCGAGTTTGTGGCGGCCGAGCGCTTTTCCGGCGAAGTATGCGCCTATATCAGCCAGCCAGACTACTAGCAGAAGCGATAGCACGAAGGCCACGCCCCGCATGCGCGCGTCGACGACCGCGTGCCAGCAGGCCAGGAACACGACGATACCGGCGAAAAGCAGGAACGCGCGCCACGCGTGGGCGGCCAGCGCGGGCTTGCGCAGCAATGCGTAGGGACCCGCCAGCACCCAGAAGATCCCGGCCATCTGGTACAGCGGCGTCGATTTGATCCCGAGAAACGTGCTGAAAATGAGCGCGAGCCCCGCGACGAGCGCGTAAGCAATCGGCCCCGCTCCGTTCAGCTTGAGGAGCCGCCCCCATTCCCAGGCCGCGAACACGACCACGAACCCGATCAGCGCTCCGAATGCGCCGATCGGCGCAAACAGCGTGATCGGCACGAGTACGGCGAGCAGGACGATTGCCGTGATGACACGGGTTCTTAGCATGAAAGGGTGTCGGCCTTCTGCGATTGGGAAGCGAGTTGCGCGCTCGTGCGCCCGAAGCGGCGCTCACGGTCGCCGTAGGACGCGATGGCGCGATCCAGGGCGTCGGCGTCGAAGTCGGGCCAGTAGGTGTCGGTGAAATAGAACTCGGCGTAAGCGAGTTGCCACAGTAGGAAGTTGCTGATGCGCTGCTCGCCGCCCGTGCGGATGAAGAGATCCGGCTCCGGCGCGTAGGCCATCGCGAGATGCGCGGCGAACGATTCGTCGTCCACGCGCGCGGGCACGCCCGACTCCAGAGACTCGGCGATGAGCTTCTTCGTCGCCTGCATGATGTCCCAGCGCCCGCCGTAGTTCGCGGCAATGGTCAGCGTAAGGCGGGTGTTACGGGCCGTCTTGGTCTCAGCGCGTTGAATGAGCGCGCGGATGCGGTCGTCGAACATGGAAGTGTCGCCGACCACGCGCAGACGGATGCCGTTTGCGTGCAGCTTGCCGATCTCGCGTTCGAGCGCGGTCACGAACAGACGCATGAGGAAGGACACTTCGTCGGTCGGACGACGCCAGTTCTCGGAACTGAACGCGAACAGCGTGACGAATTCGACGCCGCGCCGCGCGCAGCTTTCGACGGTCGCACGGACCGCATCGACGCCACGCGTATGACCGGCGACGCGCGGGAGACGCCGCTCCGTCGCCCATCGGCCATTGCCGTCCATGATGATCGCGATGTGACGCGGGACAGCCGCGACATCGGGCACGGCAACGGTGGAGCTGGTATAGGTCATGGCCGCTGAATCTGGGAATCTGAAGAAGTGAGCGCCAGCCCGGATGCACACGCGCCCGGGGCTGGCAAAACCGTTTCTACGGCCTCACACCGTCATGATCTCGGCCTCTTTGGTCTGAACGAGCTTGTCGATCTCGGCGACGAACTTGTCGGTGAACTTCTGTACTTCTTCGCTCGAACGGCGCTCGTCGTCTTCCGAAATCTCTTTGTCCTTCACGAGTTTCTTCAGTTGTTCGTTCGCGTCGCGGCGCAGATTGCGCACGGCGATCTTGGCGCTCTCGCCTTCGCTCTTCACGACCTTTGTGAGTTCGCGGCGGCGCTCTTCGGTCAGCGCGGGCATCGGCACGCGGATTTGGTCGCCCTGCGTAGCCGGGTTCAGACCGAGATCCGATTCGCGGATCGCCTTCTCGACCACGGGGACCATCTTCTTTTCCCACGGCTGCACGCCGATCGTGCGCGCGTCGACGAGCGTCATGTTCGCGACCTGGGAGATGGGTACGTTCGAGCCGTAGTAGTCGACCTGGATGTGGTCCAGCAGCCCGGTGTGGGCGCGACCCGTGCGAATTTTGGCGAGATCGGCCTTGAACGCTTCGATCGACCGCTGCATCTTCTGGTCGACGCCTTTTTTGATGTCAGCCACACTCATTTTGAACCTCCAAACCTAAGTTTTACCGGCGATAACGGCGCATTGTCGCGCGGGGCTTGCCGCCCGCTGCGCGGCGCCGGATATCGCGAGAGTTTACACGTGGACGAGCGTCCCTTCGTCGTCGCCCTGCACGATGCGCTTCAAGGCGCCCGGCTTCGTGATGGAAAACACGCGAATCGGCAGCTTCTGGTCGCGGCACAGTGCGAACGCGGTGGCATCCATTACCTGAAGATTCTTGCCGATCGCCTCGTCGAAGCTGATCGTGTTGTAGCGCGTCGCGTGCGGATCCTTCTTCGGGTCGGCGGAGTATACGCCATCGACCTTCGTCGCCTTCAAGACCACTTCGGCGCCGATTTCCGAGCCGCGCAGCGCGGCCGCCGTGTCCGTCGTGAAGAACGGGTTGCCCGTGCCGGCCGCGAAGATCACGACCTTGCCCTCTTCCAACTGGCGGATCGCGCGGGGGCGGATGTACGGCTCGACCACCTGATCCATGCGCAGCGCCGACTGCACGCGCGCTTCGATGCCCGCGTGGCGCATGGCGTCCTGCAGCGCGAGCGCGTTCATCATCGTGGCGAGCATGCCCATGTAGTCGGCCGTCGCGCGATCCATGCCGGCCGCACCGCCCGCGACACCGCGGAAGATATTGCCGCCACCGATCACGACGGCCAGTTGCGTCCCGATCCGCACCACCTCCGCGACATCCGCCACCATCCTTTCGATTGTTGCGCGATTGATGCCGAAAGCATCGTCTCCCATCAGGGCTTCGCCGGAGAGCTTGAGGAGTACGCGTTTGTAGGCTGTGGGCATATGAGTTTCCGATCGCGCCGAGAGGGGTTGCAACAACGTAGAACTGTAGGGGTGAAACATTACTTACCGCAAGCGGGCCGGATCGGGCGGCGGGCGCGGCAGATCAGGGTTTTCCCTAGCCTGCCGCGCCCGCTGCTCGTGCGAACCGGATCGCTGAATTGATGCGGCGGAATATCCGCCGCGGTACTGCGGGCTCGATGCGCGGCCGCGCCATGACAGCACACGCGGCTTAAGCGAGCCTTAGCGGGCCTTAGGACTGCTTGGCCGCCGCGACTTGCGCCGCCACTTCAGCCGCGAAGTCGTCTTGACGCTTCTCGATGCCCTCGCCGACCACGAACAGCGCGAACTTCTGCACCGATGCGTTGCCGGCCTTGAGCATCTGCTCGATCGTCTGCTTGTCGTTCTTCACGAACGGCTGGTTCAGCAGCGACACTTCCTTCAGGTACTTCTGGATCGAACCGTCGACCATCTTCGCGACGATCTCGGCCGGCTTGCCCGACTCGGCGGCCTTCTGCTCGGCAATGCTGCGTTCCTTCGCGATCAGGTCGGCCGGCACTTCGTCCGACGACAGCGAGACCGGCTTCATCGCGGCGATGTGCATCGCGACGTCCTTGCCGACCTGCTCGGCCGCGCCGGTGAACTCGACCATCACGCCGATGCGCGAGCCGTGCAGGTACGACGCGATCTTGTTCGCGGTTTCGAAGCGCACGAAACGGCGGATCGAAAGGTTTTCGCCGATCTTGCCCACGAGCGCGAGACGCACTGCGTCGACCGTCGAGCTTTCGAGCGGCAGAGCGGACAGCGCCGCGACGTCGGCCGGATTCTGCTTGGCCACGAGTTCGGCAATCGTCTTGCCGAATGCCAGGAAGTCGTCGTTCTTCGCGACGAAGTCGGTTTCGCAGTTCAGCTCGACGAGCGCGCCCACGCCGCCTTCGACGTGCGCCGTCACGATGCCTTCAGCCGTCACGCGCGATGCCGCCTTGGTCGCCTTGTTGCCGAGCTTCACGCGCAGCAACTCTTCCGCGCGCGCCATGTCGCCGTCGGCTTCCGTCAGCGCCTTCTTGCATTCCATCATCGGCGCATCGGTCTTCGCGCGCAGTTCTGCCACCATGCTTGCGGTAATTGCCGCCATCATTCGCTCCTTGAGTCTGTTTGATACGTGCCGCCGGCTCTACGACTCGCCCGCGGCAGGAAAATAGGCATTTCAATCGCACCGGCTAAAAAAAAGGGGCCTTTCGCAAAGCCCCCTTTTTTGTCGGCCGCAGGGCTCGATTACGCCTCTGCGTTGACCTCGACGAACTCGTCGCCGTCGCCGCCGCCACGCACAGCCTGGACAACGTCGTTCACCGCATTCGCGCGGCCTTCGAGGATCGCGTCGGCTGCGCCCTGGGCGTACAGCGCCACGGCCTTGGACGCGTCGTCGTTACCCGGGATCACGTAGTCGATGCCTTCCGGCGAGTGGTTCGTGTCGACCACGGCGATGACCGGAATGCCGAGCTTCTTCGCTTCGGTAACGGCAATCTTGTGGTAGCCGACGTCGATCACGAAGATCGCGTCCGGAATGCCGCCCATGTCCTTCACGCCGCCGATCGACTTTTGCAGCTTGACCATTTCACGATCGAACAAGAGCGCTTCCTTCTTGCTCATGCGCTCAGTTTCGCCCGATTCAACGGCCGCTTCCATGTCCTTCAGGCGCTTGATCGAAACCTTCAGCGTCTTGAAGTTGGTCAGCATGCCGCCGAGCCAGCGGGCGTTGACGAACGGCATACCAGCGCGCGCTGCTTCCAGTGCGATCGTGTCGCGCGACTGACGCTTCGTGCCGACGAAAAGAATCGTGCCGCGATTCGCTGCCAACTGGCGCACATACTTCAGCGCGTCGTTGTAGAGCGGCAGCGTCTTTTCGAGATTGATAATGTGAATCTTGTTGCGATGACCGAAGATGTACGGGGCCATCTTCGGGTTCCAGAAGCGCGTTTGGTGACCGAAGTGGACACCGGCTTCCAGCATTTGACGCATCGTGACTGCCATGAAAATTCTCCGCGAGGGTTAGGTCTTAAGCCGGCTGCCGCATCCCGCGCCCGGTGCTTTTCGCTTTCCGGACGCCGGACACCCTGGGTGCGCCGGCTTGCGTATCGACTCGAATATTCGACTTGAACATTCGCCAAGCCGCGATTCCGCCGATCTTCGATTTCAATCTGACTGCCTTATGGAAGCCTCATGGAATCGTGACGGCAATTTGAATTGCGCTTAGCCTTCGAGTATAGCATGCGAGCATTGGCCGGCTCAAGCAGCACGACCGATCCGAATTCCGCGCGCGCTTCGCGTCCGGCCCGTGGGCGCTACGCCGTCGCCTCAAACTATCCGGGTGCGGCACGTTTCCTAAGGTGCGATAATGCCGCTTTCGCGGCTCACTGCCGCATATACGCAATTCCGGGCCAAGTTATGTCCATTACGCTGAAAAACGAACACGATATCGCGCAAATGCGCGTCGCCTGCCGGCTCGCCAGCGAAGTGCTCGATTTCATCACGCCGCATATCGTTCCGGGCGTGACGACCGAGGAACTCGATCGCCTCTGCCACGAATACATGGTGAAGGAACAGGGCACCGTTCCCGCACCGCTGAATTATCAGCCGCCCGGCTATCCGCCGTACCCGAAGGCCACCTGCATCTCCGTGAACGACGTGATCTGTCACGGCATCCCCGGCGAAAAGGTGCTGAAGAACGGCGACGCGCTCAATATCGACATCACGGTTATCAAGAACGGTTATTTCGGCGACACGAGCCGCATGTTCATCGTCGGCGAGGGTTCGATTCTGGCCCGACGTCTCGTGCAGACGACCTTCGACTGCATGTGGCTCGGCATCGATCAGGTGCGCCCGGGCGCGCATCTCGGCGATATCGGCGCGGCGATCCAGAAGCACGCCGAATCGCAGGGTTACAGCGTCGTGCGCGAATATTGCGGCCACGGCATCGGCCAGGTGTTCCACGAGGAGCCGCAGGTGCTGCACTACGGCCGCGCGGGCACGGGCATCGAATTGCAGGCGGGCATGATCTTCACCGTCGAGCCGATGATCAACGCCGGCCGCCGCGAAATCCGCACGATGCCGGACCAGTGGACCGTCAAGACGCGCGACCGCAGCCTTTCGGCGCAATGGGAGCACACGGTGCTCGTCACGCCGACCGGCTATGAAGTGCTGACCGTTTCGGCGGACACACAGGCGCCGTCGCAACTGATCGCGGCGACGGCCTGATTGCGAATTCTCCGGCGCCCGCCGTGTCTGCACGCGGGCGCATCCCTCCGCCGTTCCTCGCCACTTTCCATCTATGAGCGTCACCGTCGCCGTCGCCACGCCCTGTGAATCGTTGCGCGCCGCCTACAAGGTGGCGAAGGCGGCGCTCATCGAACGCTTTCAGGTGGGCTCGAACGTCGAGCCGCTGATGCGCGCGCTCGCCCGCGCCACGGACGACGCGCTCAAAGGCGCCTGGACCGCCTGCGACATGCCGGACAACGCCGCGCTGGTCGCGGTCGGCGGTTACGGACGCGGCGAACTCGCGCCTTACTCCGACGTCGACATCCTCGTTCTCCTGCCCGACGCGTCGCCGCAAGACAGCGATGCGGCGCTCAACGGCCGCGTCGAGAGATTCATCGGCATGGCGTGGGATCTCGGGCTCGATATCGGCAGCAGCGTGCGCTCGGTCGAGCAATGCATCGCCGAGGCGGGCAACGACATCACTGTGCAGACGTCGCTGCTCGAAGCGCGACGGATCTGCGGCGATACGCAGCTTTTTCAGCGCTTCTCGGCGCGTTATCGCGAGACGCTCGATCCGCGCGCGTTCTTCCAGGCGAAGGTGCTGGAAATGCGCCAGCGGCACGCGAAGTTTCAGGACACGCCTTACAGCCTCGAACCGAACATCAAGGAAAGTCCCGGCGGCCTGCGCGATCTGCAACTGATCCTCTGGATTGCGCGCGGGGCGGGCTTCGGCAGCAGCTGGCGCGAACTCGACGAGCGCGGGCTCATCACCGAGCGCGAAGCGCGCGAACTGCGCCGCAACGAGGGCTTTCTGAAGGCGCTGCGAGCGCGCTTGCACGTGATCGCGAAGCGCCGCCAGGACATTCTCGTCTTCGATTTGCAGACGCCGCTCGCGGAAAGTTTCGGCTTCAAGGCGACCGCCGCCAAGCGCGCGAGCGAACAGCTGATGCGCCGTTATTACTGGGCGGCGAAGGCGGTCACGCAGCTCGCGACCATCCTGATCCAGAACGTCGAGGCGCAGCTTTTTCCGTCGACGAGCGGCATCACGCGCGTGCTCAGCGGTCGATTCGTCGAGAAGCAGGGCATGCTGGAAATCGCCCGCGACGATGTCTTCGAGCGCGAGCCGCACGCCATTCTCGAAGCGTTTTTGCTGTACGAGCAGACGCGCGGCATCAAGGGATTTTCGGCGCGCACGTTGCGGGCGATCTACAACGCACGCGATCTGATGAACCGCGACTGGCGGCGCGACCCGGAAAATCGCCGGCTTTTCATGGAGATTCTCAAGCAGCCCGACGGCATCACGCACGCGTTTCGCCTAATGAACCAGACGAGCGTGCTCGGGCGGTATCTGCTGAACTTCCGGCGCATCGTCGGACAGATGCAGCACGATCTGTATCACGTCTACACCGTCGACCAGCATATCCTGATGGTGCTGCGCAATCTGCGTCGCTTCGCGATTGCCGAGCACGCGCACGAGTATCCGTTCTGCAGTCAGTTGATGGGCAATTTCGAGCGCCCGTGGGTGCTCTACGTCGCGGCGCTCTTTCACGATATCGCGAAAGGCCGCGGCGGCGACCATTCGACGCTCGGCATGGCCGATGCCCGGCGCTTCTGCCGCGAGCACGGCATCGGGCATGAAGATACCGAGCTCGTCGTGTGGCTGGTGCAGCAGCATCTGACGATGAGTCAGGTCGCGCAGAAGCAGGACACGAGCGATCCGGACGTCATCAAACAGTTCGCGTCGATCGTGCAGACCGAGCGGCGGCTGACGGCGTTGTACCTGCTGACCGTCGCCGATATTCGCGGCACGAGCCCGAAGGTCTGGAACAACTGGAAGGGCAAGCTTCTGGAGGATCTCTTTCGCGCGACGCAGGCCGTGCTCGGCGGCGCGCAGACCGATGCGCATTCCGAACTCAAGTCGCGGCAGGAAGCGGCGCTCGCGCTGCTGCGCCTCGAAACGGTCCCGGAAGGCGCGCAAAAACGCCTGTGGGATCAGCTCGACGTGGGCTATTTCCTGCGTCACGATCCGGCCGACATCGCGTGGCAGACGCGCGTGCTCTACCGGCACGTGGGCAGCGAAGCGCCGATCGTGCGCGCGCGGCCCTCGCCCATCGGCGCGGCGCTGCAAGTGCTCGTCTACGTGAAGGACCGGCCCGATCTCTTTGCCGGCATCTGCGCATATTTCGACAAAAACGGGCTTTCCGTGCTCGATGCCCGCGTGACGACCACGCGCCACGGCTATGCGCTCGACAACTTCCTCGTCGCGCATCCCGATCATGACGGGAGTTATCGCGACATCGCCAATCTCGTCGAACAGCAACTGGCCGCGCTGCTCACGGACGAGCGTATTCTCCCGGAACCGTCGAAGGGCCGCGTGTCGCGGCTCGTGCGCACGTTTCCGATCACCCCGCGCGTGGACCTGCGTCCCGACGACCGCGGCCAGTACTACATCCTCTCCGTGTCGGCCAACGACCGGCAGGGCCTTCTTTATTCAATCGCGCGCGTTCTGGCGCAACATCGGATCGGCGTGCAGGCGGCACGGATCAACACGCTCGGCGAACGCGTCGAGGACGTGTTTCTGCTCGACGGCAAAAGCCTGTCGAGCAACCGCACCCAGATCCAGGTGGAAACCGAACTGCTGCGCGCGATCGCAGCCTGAGACTTTATGCGCGTCAAACTGACAGCCAAACATCCGCGTGCCTCTTCGGCGACGCGTTCGCCGGTTCGAGCCGGCACGATCACCGGGCGCAAGCCCGCTCGCGCACCGGCGCCGGACGAGGCGCGTCCCAAGCGCCCGAGCCAGCAGGGCGACAGGCGCAGCGATGCGCCGCGTGAACCGCGTGCTTTCAAGCCGCGCGGCGACGATTCGCGTCCCGCTTTCGGTGAACGCGGTCCGCGCAAGTCGTTCGGAGATCGTCCGGCACCGCGTGGCGAGCGCCCTTCGAGTAGCGATGAGCGTCGCCCGTTCAAACCGCGTGGCGACGATTCGCGTCCCGCTTTCGGTGAACGCGGCCCGCGCAAGTCGTTCGAGGGCCGTCCGGCTCCGCGTGGCGAGCGCCCATCAGGTGGCGATGAACGTCGCACGTTCAAGCCGCGCGGCGACGATTCGCGTCCCGCTTTCGGTGAACGCGGTCCGCGCAAGTCGTTCGAGGGCCGTCCGGCTCCGCGCGGCGAACGCCCATCGGGTGGCGATGAGCGTCGCCCGTTCAAGCCGCGCGGCGACGATTCGCGCCCCGCTTTCGGTGAGCGCGGCCCGCGCAAGTCGTTCGAAGATCGGCCAGCACCGCGTGGCGAGCGCCCATCGGGTAGCGATGAGCGTCGCCCGTTCAAGCCGCGCGGCGACGATTCGCGTCCCGCTTTCGGTGAACGCGGTCCGCGCAAGTCGTTCGGAGATCGTCCAGCACCGCGTGGCGAGCGCCCATCGGGTAGCGATGAGCGTCGCCCGTTCAAGCCGCGCGGCGACGATTCGCGTCC
>NZ_FCOJ02000175.1 GCF_001545035.1 Caballeronia glebae
TGTTGTTCGAGCGTGTAGTTCTTCTCCATCTTCACTTCGCCTTCGAGCACTTTCGCGCGGCACGTGCAGCACACTCCGCCCTTGCACGCATACGGCAGCGCGAGCCCTGCCTTCAGACCCACATCGAGCACGCTCACGCCTTCATACGGCAGGCGCAGCTTGCGCTTCTTGCCGTCGATGACCAGTTCCAGCTCCGCCGCCGGCGTGCTCTCCGTGATCTCGATGGCCGGCGCCCCCGCTTGCGGCAACGGCGTGCCGAAGCGCTCAACATGAATCTGCTTCGGCGCCACGCCCGCATCCTTCAACGCGGCCTCAGCGGCATCCATCATCGGGCCGGGACCGCAGATGAACGCTTCGTCGATCGCTTCCGGCGACAGCAAGGTCGCGAGAAACGCCTTGCACTTCTGCTCATCCAGCACGCCGTTGAACAACTCCACGTCCTGCAAATCGTCGGATAACACGTGATACAGCGAGAACCGGGACATATACCGATTCTTCAAATCCTCCAGCTCTTCGGCGAACATGATCGCGTCCACGCTGCGATTGCCGTACACCAGCGTGAAGCGGCTCGTCGGCTCCATGTCCAGCGTCGTCTTGATGATCGCCAGCACCGGCGTGATGCCCGAGCCGCCCGAGAACGCCACGTAATGCTTCGCGTGATCCGCGTTCAGATGCGTGAAGAAGCGGCCATCGGGCGTCATCACCTCGATCTCATGGCCGGGCTGCAAGGTATCGAACGCGAAGTTCGAGAAGCGTCCGCCGCGCACGCGCTTGATGCCGATGCGCAATTCGCCATCGCGATCGTAGTCGGTCACGCCCACGCAGATCGAATACGAGCGACGCGTCTCCTCGCCATCGATATGCGTCTTGAGCGTCACGAACTGACCCTGCGTGAAGCGAAACGCATCGCGCAGTGCGGGCGGCACATCGAACGAAACGGTGACTGCATCGGCGGTTTCGGGTCGCACGTCGCGAATGCGCAGCGGATGGAATTGCGGAGTCGCCATGTTTTTTCGGCTCGCTTTCG
>NZ_FCOJ02000083.1 GCF_001545035.1 Caballeronia glebae
GTTGATACTGGGTCTTTTCGTGCATCGCAACACCTTATACGAAACAGGTGTTGCACTTCAGATTTGAGGCCGCCCAGTAATTGTTTTGCATATCGTTGCCGCCTTGTTTCACCGCTTCGTAATCCGTGACTCAGTGCTGCAACGCATGCTCTAAGTGAGCATCAAAGATGTAGTTGGGATAATTACGCTGACAGGTCTGGCAGTTGCGCAATCCGTGGTCTAAGTTCGGGCGACCGGTCGAGTACGGGCCGCCCGTTCGCACGCCAGCGCTTTGACGCTTTTCAACAAGTTGATTCAGAAGCGTTTCTATTCTCATTCGAGATTCGAGCGATATATATCCGCAGCGGGGGCCGAAGACATCATGTCATCGAACCGACGCAACAGGTGATTAAATGGCTTCCAAACAAGAGCTTAGAAAATTTCGAGCCAATCTCGCCGACGAACTTCACAGCGCAGCAATCTACGAGACGCTGTCACGCGTTGAACGAGATGACTCTCGCAAGCAGGTCTTCAGCGAGCTCGCTGCGTCGGAGCGTATGCACGCACGGGTGTGGGCTGAAAAGCTGAAAGCCAATGGGAAAAAGGCGCCATCCGGCTTGAATGCCAAGACCTATCTGATGAAAGGCCTCGTTCATTTGCTAGGGCCGCGCTTCGTCCTTCCTTCCCTCGCGGCGGCCGAGTTTGCCGACCGGAACAAGTACGCCGGCAATCCAGATACCGCGCGCATGTCGGAAGATGAGCACGAACATGCGAACGTTGTTCAGGCTATGGCAAACGCCGGAAAGCCCGCCGCATCGCAGGGCGCAGACATAGCTCAGGCAGAATCGTGGCATCGCGGTGTCGCATCCGGCAACGACCTGCGCGCGGCTGTGCTCGGTGCCAACGATGGCCTCGTTTCGAATTTCTGCCTGATTATGGGGGTAGCAGGCGCTGGAACCGGCAACAAGGCAATTCTGCTGACTGCGCTCGCCGGTCTCATTGCCGGAGCGTGCTCGATGGCGCTTGGTGAATGGCTGTCCGTGACCAACGCGCGGGAACTCGCGCAGGCGCAGGTTTCGAAGGAACAGAACGAGCTTGAGCATAGCCCCGAATCGGAAGAGCATGAACTGGCGCTTATCTATAAGGCCAAGGGTCTAAGCGCTGAGGAAGCGAAGCGTGTTGCATCACAACTCATGCAGAACAAGGACAAGGCCTTAGATGCTCTCGTCCGTGAAGAGTTGGGCCTAGACCCAGCCGAGCTTGGCGGAAATCCGTGGTCCGCAGCCGGCGTATCGTTTTGCTTGTTCGCGATTGGCGCAATCTTCCCCGCCATGCCGTTCCTATGGTCAGCGGGGCTACCTGCCATCGTTCAGTGCATTGGCTTCAGCGTGCTAGCACTCGCGGCCATCGGCGTATTCACCTCGCTTTTCAACGGCCGCAGCGCCGGCTTCTCGGCCGTGCGACAGATACTGATTGGCCTTGTCGCGGCTGCATTCACCTTTGGCGTTGGGCGGGCACTCGGGGTGGCAGTATCGTAAGAAATCGGCAATGGAGTTTGAACCCTGGATGACGGTCTGTGGCGCGGGCGGCTGAAGCAGGAGGACGAGGCGACAACGCGCCGCGACCAAGCGAGTAAAATAGGTGTCTGGAGTGGTTATCACCAAGCAAATGGGACACCGGTCGACCAACACCCCGACGGTACTACGAATCGAGTTGTTGCCGCCCCATGCGGTGTTGCTTTTCGCGGATCCGCCTTTCCAAAACGGGCCGTTGCGCGGTTTGCGCGGCGTTTTCCTATCAGACCTGGCGGGAGCGGACTCGCCATTCCCGTCGCCCACCGCTAAAAGCCAGAGCTCGGTCGTCCTCTGCATGAAGCACGAGCGCTCCAAATCGCTCAAAAGCCTGCGACCGACGCCGACGCATCTCGAGGGTTTCCTGATTGCTGTCGACGAAGAACAAAGCGTTCTGGGCTGTGTCGGCGTCCAACGCTTCGGCAATACAGGTCTGCTTCAGTCGTTCGCGTTAGCTTCTCTCACCGCGAAAGCTTCGGCTCCAAATCTGATACTGGAAGTCTCAGCCAATGTAACAGTGTGCGGACCGCGTCTATGTCGCTAGTGTCCCGAGTTAGAAATTCGTAGACAAAATCGTTTGACGCTTGCGAGGATGTCGTCGGCCAATTTGGTCCAGTTGAAAGGTCTCGGATCAGTGTTGTTGATCTGGATGTATTGGCGAATCGCCTGTTCGAGTTGCCGGGTTTTCAAGATGGCGCCAGCCGTATCCACGCCGTCGCTCGTCGCAAGCTGCTTGCGCACCTTGCGGCTCGCCTAGAACTGACAAGGACTGACTTTATTTGCAACTGACGAGAGCGGCTAAATCGATAAGCATTGCTGGCGGTTTATTGCGCGCAGCGACCATTTAGAATCGATACATCACTTGACAGCAGTGCACTGATACCTCCAAGCAACGATCATGTGCAATCGCCCCGGAGACCAAATGGTCGAAGACGAATTGACTCACCTGCTTCAGACTCGTTTTGGGCAAACCGTACGACTCGAAAAGATCGGCGGCACTATCGATCGTACGGCGGTTTACCGCGTGAAGGGAAACGAGAGCGTAGCCAAACTCTTTTTTCACGCCGCGCAGATCAAACATCGCCGGGAAGTGACCGCGTATGAGTTCCTTCGTTCTAGTCGCGTTGCCATACCGCGCCTAGTTGATTCCGGAATGCTTCCGTCGGGTGTTCCCTGGATTCTGATAAGCCAACTGAGCGGCGCACCAATCAGTGAGCTGAGAACGCGCTTTCCGGACGTTGCTCGACAGATGACCGGCGCGATGGCGGGAACGCTCGCGCAGTTGCATCGTCTGCCTGCCGATCGTTCCCCGTTGTTTGTCGGTGAACGCGATCTCGCTGAGCTTCTCGCGGAGCGGCTGACGAAGTATGCGGGTTTTGCCGCCACAGCCGCCGCACTGGACCTGCCAGAGAAGGCGCTCCTGCGTACGGCCCGAGACGCGATGCTGCGACTGCGGCTCGACGAGCGCGGCAACTGGGCTCGAAAAGGCGTATTTGTCCACGGAGACTTCTCGATGCGCAATCTCCTCGCCGATATGAAGCGAGACGGCACCACGATGACCGGATTGATCGACTTTGAACGAGCGAGACTCGGCGATCCGGCCGAGGACTTATGCGCCGCTTTTTTGGGCGAGTTCTACCAAGACGCGCACGGTTGGACACATTTCCTTGACGTCTATCGAAGGCAGTCGCATGCGGACGACGGACTGCACATCCGGTTCCTGTACTTCTTCATCGGCCATGTCGCCGAGATCGCAACTTGGGCACCGGGAAAGGACGACGCATACTACCAAAACGGGTTGCGCGCGTTGGAATCGTTGATGTCGGCGGCTAAACTTTGCTAGGCCGATGCCCCGCTTCGACCCAGGTGTATTCGGCCCGAGTGCCAGGATGCGCGACGCATTGCACGCACAGCGCTTGCTCCTCGGCGTTCCAGGTGCGGTTCGATTTTTAATTGGTTAAGGGCGAACGGCTGAATCGGTTGATCAGCGACGTTTAGACTTTCGCCAACACCAAGCGCGCCAGATGTTGCAAGCCGCAGCGGACAGAATACGTGACTACGCAACGACGTAACGGAAGTAAGGCTCCGACGTTAGGAAAACGAACAAATAACGCTAAGACGGCGTTATGTCAAGTGGCCGATAGCGCCGCCGAAAGCCGATCGCACGACTAGCACTCCGGTCCTCGCTGCGACGGCCTTCTCAGTAGCAAGCGAACGGCCCTACCCGACTCCACTGTGGTCGGTTGATTGTCGCATCTGCTTCGCTGCGGAAGCGCTTTGCTTCGCGAGACATGCAGCCGCGCTCGCTACAATGTGTTCAGGAGCCGAGCCACGCGGGGGGTGCGACGGTCGTTCAACGCAGACTCGGAGTAATGTCTCATAATCGACTATATCCGCTGCAGCACGGTCGCAGCGACAACCTCGAACAAAAAACAGAAAAGCGAAGAAGGGAAAAATGCTTTCATTCACTGACAGCACACGCGAGGGGATCGAATCTCACCTCACCGCGCTCGGTTACGTTCCGAATACTTATTGGGTGGCGCGTGGTTTCTCTGACTGGCACGTCTGCGCGAGGAACACATTGAACGGGGGAAGCTTCATAGTTTACCTAATTAACCCGCAATGGGGGGAGGAGAACGCAGAAGTGTCGTGGTTCCGAGATGCAAAAGCACATAAGTTTGATGCCAGTAGGTGGCCGGAGGACGACAAGCTATTCCGTCGGCTCGCTAGAGCAATCATCAACGATGAAACAATAATAATAGATTGAACCGCTCAAAGCGCTGCGCTGTCGTCTTTTCGTCCCTTCTCGAAAGGCGGCAAGCGTAACGCTGCCCGCGTTCGCCATCCGCCGGGAACCGTATCGATTCAGTTAGAGTCCCGCGCAACGCTGATCTCAAGCGTATCAGCCATGTGATGGACCGCCAAGGTGCCATGGGTAGGGAGGCGTCTGCCCAGCACCACTAGTCTACACGACGGCCTGAACGCGACCTTCCAATTTGGCGCGGAGAGATCGGACAAACGGAGTCAACCCTCTACTTATCCGTAGAATCCAGAGCATCCTGACAGCCTTGCTCCGCGTGATCCCTTGCACGTCGCACGACTGGTGGTTTGCAGTTATTACCCTTCCCTGTTTGAATGAAGTCGTAGCAACGATACCGTTGCTGGACACCACACTACAAGGAGACCATTGTGAAGAAGCAAACTACGGAATCGAAGTCCAACTCGATAACATTCGAATACCCTGTCGTGCCTATCAAGAAGCATCCTCGTTACAACGACACGCGCGCAAGCAAAATCACGTTGGTCACAGACGAGTACGGCTCCCACATCGAAGTAACGACGCATGATCTTTCGTTCGCTTATATCACCGATTGGCTTCGCGAACGGGGCTTGAAGGGACTGACTTGCCTGCACGTCTACTGCAATGGTCAAACGCTCGGCATGCTGTACTTTCGATAACCTGGGAGACAACATGGAACACAACGCAACGTTGAAGGAAATTAAGGATCGTGTCACCCGGTTGGAATCTCGGTTAGTCCAACTGGGGGACCATGTTGGCGCTAACTTGCGGATTCGACTCCAAGTCAATGTCCGCACCGACCAATTTGGAGAACCGTGGGTGGAAGTGGACGCCCTTGATATTTCGTTCGCACGCATCGTCTGCAGTCTTCGCGAACATGGGTATTTCAGGGGCGAAATTCCTAATAGTATTCGACGGGCAACGCATCGGCATGGCGTACCCGGCACGAGCACCGCGTTAGCTCATTCTCATTGCAAATGGACCCTAGCGGGGTAATGCCGTTCAGTTAAGACTGGACGGCATTTTTGTTTTTGAGCGGTAAGAAGTGGTTGTAAACCACGCGCCACGCTGTTAACTTGACGGCGCGATGCTTTCCAGCCACCTGACTTTTCTACTCGAAGCGCAGCGGCCGGCCGATCCAAGCCGGCTAGCCGAGCATTTGCCGTATGAGTGGATCGAGCGGGCGGTCCAGGCCACTGGTGTAGCGAGCATTCGGCGTCGCCGGCTGCCGGCCGAACAGGTGGTATGGCTGGTGATAGCGCTAGCGATGTATCGGCACTGGTCGATCAGCGAGGTCTTGGATAACCTGGATTTGGCGCTGCCTGACCACGCAAGTCCGTTTGTGAGCAAGAGCGCGGTGGCGCAGGCGCGCCAGCGCATCGGCGAGGCGCCGCTCGCATGGCTATTTGAGCGCACGGCGCGCGCCTGGTGCACGCAGGATGTGGGCCACCACGGGTTCAAAGGATTGAGCTTGTGGGCGATGGATGGCACTACGCTGCGTATTGCCGACAGCCCTGCCAACCCGTAGAACGAAGGGAATCTGTCTCCGTTGTGCCGGGAATTCTGTCAACTATGGGCACCCAGCCCGTCAACCCGGGAAATGTTCCAATTGTTCAGGTACTTACCGCCGAAGGAATTGTGTCACCGCTCGCGAGTGCCTACGACGCGGTTCGCATCCGGGAGTCTTTGGATGAGGCAAGGCTCCCGACGCATCCGCACCTTAAGGAATCGGTGAGCCGATACGGGAGCGTTGCGGCGCGTCTCGAGTCCAGGCTCACCTCAAGCAACAATCAAGATAGCGGCGTGTGAACGCACGGCGGTGCTCCGGTTTCATCGGGTGAGCGTTCTCCGGCGTCCAGGTCCCGCCATGACTCACGTAGCAATATGCACAGTGATACCGCGCTTCAAGTAGCTGGACATTCACCCGATATGGTGCTTCACAACCGCAGCGCCAGCACCTTGATTCCAGAACGCGATGATGGGCAGGACACACGCTCTGCCTTTCCAGTTGGTGCACAACGCTGTGATAGCCAAGAGCGAGACAGCGACGACAGTAACGGAACACGTCGCTGTAGCGTCGACTTCCGAGCGGGTCCATCAGTGAAGTCCGCAGCGTATCTGCGGGTAGTCCGAGACTCTCCTGCAGCCGCCCGACGTCCACCAACCCTCGACGCGGAGCAACACCTTCATAAGCGTCGACTTCCAGCCCCATGAGTCGCGCTACAACGACGCCTGACAGCGCGTTGGCAGTCTCGAACTTCCACAGGATCGAGATCAGTGACTCATGTGGATAAATCCAGCCCCTCCTGAATATGTAACCCAGGGCCGGCGTCAGCCGGCTCTCGTCGAGCGTGAGAATCGGGAACGCTGGCTCCCGCAGCAGCCCGTCGCTACGAGGCGGCAACGAGGACGCGTCCGGTTGCATGACGTGACTGGACATAGCCGCAATGCCTTACTGCATGGTCCCACAGGACCTGATCCGGGCAATAGCCCCGTGCGTCGTTCAATTCACTGTCCTTGAGCACTATCTCGACCGCGCGTGCGAAGGATTCCATCGGGATCCCAAGCTTCCCCGGCAGATTGGCCTTGTGGTGCGCCGTCTCGAATGCATTCCACAGAGTATCGGCGTCACTCACCAGTCGATATCCCGCATCAAACGCCTGCGGGACGTAGAAGCGGGTAAAACTCCATTGGCTGCCTTCGGGGTAGGCAGTCTGATCATAGCCGTTCAGGCATGTCGCCACGTCCTGTGCATTACGAATGCCATAAAAGGCCAACTCCTCGACCATCAGACGCGCGACGATCTGCGTCTTGCCCGCGACCTGCATCGCAGTTTTCTGCGCGAGCAACTCCTGCTGGCCAACAAGGAACGTGAACAACTTGATCTGCTGCCGGTCCAGCGCATCATGCACGTCACGCAGCCATTCGTATTCGTTGTCGTCGTAGCGCTGTGCCTCATCGCAAAAGAGCAACACCACCCCACTGCCCCCAATCGATGCCGCCTGACGGATTCTCAGCGTCAAGCGCATCCGCTTTGAAGGATTCGAGCCGGCATTGGGGTCCGGGTCACCAACCGCCTCCAGCAGATTCGCGAAGAACGGCCCTTCGGCATGCCGCGGCTTGTGCTCGCACTGCGCGTGGTAACTTGTCATCCGCGGATAGTTCCGCGCCAGCAGCAGGCGCACATACTCGATTGCCCGGGTTTTGCCAATGCGCGACGGGCCGTAGATAAGCGCCCCCATGATCCGGTAGCGCAGGCATCGGACAACCAGTTCGTAGAACGCCTCGATCGCTGGCGTTGCAATACGGTAGTTCCCCGTCACAAGCGGGTGCAGCGACGGATCGACTGGACGCGGTATCTCAAGCGACATTGATGCCTCCCACGAACACGACGTTAAAAGACCTGACCTGTACCGATTGAAAGCCTTCGAGGACGGGCACGTGTGCCGGGTGACCGGTCTTCAGGCGTTTCCGTCGACCGGATATCGGGCACCGGCCCCAATGACTCAATTGTTTCCGGCTCCGGGCGCGGGACCGTCGGCGCGACTGGCAGATCTCCCGCTTGCGCTGACGTGATCAATCGCATGGTGTGAGCTAGTTCCGTAGCAGCTTTGCGGCTCTTCTTCGCCTGCTCGAACTTCTCCTTCACATACGCCTCAATCGGATTGGTATCGACTACCCCGCGACGACGGCGAATGCGCATTTGCCTGCAGATCTCTCGCCGTAGCTTGAGATTGTGCGGAATCATCCGCCAGAGCCCCTGCACATCGAGTTCACCCAGTTCCGTACCATCAGGGAGAAACGCCCGCACACTGCGCAGATCGTTTGCGTTCAGATAGACGAGTACTTCTTGGCCGATTAGATGCGTGCTCCTTGCCAGGACGCTATTCGTGTAGCGTGCGGTGTAAAGGTTGATATGCGGACGCACCCCCTGATCCAGGTAGGCGCACACACGACACCGCCGTGCAGACTGCATCAGACACAATGAGCGCCGATGGTAGTGCGCAAGCCAGGTCAGCAGCGTCTGCTTACCCCGCACGAAATACTCCATCGCCTCAAGCGGGGTGACGTTGTTCAGGCCGCTGTGTGGCGTGCCGTTGTAGTTCGCAATGGCGAACTCGATCAGCTCATCGAGTTCGTCTATGGACACATACAAGCGCAGGTTACCTCTGGGATTCGCGAGGGCACGCCGCAGGTCCCATGGATTCGAACCCGTGTAACCGGGCAGACGGGCCGACAATCGGCTGGCAATCGTCCCGAAGAACCGCTCGATGTATGGCCGTTCGTCCGGACTGTATTTCGGCCCTGCATCGGCAAGGCAGCCGACGAACTCGCATAGCGCCGTCAACGTTTCGTTGGCCAGGTTCGCCCTTGCGTTATCCAGGCGGATCCACTCCCACGTCGCGTAAGCGAGTTCCGGAAGACGCTGCGATGGGAATCCGTCATGCGGTCCATATGCGAGCCCCGGAATGGAGAACGTGCGTGCACGATGAGGTTCGAGGGCGTTCTCGATCGTCTTGATCACGTCGTAGCGGCTGTATTCCCGGGCCAGCACGAGGTGATACCCGAGGACCGCGCGCGTGCACACGTCGATGATGACCAGCAGCCAGACGCGCTCCATCTCGAATTCGTGCACGAAGCCAAGCGGATCGTGCACGACGATCTTGAGCCGGATATCGAGGCGGTGCCCGTGAAACTCAACCGTCTGGTATGGGCGAGTCGCCGCAAGTGTGCGCGCCCCGCCGTCCCGGGGCGGCAAGCCCTTGAGGTGCGAAGCACCCGCCGAACGCGCCGCGTTGCCGAAGCTGCGCAACAGTTCGTCCTTCAGATGCCGCGAAAGCGAGCGGATTCCACGTTCACCGGTATTGAGCGGATAATCTGTTCCACTGAGCCCAACCGCTCGGCATTGACCCAGGAAGCTCTGATGCAACGCCTCCAAGCCGCGAAGTCGAGTTCGCAACGCCCCATCCGAACTCACCTCCTCGAGCCACACCTTGCGCTGCCTGATCTGCTGGTGCAACCAGTCTGACAGCGTAGGATAGCGCTCCAGAAGCTGTGAGAACGCACCCGCCGCCCCACCCGGCTCAATGTTGTCGGGAACGGCGCACATGCGAACGTAGTCTGTCGAGCGCGCATAGCGAAGGAGAGCACGAAAGCCGAAGAGGCGCCCGTCCGAATGAATTGCCCCAGCCCGTTCGAGCCAGCGGTACAACTGGCGACGATTAATTCCTGTCGAGTGCTCAATCTGTTTGACAGACTCGCCTTGCACATACGCCATCACCGCGTGTACGCGCTTCTCAAACATGTGTCGCGTCGTATCGTCAAACTGCGTATAAGCAACCGTGGGCCACGTGCTCACGTCGATTGCCTGAAGTTGCGCATTACGGCGGCTCATAGTGACATCTCCGCGGAGACAAACGTCGTGAGCAGCGACAGGGGCTGCGAATGAAGCTCCGGCGCGCTCACCCGTCCCTCGCGCAACAGGTTGAACAGACTTGCTCGCACGAGCACGGGATCGCCCGACGACAGCTGACGCTCGATATCAGCGAGCCGTTTTGGCTGACTGAGGAGCCTCGCAATAGCTTCCGACAGCGAGCGCACGAGGAGTGTGCGGTTGGCAATCAGGCACGGCAGCATACTTCGCCAGTTGTCTATCCACACACGTGCGGCGAGCAGTTCGGTCGACTCGACACGCCGGATGGACAATCCCTGCGTATCGAGCGTGCCGCCGGCATTTGAAACCGTATCAAACTCAAACGCTGCCTCACTAAGGATTACTAACTCCTGCCGGTCAGCATAACGCACCCAAAAGTCCGCAAGGATTTGCTGTCCGTCGATGATGACAAACCCGGGTCTTTCGCAAAACGCCTCGACCGTCGGGTTTGCCTCGAGCAGCACCCATTGCTGAAGCGCGACATGTCGATACAGCCTCACCCGTCTTGCCAGCTTCAGACTGAACGCCTCGAAGCGATGCGCGCTGCGTGGCCGGGCGAGCGCGAGCGGCTGCAGGCTTGGCATAGAATTTCCCACAAGATCAAGACCTTAGGGACGGGATTCGAAGTCTAGGAGGTCAGGTGACGATTTTCATTCGGACTTATGCGAATTGACAGAATTCCCTCGCTTGGACATCCAGGAAATGTGTCAACACGCCCGCGCCTAGTCCTGTCGCACTGGGCAACGACGACGCGACGGCGGTGACACTGTTCCTTCGATCTACGGAACGCGCCGAGACGTGCGCGCCGCTTACGCGCGCGGCGCTGCACGCCATCGTCAAGGACGTCTTTGCGGGCGCTGCGTCGCGCCTGCGTGAACGCGACGATGCGCAAAACGCGCGGGCTGATCTGCTCGAAAAAGCGTCCGCGCATTGGCTCAGGCACAGCGCCGGCTCGCACATGGCCGACCAAAAGATTGACCTGCGCATGGTGCGCGACAACCTCGGCCATGCCTCGCTGGCGACGACCAGCATCTATTACCGGCCGTAGATCTTTATGTAGAGTAGCAACGTCAAACGCTTCGTGAGCAAGGCGCCTGGTTTGAACTACTGCACATAAGGTTTCATGATGGGCTCCTGGCGGCCATCGGGATCGCCTTTGTAAGGAGTTCGATCATGGAGAAGTCAACCCAACAAGTTGCAAGCCACCTGCCGTTGCAGCAGTTCGTCGCTGGTGCCGTGGGCGAACTGGAGGGGCTTCACTACAGCCGACGAACGCTCGATCGCTATCGCGCAGTCTGGCGACATTTCGTGGAGTTTTGCCACGACATGAGCCAGGTGGATCAGTACTCCGAAGAACGTGCGAAGCAGTTTTGCGCCGCGAATCAGATGCGTGAGGGTGAATGCCCGAACTCCTGGAAACGGCATATCGTGTTTGCCCTCAAGGTCCTGGAGGACTTCGCACGTGACGGGCACATTGAGCGCCCCGTCACCGACATGCAGAAGCTCCAGGTCCCGGCGCTCATGAGCGCGACATTGCGTAGCTATGAACTGTACTGTCGGGATCGCCGTCATCTTCGCCCATCGAGCATTCGCGTGCGGATGCGGGAGATCGTGATATTCGCGGATTTCCTCGGTTCGAGGAACATCACGTCTTTCGATCAGATACAGCCAGCCGATCTCTGCGCATTCGTGACCTCGCAACATCGCCAGACTGCTAAGTCAGTTTCGCGAATCGTTTCGGATGTGCGTAGTTTTCTGCAGTTTCTTCTGCTGCGAGGAATTCTGCAGCGGGATCTCGGCCATGTATTACCGGTGGTTCATGTTCCCCGCGATGCGACTGTGCCATCGGTCTGGGAGCCGGAACTCCTGGTCAGGTTGCTCGAAGTCGTTGATCGCACCTCGCCCAAAGGCAAACGCGATTACGCGATCCTTCTGCTGGCCGCTCGCCTCGGATTGCGAGTGAGTGACATTCGAACACTATCTATCGACGATCTGAAGTGGGAAACGGCTTCGATAGAGGTTAAGCAGTCGAAGACGCTTGCACCTCTATGTTTGCCATTAACGGAAGAAGTTGGCGAAGCGCTGATTGACTATCTGAGATCGGGGCGTCCTCAGTCGGATCGTCGAGAAGTGTTCCTCACATTGAATGTGCCGTTCCGACCTTTCTGTGAGACTGCTAACCTGTATCACATCGTCGAGTATTGGAAGGCCCTCGCCGGAATTCATTTTCGGGCTCCACAACGCCATGGTTTGCACTCGCTACGCCACACACTCGCGACACGGCTGCTCCATGAACAGACGCCGTTTCAAGTCATCGGCGACATCCTGGGGCATGCGACGACGACGTCGACGTTGATCTACGCGAAGGCCGACGTGGAAACCCTGCGCACTGCCGCGCTGAACACCGAAGAGGTGCGCCATGTCGAGTAGATCATTCAACGCGCAGTTCCGAAGTCCTGTCGGCTCACTCATGGAACAGTTTGTTCAGGAGAAGCGGGCGTGTGGTTACCGCTATGATGAGGCCGCTCGCTTGCTGGCTCGCTTTGATCGCTTCCTGAGCGATGAAGCACTATCGGAATGCGAGCTGCCGCGCTCCATCAGCCGCAAGTGGCTTTCCAAACAACCCCACGAGCGCAGGGGCACCCACTATCATCGTATCTGCGCGGTTCGCCAATTCGCCCTGTTCATGTGCCGGTTGGGATATCCTGCCGATGTGCCGGACCGATCGCTGCTGGTAAGGTACGACGACGGTTTCTCACCACGCATTCTGACCCACGCCGAGATCAGCCGGTTGTTCGACGCGGTCGACCAGCTGACACCGACTGCACGTGCTCCAATGCGGCATCTCGTCATGCCGGAAGTATTCCGGCTACTGTATGGCTGCGGCCTGCGACTTGGCGAGGTGCTGCATCTGCGCGTGGCCGATGTGGACCTCGAACGGGGGATCCTGACGGTGCGCGATGGCAAATTTTCGAAGGACAGGCTCGTCCCACCAGCGTTGCCGCTGGTACAGCGCCTTCGAACCTACGCACAAGTCATGGGCGATCGCCCGTCCGATGCCTACTTCTTCTCCTCTCCATCCGGCGGCCCGTACAGCCTCTCAGCTGTGTATTGGGTATTCCGGGACCTGCTGCTGCGCTGTGGAATCGCGCATGCCGGTCGAGGCAAGGGACCGCGCGTACACGATCTTCGTCACGCCTATGCCGTGCATGCGTTGCTTCGGTGGTGCCAGGAGGGAGCTGACCTCAATGCGAAGCTCCCGGTACTGGCGACCTACATGGGACATCAATCTCTTGCCGGAACGCAGACCTACCTGCATCTGATTGCCGAACTGTTTCCGGAGATCACGGCACGTACTAGCGCCGCCTTTGGGGATGTCATCCCGCGGAGGAATAAGTCATGAAACCAACGGATTTCTCAATGCTCGTGACCGGCTTCCTGACGCACCATCTGACTGCCCAGCGCAACCTGAGCCCCAACACGATCAAGGCTTATCGCGACGTCTTTACCCTGCTGCTGCGATTCTGTCGCGACGTGCGGGGAATCGCACTGGAGCGTCTGTCTCTGGCGCAAATCGACGTATCCCTGGTCGAGGCATTCCTTGATCACCTGACCAACGACCGGCACGTTTCGGTCAGCACGCAGAATCATCGCCTCGCTGCGTTGCACGCGTTCTTCCGCTACGTACAGTCGGAAGTACCCGAGCAACTGTTGCAATGCCAGCAGGTCCTCGCCATTCCGCTGCGGCGACAGCCGCGCCCCAGCGTCGGTTACCTCTCCAGGGAATACCTTGCACAGCTTCTCGCTCAACCGGACCTACGTACGACTGAGGGCCGCCGGGACGCAGTGATGTTGAGCGTACTCTATGACACCGGTGCCCGGGTGCAGGAGTTGATTGACCTGAACGCCGGGGACGTGCGCCTGGATACTCCATCGCAGGTGCGGCTCATGGGAAAGGGGCGAAAGCTACGCGCCGTGCCGCTGATGGACTCGACAGTCGAACTGATACGCCAGCATCGACGCGACAACAACCTCGATCGCCCTGAACACGCCGACAAACCACTCTTCCAGAACCGGCGCGGCACACGGTTATCGCGCTCGGGTGTGCGGTATCTCCTGCAGAAGTATGTGATTCCTGTACGACGAAGTCACCCCGACTTCACGCAGCGGGTAAGTCCGCACAGTCTGAGACACACAAAGGGAATGCACCTGCTGCAAAGTGGCGTGCCGCTCGAGATCATCCGCGACTTCCTCGGTCACGTCGATGTGAAGACAACCGAGATCTATGCTCGTGCAAATCTTGAGATGAAGCGCAAGGCTCTCGAGAAAGCCACCGACGGTACGTCGCTTCCAAAGATGCCGTCCTGGCAGCAGAACAAAACGCTGCTCGAGTGGCTGCATTCGCTGTAAGACTGCGGAGGTTGCGCACGCCGATTCTTGCCTGCGGGCCTCCCCATCCTGCCCAGCTTTTATGTAGAGTTTCTACGACCGGAGACCTTTGCTATCGGGGGCTGGATTCGACACTGCACATAAAAACTTTCGGCCGGTAATAGATGAAATGTGCTGCAGCACATTTCCTCTATTTGCACGTCGACGACGATCGGCGGCATCAGGAGACCGAAGAAAAGCACCGGGTAGACTGGTGAAACTTCGCTAGGTCGCCTAACGCGTCCCGATGAGCGCACCGCCGATTCCGTCCGTCAACCGTAACTCTGCTCATGAAAGTCCTCGTACCCGAACCCCAGATCTCAACAGACAAACAGGCCCTGAGCTTCGTGATTGATTGGCGCGGAGAAAGCGTGACGTGCGTCGTGACGCGCAGGTGCTTGGAAGTCTTTTTCTGGCTCCCGCTCAATGCGGACGATAGCCGAGTGGTGAGCGTGTTCAGGGACGGGTTCGCTCGGATGGAAGCGGTCGCCCTACGCAAGCTGCGGGCGCGGCCAACGCGTCACGTTCGCCTGACCGAGGCTGATTTTTCAAGTAGTTGACCGTCTAGTCTCCTTTTTTGTAGACAGGCGCCGAAATTGGCGAGCGTCGTTGCGATGCAAGGGGTGTGCAAACATAGACGATTAGTTGCATCCGCTGGCAGGCGAAACTGCGCCTGTCCGACCACGGCAAGTCCGCCTAGCGTCAGCGGCAATGCACACTTTCGACCCGCAGTCGACGCTCGAGGAAGCAGTACCTCGATGGCGGGCTCTCAAGTTGATAACGGCCTGTCGTAGAATTGCCCGTGCGCCTTTCCGCTCGTCCATGAGTTTGCCGTTGCATTGCGCTACCATGGCCTCGATACGCTTTGTCAAATTACAGTCGGCAGGATCCCGAAAGAGTTTTGGCCACGCCGCCATCACACGCAGGACACCGGAATTCACGGGAGTATCACGCGCATGTTGCGTGCAGCCTGAACAGACCGGCTGGTCGTCGTTCGAGCAACGCAATCTGCCAGCCCCGCCATTTTTCTTGCAATACCGAGCAGGCGTTACGCATCGATTTCCACCAGTATCGCCGAGCGACCAGAATCCCCCGACGCCGGAGGCTGGCATCACCCAGTAGTCGCGGGTCATCTGGTCATCTTGTGTGGAATTCCCTGGCCAGTTGCTCAGTCGCGGGAGCGGGTCCAATTCCCAAGGTGACAGACAGGATCTGTTTCAGACGCCGGTAAACCGCTAAGGCCTCTGCCCGCTCCTCTCGAGCCCGGTAACACCGCATGAGCCCCCGGTAAAGGTCTTCAGCCAGTTCCTCAGCTTCGATACCGCGGCGGTACAGCATGATAGCCTCGTCGACCTGGCCTTCCTCTTCGTACTGCCGCGCCAGACTCGACAGACCGGCAACGAACCTGGACCGTAATCGCTCGCGCAGCGAGACCGTCCAGGGCTCGCCCGCATCGTCGGGAAGGAAGCTACCGCGGTAGTAGTCCATCGCGCGTCGCAGAGAATCTTCCTTGCGCGCACAGTCCGCCGCAGCAGCGTCGCCGAGAGTCTGTTCGAACGCGACGGCATCGATCCACACGCGCTCACGATTCAGGCTAACGCGTCCACCAGCTTGCCGGACCGAGTCCGCATCGCCGAGGAGCTTCCGCAACCGGGTGAGTGCTACACTAAACGAATTGTGAGCGCTGTCGCCGGTTTCCTCGGACCACAGCGCGTCGGTTAGCTTCAGTTCAGGGACATCCGTTCCACCAAAGGCGATCAAAGCCTTGAGCAGTTGCAGCGGCTTCTTCGGCGCCTTGCGCGCGAAAGCCAATGGAGTGTCATCCACCAGTACCTCGAAGCGGCCTAATGTATGCAACCTGAGCGGCCACGGCCAGTTCGTTGCCTTCGGTGACGGCGCGCGCACCTTGTTGCGTCGGATCAGATTCCGGACGTAGTCGGTCTCGATACCGGCCTCGAGCGCAGCAGCAAACAGGCGTGGAATGTGGCGGCCACCCGGTCCTCGCATGCCCAGCCAATCGCCGGTCAATCTGAGCTGCTCGACTGCGCACCTAAATTTCTCCTCCCAGAACCCACGATTGCCTTGCAGCAATGCCACATAGCTTTCCGCGAATGCAATGGTGCTCTCCCAGCGATCCTGCATTCCTGTCGTCTGCACGATCATCCGCAAATCCTGCAGCGGTTTCGCCGCCTCCGAAAATCGGCCAGCCTCACTAAGGTGAACCGCCAGTCTCAGATATGCGTGGCGGATGAATAACTGCGCTCCCGCTTTCGCGGCGAGTCCAACCCGCTCTTCGTCAAGTCGGATTGCGCTGGCCCAATCGCCGCGCGCTTCGGCTAGACGCCCCTTTAAATATGTGTCATGCAGTAAATCGGGGAGCCTGTTTGGTTCGGCAAACCGTTCTCCCCTTGCCAGATATGCCTCAGCGGTGGAAAGTTCACCTCGTTCTATGGCAAGGTGCGCTAGCCCAAATAGCGGGCGTGCATGCAGCATCGGCAAGGCGATCGCGTTTGACGCGCAGATCTCGAGGCAGGTCGAGAACGCAACCTGTGCCGCAGAGTTCTCTGTGTCCCACGGAACGTGAAAACCAAGGGTAAGGTACCAAAGAGCTTTGTTGAGCGGAGTCAGTTCGGCTGTGTTGAGCAATAGTTGAATACGGTCGATGACACGCTTCCGGTCCGCATGTCGGCGCAAATGAAAGAAAAACGAGAGCAGGGGCACCGCTGCCGCTACCTTGTCGTTGACGGGTATGTCATCACTGGCCAGCAGTTCTTCTGCTCTATGGACGCGGGATTCAAGCAGTCCCAGGTCTGGGCGCCGGTAAGTTGCAGCAAAGACAAGCGCGGCGTTGACCCGCAGCTCCATCACTGAAGACGGAAATTGGAAAACTGACTGCAACAGGCAATCAAGGGCAGCAATCCAGCGATCGAGCGGCGTAAAGTTTGCATATTCGTACATATACGTGAATATGGTCTCCGCGCAGGCGAGAATCTGACCGAGCCTGTCCTTGTTCTGCCCCATCTGGTCGAACGCCAGTTCGAGCGGGATGCGCGCGTCCGCAGGAGCAGACGAAACATGCGAAACGCCGAACCAATAGGTGAGCCACGGTGTCTGATCAACAATCGCCTTCGGCAGTGCACCGATCCATTCGCGTAGCGTCTCGCCGCGCCCCTGCCGGAGCAGCACTTCAGCATTTCCCAGTATCAGACGGGTCGCCCCGTCCCAGTCTTCGGCGGCGCGGTAGAGTGCCACCGCATCGTCGATCTCACCCGTCTCCTCAAGCAGGCCACCCGCACGTTGACGCAGTTCGTTGATCGCCGCGGGAGTATAGAATTCGTCCAGCTGGGCGAGCAGAAATGCACGAAACAGATCGTGATACTGATAACTGTAAGGTTTGGATCCGCGCCTGTCGGTAAATAACTGACGGCGGTAGAGATGGTCAAGCAATTCACCAGCACGCGAACTGGCTCCCATTTTCTGCGCGATCGCTACGGTCATGCGAGGCAGCAGGGCAGTCCGCACCAGGAATTCGCGCGTTTCCGGGGCCGACGTCCTGAAGATCTGACCCGAGAAATAGCTGAAAATCGCTTCTTGAGCCTCCATCTCGATGTGCACCGTCTGAAGACCGGTTCGTCTGGCGCGCTCCAGCGACAGTGTCCAGCCGGCTGCCCACCCCCCGGACATCTGATACAGCGAGCGGAGAGTTTTTTCGTCTACATCGAGGCGCAGTGCGGCTATCGCTCGCGCTTCCTCCAGTGTGAGGCGTAGGTCGTCCCATTCCAGGCATGTCAGTCGCTCTGCCGAGACCAGCTCTACACATTCGACGGGGGGATTCTCCCGGCTTATCACGATGACGTTTACATCTTCTGGCACTTCCCGCAAAGCCTGCTCCAACATTCCGTGGAATGCTGAATCGCAGGGCAACTGATGATAATTGTCGAGCGTAAGTACCGTAGGGGCCTTCAGTCGACTGTAATATTCACGAAAGAAATGCCGCGTATATCCAGGGATATCCGCCAGGTACTCCGGCGTGAGTAGCGGCAGCGGGGCCTGGCGCTTACCCCTTCGGCTTTCGACCGTGTGCCTCAGATAGTAAAAGAAAGTCGAGATGTCGTTGTCGCCGGCGTCGATCTGATACCAGGTGCCCGCGAGTTTGCTCGCGTCCAAATAGCTTGCCACCAGCGTCGTCTTGCCCGCTCCGGGCGGCCCCGTCACCCAGATCACCGGGTAGCGACTGCGCGCGGAATCAAGCTGTGCGAACAGCCGCTCCCGCAGCAACACTTCGTGCAGCTTTGGACGCGTGAGTTTTGCCAGGCTCGCCATCTGACGCCCTCTTTTCCAGTATCCCGCACCTGCCAGCCTGTTTGGATAATCCGATCTCGGGAAACATTGGTCAAGGGCGCAGCTTCGCCTAGCCCTGACCGAATCACTGCGGAGTGGTCAGCACGTCGGATCCTGCTCTACCGGACCGTCCATTGGAGAACTTTCCGCAGAATCCGGGTTCATTCCCAACATCGGCAACCGTAGCTCCTTCGTTGCGAACCGCCTTCATCACCCCGTTTGCCCACCCGGTCGCCCTGCGAGCCGCGAGCATCCGAAGAACGTCACTCCATCGTTCAGCCTGATCGTTTGCAGACTGTCTTTGCGCCTATCGGTAGTCAATCGGTAATCGGTCGAGTGCTTGATTGATCTACAAACTGCACCGGTCTCACTCTGCACTTCGGAATTCGGCGAAACCCGGGAGCTGCCCGTTGCTCGCCGAATTCCGGCGTATCGGGGCAGTTTCCCTGCGAGTCGGACAATTTCTGCAATCCGTAATCGAACCGTTGTCTGCCACTTGCTATGTTGCACTCACGGCATCAAAAAACCGATTCGAATCGCAAAGGGCGCGTTCACCGTTGGTCACTACAGCGATCCGGCATAGCCTGGGCCGTCGAATCTAGATGGAGCACTCTCATGAAAACGATCGAGCGGGCGTGTTGTCGAGGGGAGGTCTTAGCTCTGAATGTGAAGCGCGGAAGCGCGCTCGTGGCGAAGGACGGTGTTCTACGCATGGAGTACCGGGACCAGTCCCTGGACTGGTTGCTGGACGCCGCGCTCTACCGATACGTCAAGCTTGACGACGGCGCCCAGCATGTCTTTCCGTGCGACGCTTTCGTCAAGGTTCAGTCCGACGGAGCACACACAGTGATTTGCGTCATCATGCATCCTCGGCCAGTGATATCGCGCGTTCTGTCAAGGCTGAACGTGGTCCGAGCATGGCGCCGAATGCCCTCAAGAGTTGCGTCGTGATTCCGGCGCCAGCTCCTATGCGTCTGCCAGCAAGAGCCAATTGTCGTACCGATCGTCGACGATCAGGTGCCGGTGCCCAATAGCGCCATTTTCCTTCCACCTGTGCTTCCGACAGCGCGGCGCACTGATTTCCACGCCATCCGAGGGGATTTTCTGAGTATCGCACTGACTCATGCGAGAACGCCTGAAGAAAGCGAGGTAACCGTGACTTTCCATTATTGGTTGTCGTTCGCCGCGGCATGGCTCGTCGCAACGCTTTCGCCGGGCCCCAACGTGTTGCTCGTCGTGCGCAATGCGCTACGCCATGGACGCGGCGCCATCGCCATAACGGTCGCAGGTAACCTTTGCGCGCAACTCATCACAACGGGAATCGTAGCGCTAGGCATCGGGGAATTGATGGTCGCACATTCCGCATTATTTCTGGCTATCAAAAGCGCAGGGGCGGCGGGTCTGATTCTGGTGGGCGTGCGGCAGATATTCAGTCGAGCGAGCCGCAGCAATGTGCCAGACGTAGAGCCCCTGCCATTCGGCGGAGCGGCACGAATCTTCAGGGACGCCTTCGTTGTGTCGGCCACAAACCCGAGCGCATTGATCGCCCTGATCGCTGCAATGCCGCAGTTCATACAACACGACGAATCCATCTTCAATCAGGTTGTCGTGATGTACCTGACCGTTGCAGTAACGATTGCAGTGATCCATACGGCATACGCGCTCGTCGCATGCGGTGTGCGAAATCATTTCTTGGCTTTCCGCAGTGCGGACCGGATCAAGCGCTGCTCAGGTGCAGTCTTCATCATGCTCGGCATCCGCATGCTGGTTCCCGAATAAACCGTGGGGACTTGTGCGAAGGTGCCAGTCCTCGCCTGGGGTAAAGATCGGCCGCCCGATGTCCCACGAGTTAGCCGAGGCAGACCTCCGGCTCGACGTCTACACGACATTGGATGGCGACTTCATCCGGCCGATTGAACGGACAGTCGTCGGAGCGAGCGCTCACGATGACTCAAATGCATGAAAACGCCACGCAGTGCACGTCGCCACGTCACCGCCGAATGTCCCTGTCCGACGCAGCTTCAAGGGCAGGTACTGAGCTTAAGCGTCATCCGGGCCGACTACGCTGATCGGCTCGTACCGTGCTTCAGCGTCGCGCGTGCCAATCGATCGTGCAGGAATCACTTCAGCCGACGCAGGATTACTTCGGCCGTGCCGCCGCCCGAGGCCGGCGTCGTCCACGTGAGTTGTTCCACGTTCACAGTAAATGGCCGCTTCTGCTCGACACCGTTCCAGTTGGGAAATGAACTGGCGGTGACATGGAACGTGATTGTTTTGTCAATCTCGTTCACGGTATAGGTGCCGAAGTGAGCGATCATGCCTTGCACAACGGTTCTATTTTCTTCCGCCGTGCCCTCTAATCGATTAGAGGACGTGAACTTTGGAATATTTGGGCGAGAGGTCATCAGGATGTAGTGACCGCCCTCGTCGAAGACAGCGAGGCCCTGCGGGCTAGTTCCGTACATGGGTTGCCGAGAACCGTCGGGGCGCACAGTATCGACCGATACGTATGCCCACGTTCCGACGACCTGCTCCTTCAGCGTATCGGGGTGGACGGCAGCGAGCGTGCACGAAATCAGCGTGCCCGACGACAAGACGATAGTCAAACTTCTAAAAAGGCTCGCCTGTTTCATCGCTTCTCCATCTCAGGAAACTGAGGCACAGTTCGCAGCATACGACTATCTACTTGGCGAGCAAGTCTGGACTGTTACGGTGCAATATACGCCAGAGCAAAAACTCATGTTCTTGGATTTTTGCTCGCTGCGATCGGTCCAGCCATTCTGAACGTTGGAAGCCAGTATTTACATAGCTTCTTCAGAGTTGCCACTGTCGTCGACCAGGCGGGCTCAACGCCCTCGTCACACGCATTCGTTTATAGTTGCACCGATGCTGAAGTCTCCCCGAAGCATCAGAGGCGCTCATTCATGGAGGGGCGTTCCATGCACAAGAGAATAGTCGCTGTCTCGTTAATATTGATCATGCAGTTCCTGTCCACGCTTGCCCAGGCCGATGCAAATCTGTTACTCGGAACATGGCGCCTGAAGTCGTTTGTGCGCGAAGTTACGGCCACTGGCGAGCGGTATGACCAACTCGGTGATCATCCTGACGGCTATCTCACCTACTCGTCAGATGGCCGGATGATCGCGTTCTTTGTGTCAGGCAATCAGCCACGACCGCGGAATGAGCCCTCCGACGAGGAGCGAATCACACTCCATAAATCGATGCTCGCTTATGGCGGGACGTATCGCGTGTTGCCCGACAGGATCGTGCATCACATCGACATCGAATGGGATGGCAGGCGCGTCGGAACCGATCAGGTGCGGTTTTACGCCATCGATGGCGACAAACTTTCGATTAAGACCGAACCAAACAAGAGTCCCGTGGACGGACGAGAAGGTGTAGGCATCTTGACGTTCGAAAGAGTGAAAGGTTCGCCGCCGCAATGAGGACACTGAACGCGGCTTGCCCAGCGAGGTCAGTACGTGCTTCGTTTCCCGTTCGTGTCGGTGACCCCGGGCAAAATGAATCTGCCTCGTGGCAGAGCACTGACTTATCCAAAGGACACCGGCTGCCCGATACTCGCACGGCCGCGACCGACGCGACCCACTTTGGACTCTCGGCCGGCGAGACGATAACGGCCGCTTCCAAGATTAATCGGTCATCCGTACCTTTCGTCCGCCGTGCGGCACCGGGCCGACCGGCGAGCAAGCTTCCACGCACGGTGAACAGGCATTTTCGACGCGCCTCCGCCGTTCGGCTAGCGGCTCGAATACCGCAAGTATTACCAGGGCGGTTTCAAGCCGAGGTGCAACAGGGGGGTTAATGTTTAGCGCCTTGAGGTTGGCTTGCTGAGGCGAGCGTGGCG
>NZ_FCOJ02000075.1 GCF_001545035.1 Caballeronia glebae
TGGAGCGCGCACATCATCGAGCAACGTATCGACAACAAGATCATCCGGCCGAGCGCGAATTACACGGGACCGGAGAACCTCGAATTCGTCCCGCTCGCGAAGCGCGCGTAAAGGGCGCGTGAAGGGCGCGTAAAGGGCGCGTGAAGCGCAGCGAATACGCGAGAGACGTGAAGGTTCAGGCCCGCCGTCACACATGGCGGCGGGCCTTCTTTGAAAACGGCGCCTAAAATAGCCCGTATTTCCAGTTGAAGGGGTCTTCCCCACAATACCTTTGAGCATGGCGCGCGAAAGACCATGCCATGACCGAGACACGGCGATGAACACTGCAAACCGCAAACCCCTGCCCGGCTCCTCACTCGATTACTTCGACGCGCGCGCAGCCGTCGAAGCTATCGCGCCGGGCGCCTATGACAAGCTGCCCTACACCTCGCGCGTGCTCGCGGAGAATCTCGTGCGCCGCTGCGATCCGGCGATCCTCGAACAATCGCTGACGCAGCTCGTCGAGAGAAAGCGCGAGCGCGATTTCCCGTGGTTCCCCGCACGCGTCGTCTGCCACGACATTCTCGGGCAGACGGCGCTCGTCGATCTCGCGGGCCTGCGCGACGCGATCGCGGACCAGGGCGGCGATCCCGCGAAGGTGAATCCCGTGGTGCCGGTGCAGCTCATCGTCGATCATTCGCTCGCGGTGGAATGCGGCGGCTTCGATCCCGACGCGTTCGCAAAGAATCGCGCGATCGAGGACCGGCGCAATGAGGATCGCTTCGACTTCATCAACTGGACCAAGAAGGCGTTCAAGAACGTCGAGGTGATTCCGCCGGGCAACGGGATCATGCATCAGATCAATCTGGAACGCATGTCGCCGGTGATTCACGCAATCGATGGCATTGCGTATCCGGACACGCTCGTCGGCACCGACAGCCACACGCCGCACGTCGATGCGCTCGGCGTGATCGCGATTGGCGTGGGCGGCCTCGAAGCGGAGAACGTGATGCTCGGCCGCGCCTCTTGGATGCGCCTGCCGGATATCGTCGGCGTCGAGTTGAGCGGCAAGCGTCAGCCGGGCATCACGGCGACCGATATCGTGCTCGCGCTCACCGAATTTTTGCGCAAGGAGAAAGTGGTCGGCGCGTATCTGGAGTTCTACGGCGAAGGCGCAGCGAGCCTCACGCTCGGCGACCGCGCGACGATCTCGAACATGGCGCCCGAATACGGCGCGACCGCAGCGATGTTCTATATCGACGAGCAGACGATCGAATATCTGCGTCTCACGGGCCGCGAAGACGAGCAAGTGCGCCTCGTCGAGCATTACGCGAAAACCGCCGGCCTGTGGGCCGATTCGCTCGGGCGCGCCGAATACGAACGCGTGTTGCGCTTCGATCTGTCGGCGGTCGTGCGCAACATGGCCGGGCCTTCGAATCCGCACAAGCGCCTGCCGGTTTCCGAACTGGCGTCGCGCGGCATCGCGGGTAAATGGGAAGACACGCCCGGGCAGATGCCGGACGGCGCGGTGATCATCGCCGCCATCACGAGTTGCACCAACACCAGTAATCCGCGCAACGTGATCGCGGCGGCGCTCATCGCGCGAAATGCGAATGCGCAAGGTCTCACGCGCAAACCGTGGGTGAAGTCGTCGCTCGCGCCGGGATCGAAAGCGGTCGAACTGTACTTGCAGGAAGCCGGTTTGCTGCCGGATCTGGAGCAGCTCGGCTTCGGCATCGTCGCGTTCGCCTGCACGACGTGCAACGGCATGTCCGGCGCGCTCGATCCCGCGATCCAGCAGGAAATCATCGATCGCGACTTGTACGCGACCGCCGTGCTCTCGGGAAACCGCAACTTCGACGGCCGCATTCATCCGTATGCGAAGCAGGCGTTTCTCGCGTCGCCGCCGCTCGTCGTCGCGTATGCGATCGCGGGCACGATCCGCTTCGACATCGAACGCGATGCGCTCGGCGTCGGCAAGAACGGTCAGCCCGTGTATCTGAAAGACATCTGGCCGAGCGACGAGGAGATCGACGCCATTGTGAAGCAAAGCGTGAAGCCGGAACAGTTCCGCCGCGTCTACGAGCCGATGTTCGCGCTGACCCCGCAGAGCGGCGAAGCTATCAGTCCGCTCTACGACTGGCGCGCGCCGAGCACCTACATTCGCCGCCCACCGTACTGGGAAGGCGCGCTCGCGGGTGAACGCACGCTCACGGGCATGCGTCCGCTCGCGGTGCTCGGCGACAACATCACGACGGATCATCTCTCGCCGTCCAATGCGATTCTCGCGAACAGCGCGGCAGGCGAATACCTCGCGAAAATGGGCTTGCCCGAAGAGGATTTCAATTCCTACGCAACGCATCGCGGCGACCACCTGACGGCGCAGCGCGCGACCTTCGCGAATCCGACGCTCATCAACGAAATGGCTATCGTCGATGGTCAGGTTAAGAAAGGCTCGCTCGCGCGCATCGAACCGGAAGGCCGCGTCACGCGCATGTGGGAAGCGATCGAAACCTACATGGCGCGCAAGCAGCCGCTCATCATCGTCGCGGGCGCGGATTACGGGCAAGGCTCGTCGCGCGACTGGGCCGCGAAAGGCGTGCGGCTCGCGGGCGTCGAAGCGATCGTCGCGGAAGGCTTCGAGCGCATTCATCGCACGAACTTGATCGGCATGGGCGTGCTGCCGCTCGAATTCAAGCCGGGCGCGAATCGGCAGACGTTCGGCATCGACGGCACCGAGACTTATGACGTGATCGGCGAGCGCAGGCCGCGCGCGGATCTCACGCTCGTCATCCATCGCGCGAACGGCGAGCGTGTCGAAGTGAGCGTGACGTGCCGGCTCGACACGGCCGAGGAAGTATCGATCTACGAAGCCGGTGGCGTGTTGCAACGCTTCGCTCAGGACTTCCTGGAGTCGTCGAAAGAAGCGGCTTGACATTCACTTAGGAAACCGAATCACATGGCACACGCAGCTCAGATCAAGATCGCCGCGACCTACATGCGCGGCGGCACCAGCAAGGGCGTTTTCTTCCGCCTGAACGATTTGCCCGAAGCGGCGCGCGTGCCCGGACCCGCGCGCGATGCGCTCCTCTTGCGCGTCATCGGCAGCCCGGACCCGTATGGCAAGCAGATCGACGGCATGGGCGGCGCGACGTCGAGCACGAGCAAGACGGTCATCGTCTCGAAGAGCGCGCGGCCCGGTCATGACGTCGACTATCTCTTCGGCCAGATTGCCATCGACAAGCCATTCGTCGACTGGAGCGGCAATTGCGGCAATCTGTCGGCGGCGGTCGGTCCGTTCGCGATTACAAGCGGCCTCGTCGATCCGGAACGCGTGCCGGACAACGGCATCGCGATCGTGCGCATCTGGCAGGCGAACATCGGCAAGACGATCATCGCGCACGTGCCGATGACGAACGGCGCGGTGCAGGAAACAGGCGACTTCGAACTGGACGGCGTGACGTTCCCGGCCGCCGAAGTGCAGCTCGAATTTCTCGATCCCGCAGCGGAGGAAGAAGGCGCACAAGGCGCGATGTTCCCGACCGGCAATCTGGTCGACGATCTCAACGTGCCGGGTGTCGGCACCTTCAGGGCGACGATGATCAACGCGGGCATTCCCACGATCTTCGTGAACGCGGACGCCATCGGCTACACCGGCACCGAGCTTCAGGACGCGATCAACGGCGACGATGCGGCTTTGAAACGCTTCGAAACCATCCGCGCCTATGGCGCGCTGCGCATGGGGCTGATCAAGAGCCTCGATGAAATCGCCAAGCGTCAGCACACGCCGAAGATCGCGTTCGTCGCGCCGCGGGCGGAGTACGTCGCGTCGAGCGGCAAGCGCATCGGCGCCGATGATGTCGATGTGCTCGTGCGCGCGATGTCGATGGGCAAGCTGCATCACGCGATGATGGGCACGGCGGCTGTCGCCATCGGCACGGCGGCGGCCATTCCGGGCACGCTCGTCAATCTCGCGGCGGGCGGCGGCGAGCGCCAGTCGGTGCGCTTCGGGCATCCTTCGGGCACGTTGCGCGTCGGCGCTGAAGCGGTAGAATCGAACGGCGAATGGCAGGTGAAGAAAGCCATCATGAGCCGTAGCGCGCGCGTGTTGATGGAAGGCCGCGTGTCGGTTCCCGTCGTGTCGCTGGATTGAGTGTCGGGCGCTCGCCGACATCGCGCGAACGAACTGTCGTGCGCGCGCCGTCGTGCAATCGGTGTGTGCGCTGGAATTTCGTTCGGAGTACGCCGTTATGCGCCGATAAATTCGAGCGAAGCCGTTGGGCGGCGCGTTTCGCATCGGTTGGCACGCCCTGTGCAGAAGATCGAGTGGCGACTTGCTCGTCGCCATTCATCTACTTTTGCCAGGAGACCTGCCATGACCACTCTGACCATCACCGATCTGCCCTGCGTCGAAAAAATTCATCGCGATGCGATGTCCGCCATTCGCGGCGGCATTCTGTATGTGACCAATCCGGATAGCAAGAACACGCTTCCCGAAATGCCGCCGCTGCCAGCATCGTGGCCCGGCGCGGCGATTCTGACGGCTCTTCACCTTCCGCCGCCCTTGCCTGTATCGACGATACATCCGGGATTGGACCCGCGTTTGCAGTGAACGCGGAGCGCGTACAACCGACCGGTGCCGCCTCTTGAGGCCGTGGGCATAAATCTAAGAGGCGGCATCGGCGGGACGCAGAGCCACTTCGCTTAACGCGTTGTGCGTCACGTTTTCGCTGACCGTTCCGGCTCGATCGATGATCGGCGCAAAGCTATGCGCTCTTCGTGGTCGCGTTCAATCTTATCGGCATTCGCGCGACCGCCTTCATCAAAACTTCTTCGCTGGCATTGATCGTCGCGGACGTCCTCATATTGTGCGTGATGCGTGATTCGAATTCGCATGCCGGCGTGTTGTTATGGACGCGTCTGGACTGTCTCGAAGAACTACGGAAGCCGCAGCGAACGATCAAGCTTCTCTATGTGCTCGGCGCGATGGGCACGATCAACAGCGCGGCCGAAAGCGCCGCCTCGTCCGTCTTTTCTCTTCGAGCAGCGCGCAGGCCGAGAACAACGGTCCATTACAAACGACCTTCAGGCTCGCGCGCGGGCATGCCGCATGCGCTAGTGGAAAAAACGCGACCACGCCGCCCGTTCTTTCGAACTTCCATGAAGAGAAAGCCATGTCCACTTCGTCTACCGCATCGAGACATCCATCGAAATTCGCGCCGGCGATATTCGAATTGCTCGATCCCATTCCTTATGGACTCTTCGTCGGTACGCTGATCTTCGACATTACCTATGCCATCACGCGCAACGTGTTCTGGGGCAAAGGCGCGGCGTGGCTTGTGACAGCCGGTCTTATCATCGCCATCGTTCCGCGGCTGCTCAATCTGGGTCACGTCTGGCTTCAGAAGCGACGCGCGGTTTCGCGAATCGAACGGATCGACTTCTGGTTCAACCTTATCGGAATCGTCGCGGCGATCGTCAATGCTTTCGTGCATAGCCGCGATGCCTATGCGATGGTTCCGGAAAACGTGATTCTCTCGGTTATCACCGTGGTCTTTCTGAGCATCGGCCATATCGCGATAGCTATGCACAGACTCTCGCTCGCGGAGGCGGCTCATGAATAAGCACACAGTGATGAGCGCTCTGGCGATAACATTCGCAGCGTCGATGAGCGGATGCAATGAACACGCGCAATACGACGCGCAACATCAGGCGGGCGGCCAGCCTCCTTTGCCGGATGCGCGCAATTTCTTCGCGCCGCCAATGCAGGTTCCCAAGTACACAGGATGGCGCGACGGCGCAACGCCCAAGGTCGCCGAGGGACTGAAGATTGAAAAGATCGCGTCCGGTCTCGTGCATCCGCGTCAGGTCTACGCGCTGCCCAACGGCGACGTTCTGGTAGCAGAATCGAATAGCCCCAACGAGGAAGCAGTGACCACGCCGAAGCAACTCATCGCCGGGCTGATCGAGGGGAAATCGGGGAAGAAGGAGAAAGGCGCGAATCGCATCACGTTGTTGAGGAAGACCGCCAGCGGCGAATGGGAGCGGCATGTCTTCATCGATCATCTGCATTCGCCGTTCGGCATGCAACTTATCGGCAGCACGCTCTATGTCGCGGATACCGACGCGATCCTCAAGTTTCCCTACAAGACGGGCGCAACGAGCATAACCGAGCGCGGCGTCGAGCTTGCCGATCTGCCGGACACGATCAACCATCACTGGACGAAAGCCTTGCTGGCGAGTCCCGATGGCAAGAAGCTTTATGTCGGCGTCGGCTCGAACAGCAATGTCGGCGAGAATGGACTGGATGTCGAATACAGGCGCGCGGATGTTCTCGAAGTCGACACGGCGACAGGCGCGAGCCGTATCTATGCGGCGGGCATTCGCAATCCGACCGGACTGCAATGGGAGCCGAAATCCGGGCAACTCTGGGCCATTGCGAACGAGCGGGACGAAATCGGCGCGGACCTCGTTCCGGACTATCTGACCTCCGTAAAGGAGCATGCCTTCTATGGCTGGCCGTATAGCTATTACGGACAGCACGTCGATCCGCGCGCGCAACCGCAGCGTCCCGATCTCGTCGCCCGCGCGATCCCGCCGGACTTTGCTATCGGTTCGCACGTCGCGCCGCTCGGGCTGACGTTCTATACCGGCGACAATCTGCCAGCGCAATATCGGGGCGGGGCTTTCATCGGCGAGCATGGGAGTTGGGATCGTTCGCCGCTGGCCGGTTATGCCGTGTCGTACATTGCTTTCGAAAATGGCAAGCCGGTCGGCGCGCCGAAAGATGTCGTGACCGGCTTCACATCCGCCGATCAAAAGGAGTTATACGGCGCGCCGGTGGGCGTGGCGCAGGATCGAAGCGGCGGTCTGCTGATCGCCGACGACGTCGGCAATGCCGTGTGGCGGGTCACAGGAAGTGGCGGATAAGACGCCAGGAATGTGCACGTTCCGGATCGAATAACCCGGACTTTTCAATGAAACGAAACGCTGGCGGTTCATGCCGACCCGTGCGCGTGCATCGACTATAGTGGGAGATCAAACCATGGAGGCACCATGATCTTCTCAAGGCGTCACGCACTGGCCAGCGGAGTCCTGACTGCAGCCCTGCTTTCCATCCCGGTAGCCCACGCTCAGCTTGGCAACCTTCTCAATCAAGGTAAAGACAGCAGCAGCGGCGGGCTCAGAAACCTAAGCGGTTTGACGAGTGGGTTATCGCTGGATTCGCTATCGTCAGGCAGCACGAGCAACGTCGCAGGCGTACTCGAATACTGCGTCAAGAACAACTATCTCGGAGGCAGCGCAACATCCGTCAAAGACGGGCTGATGAGTAAGCTCGGCGGCTCCGCCACCAGCGATTCAGGTTATACGAACGGTGCCAAAGGCATTCTCGATAGCGGCAACGGCAAACAGGTCGACCTGAGCGGTAGCGGCCTGAAGGAACAAGTCACCAAGCAGGTTTGCGACAAGATTCTCGCTCAGGGTAAGTCTCTTTTATAGAGAATCGAGCACGCGTGCTTTGTCGATATCGCCGCCAGACGATCGGCCCCATTTCAAAACGGACAAGGCCGAGTTCTTCTCGCCTGCGCTTCCCGTCAAACGTCGTCGCCGAACAGCGCTGCTTGCACGGCGGCTTTTGCCGACTTCGTCGCGCGCGCGTCCGCGAGAAATTCATCGCGATTCTTTCCGGCGATCCATTGCGGCGCGCGGCCGCGTCCGCTCCAGGTCGATCCGCCGACCGGATCGCGATACTTCGCTTCCTTGACCGGCTCCTGCGCTTTCGGCTTGCTGCCGAACAGCTCCTCCAGTTTGATGTTGTATTCGCGCATCTTCTGCACGATTTCGATAAGCACCTGGCGCGTCTCGCGTTCCTTCGCTTCGACCAGTTGCTTGTTCAGCGCGTCCTGCTTCGCCAGGAGTTGTGTGATTTCGGGTGTTGTGTAAGCCATTTCTTGATTCAATGTATGTGTATCGACAGCTCGCTGATCTTGCTCGTGCGCCGGTTCAGACCGCGATGTCCCGAACCCGCCGCGAAGCCGCGCGCATTCGGCGGCCCTTCTGTTTTTCCAGCCATTGCAGCGATTCCTGTATGACCTCGGATGGCACCTCGCTGAACGAAGCGCTGCGAATCAGGGTCTCGCTTGCGGCAATGTCGTTGAACTGCCCCAGCTTGTTCTGCACGGATGTCAACATCTTGATGGTGCGACCGTGCCCGCCTTTGATAACGGGTCGAAAAAATTCGAGCAGATACCTCAACTTCTTTCCAGCTTTCCGAACTTCGTGAAGATCTTCTTCACAGGTAATTTCATTCTGCGCGACACGCTTGCTGCGTTTCTGAAGCGCGCGCTGCGCACGCCGAACGCGCCCTTGCGCGAATGCCTGAATCGGCAGGTCGTCGCAACTCGACTGGAGCGCTGTTTGGGCGCGATGCAAAGCTTCCTTCAGGAATGCTTCGACATCGTCGCTTTTGATCAGCGTCCGGCTATGCACGACTGCTTGTGCGCGTTTTTCACGCGCGGCCGCCACGAGCATGTCCACCGATGCGCCCGAATCCCGGGCCGCTTTCAAGAGATCGCCCGCGATGTCCCAGTCACGCGTTCCGCCCGCCACCGCAGCAAGACGCTTGAATTCGCCGGTGGCTTGCGCGGTCGCTTCTTTTCCGAGGTAGGGAGCATACGCCCAATACAACGCTCGAAGCTTTCTGAAGGCGACGCGAAGCTGATGAAATCCCTCTGCATCGCTCGCCGTGGATAGCTCTCTCGCCCTTTGCACTGCCTCCGCTACCACCGGGGTCGCCAGTGACGAGAAAGTACTGGCTATTGAGTTCGTTTCCGAGAGTGAAGAACCGGCGGGACGCCGGTCGACTTTGAAGAAAGTGGTTGGCCGTGGCAAAGGCCAGTCACCATCCATATCCATTTCAATGCCTCGGGTTGAACAAAAAATTGTTTGGCTCAGACATTACCACAATGAAGTGCGCGCATCGCATATTTGTGACTCTTTGATGAAACCCCTTTTGACTGTGGCGCATATGCCGCCCTCGCGTTGCGAACTCGCCGAATCAATCTCGTTCTGTATTAGGATACTCAGCGACTCAAGCACTGCCCGATACGATGGCGCATGAAGCGCCTCGAACATACCCAGAAAAAAGGGAGTTCGGTTTGAAGAAACGCGCCACCGTGATCTGCCGCCGAGGCAAGCGAATCCTGCTGGTCGCTCGCAGTCAGTCGAAGTGGGCTTTGCCGGGCGGAATACTCAAACGCGGAGAACATCTTTCGGATGCCGCGCTGCGCGAACTCAGAGAAGAGACGCGGTTATCGGGAAAGTCGGCCAAATATCTCTTCGAATTTCGCGGCAAGCAGAAGCACCATCACGTGTTTTCCTGCGAAGTCCCGAATCGTGCAAAAGCTCGCCCGAGTAACGAAATATCCAAATGCCGCTGGGTTCACCTCGACGACATCGCGCGCCTCATGACCAGCGCGCCGACCAGCGATATCGTCAAACTTATGAGTGGGCGGCGCAGAAAGTAATCGTCAAGATCGGAAATACGCCTATTGATCTCATCTGCGATATGAAGATATCGCGATTGATAAGCCCGATCGGACGCAGATCGTCGATGACGGCCAGGCTTCCCGTTTCGCGGCGCGTGGAGAATAGATCCATCATCAGGAAGTTGGAGCCCTCGGCGTCTCGTTGCTATTCAGGATGGGTCAGCACGATCTTGCCGAGATGTCCTTTGTTCAAGAATTCTTCTTGCGCGAGGCGAATGTCGTTCAAGGGAAAAGTCTTCGCGATAAGCGGCCTGATTTCGCCCTTCTCGATATACGAGATCAGATTCGGAAACACCGCTTCATCCTGAAACGTGCAGCCCATCAGCGTCAAGTCCTTGAGATAAAGCGTGCGCAGATCGATTCTGGATATCGGTCCCGCAATCGCGCCTGCGATCGCGCAGCGTCCGCCGAGGCGAAGCACCTTGAGCAGTTCGGGCCATTGCTCGCCGCCGACGACATCGATCACGACATCGACCGATTGTTCGCCGAGCGCCGACGCCAGATCTTCCTTTCGATCGACGATCCGGTCCGCGCCGAGCGCACGAAGCGCCGATGCCTTGCTCGCGGAGGTTTGCGCGATAACCGTCGCGCCCCGGCGCTTTGCGAGTTGAACAGCGGCGGACCCGACGCCGCCCGATGCGCCAGTGATCAGGACGACTTCCGCTCCGAGTTTCACACGATGCAGCATGTTCTCGGCTGTCGAATACGAACACGGTATGGAGGCGAGTTCGGCGTCGGACCAATCGGAATCGACCTTCAACGTTTCTCTCGAAGGCGCGACCGTGAACTGCGCGAAGCCGCCGTCGCATTCGCTTCCGAAGGTCCAGCATTCGAACGGACGATAGTCGACGTAGGTCCGCAGTATGCTGCTGACCAACACGCGCTCGCCGATGCGCCCCGCCGATACGCCATCGCCCACGGCGACGACATAGCCGCAGCAATCGGCGCCCTGAATGCGCGGAAATTTCAGCGATGCGCCCGACCACGAAGCGTCGGAGCTATCGACCTTGTCGAAGCCCGCCGCGCCGCCCGAGCCCGTATCACTGTCGATCGATTTGGAGTACCAACCGATACGCGTGTTGATGTCCGTATTGTTCACCGCCGACGCGCGCACCTGAATGAGCACTTCGCCTGCTTTCGGTCGCGGCGTCGGAACATCGGTGCGATATTCGAGGTTGTCGAAGCCGCCCAGTCCGGTGAGCAGAACGGCGTGCATCGTGTCGGGAAGTGAACGTGGCATCGTCTGACCTCGTTTGCAAGTCGATACGTTCGAAGTATTCGACCTGCAAACGACGTCGTCAATGCGCTATTTTTTCATCGACGCATGATTTCTATTTATGCGCGCCGTTCGTGATAGATCGCGAGCCAGACGGTTGGCTCGTCGACGTGCGTCCATGCAACGCGATGCCGGCAATGCGGCTCGATCAGCACGTAGTCGCCGGGACGCATCTCGTGCAGCGTCGAATCCTCTTCGAACTCCAGCGCGGCCGCGCCCGATAGCAGCACGACCCATTCGGCGCGCGAGTCGTCGTACCAGAAGCCTTCGGGACTCGCCTGTCCCATCGACACGATTCGCTCCACGTTCAGGCGTTGGCCCGTGACGAGCATGTCGATCCGCTCTTCATTACCGCGCTTCGCTTCGAAGCTGAAAAGATTACCCGTCTGGATTTGCATGGCTCGACCTCGGTGAACATTAAAGTGCGTAGCCGGCATCGTGGCGCTAGGCGGCATCGCTTCCGGCCAGCTCGCCGAACTGTAGCGCCGCAAGCTGGGCGTAGAGCGGCGAGCTTCGCAGCAAATCGGCGTGACGGCCCTGCGCGACGATTCGGCCCTGCTCCATGACGACGATGCGGTCCGCTTGCTGCACGGTCGCCAGCCGGTGCGCGATGACGAGCGTCGTGCGGTTCTGCGCGGCGTTGTCGAGCGCTGTTTGCACGAGCCGCTCGCTCGCGGCGTCGAGCGCGCTGGTGGCTTCGTCGAGCAAAAGGACCGGCGGATTGCGCAGGATCGCACGCGCGATCGCGAGGCGTTGACGCTGCCCGCCCGACAGCCTCACGCCGCGTTCGCCGAGGAACGTGTCGTAGCCCTGCGGAAGCTGCTCGATGAAACCGGCGGCGGCGGCCATGTCGGCGGCGCGGCGCACCTGCGCGAGCGTCGCCTCGGGCATGCCGTAGCGGATGTTGTCGAGCACGCTCCCCGAAAAGATCACCGAGTCCTGCAACACGACGCCGATCGCGTGGCGCAATGTAGCCAGCGACATCTGCCGCGTCGGCACTCCGTTGATCAGAATGCTGCCGGACTGCGGGTCGTAGAAACGCAGCAGCAACTGAAACAGCGTGGTTTTGCCGGCTCCCGACGGACCGACGAGCGCGACGTGTTCACCCGGGCGGACATCGAGCGAGAATGCCGACAACGCCGCGACGCCGGGGCGGGACGGATAAGAGAAGCCGACGTTGTCGAAGCGTATGCCTTCGCCCGTGGCGGGCATCGGCACGGTCTTCTGCGCCTCGGTGACGGGCGAGCGCGCGGCCAGCAGTTGCATGAGCCTGTCGGTTGCGCCGGCGGCCCGTTGCAAGTCGCCCCATACCTCCGCAAGCGTTCCGACGGCGCCCGCCGTGAATACCGCATAAAGGATGAACTGCGACAACTGTCCCGCCGTCATCTGCCTGGCCAACACAGCCTGCGCGCCGAGCCAGAGCACGAATACGATGGCGGCGAACACGAACACGATGACCACGGCCGTCAGGCCAGCGCGGGCGCGGATTCGCGTGAGCGCGGTATCGAAGGCCGCGTCAACCGCCGTGCCGAAGCGCTGCGCCTCGAATGCCTCCTGCGTGTACGACTGCACGGTCGGCATTGCATTGAGCACCTCGCCTGCCAGCGCGCTCGCGTTCGCGACCTTGTCCTGGCTCGCGCGCGAAAGCCGCCGAACGCGCCGTCCGAAGAAGACGATGGGCACAACCACCACGATCAGCACGGCGATGATGTAGCCCGACAGCACCGGGCTCGTCATCACCAGCATCGCGATGCCGCCCGCGGTCAGCAAGGCGTTGCGCAATCCGAGCGACAGGCTCGTGCCCACGACCGTCTGAATCAGCGTGGTGTCGGTCGTGAGACGCGATAGTACTTCGCCCGTTTGCGTGGTCTCGAAGAATTGCGGGCTCATGCCCATGATGTGATCGTAGACCGCACGCCGCAAGTCGGCCGTGACCCGCTCGCCCAGCCACGAGACCCAGTAAAAACGCAGCGCCGTGGCGCCTGCGAGGATGAGCGACACGACGAACAGCGCGATGAAATAGCGATCGATATGCGTCCGGTCGCCGCTGGCGAAACCACGATCGATGAGATATCGGAACGCCATCGGCAATGCCAGCGTCGCGCCAGCCGAGGTCACGAGCGCGAGGAACGCGAGTGCCCAGCGCCCGGCATAAGGCCGCAGAAAAGGAGCGAGAGCGAAGAGCGGGCCGACTCGTGGCGCGGAAGCTGCAGCGGTAGGCATGGAATCGCAACGTCGTGGAGATGTATCGATAGTACCAATCGTTGCGAAGAGCATGCGCGAAAGCTTTGCGCTCCCCGCGCCGTTCGCCGATTCGATTCCACAACGCGCGCCGCCCGCGAACCTCTTTTCTCTCGCGCTCAGGATGCGCCGATCGACTGATCGAGGAAAGCGAGCAGGAGGGGCGCAATCTCGTCGAGCTTATCCTCCAGCGCGAAATGTCCCGTGTCGAGGATATGCATCTGCGCGTCCGGAAGATCGCGCAGATAAGGATGTGCGCCCGCTTCCGGAAAGATCTTGTCGTTCTTGCCCCACACGATAATCGTCGGCGGCTTGTGTTCACGGAAGAACGCCTGAAACTCCGGATACAGCGGAACATTCGTCCCATAGTCGAGGAACAGATCCATCTGGATTTCGCGGTTCCCCGGACGATCGAGCAGCGCCTGATCGTGTATCCAGTTATCGGGGCTGATTCTGGATAGATCGGAAACGCCGTCCGTGTACTGGAATTTGGTCGTTTCGAGTGTCACGAGACCATGCAGCGCTTCGCGATTCTTCAGCGAGTTATCGGCCCAATAAGCCTTGATCGGATTCCAGAACTCACGCAGACCTTCGACGTAAGCATTGCCGTTCTGAACGATCAGCCCCGCGACGCGCGCCGGATTCTTCAGCGCGAGCCGATAGCCGACCGGCGCGCCGTAATCCATCACGTACATCGCAAAGCTATCGATATCGAGCCGCCGCAATAGCTCGTCGATGATGTCGGCGTATCGCCGAAAGCTATATTCGAACGCCTTGTGATCCGGCGCATCGCTTTGACCGAAGCCGGGATAGTCGGGCGCGAGCACGCGATATCTTTGCGCGAGTATCGGAATAAGATTTCGATACATATGCGAGGACGTGGGAAAGCCGTGGAGCAGAAGAACGACGGGCGCATCCGCCGCGCCGGCTTCTCTGTAGAACACATTGAGCCCGTCGATATTCTCGCACTTGTATCGGACGACAGGAATCGAGGCCATGATTTGAATCCCTATGAAAAGGTGATCACGGACGCTGCATTCACAAGACGGTTTCGAAAGTGCGGCCGACGGTTATATTCGCACCGGGCCGCCGCTGCAGCGCGACTGAATGCATGGTGCACCATTCATGTTTTCAACAGAATCGGCGGAATGAAGAATGCGCTGTTCTCGTTGCGAGAAGAATGTCGGAGCCTGTCGGATAGGAATTCGCTTCGATCATTCGTGCTAGCCTGAAAAGACCGATCATCGATCGCAACTTCTTCGCGTCGCGTCGATGCTCGGGCAGCATGGGAGAAATGGCACGTGGAGATTCCCGATTCGACATCGCTGTCGCGGCTGGAGCAAGTCCCGGAGTCCGCCTTCGATCTCATCGTCGTTGGCGCGTCGGCGGGCGGTCATATGGCCACGGCCAATCTTATCGATGGCCTGCCGAAGGATCTGCCGCTCACGGTCGTGCTGATGATGCACTTGCCGACCGACGCGACACTGTGGGTGTTCGAACGTCTCGCGTATCCGGTCGAATGGATCACCGCCGGCTCGCGCATCGGCGGGCGCAGACTGATGGTCGCGCCAGCCCACTCATTCGTGGAATTGCTGCCGGACGGTTGCTTCGCGTTGTCGCCCTGTCCCGGTGGCGCGGTCGAACGGCCGATCGACCGGCTCTTCGAATCGGTTGCGGGCAGCTTCGGTCCGCGCGCGATCGGCGCGATTCTCACGGGCCTGGGCCGCGACGGTTCCGTCGGCGTGAATGCTATGCGCACCGCCGGTTGCCGCCTGATCGTGCAGAGTCCGGCGAGCGCGGAGTATCCGCAAATGCCCGAGGCGGCCATCGCCACGGGCGCGGCGGACATGGTGGTGCCGCTCGACGACATCGGGCAGGTCGTCGGCGAAATCGTGCGCGGAACGCCACGGCCACGCATGCGCTCGGAGTTGCGCGCCATCGGCCGCACGTTCGGCGATGCCGGCGAGATAGCGCATCTGGCGCGCGAGATCGACTGGTGTCTGACGCCGCTCGGCTGTGTCCTCGGCTGGCCCGCCGAGCTGCAACTCACCGTGCGTACCGCTATCGATTCACCGCAGGCGATGTCGATCCTTTGGGGCGCCGATCTGATTCAGATCTACAACGATCGTTGGCGTGTTTTCGTCGGAGCGAAGCATCCGCAGGCCCTCGGCCGGCCCGCGCACGAAACGTGGCCGGAGCTCTGGACAGACGTCCTCGGACCCATTGCCAAAGGCGTGCTGAGTCACGGCGAGGCCGTCGGCGGCGAAGATTTCCCGATCATGATCGACCGGCACGGCTTCGTGGAGGAAGTCTTCGTCACGTTCTCGTATTCCCCCATTCGCGACGCTCGTGGCCGTGTGCTCGGCGTGCAGAACACGGGCTGGGAGACGACCCGCAACGTCGTCGCCGAGCGCCGCACGCGCGCGTTGCATACGCTCGCGAAAGCGCTTGCCGAGGCATCGTCGCGACGCGAAGCTTGCGAACGCGCTGCCGCCGCGCTCGCCACCGCCCCGGCGGATTTGCCCTTCGCCCTGATCTATTTGTTCGACGAAACGGGCCAGCAGGCGAGTCTTGCGGGCGCGGCCGGCCTGGAGGCGGGCTGCGCGGCCGCGCCATACGTCCTCTCGATGAACGTTCAAGACGACGGGAGCTGGCCCGTGTCCGCGGCGCTGGCGGCGTCGAGATCGGGCGTCCAGACGAGCCATGTCGTCGACGACCTCGACAGCCGATTTCCCGGTCTCTTGGCGCCCGCCACGGCGCCCCGGCGCAGCCACGGTCCCACGCGCGCGCTGATCACACCGTTGGGCACATCGACCCGCGTGCGGCCGCTCGGCGTCCTGATCCTCGGTCTCAGTCCGCATCGGCCCGAGGACGAAGCGCACGCGCACTTCATCGACCTCGTCGTTCGACAGGTCAGCGCGGGTATCGGCGACGCTCTGGCCAATGAACTGGAGCGCGAGCGACAGGCGCGCCTCGCCGAGATCGATCGCACGAAGACCGAGTTCTTCGCGAATGTGAGCCACGAGTTCCGCACGCCGCTCACGATGATGCTCGCACCGCTCGACGAGCTGCGCCTCCAGCACGCGTCGCTGCCGCAAGAAGCGGCCGAGAACGTCGTAGTCGCGTCTCGCAACGCACGCCGCCTCTTGCGGCTGGTGAACAGTTTGCTCGATTTCTCGGCCATCGATCTCAAGGGTCGGCCCGCCGTCACACCGATCAATCTCGGACGGCTCACGGCGGACATCGTCAGTGCGTTTTCCAGCGCGATCAAGGCTGCCGGACTCGATTTGCGCGTCTCCATCGACATGGACATGCAGCCCGTGCCGGTCAACGTCGAGATGTGGGAAAAGATCGTTTCCAACCTGATCTCGAACGCGCTCAAGTTCACGTTCGAAGGGCATATCGCCGTTCGTCTGAAGGCCATCAGGCTGCATGCGGAGCTGGAAGTGATCGACACCGGCGTCGGAATCCCGGCGTCCGAGTTGCCTAACGTCTTCACGCGTTTTCATCGCGTGCCAAAATCCCGCGCGCGCACGGTCGAAGGCGCGGGCATCGGGCTCGCGATCGTGAAAGATCTCGTGCAGCGTCTGGGCGGTCAGGTGTCCGTGCGAAGCGAGGAGCAATCCGGCACCACGTTCCAGGTCTGGATTCCCCTGACCTCCCGTCTCGAAACAATTGAGGGCGCGGACGCGGACGGGCGCGAGCCGGCACTCGCCGCGCGGCTGGCCGATGAGGCGGCCCGCTGGCTTCGGCCAGACGAATCGATCGCAGACGATGACCTCGTCGAGTCGACCGCGACCACGGGCCCGAAGCGCGGCCGCGTGCTGGTCGTCGACGACAACGCCGATGTTCGCGACCATCTGCAACGCTTGCTCGGCGCACGCTGGGAAGTGGACGTCGCGCACGACGGCGCGCTCGCGCTTGCTCAAGCGCGTCGGCGGCGGCCCGAGCTGATCCTCGCGGATGTCATGATGCCCGGCACGGACGGCATCGCGCTGTTGCACGCGATACGTGAGGACGAGGCGCTCAAGGACACGCCGGTCATGCTTCTCACGGCTTACGCTGGCGAAGACGCCGCCATCAACGGGCTCAAGGCTGGCGCGGACGACTACGTCGCGAAGCCCTTTTCCGCGCGCGAGTTGATGGCGCGCGTCGAAGGGCAGATCGAGCTGTCTCGCTCGCGGTTTCATACTCGGGAAATCAACGCGTTTTTGACGCGCTTCTCGGACGCGGCGCGCGATCTGAGCGATGCCGACAGCATTACGCGCCTGGCTTGCGGGATGGTCGCCGAGAAGTTGGACGCCGAGCAGGTCGAATGGCTGTCCATCGAGCCCGAAAAGAATTCGCATGTCGAAGATGGCGCGCCGGCAACGTCCGAATTCTTGTCGCTGATTTCGTGCGAGCCGTTCGCTTCCGCGTATGAGCGCGGCCAGTCGCTGGTCGTCAACGACACCCAGGCCGATTCGCGCCTTTCAGCGACGCACAGACAGACTCTCGCACAGACCGGCGTGGGCGCTGCGATCTTTGTCCCGGTGATGGCCGAAGGCCGTTTGCGCGGGCTTCTACATGTGACGCAGCGTTCGTCATGCCGCTGGATGCCGGAGATGGTCGCGCTTGCCGAGGGCGTCGCCGGCCGTTGCTGGGCGGAACTCGAACGCGCACGGTCGGCCGTGGCGCTGCGTCTGGCGCTCGAACACAAATCGGTGCCGCTCACGGAACTCAAGCGTCGTATGCGCGGCATCATGGCCGAGATCATGTCGATCAACGCGCGCACTGCCGAAGGTGCACGCAGCGTCGAGCACTATGCGTCGCTCATGGCCGGCCGGCTGCATGCGCTCGCGCGTATCGAGAATGTGCTGGCCGATGGACTGGATGTCGAAGTCGATCTGCATGCTGTCGTGCGTGCCGAGATCGAAGCGCTCGGTGAAACGAAGGGCGACTTCGATATCGACGGACCGCGTGTTCCTCTTTCACCGACAGCAGCCGTGGCGATGACGACGATCGTCCACGAACTCGTCGTCAATGCGCTGGACTATGGCGCGCTTTCGGTAGACGGAGGAACGATCCGGATTCGCTGGGCGCTCGTCGATCGAACGGACGTGACGTGGCTCAGCTTCGACTGGACCGAACATGATGGCCCCGCGCCCGACGCGTCGCCGAATGTTCGACGACGCGGCTTCGGCACGGAGACGATCGAACGCGGAGTCGCCGACAAGCTCGATGGTAGCGGCCGACTGGAGATCGGGCCGAACGGGGCGCGATGTCACATCGAGTTTCCGCTCAAGGAAACGCGCCAACGGCCATGACGTCAGGACGAACGTTGAGCGAACTTACATCAGGCTTCCCCACTCATAGTCCACTTTGTCCGGATGCAGGGCGAACATGCCCGCGCCCGGCGTAAACGTCAGTTCCCCGAAATAAATCTTGTCCTTCGCGTCGTACAGATCGACGCGCACGAATTCGAAATCGCTAGCCAAGTCGCGCGCGATCGCCACCAGCGCGTCCAGGTTGGCCGGTCGCGGGGCCGGAGTCGTACTGCGCGGATAGTGGCCCATGCCGATATCGAGAAGATTCCAGTCGGCGTCGTACATATCGCCGCGCGGCGCTCCGAAACGATCCGTAATAACGAGGATGAAAATCTTCGGATCACCCGATTGCTTGTTGAAGACATGAAATTTCAGGTCGGGCGGGACCTTTCCATCGTCTCCGGTAAGCAGTGCCTCGAAGAAAATGCGTCGCTCGATGGTGCGGTAATGACGCTCTCGCGCGATCGCATAGAAGTCGGTCGATAACCAGCTTTGCGCCATCGCATCGAGTTCTTCAAACGATGTTTCGTTCTTGTCCCGAACGACGTGCACGAATCCACTGCCGTGATTCGCCTTCATGACGAACGCTTGTGGAAGCGCGTCGAAAACACTTTTCGTGAAGGCGGACGGCTCCGCAACCAGTGGCACGAGATACTCGCTGCCGATCTTATCGGCAACGTATTCGCGCACTTTCAGCTTGTCGCTGAGATCGCCGAAGCGCGGATCGGGTTCGAGGCAGCGCCGCAGGATTTTTTCATTGAACGTGGTCGGATTGCGCAGCTTCGGAAATCGTCCGATCCGGCGACGATGATAAATGGTCAGGTACAGGTTATCGGGCAGCCAGTCCCTTACGCTGTGGAAGAACGTCTTCGAGAGAGTCATTCACTCGCCTCCTATTATTTCTTTACATCAGACGAAACCCCGTCCGCCCCGGTTCGGCGGCGCTTTAAAGCGTACCGCCTTTCGTCGTAGCGTTGCTGCCTGCCCGACGATATTCAGATCAAGACTTCGATTTTCTGCTGAATCATGGGCTACGCGTATGTACGCGAACGCACACACCCGAAAACCACGCTATCGGAACACGTGTCTAAAAGTAGTTCCGCTTGCGACTGCAACGCATCGCGTTTAAATTTCCTTGGGCCGGCGAATTAGATAACCGGACCGGTTTCTCTGTTTCGATAAGTCGCGAACTCCTACGGCGTAAGTCCGACCGGAAGTCTTTCGGTCGATCAACGAGCGTCGCAGCGACAGGCGTCAACACTTGCGTCAATCGTATCGAGACTGGCTCCACGAGCAAGGCCGTTTCTTGCGTCGAGAGCGGCTCGCGATGCTTCCGATGCCGGATGCACGCCACGCATGCATCGCGCATGCGCCCGCAGTGCAACCCGCAACACCTTCAGAAATCCTTCAAGGGGCGGAGTCGACACATGCTCAAAGAGAAACATATGAACACTCGCTGGATGACCGGCGCGGTCGCGGCCGCAGCGCTCTTGATGGTTGCCGCTTGTGGCGGCGGCGGTGGCGGCAGTCCGGGCAATGACTCCAGTCAGGGCACGACGACCGGCGGAAGCACACCGTCGACAACGCCCGGCGGAACCACACCGTCGACGACACCCGGTGAAACACCGTCGACGACGCCTGGCGGAACCACACAGCAGCCGACGAACACCACGCCGACGCTCGCCGCCGCGACGCCTGTCGTCGATGGCACAACGCTCGGCGCTGCGCAATGGAGCGACGGCTCGACAGCGACCGGCGGCGCAGGCCAGGCGGTCAGCAATCTCAATTGCGCGATCGCCGGCAACAAGTACAGCTACGCGCATCTGTCGGTTTATCAGAATGGCAAACAGCTAGCATTGCCGGCGAACATCGGAACGATAGCGCCGACCATGGCGCGGCAGACGGGCTGCGTCTATCCGGTCCACACGGTCGATGCGTCGGGCAAGATCCGCATGGACGTGACATCCAATGCGTCTTATACGCTGGGTCAATTCTTTAGCGTCTGGGGTCAGCCGCTCAGCACGACCAACGTGGCGGGCATCACCGGAGATGTGACCGCGTGGGTCAACACGGGCGGCACGCTCACCAAATACACCGGCGATCTCGCGAGTCTCGTGTTGCCGCAACACGGCGAAGTGACGCTCGTCATTGGCACGGCGCCGACGCAGATCGCAACCTACACGTGGACCGATCCGCCGCCCTTCACCCCGACCGTCACCACGCTCAGCTATGGCGGCGTCGTGGGCACTTCGTTTTGGGCGGACGGCAACACGGCGACGGGCGGTACCGGCGCGACGGTCGACGGTCTGATCTGCGCGGCTGGCATGGCCGAGACCTTCCACGTGCACTCGCATGTCGCCATCTTCAAGGACGGACAGTGGCTCGCGTTTCCGAAGAACGTCGGCATCTTGCCGCAGTGCAATTACGAAACGCATACGCATGACAACACCGGCATCATCCATATCGAAACTCCGAACATGAAGAACTTCACGCTCGGCCAGGTGTTCGATATCTGGGGGCAGCCGCTTTCGAGCACGAACGTGGCGGGCATCACGGGCAACATCGTCATCTATATCAACGATAACGGCGACGTCCGGCGCTACACAGGCGATCCGCGCAACATTCCGCTGACTTCGCTGCGGGATATCACGTTCCAGATCGGTACGCCACTGACCACGCTTCCGACCTATTCGTGGTACGAGCCGCAGTGATGGCAACATGAGCGCCGCGGCGCAGGCCGCGGCGTTCGAAACATAGGCTCGAAGTCGATCGCTGTGCGCCTCTGTGCATGATCGCGCTGGCTCGCATGTCGTCTTCCTCAACATGCAAAGTCATCGGCGTCTATGTACGGCATCACATTGAACGCCACTGCGCAAACTGTTATGTTTTCCGCATCGCAGTCGAGCCCGCTCTCGCTCGCGCGAGTATCTGTCATGGCAGACACGAGCACGACTCGACGATCAATGGTGAAGCACCGCGTCGCTTATTCCGTGAATACAAAGTTAGCTCACCGTCGAGTATGATGATTTCAATTTCTGCCTTGTATTCCGGGGTTTTTCCGTCGTTTGCTCGATCGTCGAACCCTGAGAGCGCTTTGCTCTGCCGCGTTTTTGCATAGGCCTTTCAAGGGGACTTCGACGTCGTGAAGATACTGATCGTGAACACACTCTACTTTCCGGATGAACCCGGAGGGGCTGAAGTATCGACGCGACTTCTGGCCGAGGGTCTGGTCAGGGCGGGCATCGAAGTCTGCGTGGTCTGCGCGACCGGATCGGGCGTCGATCACGTGGAGAACGTGAACGGTGTGAAGGTGTATCGGCTACGTTCGGTCAATCTCTATTGGCCGCATCTGCGAGAGAAACACGGCCGCGTCGCCAAGCTGATCTGGCATGCCATCGATGTCTATAACGTCATCATGTCGCGCAAGCTCACCAGCATCATCGCGCGTGAAAAGCCGGACGTGATCAGCACCAGCAATCTCTCCTGCCTGTCTGTCGATATCTGGCGTCTCGCGCGCAATGCCGGCGTGCCGATCGTGCACACGGCGCGCGACTATTATCTGATGTGCCCGACCGCGATCATGTTCTCGCATTCGAAGCCATGCGAGCGGCAGTGCGGCGTATGCGCGGTGTATGCGCAGCCCAAGCGAGTCGCTTCGGCGCGCGTCGCGGTCGCTGTCGGCGTGAGCCGGTTCGTGCTGCAAAAGCATCTGGAAAGCGGCTATTTTTCGCGTGCGGCGCGCACGGCGGTTATCTACAACGCCTGCGAATCGCTCGACACTGCCACTGCGCCGCCACGCACGCGCCGCTATGAAGGTGGCCCGGTTCGGCTCGGCTTGCTCGGGCGCGTGTCGCGGGAGAAAGGACTGGAACTGCTGCTTGAGCAATTGCTCGCGGACGATACATTGCAGTGGACGCTCGCTGTCGGCGGTCACGCCGATGCCGATTACCTTCAGGCCCTCAAGTCGAAGTACGACGATCCGCGCATCGAGTATCTCGGCCGCGTGAAGTCCGACGCTTTCTACGACAGCATCGATATCCTCGTGGTGCCGTCGATCTGGAATGAACCGTTCGGGAGGGTCACGGTCGAAGCGTATTCGCACGGTGTGCCAGTCGTCGGTGCAAACACAGGCGGCATTCCCGAAGTTATCGAGCCGCGCACGAATCTGGTGTTCGACATCGCGCGGCCCTCGTCGATCATCGGCAAGCTGCATGAAGCGGTCGCGCTGCTCGAAGACCCGCGCGTGCACGACCGTTTCCGCGAATACGCGCGGCGCTTCAACGTCGATGCCATGGTCGATTCGTATCGCGCGCTGTATGAAAGCGTGCTCGAAGAACAGGCGATTCCACGCGCCGTATGTCCTTAATTCGTCGAACGGGTTTCTTCTGTCGAGGTAGAGAAGAACCCTTTGTAGCCGCCGCGGCGCATATCATTTTTACCGCTGTCCAAAAGGTAAAAACGGTGTCGAATCGCCTCGCAGTTCGACTATCGATTCATAAGGAAACCGGAAGGTATGTAGGAAGTACGCAAATTGAAAAACCGCAATACCCCTTGCTTCGTTGGGGTAAACTGGGCCGCACAGCTTGTAAGATCATGAATCAGCTCGACCGACCACACTCGATCTCCATCTTGTCGTCGATCGGATCGAGGTGACGCGGCGCCAACTGTTAGCCATCAGCTCATACGCTTTTAAACCGGAGCCGCGACACATGAAGGGACATTCGACCCATCACATCATCGGCAAGCGTTCATCAGGCTATGGCGCGCGCGAAGATCTCCGCATCGCCAAGCCGCCGGCCCGTATTGATCCGCATCTTATCCATACGCCGTGAAAGTACTGATCGCGAACACGTTATATTTTCCAGACGAGGTCGGCGGCGCCGAAGTCGCGACGCGACTCCTTGCCGACGGACTGGTCAAGGCAGGCGTCGAGGTTTGCGTGGTCTGCGCGACCGGAATGGGCGACGACCGCAGTGAAGACGTCAATGGCGCGACGGTTTATCGTCTGCGTTCGACCAATCTCTACTGGCCGCATGCTCCCGGCGAGCATTCGCGCGTCGCCAAGCTGATATGGCACGCGATCGACGTGCGCAACACGTCCATGACGCGAAAGCTCGCCGAAATCATCGAGCGCGAGAAGCCGGACATCGTTCATACAGCCAACCTCTCGTGTCTTTCCGTCGATGCATGGCGCGTCGCCAACAACGCTGGCGTGCCCATCGTACACACGATCCACGACTACTATCTGCTGTGCCCCACGGCGAGCATGCTCACGGCCGGAAAGCCTTGCGCGAGTCAGTGCGGCGTGTGCTCGCTGTATGCAAAGCCGAAGCAGATTGCGTCCGCGCAGGTCAACGTGGCGGTCGGCGTGAGCGATTTCGTGTTGCAGAAGCACCTTGAAAGCGGCTTCTTCTCGCGCGCCGCAAAGACGACCGTCATCAACAATGGTTATCAGCCGGCGAAGGATTCCATAGCCGCACAGCATTCGAGACAAGCTGGAAACTCGCCATTGCGACTCGGTATGCTCGGACGCGTTCTGCCTGAAAAAGGCGTCGAGCTTTTGCTGGAACAACTGCTCGCGAACCGGTCACTCGACTGGACGCTCGCGATCGGCGGCACCGGAGATCAGGACTTCGTCGAATCGATCAAGACGAAATACGCGGACCCGCGTGTGAATTTCCTCGGACGCGTCGATCCCTCGGATTTCCTGAGCAGCATCGATATTCTCGTGGTGCCCTCCGTCTGGAACGAACCGTTCGGGCTGGTTGTGCTCGAAGCGTACTCGCATGGCGTGCCCGTCGTGGGTTCGAACATGGGCGGCATTCCTGAGATCATCGAGCCGCGTTCGAATCTCCTGTTCGACGTCGCGCGGCCCGAGACGTTGATCGACAAGATTCACGAGGCGACCGCTTTACTCGACGATCCATCGGCGCATGACCGGCTGCGTCAGCACGCCCGAAAGTTCAGTCTCGATGCGATGATTCATTCCTACGTCGAACTGTACGAAGGAATGGTCCGCGTCGAAGATCGAAAGCCTTGGCTGGCGACACGACGCGAGGCGAATTGAGTCGCGGATAGCAGTTGGCGAATCGACCCGGCGAGGTCATCATGCGCAACTCCATGAGCGTGACCGTGAAGTGGGTGCTGGCGACGCTGTTCGTCGCGCTGGTCATGGTGCTCGTCAATGCTCGCGTCCCCGATGAAGTGCGCAGCGCGGTCCCGGCGCCGAAACCGAAGGATGCCTGGGCCGCGAAAGTCAGCCAAACGACGGTGGCCGAAGGCGAGGTTATCGAACTGGTCGTTCACTCGGCTCCGGATTGCAAATACTGCGTGCGCTGGAAGGGGCCTTTCGCCGGCGAAGGACATTTCAAGTCGTGGGCGCGCACGCATCCGGGCGCACAGCTTTTTATCGTCGAGCGCGCATCGATCGCCAGCAACGAGGCACCGGACGACTACCCCCGGGAGCTCCAGTGGCTGTCGGAACAGAATCAAAAAGACCAGCGCCTGCATCCGGGCACGCCGATGTTCGAGATATTCGTCGCACGGAATTTGGTGCTTCGGTCCTACGGTCTGGATTCGTGGGACGACGCCGTGTTTCCGGCCATCAAGGATCTCGATGCGCGCCGCTCGCATGGCGACGCAAGTCATTGATCCTCACGCCGGATACCGGACCTCAAAACGACATGCTGTACGCACGATCTTCCTCTTCGACGTGACGCATGCGGCGTTCGAGATTCGCCAGATCTCCCGACGCTGCGAGATAGGCGCTATGCGAACGCACGTCGTCGCCGGAAACCAATTTGCCGAGAAGATAGGAAAGCAGTGCAAACATGATGTGCTCCTTGTCGTGTGGAAGGCGGCGTTCGCCGTATCGCTTCACCGCCTGACGCAGCGCGCATGACGTTCGTTTGTCGAACCTGCTTCACATGCACCGCTGATGTGAAACAGGTTACTTTCCGTGAATTAGCTTCGAATGAGCGGCGAGCAAACGCAAATGGCGTGCTTCGGTTTCCTCATCCGCCGGGAACATGCATTCCAGACGCAGTTCCTGTGCGGCGACGTTTTGCGGCGTGCCTACGATCGTGACCATCGAAAAGTATCGAAGCACGACGCCGTCGTTGACGAAGCCGATTGGAATGACGGGTGTCGTCGGCGCGGCGGACCGTCCATGATGCGATTTCCAGTCACGTGGAACGTCTGGATAGTCGAGCAGTTCGTCGAGCAGACGCCGGGTGCCGTCGTCGATCGCATGACCAACCGATTCCCGATACACGCGTTGTAGAAGGCTGCGCGAGACCGTGTCCCAGTTGTGCACGAATGGACGCATTCCTCGCGGGTCGAAGATCAGATGCAGCATGTTGCGCGGACCCGCGCGCGAAGCCATGTCGATGAAACAACCGAAGAAGCGCGGCGCTGCGTCGTTGGTCATTAGAACGTTCCAGTGGCGATCCATCACGATCGCCGGAAACGGCTCATGCTGACGAACGACCCGTTCGAGCGCGCGCACGACGCCATGCATCTCCTCCGCGTTCCACGGCGCTTCGGAATAGATGGGCGCATAGCCCGCGGCGAGCAAAAGCGCGTTGCGTTCGCGCAGCGGCACGTCGAGCGTCTGCGCGAGCGTCAACACCGTGTCGCGGCCCGGCACGCTGCGCCCGCTTTCGATGAAGCTGATCTGACGTTGCGAAACGCCTGCCTCAAGTGACAGATCGAGCTGACTCACGCCGCGCACATCGCGCCAATAGCGCAGCAAATCACCGAGCTCGCCCTGCGCGGTATTCGAATCGGGACGCGTGGCGTTCATCGGATCTCCCGGATCGGACTGGATGAATGGCGGACGCTCAGACTGCCGGCGCATGCCACGCGAACGCCTCGAACTGCGCTTCCAGTGGCGGCCGCGTCACGTTGCTGCTGTAGTTCGTGATCGTCGATGCGGCAATCACGGCGATAACTTCGAGTATTTGCTCGGCGCTGAAGCCCGCTTCGAGCGCGCGTCTGCGGTCCAGCTCGGCGAGGCGGCCGCGCTTTTCTACGAGCGTGCGCGCCAATGCCGACAGTGCGGCCAGTCGCGCGTCTTTCGGCAAGACGCCTTGGCGGATCGCATCGACATCGGCGGAATGCACGCCCTCCTTCAATGCGAGCGCCGTGTGAAACGCGACAGGCCACTCGCTCGCGTTCGTCACCGCGTTGGTCAGCAACAGCGTCTGAATCTGCGGTTCGGTGAGACTGCTTGCATGCACGCGCTCGAACAAGCCGATGAACGCGCTGATCAACACAGGCGAATTCGCCATCGTTGCCGCGACGTTCGGGACCATCCCGAACGTCTGCTGAAGTCGCTGGAGAACGGGTCTGGATTGCGCGGGTGCGGATTCGATCGTGTGAACAGGGTAGCTGGACATGGCATTTTCCTTGGCGATGAGCGCAACCAGAGTGGAAGCGCGACAGCCAAAGAGTAGACGCGGTCGTTTCTTGCGCCAATTACATCCCTTGTAATCAACGTCACTCGCTGCGTTGTTTCGCAACCGGGTTATGAAACCCAGAGTTCTTCGGGAAAGTTATCGAATGATGGCTCTGCCGGAGACCACGCAGATCATTGGAAACCTGCTTTTAGATCTTGTCGTAAATCGAGCTTCCCAACGTCAATGTTGTGCCGCTACTCGCCGACGCAAAGCGAATTTCGTAGAGGTCCCGGCCGAAATTTCCCGGCACCTTCACCGACATGCCGCCGCGATCGTCCGCGAGCGGCACGAAGAGTTGATAACGAAGGTCCGTGTTGCCGTACAGCACATAACCCGGCAATTCGGACAACGTGGTCAGGAAAGCCGGCTCGTTTCCGTCGATGACGATCGGCACGGCCGTCGGCGAATCGTTCGTCAAGGTCCATTGCGTGCCGAGACGCTGCTGCCATGCGTTGTCGAGTGGCGTCAGCGCGGCGAGTTGCTGACCGACCGGCAGCGTGAGATAGGCGTAACCCGCGCCCGGCACGACACGCTTCATCAGATAGCGATAGCTGAATGCGTTGCCGTTGGCGTCGGTTCCGGAAGCGACCGCGAAACGATACGACGCGGTATCGCTGTTGCTCCACCACCATCCGTCGCTGCGGTACTGGTATGCGCCGACCGGCGTCCACGCACGCTTGGCGCCAGCCCACTGGTTCAATTGCAGGCTGCCGTCCGGGTTGGCGATAACCTGGAACGGAGAGTCGGAATTGCCGTAGATGCCGCCGGCATTCACGATGCCCGGACCCGACGCGGCCGACGGCGCCGTCGTGCTGACCCTGGCCGGCAGCGAGGCGACCGTGCCGTCCTCTTTCAGCGCGGACAGCACGAGCGTTTCGGCGAGCTTGCGGGCATCGTAGCCCGAATTGCCCGTCACCATCAGCGCAAGTTGCGCCTGTGGCACGACGAAGAACTCGCTCGAATAGAAGGCGGTTCCGCCATCCTTTTCCCATCCGAGGACGCCTGCGGCATCGAGTGCGGGCTGCCTGACCGAATCCCAACCGAGACCCCATCGCCATTCGGGCGACGGATTAATAAGGAGTCCAGTAGTTTGATCGGTGCCCATCTGCGCGATGCCCGCCGCCGATACCACGCGCTGCCCTTGAAACATGCCGCCGCCGATGATCATCTGCGCGAGATTCATCATGTCGCCGGGCGTCGAACTCAAGCCGCCGGTTGCGTAGGCATTGACGAATTCCTGATACTGCGTGCCGTTTGCAAATGGATAAGAGAACGAGCCATCGCTCGGCACGCTCGTGAGATAGCTTGAGTTCGCCATCTTTAGCGGTGCGAGAATGTTCGCTTCGACGAAGCTCGCAAAGCTCTGCCCGGTCATCGCGAGGACGATCTGCTCGACCATCGTGAAGCCGTCGTTGCAATACACGGCAAGCTCGCCCGGCAAATGCTTCAGATGCGTATTCGCGAGTTCGGCTTGCGTATCGGCCGCGTAGCCGGGAACCGGCGCGAACGTGAAGAGGTTCCGCGAATTCGTTCCAGGCAATCCCGACGAATGCGACAGCAAATGACGCGTGGTGATCTTCGCGTACTCGGGCGAGAGCATCGTGAACGTCGGCAGATAGCGGATGATCGGCGTATCGAGCGTGATCAGTCCGCGGTCCTGAAGAATCGTCGCCGCGAGCGCCGCAAAAAGCTTGCTGACCGAGCCGATGTTGAAGCGCGTCTGGATCGTCGCCTTGGTCTGACTCGGCACCGACGACACGCCGAACGCCTGCTGCCAGAACACGTCGTTGCCCTTGAGCATGGCTATGGATATCGCGGCAACGGGCTGCGTCTGACTGTCGATCGCCTGCTGAATCGCCTGTTGCCCCATGGCGACTGTTTGAGGATAAGACTGCGAGTCTGAGCTATCGCTGCCGCAGCCTGGAAGGAGTGTCGCGAGCACTCCGGCGCCGGCCATGCCGAGGAACTGTCGACGGCCCGTGCTCGTTGCATTCGGGCTGAAGAATATAGGGTCGCGGGTACGGTTCGATCGGGGCACGACGGCTCTCCTTGTTGTTATTCGCAAGGCGTACTTTGTGCGGCTCGTTCCTTTTGCGCTCGATTATAGGCGTGAAAATCACGCTCTTGGCGAACCTCCATTGCACTTTGCCGCTCCCGGAGCGAAGCAGGCTATCGACGAATTGGACGATTCGCGGCAGCCGCTTTGCAACCGGGACGAAGCGCGACGAACGCCTTCACGGTTTCCCCGTCGTTTCCTGAACGTCGTCATGTTCGCAGCGAAAGGTTTCGACTTCCGGTGGCGACACATCCGCATCAGCCGGTAGATCAGGAAGAAGCATTCATGACGCGAGCGACGCGTCGTCGGTCACATCGCGATAAACGCCGCATGCCTTCTTGAGTGCCGCGCCGAAGAAAAGCCACAATGCGAGCGAGCCGGTCGACACCGCGCCGAGCACGGCGAAAGCGGTCGCATATCCGAAATGCTGCGCAAGCATTCCGCCCAGCGCAGGACTGAGTGCGGCGCCCGCCCCTTGCACGGTCATGACCACGCCCTGCCCCACGTTCACTCTTCCTGTTCCCTGCAGCAGTCGCACGACAAGCGCCGGCACCGCGACGCTCTGCAAACCCGCGCCGATGCCGTCGAGCGCCTGCACCGGCCACACGCCCCATGCGCTGATGAACATTGCCGCGATCAGGCCGCGCATCGGCAATGCGAAGAAGGTGATCAGAATGACGCCCCAATATCCGATGCGTCGAATGAGCCGGTTCGCGAAGAACGCAGCGGCGACCATTACGAGTTGCGCGACCACGATCGTCTGCGCGGTGAACGCGCTCGGATCACCCTTGTGCGCAGCGACGGCCGCGAGGCCGTAGAGCGGCAGCATCGCCGCATTGCCGAGGTGGAATATCGCGAGCGCGGCGGCCAGCAACAATAGCGGCCTGCAGCGCAGCAGCACACGAAATCCGCTTGCGTGCTCGTGCTCGTGCTCGTGCTTCGTCGGCGATGCAGCTGCCAGGCCCCGCGCGCTGTCGTGATCGATGGCGTCGCGCCGGATCAGCAGCGTCGACACGACGGTCATCGCGCCGAACACGCCCGCGAGCACGAAAACCGCGCCGAATCCATAACGCCAGCCGAGCCACCCCGACAGCGCCGCACCCACGACATTGCCCGCGTGATTGGCAACCTGATTGCGGCCGAACTGATGGTCGAAGCCGCGTTCGCGCACAATCCCGAGCGTCACGCCCGCCACCGCCGGACCGAGTGCCGCGCCCGTCATGGCCGTGAGAATCTGCGAAGCGGCGACCGTCCAGTAACTCCGCGACACCCATAGCACGAGCGATGCGAGCGTCGCCATCACACCGGCTGCCACGATGATGCCGCGCTTGTGATGGGTCGCGTCGACGAGCGCGCCCGCCGGCGACGTCGCCAGCATGCCAGCGATGCCGCCGAGCGTCATGACCGTGCCGATCGCGTCCGGATGCCAGCCTTGCGCCTGAAGAAAGACGCCGAGGAATGGCCCGATTCCCGCTTGCACATCGGCCATGAAGAAATTCAGTGCCTCGAGCGCGTATTGCGTGGTCATGGGGCGATCGCCGTGATGTTGCGTCAGGCAGCGTCGATCTCGTGGATCAATTCGGCGATCTCGTCGACCTCGATGGTGCGGCCATGCTTGTTCTTCACGCCATGTCCCCACGCTTGAACGTGCGCGCCCGGGAGTAGATACGAAGCCAGTTCGCTCGCGGCATGAGGCGGCATGCGCAGCGACGTGCCATCGTCTAGCAGCGCGCCGCGCAACTCGCCCTTCGGCCCGTAGAGCGCAAGCACGACTTCGCCGGAAGCTTCCATCGGCTTCTGATCGACATGAGGCTTGTGATGCTTATCGCCGCCATGATGCGGCCCTTCGTCGAGAATCACGCGGCCGTTCTTCGTCGTGAGCGAGACGGCCGCGACGATGTCCGCGCCGCGGGGCTTCACGCCTCGGACGCTGACTGCATCGCCGGGCGCGACATGCCGCGCGATCTGCTTCGACAGATGAGGCGGGATGTGAATCTGACGTGAGCCGAGCACGAGGCCGTCTATTTCACCGTGCGGATTCAGCAGGACTCGCTTTACCTTGCCCCGCGTCTCAGGGAGGCTCGCAGGATCGATCCAGTGCATGTTGCTTCTCCAGGTTTTGATCAAACGTGATGATCGGGGCGTCGCATCGGACGATGCTCCGAGCATGCACAGAAAGATGTAGCCGAAGCAATTTTCTCGCCATCACGGGTGTGTGCATTGGCGTTGCTAATAATGAGAATGAAACTTGTTGTCGGCGCATCGTCGCTGAACGTCTATTCTGGGTGTGTGGCAACGCGACCAAGCGGGAGACGGTATGCAAGGCGATTCGAAAGTGATTGACTACCTCAATGCCGAATTGAAGAACGAACTGACGGCGGTGCATCAGTATCTTCTGCATGCGCGTCTCTATCAGCACTGGGGATTCGAAGAACTCGGCACGCACGAATACAACGAGTCGATGGAAGAATTGACGCATGCGGACAAGCTGATCGTGCGTATCCTCATGCTCGATGGAGTGCCGAATTTGCAGGATCTCCATGCGCTAGCCGTCGGCAAAGATACGCTTGAGGCACTCCAGAACGACCTCAAACTCGAACAGGCGGCTCAAGCCCAATGTAAGGAGGCGGTTGTCCATTGCGAATCGGTGCGTGATTTCGTTTCGAGAGAGATCCTGGTCGAACTGCTCGACGCTACCGAGGATCACATCGACTGGCTGGAGATTCAGATCGGCCTCATCGATAAGATCGGCATCGAAAACTACCAGCAATCCGCCATTCATAAGCTCGCGTGAGGGAGCATTGGAGGCAGAAACGCAAAAACCCCACCTTTTAGGGGTGGGGTTTTGGCTTTCAGCATGAGGAGCCTGACGATTACCTACTTTCACACGGGAAGCCGCACTATCATCGGCGTGGAGTCGTTTCACGGTCCTGTTCGGGATGGGAAGGGGTGGGACCGACTCGCTATGGTCATCAGGCATGACTTGTTGTTGTGGGCCTTGAGGC
>NZ_FCOJ02000143.1 GCF_001545035.1 Caballeronia glebae
TGCGAAAACCTCGCGGCGAAAGCCTTGTGATTGGAGCGAGGCCGCTTCAACTCGAGTGTATTTCAGCGGCCTGCTAGTGGGCGGGCGTCAGGGCTGACTTCTCACGTTCTGGGTCGGTCGCAGCTGGCAGGTCGCTATAATCGACGGCTGCTTACAAATATCGGAACCGCCGGACGGCCGGCAACAGGACAGCGCCATGACTGACGAACTTTTCCCCTGCGACCATTGCGGCGGAAAATGGGCCTTTGGCTACTCGCACCGGCTACTGAAATGCCCGTCAGCACCCGCGCGTGACTACCTGACCGCCGACGACAGTATTGCTCCCGAGATGAATGACCTCGAGGCGCGTTCACTTTTCGCGATTCCGCAGGAGAAAGTCTGCTGCATCTTCTGCGAAGACTGCGGGATGCAGACGCCCTGGATTGCGATAGGAAACGACCGGCATGCCGCGTTCGCGAAAGCGGGCAAGATCTGGAACGCCCGCACGAGGCGCCCGGCCGCGAAAGAGGGAGACCTCTTGAAGTTGGTCAGAAAGGAGCTAAGCGCCGTCGATGCGCCGTTCCTGATTGATCTCCTGGCCAGAACCGAAGGCGACTGGGAGAAGCGAGGTCCGATTTTCGCAATGCTTGCCAGGAAGATCGTCGACAGCAAAATCACCCTGAGCGACTTTTGGCCCGTGGACACCGTCCTCAACGACGCGGCCAGATATCGAAAGCTGCAACAACTCGCCAAGCGCATTTACATCGACGGCATAGCGTCTATACAGTTTCCGCGCATACCGGCGACCGGTGGAGACGAGGGCAACTTCGAGAACAGCGTGAACCTCGCCGTGGACGATCTTCCCGACAGAAACCGCTGGTGACTTGACTTTCGCGTCGATCCGCAATACTTGAACTGTGCATCGCCACGTGTGTGCCAGCGAGATCCCGGAGAAAGAAAAATGACCCCCGTCGAATACATCCGCGCAGCCTACCGTCTCCGCGCCAAACTGGTCCCCCAGATCGCAACTGCTTTGGCGCTCGCCGTCATCCTGACGTATCACGCGCTGACCAGTCAGTCGCTCAACTGGCTCCTCCGGTAGCTCGTTTAGGACCTAAATAGGGCTAGGAAATATCATGATATTTCCTACAAGAGCGACGTTTTTCGCCTAAGCCATTGATTGTCAATGAGTTCCTTCTAAAAACTGCAGCGTAACAAAATTCCAGATTTCAGAATTTTGCTACACCCCAGCCGTTTGTCTGCCAAGGATACGGTACAGCGCCTGCCGAGAAATGCCTAAGACGGTCGCCGCGGCCTTCTTGTTTCCACCGGCCGCCGCAACTGCCGAAAGCGCCTCCTCGACGCTGATCTCGGCAGACTTCTGCTGCGCAAGGCTGTTGAAGCTAGCGATGTAGGCATTGGCCTTTGAGGGGCGACTATGCCCCGCCGCTTCAACCACCTGTTTCAACGCTTCCCGGTGCAGCTTGATATCTGCTTTCTCACCCGTTACTTTCACCGGCGCGGGCACTCCCGTCAACATCTCATACATCTGCTGCAGATACTGGTGCCGTAGCCCATGACTTGTGACACCCAATCCCGCTTTTGTGACGCCGTGGCGCTTGAGGACGTCATAATAGTGATTCTTCCACTGCTTCTTGGTACACCCATCCGGTATCGTCGATCCCGTAAGAGTGTTGCAGTACTTCATTGCCTCTTCCAGTACATCAATTTGGAACAGGATCGGAACAAGCCGGTCCCGGCCGCCTTTCGTCCCACGCGTGACGCTCAGCAAGCCATCGCGCCGCACCGACTCCCTTGGTCTGAGGAGGAAGCTCTCCTCGACGCGCAACCCAAACGCCGCCTGCAGCTTCAACTGCATCGCTACTACAGGTTCCGTCCCGGCGATCTCGTTGATCTTGGCCACAGCGTCGATCTTATTGCCTACCCACGACTTATCCTCAAGCGCAGAGTATGAGCGAATAAGCCCGTGTTCTTTCCGATCAACGTAATCGTCCAACTTCCCAACGAGGTTCGGCTTGTTGATCCAGCTCGCGAACGCACGGAGGTACGTGAGCTTATTATCGATGGTGCCGGCGCTTTGCTTTTTCCGCACCCACAAATTGACGAGAAAGCGCACGTGCTTCTCCTTGAGCGCCCACGGTGACCGCAACGCATAGCCGTTCTCGCGGAGCTCAACAAAAGATCGGCACAGCTTCTGCAAACGAGGGCCTTGTGTGACCACCGACAGCTTCTTCGAGCTAACACGCGTCCGACTATGCACGCGATCCGCGTTATCGAGGAACAGAATGCTAAGCGCGCTTTTGAAATCAGCCGGAAGTTTGTATTCGCTGAGAAGCGAGCGTACGTTCACTGTCACTGCCATCATTCTTCTCCGGGGTTTCCCATAAAAGATCAACCGCGCGATGAAAAGCGCAGCCTAGGTCAAACGGCTGCCTAAGTTCCGAACGATCAGGGAACTGGCGGTCTTTCGCCCAAGACGCTGACGACGCGATTTCCCTTCCCGCCATGGCAGCGCTTCGCTTCGAACTCTGACATCCGCAAAGCCTGAACGCGGGGATAACGTCCACATCGACCATGCAGCGTCCGTATCGAGTTCCTGATCCACTCGTCGGATCGTCCGCTGCTCCTTCCGCGCCAGCGGTTGCAGCACCGATGAGACGGGAACTAGGCACCCGTCAGGTCCGATCACGCGCAGATTGGCGTCGCTCAAAGCGGCTAGGGAGGCGAACCGGTGCGCCGCCGAGCCGTCTCGTGTCCACTTGATGACCGGTCGATAAAACCATCGAAGTCGCCGAAAGTACAGGGATCGGATCGAGGCCAACTTCCAGCCACGCGCTGGTCGTTGCCCATTTCGCGAATGCTGTTGGCGCGACTCCCGCGCGCGCTCCCGGCGAGACGAAATCACTGTCGGTTTCAAAAGCGAAATTTGATTTAAAGATGCCCGATAAGAAGGCTTCCCAACTGTCACCCTCCCCGTCGAAACAATGAGTTCGATCGACCTCGCACGTCAGTCCGTAATAAGGCATCTCGGTCAGTGCCTCAAATCTTTCGGCTCTTTTGAAAATGAAGTGGGTAATGGCTCTCAGCGGGCATGCGAGTTGAATGCGGAGAAGTCGAGTTTGCCAG
>NZ_FCOJ02000050.1 GCF_001545035.1 Caballeronia glebae
CGTAAAAAACTAAACGAAACGGTATACACCCCATGAAACGTTTGCCATTGATAGTGCTATCTTGTTTAACGATTCTGACAGCGTGTCGGCAACCACAGATGCCAGATACAGGGCGTTACACTTATAGCGACATGCCGTTGCCAAACACGAAGCCCGCGTTGATGATTTCCGAGAACTGGAAAAAATACAATACACCCCCTCAGACAATTTACATAATTGATGACCATCGCTTCATTACGCTGGAAAGCTACGACAATTGTTCGGGCGAGACTTGGTACAACGACACGAAGAGCGGCGTGAGGACGAGAGTCGGCCATACTTCGCCGAATGGATTTTTAGGAAAGCTGATAATTGATGATCAGACGGGGATGAATGTAGTCGTTCCAACGGTTACAACTGGTTCGTGTGGGGATCGGGGGTGTATGAATTATGCCGCTTACTCGACAGACGGCGGGAAAACATTCGCGTGGATGCGTTACGACGAAAGCAATATAACTTTCGATTCACAGAAAAACTCGAAAGACTATACGTTCTTGATAACATCTGATCGTTTGTATGTAGTTGAGGGGCGTGAAAGCCGCGCCTACGTTGCTTACTATCCACTCGTTCCGGGAATTAATCTGGGTAAGCCGTATCCGCCGGGTATTAGAGGCGGCTCTTTTAATCTTTCCGCTGACCCTGAGCTCTTGACGAGTCACCGCACTCCCTCCGGCCAAGACCACTACATCTGCGATACGTCGATCCTGCCAACAAACGGGGACTAGGATGAATTTACCAAAAATTTGAACGGCACGAGAGCAGCGTATGGCCTCGGTGCTCTTGATTGCACGCAACCATATATAAACTCTTTCTAAAAATATTGGATCGGTTCAAGAAATGGAGAACCAAGTGAGGAACGCTCCCTACACAACTGGACCGGTCATGCGAACAGAAAACCACGATGAAATGATTAAGCGGTTTGAGGAGTATCAGCGTATGCCGACCAACCATAGCACGCTGCCGCAACATCATGAGTTCATGAGCCGAGTAGCGGCGTGGGACTTGCCGATCGGTTTTTGCGACTCCTACAATCTGCCTCAATTTTGGCTGGGCCTCATTCGTGATGCGGACTGGACGCAGTTTACCGATGAGTATTTTGATGCGGGAGCGTTCCAGGTTCCGCCTGTTCCCAACGGAATCGATCCAGAGACGGTGACCGATGAAATCGTGGCTGCGGAAAAAGAACGTCAAAAGCAAAACAAAACGGTATATACCCCATGAGACGTTTACCATTGATGGTGCTATTTTTTTTTAACGATTCTGACAGCGTGTCAGCAAACGCAGGTGTCAAGCCCAGGACGTTACACGTATAGCGATGCGCCGTTGCCAAACGCGAAGCCCGCGTTGATGATTTCCGAGAACTGGAAAAAATACAATATACCCCCTCAGATAATTTACAAAATTGATGACCATCGCTTCATTACACTGGAAAGCTACGACAATTGTTTGGGCGAGACTTGGTACAACGACACGAAGAGCGGCGTGAGGACGAGAATCGGTCATACGTGGCCGAATGGTTTCTTAGGAAAGCTGATAATTGACGACAAGACCGGAATGAATGTTGTTGTTCCAACGGTTACAAGTGGTTCGTGCGGGGATCGGGGGTGCACAAATTACGCAGCGTATTCAACGGATGGGGGCCGAACGTTTAAATGGTTTCGGTATGACGTCTATGACCATACCACTAACTCTATGAACAGCTCTAAACGCTACGTGTTTGCTGTCACGAATGACTCGCTATTTGTCACTTATTCAGCCGGGAAATATGGGCCAACGGTGACCGATAGATATCCGTTAGATGATGATCTTTCAAATAAAAGCATGAACACGATTCCTGGCGGTAAACGTCTCAATTACGACAGCGGCATACCGTCAGGCCTGCATACTCCCTCCGGTCAAGATCATTACATTTGCGATGCATCGATCCTGCCAACGAACGGCGACTAGGACGAACTAACTAAGAATATGAACTGTATGATCGCAGCGTATGGCCTCGGTGTTCTTGACTGAACGCAACCATATGTAAGCCGCACTCCAAGAGTCTGGGATCGGTTCATCAACTGGAAAAGCAATTGAGGAGCGTTCCAGGTTCCGCCTGTTCCGAGCGGAATCGATCCAGAGATGGTGACGGATGAAATCGTGGCTGCGGAAAAAGAACGTAAAAAACTAAACAAAACGGTATACACCCCATGAAACGTTTGCCATTGATAGTGCTATCTTGTTTAACGATTCTGACAGCGTGTCAGCAAACAAGGATGCCAGATACAGGGCGTTACACGTATAGCGACATGCCGTTGCCAGACGCGAAGCCCGCATTGATGATTTCCGAGAACTGGAAAAAATACAATACACCCCCTCAGGTAATTTACAAAATTGATGGCCATCGCTTCATTACACTGGAAAGCTACGACAATTGTTCGGGCGAGACTTGGTACAACGACACGAAGAGCGGCGTGAGGACGAGAGTCGGTCATACCTCGCCAAATGGTTTTTTAGGAAAGCTGATAATTGATGATCAGACGGGGATGAATGTTGCTGTTCCAACAGTTACAACTGGTTCGTGTGGCGATCGAGGATGTAGGGACTACGTGGCCTATTCGACTGATGGCGGAAAAACCTTCAATTGGATGCAATACGACCGTAATAGCATTTCTTACGATCCAGTTAGAAGTTCGCGGCGTTATCAATTCGTTGTTTTGAAAGATCGCATGTATGTCATTCAACGCGATCAGGAAGGGCAAGATGGGCATGCAATACAGTATCCTTTAGTTAAGGGAGTCGACCTCAATCGACCATATCCAGAAGGAATAGAAGGTGATGCCTTTCGCATGTCGATAAGACCTGGCGTTCTTTCTGGTGTTCGCACTCCGTCCGGCCAAGACCACTACATCTGCGATACATCGATCCTGCCAACGAGCGGAGATTAGGAAGAACCGACGCGAACCGTAAGAGAGCAGCGTATGTCCTCGGGGATCTCGGTGGAACGCAACCTGTGTATAAGTCCACTCCACGAAAGGAGTCCAAAAATCATGACAAAGCCCGTTTCTTTAGGTGATGCCACTACGCATGGCGGCAAGGTCATTACCGCGTCGTCCAGCTACTTCCTTGAAAGCCGGCGCAAGGTCGCGCTAATTGACGATATGGTGTCGTGCCCTGAACATGGCGACAACCCGATCATCGAATCTGCAGAGGGCTATAGCGAGCATGGCCGCAAGTGGGCTGTACATATGTGCCGCACGCGCTGCGGCAGTCAGGTGATCGCCAGCGGCAAGGGTGTGAGTATCAAATGAACATGACCTGGCGAGCGCCGATTATCCCGGAGCAGGAGGCAGCAAAGGCACCCTCCGTCTGGGTCTATGTCCTGTTGTACGTGCTGGTGGAACTTATTGCGGTTGTCGTGACAGTCTGGCTGTGGCCCAAAGGTCAGTCGACGATGTCGGCTGACTTCTTGCTCGAAATACTTGTAGCGCCTTCGTTGCTTTGGCTGGCGCTGTGCTGCATGTACTACAACCGAACATTTGAGGACTGGCAGCATAAAACTCAGTGGTGGAACTTGCTTTGCAGAAGCCGATTTGCTGATTGGCAGCACTGGACGCGCTCGCATCTCGTTCTGCTCGACAGCACCGTTCTGACACCGGAAAACGACCTTGCCGAGCGCATGCTCGGTCTGGCACCCTCCGAGCCTGCTAATCCGGACAAAGCCTTGCAGCTCGCAGAGTTCGGCAACTCGAGGAGTAGGAGCAGGCAGGAGCAAGTGATCGAGGCTCTAGTGATGCCACTTACCGATTCGATTAGGCGTGTCGCAAAAGAGGGGAAGTTCGACATCGTATTGCATGCGGTCAGGCGTGAGGAGAAGCTGTTTCTGGAGCGATCCTGGCGCAAGCTTGAGCTGCCCAGCGCATCGAACATTGCGTGGCTGCCATTTGACGACGAGCTGCCGCTGAACGACGCGTGGTTTTCGGGCCAGCCCCTGCCGGACTACCGACTGGTAATCGCCTTCCAGTTGCATCAGGGCGAGGACGCGCCAGCTTTCTCGGAAGCGGCGGTCGCTATGCTCTTCACGCGACCGGCGGTCCTCGCGCGCAGCAAGAGCCTCAAAGCCCGCGCCTGCATCATGCGGCCAATCTTCGCAGAGCCGGATACGGCGGGAGCGGCGATGGCGAGCTTGCTGCGCGCGGAACAGGCGCCGCAAAAGAAAATCCGCAACCTGTGGTTCAGTCGCTTGAATAGCTTGGCGAAGAATTCCACGGTCGCTGCGGCACGCGATGCGGAACTTGACGTGCGCGAGCAGGATCTGGACCGGGCAATCGGCCAGCCTGGGCCGATCACCGGCTGGCTGATTCAAGCGTTGGCAGCGGAGATGGTTCAGCACGGACAGGGTGCGCAACTCGTCGCCACGCCACAGCGCGGCGGCGTGGCGTTGAATTTGGTGAGCGTCGCGCCACCACCTGTGCCATATCCGAAGGATGAGGACGTGCCGCTGCTGTCCGTCGTCTGGGCGTTGGGAATGTTGTTTCTCTCCGGTTTTGTGTTGTGCCTGCGCAAGATCGCGCCGAGCGTGATGAGCGTCGACTTCACGATCTGGCTGTGTATCGGATTTATGGTGCTCATTCTGTGTCAGGCCGGGCTGGCGTTCTTCGACCGCGAGCACGACACACGGACATTCCATGAGACGTTTTATTGATGAATTGCCTTTCGGGCCGCGGGCGCTTGCGCTTCATGGCCGCTAAGGTCGCCGTAGACGCGGCTTTCGTTGTGCCCAAAATAAGAGCAGGCAGAGGAAGGTAAGTGGAAGATCTAATTCGGGGCCGGTGGCTGTCCGTCACCGCGATACTCGCCATCGTGGTGGCGGGCTTTGGCAGCGAGGGCGTCGCTATCGTGCTGTCCGAGGAAGGCGGCGGTCGGAGGAAAGCATCACTGACGATCCCGATCTGGTTACGCTGCCGGAACTCTCGGGTTGATCGTGATCGTGTTCGAGGCGATGCCTGCGCTCACGGCCAGCCACGGCGGCGAGTGTTTGTCTGTATCGAAGATTAAGCGTAACTATGGACCAAAGAACCGTTTCACTGCAGGAGCCGTCATCGTTATTAAAGCTGTTGCATGAGTATGCGGCTGCGCTCGGCTGGAAGTGTCGTTCGAGCGATTGGAAGAGCTTCAGTGCGCGCTATGAATTCGAATGCCAAAACGGTCATCGTCTGTATCGTGCGGCGAAACAGATCATACAGACACACAGCGTTCCCCAATGCGCCGAGTGCGAAGCCGAACAGGTAAAGGCGCGTTGCCTTTCCCTTGTTGCGCAGCGTGGAGGCGTCTTGCTGGGCACATTCACCGGATTGCGCGATCGCTATCGCTTGCGGTGTGCCAAGGGACACGAATGGGAAACGCTGGGGCGCAATATCTACGCCGGACGTTGGTGCCACCGATGCGGGCGTGGCAGGCCCACGCTAGTCAAAAGCGATGGACTCGAAGAACTGCAAGCGACTGCCGCAGCAAAAGGCGGGCGATGTCTCTCCGACCGATATGAAGGGAGAAACGCCCGATATTCCTTCGAGTGCGGGCAGGGGCACCACTGGGAGGCCAAGGGCGGAGATGTCGCCGCAGGTAGTTGGTGTCTTCGATGTGCGCAACTTGCGTTAGGACGTCGAGCCGCCGAAGCTCTGCTCCATCAGGATGGCTTGGAACGCTTGCACGAGGCTGCAAGATTGCATCAAGGCGAGTGCCTGGCCACGGTCTACACGGGTTCGAAGGATCGCTATGCGTTTCGTTGCGCCCGAGGTCACGAATGGACGCAGGCGGCCCGGCACATATGGCAAGGCGTGTGGTGTAAGCGCTGCTATGTTTTCGAGCGACGTATCTCTATCGAACAAATGCAAGCGATCGCGGCCGAGCGCGGTGGAGCGTGTCTTTCGACGGATGTGATCCACGGCAGAACCAAACTCGAATGGAAGTGTCGTTTAGGGCACGTATGGCTGGCCATACCGGACAACATCAAGAAGGGAAGCTGGTGCCCGAACTGCGCCATCCTCGATCGCACGAAGAACCGGTCCAAGCGCAAGCGTTACGACGTCGATGGCTGAGCGCGGCGTGGACTCGCACGAGTCATTGCCTTGGTATCGGTGGTCAGGGCTGGACTAGTTCAATCCGCCGCAGCAAAACAAAGCCTTTCACGTTCGTCTTTAGAACCGCCTCCCAATCCCCCTACTTCCCCTTCGCATTCTGCGCGATGGCTTCGTCGGTTTCCCAGCCGCCACCAAGCGCGCGAAAGAGGTTGACCTGATCGGTCGCCACCTGAGCTTCGGCGGCCGCGACCTGCGCCGCGACGCTCGTAAGCGTGCGCGTCGCATCGAGATCGTTGAGGAACGACTCGCGTCCCCCGCGATACAAGCGGTTCGTTTCATCGGCGGATTGGATCGCCGATTGATACGCGGTGCGCAATGCGTCGGCGCGCGTGGTGTCGGACGCATACGTCGCGAGGCTGCTTTGCGTTTCCTGCAGCGCCTTCAGCACCACGCCGTCGAAACGCGCGAGCGCGCCGCTCGTCGATGCCTCCGCCTGATGAACGCGCGCTCGCTGACCGTTGATCGGAAAGCTCCAGCTAATGAGCGGCCCGAACGCCCAGCGATTCGTGTTCGCGCCGAACAGATCCTCCGCGATGCCGACCGATCCCGCCGATGCGCCGATACTCACCGACGGATACAGCGCCGCCGTCGCAACACCGATGCGCGCCGTCGATGACGCGAGTTGCCGTTCGGCCTGACGCACGTCGGGACGGCGTTTCAGCAAGGCCGCGCCATCGCCGACGGGAATCGGCGCGCGCAGCTTCGGCAGCTTCCGGCAGGCGAGGGCGGCTTTGGGCAAGTCGGACGGCGCGCGCGCGAGCAGCATCGCGAGCCGATACTGCGCGACGCGGCGGCGCGCGACGAAGCGCGGAATGTCGGCGGCGAGCGTATCGGCCTGCGTCTGTCCGCGCGTGACTTCCGACTGATTGCCACGGCCCGCATCGCGCAGACGTTGCGTGAGCTTCACGCGCTCCTTCTGCAAGTTGAGCGACTTCTGCGCGATGTCCAGTTCTTCGGCCGCCGAGCACGATTCGACATACGCGTGCACGACATCCGCGACCACCGTGATGCGCGCGAGATCCTGCGCGGCCTCGACGGCTTCATCGTCCGCGTTCGCCGCTTCGACGCCGCGCCTGAGCTTGCCGAACAGATCGAGCTCATAGGAAATGGAAAGATCGAGCGCGCCCTCGTTGACGACGGGAAGCTTCTCCGTCAACAGATATTGCTCCGCCGATTCCTGCGCGCGCTGAAACGCGGCCGATGTCTTGCCGGAGAATCCGCCTTGCTGATTCGCGTATTCGACTTCGGCGCGCGAACGCGCGAGATTCGCGGCGGCGATGCGCAAATCCGTGTTCGACGCGAGCGCCTGCGTGACCAGTTGATCGACGACGGGATCGTCATAGAGACGCCACCACTTGGCGGGCACTTCGCCCTGCGTGACGGGCGCGCGATCCGCGCCGTCGATGGCGCCGTTCGCGTAGGGCGCGTTGACCGCGGCGTGTCCGGGAAGCGTGTAGTCCGGTCCGACGGTCGTGCAGCCGAACAGCGCAAAGGCCGAGGAAGCCGCGATAGCGATCGCTTTCATGATGCGCACGCCGTTCATCGCGACGCGCCCGATGCCGGGACCGACACGCTCGAAGTCGGCGCGGGCGCGGACGCCGGAGAAGTCTCCGACGCCGCGCGCTTGCCGATCTTCGGCCCGATGCCGCGTACCGAGACCGTCGCCGTGCGGCCCGCGATCATGCGGAAATCAGCGGGGATTTCATCGAGCGTCACGCGCACGGGAATGCGTTGCGCGAGCCGCACCCAACTGAACGCGGGATTCACGTTCGGCAACAGACTCGGGCTTTGCTGACGGTCGCGGTCTTCGATCGCCGCGACGATGCTCTGCACATGGCCGCGCAGAATGCCGGCCTCGCCCATCACCTTGATATCGACGGGCTGGCCGATATCGATGCCGCCCAGCTTGGTTTCCTCGAAATAGCCATCGACGCGGAACGAGTTCATGTCGACCACCGAAAGCACCGCGCGCCCCGCCGCCACGAATTCGCCGGTGCGCGGCGCGCGATCGTTCAGATAACCATCGACGGGACTCACGATCTCCGTGCGTTGCAGATTCAGACGCGCGGTATCGATCGCGACGTCGGCATCGGCGAGCGCGGCCGTCGCCTGCTCGACTCGCGACTGCGTTTCCTCCACCACTTCGCGCGCGACGAGATTGCCAAGCGCGCGATTGCGCGCATCTTCGCGGCGCGCCTGATCGAGCGTGGCGCGGCGTTGCTGCGCGCTCGCCTGCGCATTGCGCAACGCAAGCGTGTAACGCGCCCGGTCGATCACGAAGAGCACATCGCCTTTTTTGACCTGCTGATTGTCGGCCACCTTCACGTCGGTGATGAGGCCGGACACGTCGGGCGCGACCTGGATGACGTCGGCGCGAACGTGGCCGTCGCGCGTCCACGGCGCGAACATGTAGTAGTCGACGAGCTTCCACAACACGACGCACGCGATCGCGACGACGATGAGCGTAAGCAGAATCTGCCCGAGGGAGAACCAGGTTTTTTTCACGAGATGAGCCGCTGCGAAACGATGACGACAACTCCCAGCAACAGAACATAGATGCCGAGATCGAAGATGGAACGATGCCACACGAAACGATAAAAGCCGACGCGCGCGAGCACGTTGCGAATCGCCAGATTCAAAAGATAGGCGATGAACATCAGCACGAGCACGGCCGGCACGAACACGCCGAGAATGTCGATTTCGCCGATCATATGTGGCGTTCCGATAAAAAATGAAGGACGAAGATCATGCCGGTTCCTCGCGCGGCGGCGCGCCGTCGGCGGCCTTCGGTTGCGCCTGCGTAGCGGGCGGATGCAACGACAGGCGCATGCCGACGAGCGCATGCAGCGTGTCGCGCAGCCAGCGTTCGGACACGACCGCGTCGGGGTTCTGCGATTGCGCGAGCGCGCGCGACGTGACTTGTACACTCGTCGCATCGATGCTGCGGATCAGCTCGGGCGGCACGCTCTGGCGTGCGCGTCGCGCGATGCACAGTTCGAAGTAGCGGCGCAACGCGTCGAGCGTATCGTCGACGGAAGTCTGAATATCGATCGGCAGCTTGCGGCGCGTGCGGCGCAGATCGAGCGCATTCAGCGCGACGCGAAAATCGCGAAAGCTCTCGATGGACGGATGACGATGCGAGTCCGTCGCCGCGTGACGCGGCAGAAGCTGCATCAGCCGGTCGAGCATGCGTGCATAGAGATTGCGCTGATCCTCGATAACCACCGACGACGACGCGCTCAACACGATATCCGCCCACGCCGAACGTGTGAGACGCGCGGCCGCCAGCTCCGCGCCGAAGGGACGCGTCATGCGCGTCCAGATGAACGCGAAGAGCAGGCCCGCGACGCCCGCGAGATTGCTGTTGATGAACACGAAGAAGTTCGCTTCGTAGGCGCTCTGAATGCTGATGAACGTCGCGGTGTTGACCGCCGTGAGCATCGTCACGAGCGTGAAGCGGGGCCGTGGAATAAGCGTGCCGATGATAAGAAACGGCACCGCGAAAATCATCACGAGCATGGGGAAGTCGTGTACGTGCGGCAACACGGCGAACACGTAGAGTCCGGCGAGCACGACGCTCAGGCAGGTCGCGAGAAAGAACGTGAACACTTGCGGCGCGGGCTCGTCGAGCGCGGCGAAGAAGCAGCACGCGACGGCGGCGAGCGTCACGGCGCCCGCGCCGTCGTTCCATCCGGATTCGATCCACAGGCCGCACGCGACGATGATCGCGCTCACCGCGACGCCCGTCGAAAAGAGCATCATGCCGCGATCGAAAAAGCGCGCCGTGCCGCCGAGACGCCAGTGCCGGAAGTGCGGACGCCATTCGCTCGTCTCGTTGAGAATGGCCGCGCGCAATGCACGGATGTCCTGCCATACGTCGATGACCTGGCCGAGCCGCCACAGCGCGTTCGACAGCAGCGCGCCGTCCGCGCTCGCCAGCGCTTCGACCGGCGGACGCATCGCGATAGCGCGTTCGCGCAGCGCATCGGGCTCGCGCTCGTTTTCAACGTCGAGTTCAGCGCGCGGCGTGGGCGAGGCGACCCACGCGGCGACATCCTTCAGGAGCGCTTCGAGCCCCGCCGGATGCTTGCCGTGCTTCGCGATCAGTTCGATGAGCGGATCGGCCATCGACGAAATCAGCGGCAGAAAGATCTGCATGCGTCCCTGCAACGCGCGCGCGCGACGGATGATGTCGGGCCGCGTGTGATCGTAGGTCAACTGGCTCAGCAGGATTTCGAGCCCGTTGACGGTGGCCGCGAGCCGCTGGCGCGCCGCCGATATCGACGCGCCCGCGATGCGCCCCGAAAGCGTTTCGCTTGCATAGAAGATGGCGTCGCGAAACCATCCATCCGTTCGGAGGATGAGCGTCGGCGCGAGGCGGCTCGGAAACACAGCGCTGCCGACGATGCTCGCCACCACGATCCCGAGCAGAATCTCTTCGGTGCGCGCGATCGCGAGATCGAAGACGGCCGTCGGATTCGTCACGGCGGGCAGGGCGATCAGCGGCAGCGTGTAGCCCGCGAGCAGAAACACGTAGCTGCGCGCGCTGCGGTCGAACATCGAAAGATAGAGCAGCGTGCCCGTCCACAACGCAACGATCACGCTGAAAAGAAACGGCGACTCGACGAAAGGCGGCACGATCAACACCGCGCCCGATGCGCCGATCATCGTGCCGAGGGCGCGATACAGCGCCTTCGAGCGCGTCGCGCCGACGAACGGATTCGACACGATATAAACGGTCGCCATCGCCCAATAAGGACGCGGCAATTCGAGCGCGAGGCCGATGTAAAGCGCGATCATCGCGGCGGCGAAGGTCTTGGCGGAAAAGAGCCAGTCGCGCGCGGAAGGAAAGGACATGGCGCTAGGCTCCGCGCTTTGCGGCCGGCCGCGCCGGCTGGGCGGTTTCGTCGATCGCGTCCAATGCGGCGAGCAGTTTCGCATCCGGCAACGCACTGAATGCTTCGAGCACGCGCAGCGTCGTTTCCAGGTCTGCGCGGCTCACGCCTTTCAAGAGCCGCGCGCGCAGCGTGACGAGACGCTCTTCCATGCGCGCGGTGACGGCGCGGCCTTCGTCGGTGAGCGTGATGGTCTTGGCGCGCTTGTCTTCCGGATCTTCGTCGCGCCGCACGAGACCGGCCGCGCAAAGCTGATCGAGCAGCCGCACGAGCGATGGCCCTTCGATGCCGACATGCTCCGCGAGCGTCACCTGACGCACCGCCGCGCCGAGCCGGTTGGCCGTGAGCAGCGGTACGGCGCACGCTTCGGACACGCCATACGAGGCGAGCACGCCGTGGCTCGTGCGGCGCCAGCGTCGCGCGGCAAGCACGAGCGTGCTGCTCACGGAGCGGCGCAGAAGATCGAGTTGAGTCATGCGGCGGGATTATAGCGAGAAGTTTATTCGTTAGCATGCTATCTACTTACGAATTTTCTTTCAGATTGCGTACGTAAGGCATGGGCGCATGCGCATATCGGCGTGCTATCTTTTCGGCTCGATCATTTCGCCCGCGCCGCCATGCCGATCGCCTATCTTCGTGGCCTGACCTCGCCCAGCCGCACCGATTCCGCCAACCGGCGCCTCGGCTGCGCGCTCGCCTTCGTCGCGGGCGCGGCCAATGCGGGCGGCTTTCTCGCCGTCGGGCAATACACGTCGCACATGTCGGGACTGGTTTCTTCCATCGCCGATAACCTCGTGCTCGGCCAGATAGCGTTCGTGTTCTCCGCGATCGCCGCGGTCGGCGCGTTTCTCGGCGGCGCGGCGACCTCCGCGGTGCTCATCAACTGGGGACGGCAGCGGCGCGCGCATAGCGTGTTTGCAACGCCGCTCTTGCTGGAAGCCGCGCTTCTGCTCGTGTTCGGCATGCTCGGCGCGAATCTGGAGACGCATCGCGTGTGGGACGTACCGTTGACCGTTGCGTTGCTCTGCTTCGTGATGGGCCTGCAAAATGCAATGATCACGAAGATATCGAAGGCCGAGATTCGCACGACGCACGTGACGGGACTCGTGACCGACATCGGCATCGAAATCGGCAAGAGTCTGTACTGGAACCGCGGCATGTCGCGTGACGACGCCGCCTACGTGCGCGCGAATTACGCGCGTCTCGTGCTGCTGAGCTCGCTCTTCGCGATGTTCATGCTCGGCGGTTTCGCGGGCGCGATCGGTTTCGCGCATTTCGGCTTCGCGACGACCGTGCCGCTCGCCGCCGTGCTGTTGCTGTTCTCGTGCGTGCCGCTCGCGGACGATCTCGCGGCCGGCAGACGTCGGGCGCGCCGCTAGACGGCCTCGGCGGCTTCTGCGACGATCCAGTCGCGAAACAGCGTCATGCCGTGCGAAAGCCGCCGCGACTTGAGCCACGTGAGCCAATAGCCGCCGGTCTTCACTTCGATCTCGAACGGGCGCACGAGCAGCCCGCCCTGCAACTCGCGCACGAACATGCGCGGCGGCGCGAGCGCGACGCCCGCGCCTTGCACCGCTGCTTCCACCATCAGACGCGACGAATCGAAGACGGGGCCGTTCATTGTCCACGCGTCGAGGCCGGCGGCGTCGAACCAGTCGATCCAGTCGTCCGCGCGATAGGAGCGCAGCAGCACTTCGTTGGCGAGATCGGACGGCTTGCCGAGACGCCGGGCGATGTCGGGTGCGCATAGCGCGGCGAGCGGCGCATCGAGCAGGCGCGCGTTGTGTGTCGCCGGCCACGTGCCCGCGCCGAAGCGGATGGCGAAGTCGAGTCCTTCGGACGCGGGATCGACGAGATTGTTATGCGTGAGGAGCCGCAACTCGACGAACGGATGCGTCTCGCGAAACGCTTTCAGCCGCGGCATCAGCCACCCGACCGCGAATGTGCCGACGACGCCCACCGTCAGCACCTCGTGAAAGTGGCCGCCGTCGAATTGCTTGAGCACGGCTTCGATGCGGCCGAACGCGTCGCTCAGCACGGGCAGCAGCGCGCGCCCTTCGTCGGTGACGCTCAGGCCGCGCGGCAGGCGTCTGAAGAGCGGCGTGCCGAGCCGTTCCTCCAGCGCGCGCACTTGCTGGCTGACGGCCGCCTGCGTGACGTTCAATTCCTGGGCGGCGCGCGTGAAGCTCAAGTGCCGGGCCGATGCTTCGAACGCGCGCAACGCGTTCAGCGGAAGATGAGGTCGCATGGTTCCCATAAGTTTTTCTATTGCCAGCGGTAAATTATCCTCGATTGTGCAAGCGCGCAAAAGAGCGGATATTTCGCTTCGTTCCAAGTCACACCAACCAGAACGAAGGATCAAGACAATGAAGTTTCGTGCGCTGAGCCTTTTGGCGGCAAGCATTTTTTCTTTTGGCGCGATGTCCGGCGCCGCGCATGCAAGCGATGTCGCGAGCATCCGGGCGACCGTCGATCAGACCATCAAGCCGTTGATGGCGCTGCACGGCATTCACGGCATGGCGGTGGGCGTCGTCGTGGACGGCAAGCCTTATGTGTTCGACTACGGCGTGGCGTCGAAGGCGACTAACCAGCCCGTCACGCGCGATACGCTCTTCGAGGTCGGCTCGATCAGCAAGACCCTCACCGCGACGCTCGCGTCCTACGCGCAGGTCGAAGGCGATCTCTCGCTGACCGATCCGGTGAGCAAATATCTTCCATCGCTCGACGGCACCGAGTTCGGCAAGGTGACGCTGTTGAATCTCGGCACGCACACGCCGGGCGGCCTGCCGCTGCAAGTGCCCGATGACATTCACGACAACGACCAGTTGATGCAGTACTTCAGGACATGGCGTCCGGCTCAGCCGCCCGGCACGATCCGCACGTATGCGAATCCCGGCATCGGCACGCTCGGTCTGATTGCCGCGAAGAGCATGAAGCAGGACTTCACCCCGCTGATGCAAACGCGCCTCTTTCCCGCCCTCGGGTTGAAGCACAGTTATATCGACGTGCCCGCATCTAAGCAGCGCGATTACGCGCAAGGCTATACGAAAGACGACACGCCGATTCGCATGAAAGGCGGCGTGCTCTCGGCGGAAGCTTTCGGCGTGAGATCTACGGCGGCGGACATGACGCGCTACCTGCAGATCAACATGAACATGGTGCGTATCGATCCGGCGGTCCAGCGTGCCGTCGACGCCACGCACACGGCCTATTTTCAGGCGGGTCCGCTGACGCAGGACCTTATCTGGGAGCAGTATCCGTATCCGGTCGCGTTGCAGCCGCTGCTTGAAGGAAACGCGGCTTCGATGATCACGAACGCGATGTCCGTCACGCGCATCGATCCGCCGCAAGCCCCGCGCGACGACGTGTGGATCAACAAGACCGGCTCGACCAATGGTTTCGGCGCATATATCGCGTTCGTGCCGAAGGCGCGCGTGGGCATCGTGATGCTCGCGAACCGGAACATCCCGAACGAAGAGCGCGTGAAGGCCGCGTATGCAATCATCGCGTCGTTAGCCGGCGGACGATAAACACAACAACCATGCGGATCGATCCCTACAGTCTCGAACTTTTCATCGCGGTCGTCGAGGAGGGATCGATCGCGCGCGCCGCGAGCCGCAGCCACATCGCGGCGTCGGCATTGAGCAGGCGCATCGCGGATCTCGAAGCGGCCATCGGCGTCGCGCTCCTGATCCGCTCGCCTTCGGGCGTGCAACTGACCGAAGCGGGGCAGCACGCTTATTCCAGCGCGCGCTCCATTCATGGCCAGCTGGAGAGCATGGCGCGCGAAGTCCAGTCGATGAGCGGCCAGATCGCGGGCGTCGTGCGTTTGCATGCGAATGCATCGGCGATCGTGGGCTTCCTGCCCGAACGTCTGACGCTCTTCAAGACGCGCTATCCGCTCGTGGAGATCGCGCTGACGGAACAGATCAGCGACGAAGTGATACGCGCCTGTCTCGACGATCGCGCGGATGTAGGCATATCGGCGAGCACGAAGGCACACGCGGGACTCGATTCATGGCGCTTCGTCGACGATCCGCTGATGGTCGTCCTGCCGCCCGATCACGAACTCGCGCAAGCGGACTCGTTGAGCTTTGCCGAAGTGACGCGCTTTGCGCTCGTCGCGTTGCAGGCGGGAGGCTCGCTCGATCAGACCTTGAAAGAACACGCCGATGCCGCGCGCATGCCGCTCAACGTGACCGTCACCGTCAACAGCTTCGACGCGCAGTGCCGCATGGTCGAGGCGGGCCTCGGCATCGGCATCGTGCCGACGAGCGCCGCGTCGGCGTTCGCGGGATCGCGCAACTTCGTGCGTGTGCCGTTGCGCGAAACGTGGGGCAGCGGCCGTTGCCTGCACGTGCATGCGCCGCGCAAGTCGTCGCGCCTGAAGGCGGTGCAGGCGCTGATCGATACGCTTATCGATACGCTTATCGACGAGGGTTAACGCGGACATCGCATCTCGCGATGCCCCCTGTGCTGAACGAACACTTCATGCGCGCGCGCGGGTGCGTCTAGATTGGCGTCGAAGGAGAGTGCGATGGCCAGTCTGGATGTAAGCGGGCGAATCCTATTTCTCGGCGCGGACGCGGCGAAGGTCGAGCGGCAGCTTGCGGGCGTTGACCTGACGCTCGATGAAGCGGGCGCGCTGCGCGACGATGTCTCCACCGACGAGATCACGCCGATTAGCGTGCTCACGCGTTTCGACGAGCGTCTCGGTCAATGTCCGTATGTCGGCTGTCATGCGGGCGGGCGCAATCCCATCGGCCACGATGCGGTGCGCGCGGGCCGCTTTCAGGTGACGGTCGCGGGCAATCGCTACGGGAAGGGCTCGTCGCGCGAACACAGCCCGCTCGCCGAGTATTGCGCGGGCATCCGGCTCGTCATCGCGCGCAGTTTCGAGCGGATTTATCGGCAGAACGCGGACAACCTCGGGCTTTTCACGTCGACGGATTTCGGCCTGATCGAGCGCATCCGGCGCGGCGAGACGATCGATATCGAAGAACTCGTCGCGGATCGCGATCCGTTGGCGGCGGCGATTCTGAAGAGCGGCGGCCTGCTGCGATACGGAAAGTTGCATATGCAACGAGTGAGTATCGGCGAAGCATCGAACGATGACGCTCCTAGCACGCTCGTCGAAAAAATTCTCGCGCGCCACGCACTGACGACCGACGTGACGAACGCGGCGCTCGTGCCGGGCAACGGCATCTTCGTGCGCGCGGACTGGCGCTTCATCCACGAGTACTACACCGGCATGGCCGCGCACATGCTGCACGCGACCTTCGGCCGTCCGCTGACGTTGCACGAGCCGCGCAGCATGCTCGCGTTCGAGGATCATCTGTCGTATTCGCATCGCAGCGAACTGCATATTCGCAACGGCCTGCTGCCGAACGTGCGCGAGTTGTCGGCGGCGCATCGCGCGTTCGCGCATGACTACGACGTGCGCAATCACGGCTATCTGAGCGAAGCCAATAGCGAACGCGACGAAGGTTCCGAAGGCATCTCGCACGCGATGATGGCCGAGCGTTACGCGTTGCCGGGTCAGGTGATCGTCGGCACGGATTCGCATACGCCACATAGCGGCGCGCTCGGCTGCGTCGCGTTCGGCGTCGGCACGACGGACATGGCGAACGCATTCGTCACCGGCGCGGTGCGCATGACGGTGCCGCAATCGTTGCGCATCGAACTATCGGGACCGATTCCGGCGGGCGTCACCGCGAAAGACATCGTGCTTCATCTGCTCGCGGATTCGCGCATACGCGCGGGCGCGGGCGTCGGCAAGGTGTTCGAATTCGCGGGCACGGCCATCGCGAGCCTTTCGACCGACGAGCGCACGACGCTCACCAACATGACCGCCGAGCTAGGCGGCTTCACGGGCATCGTCGCGCCCGACGATGAAACCGTGCGCTTCCTGAAGGAGCGGCGCGGCGTCGACTTCACGATCGAGCCGTGGATGCGAAGCGACGAAGGCGCGCGCTACGCCGAGATCATCGCGATCGATTGCGCGCGTCTCTCGCCGATGCTCGCCGCGCCCGGCGATCCGGGCAACGGCATCGCGCTGCAGACGCTCGATGAAAGGCCGGATATCGACATCGCATACGGCGGTTCGTGCACGGCGGGCAAGCGCGAGGACTTCGATCACTATCACGAGGTGCTTTCGTGGGCGGCGAAGCGCGGCCTGCGCGTGCCCGGCAACGTGAAGCTTTATCTGCAATTCGGCACGCAGGACGTGCGCGACTATTGCATCGCGCAAGGCTATGTCGATGCGTTCGAGCGCGTCGGCGCGATTCTCTTGCAGCCGTCGTGCGGCGCGTGCGCGAACTGCGGGCCGGGTTCGTCGACGCAGGCGGAGCAAGTCACCATCAGCGCGATCAACCGAAATTTTCCGGGCCGTTCGGGTCCGGGGAAAGTATGGCTCGCAAGCCCGCCGACGGTTGCGGCGAGCGCGCTCGCCGGGCGCATCGCATCGTTCGCGGAGTTGCAGCAACGCTTCACGAAGTAAGCGCGCAAGCACGACAGGGCCGCCATCGACGCGGCTTCAAAAATACATTCAGGAGACAAGCAATGGCCATCATGCAGGGCACTTCGCGTCTGCACGACGCTGCCGGCAGCGCATTCACGGACGCGCCCGCCGTCGCGGACACGGCGGGCATCTCGGCACGCCTCGACCGGCTTCCCGCGACACGCGCGGTGTGGAAGCTCGTCTTTCTGCTGAGCCTCGGCTTCTTCTTCGAGCTATACGATCTGCTCTTCACCGGCTATATCGCGCCGGGCCTCGTGAAGAGCGGCATTCTCACCTCGACGACCGCCGGTCTCTTCGGCACGACGGGCGTCGCGAGCTTCATCGCCGCGTTGTTCTGCGGTCTGTTCATCGGCACGATCGCGTGCGGCTTTCTCGCCGATCGCTATGGACGTCGCGCGATCTTCACGTACTCGCTGCTCTGGTATGTCGCGGCGAATACCGTGATGGCGTTTCAGGACGCGGCGCTCTGGCTCAACTTCTGGCGCTTCGTGTCGGGGCTGGGCATCGGTGTGGAGCTCGTGACCATTGGCACCTATATGTCGGAGCTGGCGCCGAAACATCTGCGCGGCAGGGCGTTCGCCATATGTCAGGCGATCGGCTTTTCCGCCGTGCCGGTGGTCGCGTTCCTTTCGTATCTGCTCGTGCCGCGTGCGCCGTTCGGCTTCGATGGCTGGCGCTGGGTTGCATTGGCGGGCGGCGTGAGCGCGTTGTTCGTCTGGTACTTCCGGCGCAATCTGCCGGAAAGCCCGCGCTGGCTGGCGAGCAAAGGCCGCATGGACGAAGCCGACGAAGTGCTGCGCCGTCTCGAAGACACGGTCGCGTTGCAATACGGCAAGCCGCTGCCCGCGCCGGGCCCGTCCGATCCGATCGCGCGCAAGGCCGGTTTCGCCGACATGTGGAAGCCGCCGTACCGCAAGCGCACGATCATGCTGATCATCTTCCATATTTGTCAGACGGTTGGCTTCTACGGCTTCGCGAACTGGGTGCCGACCTTGCTCGTCAAGCAGGGCGTGACGGTCACGTCGAGCCTGCTTTACACGACCGTGATCGGGCTCGCCGCGCCAATCGGTCCGTTGCTCGGCTACTGGATCGCCGATCGTTTCGAGCGTAAGCACGTGATCGTGTTCATGGCGGCCGTGAACATCGTCGCGGGCTTGCTGTTCAGCCAGGCGTCGGCGGCCGTGATGATCGTCACGCTCGGCGTGTTGCTCACGCTCGCGGGCAACATCATCTCGTTCACGTATCACACGTATCAGCAGGAGCTTTATCCGACAGCGATCCGCGCCCGCGCCGTGGGCTTCGTCTATTCATGGAGCCGGCTATCGGCGGTGTTCAGTTCGTTCGTGATCGCGTTCGTGCTGAAGGAGGCGGGCGTGACCGGCGTATTCAGCTTCATTGCGGGCGCGATGCTTCTGGTGATGATCTGCATCGGATCGATGGGACCGCGCACGCTCGGCCGATCGCTCGAAAGCATTTCTCACTGAGCGCGCGATTCACGCTCGAACTAGCCGCCGCATGCGTGAATCAGGAACTGCTGCACGGCGGTGGACGGGGCGCTCAACGTGGCGCCCTTGCGCCAGATCATGCCCGCTTCCATATGAGGAATGGTGTCGTTCACGGGCCGCGCTTCGATGCGCTTGCCTTCGAGCGACCACGGCCGGAACACCATATCCGATAGCACGGTGACGCCGAAGCCGTGCGCCACGAGTCCACGCAGCGCCTCCATCGAACTCGTGCGAAACGCGATGTTCGGTTCGATGCGTTTCTTGTGCCAATAGCGCATCGTCGATTGCTCACCTTCATCGACGGTGATCAGAATGTAAGGATGCGCGGCGATATCCTTCAGCGATACCGCCTGCTGCTGCGCGAGCGGATGCGAGGGCGCAACCCACAATTGCCGGCGTGAGCGCATCAACACCTGACTGTCGAAGCGATTCGGGCGCTGCAGATTCGATAGCAGCACGACGCCGATATCGACCTCGCCATTCGCGACCGCTTCCTCGATCTGCGGCCGTTCCATGTCGCGCAGATCGAAATCGATAAACGGATACGTCGCACGAAAGCGCGCTAGCAGCTCCGGCAGGAAATACCCGAGCACCGTATAGGACGCCGCGATTCGCGCGACGCCGCGCATATCGTGCGCGCGAAACGGCGGCATGTGCATCGCGTCGCGCGCGGCGTCGAGCACGCGGCGCGCGTGGTTATGAAAGTCCTGACCATCGGGCGTCAGCGCGACGCCTTGCGGCAGGCGCTCGAACAACTTCGTGCCAAGCGCGCTTTCGAGCGCCAGCACCGCATTCGTGATCGCCGATTGCGAGACATGTTCGTTCGCCGCCGCCATCGAGAACTGGCCGGTTTGCGCGGCGGCGACGAAGTAGCGCAATTGCCTGAGCGTGAGATCGAAGGCCATCTGATTTTCAGATACCAGAGTTGTTTATTCGTGATTTTACGATCTCGAATCGGCTTCCTATACTCGGCAAAAAACAAATTCCCGAACCTGGAGACGTGTCCCTCATGAATGCACCCGATCGCGCCGCGCTAGCCGCCGCAACCGTTTCGCTAGACGATAAGTACACGCTGGAGAACGGCCGCGTTTATATCAGCGGCACGCAGGCGCTCGTGCGTCTGCCGATGCTGCAAAAAGCGCGCGACCGCAAGGCGGGGCTGAATACGGCTGGATTCATCTCGGGCTATCGCGGCTCGCCGCTCGGCGCGCTCGATCAGTCGCTGTGGAAGGCGAAGGCGCATCTGAAAGAAAGCGACATCGTATTTCAGCCGGGCGTGAACGAGGATCTCGCTGCGACCTCGATCTGGGGCACGCAGCAAGTCAATCTATGGCCGGGCGCGACGCGTGACGGCGTGTTCGGCATGTGGTACGGCAAGGGTCCGGGCGTCGACCGCACGGGCGACGTCTTCAAGCACGCGAATTCCGCCGGCAGCGACAAGCACGGCGGCGTGCTCGTTCTCGCGGGCGACGATCACGCGGCGAAGTCGTCGTCGGTCGCGCATCAGTCGGATCACGCGTTCATCGCGGCTGGCATTCCGGTGCTGTATCCGTCGAACGTGCAGGAGTATCTCGACTACGGTCTGCACGGATGGGCGATGAGCCGCTATTCCGGTCTATGGGTCGCGATGAAATGCGTGACCGACGTGGTGGAATCGACCGCATCGATCGACCTCGATCCGGATCGCGTGGAGATCGTCACGCCGACCGACTACGCAATGCCAGAAGGCGGCCTCAACATTCGCTGGCCCGATTCGCCGCTCGCGCAGGAAGCGCGTCTGCTCGACGAGAAGTGGTACGCGGCCCTGGCCTACGTGCGCGCGAACAAGCTGAACCGCGTCGTGATCGACTCGGACAAGCCGCGCTTCGGCATCATCACGGCGGGCAAGGCGTATCTCGATGTGCGTCAGGCGCTCGTCGATCTCGGTCTCGACGATGAAACCTGCGCGCGGATCGGCCTGCGCGTGCTGAAAGTGGGCTGCGTGTGGCCGCTCGATGCGCAGGACGCACGCGCGTTCGCGACCGGTCTCGAAGAGATTCTCGTCGTCGAAGAGAAGCGGCAGATTCTCGAATACGCGCTGAAAGAAGAGCTCTATAACTGGCGCGAGGACGTGCGCCCGCGCATCTACGGCAAGTTCGACGAACGCGACAACGAAGGCGGCGAATGGTCCGTGCCGCGCGGCGACTGGCTGCTGCCGGCGCACTACGAGCTATCGCCCGCGCTGATCGCGAAGGCTGTCGCGCGTCGTCTCGCACGCGCCGATCTTCCTTACGACGTGCGTGCGCGCATGTTGTCGCGCGTCGAAACCATTGAGGCGAAGGAGCGCGAGGCGATCAAGCCGCGCATCGATGTCGAGCGCAAACCGTGGTTCTGCTCGGGTTGCCCGCATAACACGTCGACACGCGTGCCCGAAGGCTCGCGCGCGCTCGCGGGCATCGGCTGCCATTACATGTCGATGTGGATGGACCGCAAGACCGAGACCTTCAGCCAGATGGGCGGCGAAGGCGTCGCGTGGATCGGCCAGATGCATTTCTCGGGCGACAAACACGTGTTCGTCAATCTCGGCGACGGCACGTACTTTCATTCGGGCTTGCTCGCGGTGCGCGCGGCGATCGCGGCGAACGCGAACATCACCTACAAGATTCTCTATAACGATGCGGTCGCGATGACCGGTGGACAGCCGGTGGACGGCGTGTTGACCGTGCCGCAGATCGCGCATCAGGTCTTTGCGGAAGGGGCGAAGCGCATTGTCATCGTGACGGACGAGCCGCAGAAATACGATGCGAACGTTGCGTTGCCACAGGGCGTGGACGTGCATCATCGCGATGAACTCGATCGTATTCAGCGCGAGCTGCGCGATACGCAAGGCACGACCGTTCTCATCTACGATCAGACCTGCGCGACGGAAAAGCGCCGCCGCCGCAAGCGCGGCACGTATCCCGATCCGGCGCGTCGCGCGTTCATCAACGATGCCGTCTGCGAAGGCTGCGGCGATTGCTCGGTGCAGTCGAACTGCCTTTCCGTCGAGCCGATGGACACGCCGCTCGGCACCAAGCGCAAGATCAATCAGTCGTCGTGCAACAAGGATTTCTCGTGCGTGAAGGGCTTTTGTCCGAGCTTCGTCACGGCCGAAGGCGCGCAGGTTCGCAAGCCCCGCGCGGCCGGCGGCGTGAAGCCCGATTTCGATGACCTGCCGTTGCCTTCGTTGCCCGCATTGTCGAAGCCCTACGGCGTGCTCGTGACGGGCGTCGGCGGCACGGGCGTCGTGACGATCGGCGGATTGATCGGCATGGCGGCGCATATCGAACGAAAGGGCGTGACCGTGCTCGATATGGCCGGTCTCGCGCAAAAGGGCGGCGCGGTGCTGAGCCACGTGCAGATCGCGCCGGAGCCGCGGGCGCTGCACGCGACGCGCATCGCGACGGGCGAAGCGCGGCTCGTCATCGGTTGCGACGCGATCGTGTCCGCATCGAACGATGTGCTTTCGCGCACGCGTCACGGCATCACGCATGCCGCGATCAACAGCGGCGCGACGCCTACCGCCGAATTCGTCACCAACGCGCAATGGACGTTTCCCGCGGCGCAGACGGAGCAGGCGTTGTCGGAAAGCATCGGCGCGGGATGTGAATTCGTCGATGCCAATGCGCTCGCGCTGAAGCTCCTCGGCGACACGATCTATTCGAATCCGCTGCTGCTCGGTTTCGCATGGCAGAAGGGCTGGCTGCCGCTCGAACTCGCGAGCCTCACGCGCGCGATCGAACTGAACGGCGTGGCCGTGGAGAAGAACGTGCTCGCGTTCAACTGGGGCCGCCTCGTTGCGCATCGTGGCGTGGGCGATCTGCTCAAGTCCACGCAACACGCGGTCATCGTGAAGATGCCCGAGTCGCTGGAAAACGTGATCGCGACGCGCGAAACGCTGCTCACGGCGTATCAGAACGAAGCGTATGCGCGTTCGTACCGCAGCGTGGTCGAGCGCATTCGCGAGAAGGAAAAGCCGCTGGACGCGAAGCTGCCGCTCACGCGCGCCGTCGCCGTGAATCTCGCGAAGCTGATGGCCTACAAGGACGAGTACGAAGTCGCGCGTCTCTATGCCGATCCCGCGTATCTCGACAAGCTGCGCCAGCAGTTCGAAGGCGAGCCGGGCCGCGATTACAAGCTCGCGTTTCATCTCGCGCCGCCGCTTTTCGCAAAGCGCGATGAGCACGGCCATCTCGTGAAGCAGCGCTTCGGCGCGTGGATGCTTCCCGCGTTTCGCGTGCTCGCGAAGATGAAGGGTTTGCGCGGCACATCGCTCGATGTGTTCGGCAAGACGGAAGAGCGCCGCACGGAGCGCCGGATGATCGCGGAGTACGTCGCGCTTGTAGAGGAGTTCGTCGCGACGCTCGATGAAGAGCGCTTCGACGCCGCGCTGAAGCTCGCGAAGCTGCCCGACGAGATTCGTGGCTTCGGTCATGTGAAGGAGCGCAACATGGCGGCCGTCGCGAAGAAGCGCGAGCGATTGGTGGATGCTTATCGCGCGCCGGTGGAGATGGCGGCGACGGCTTGATAGCGGTGCCGTTTCCGCTTGCGATTTACGGCCTGTCGATGTGGCTGCCGACGATCATCAAGGGCTTCGGCGTCACCGATTCAACGACGGGCCTGCTGTCCGGCGTGCCGTATCTTTTCGCGGTGCTCGGCTTGTGCATCGTGCCGCGCCATTCCGACAAAAAGCGCGAGCGTTACTGGCATATCGTCGCGGTGACGAGCTTCGGCGCGGTCATGCTGGCCACGAGCGCATGGGCCGGCAGCGCCCAGTTGCAATTCGCCTTCATCTGCCTCGCGGCGTTTTCGCTCTATGCGATTCAGCCCGTCGTCTGGGCATTGCCGGGAGAGTTTCTGACGGGCGCGAGCGCGGCGGTCGGCATCGCGGCGATCAATTCGATCGGCAATCTCGGCGGTTATTTCGGGCCGGCAGGCGTCGGCTTCATCAAGGACCGCACGGGCAGCCTTACCGCCGGCCTGTACTTTCTCGCGGCGACGCTGCTCGTCGCGGTGATCGTCACCTTCGCGGTGCGCGCCGCGCTGGAGAGGCCGCGCGCCGGATGAGCATGACCAGTCCCACGAATCGATACGCTCGTGTTGCGCTGGCGGCGATAGGGTATCTTTACGCTCAAAGACAAACGCGGAGCCTAAAGGAGACATCGCATGAAAGGCGTTTATAAGCTCGCCGTCGTCGGCGTGGGCAAGATTGCGCGGGATCAGCACTTGCCCGCGATCGCCGCGCAGCCGGGGTTCGAACTCGTCGCGTGCGCGAGCCGCAATGCAAGCGTGGAAGGCGTGCGCAACTATCAGGATATCGGCGCGCTGCTCGCCGCCGAGCCGTCGATCGATGCGGTGTCGCTCTGCGCGCCGCCTCAGGTGCGTTACGCGCAGGCGCTCGCCGCGCTCGACGCAGGCAAGCACGTGATGCTCGAAAAGCCGCCGGGCGCGAGCGTGAGCGAAGTCGAAGCCTTGCACGACATCGCGCGCTCACGCGACTGCACGCTCTTCGCGTCGTGGCATTCGCGCGCCGCGAGTGCAGTCGTTCCGGCGCGCGCGTGGCTCGCGTCGAAGGATGCGGGCGCGATCCGTTCGGTCGAAGTGCGCTGGAAGGAAGACGTGCGACGCTGGCATCCGGGGCAACAATGGATCTGGGAGCCGGGCGGTCTCGGCGTGTTCGATCCGGGCATCAACGCGCTATCGATCGTCACGCGCATCCTGCCGCATGAAGTCGCGCTGCGCGCGGCCACGCTCACGATGCCGAGCGATACGTCCACGCCGATCGCCGCCGAGCTCGATTGCGTCGCCACGAATGGCGCGGCGGTGCGCGCGGTGTTCGACTGGCGTCACGGGCCCGTCGAGGAGTGGGACATCGACGTCGAAACGGACGCGGGCCGCCTCTCGATGCGCGAAGGCGGCAAGCGTCTGACGATCGCGGGCAAGGCGATCGATCTCGGAGCCGAACGCGAATATCCCGCGCTATACGAGCACTTTCATGCGCTCATCGAAACGAAAACGAGCGATGTCGATGTGCGTCCGTTGCGTCTCGTCGCCGATGCGTTTCTCACCGGGCGGCGCGTCGAAACGGAACCATTCGGCCGCTGATTCGCCGGGACTCATGTAGCGCGATACGTCGCGCTTCGGATCGCGTTGACCGCGGATACCTCGCCCTCGGGCGCGGCGCTCACGTGCGCGTGCCGCGCGACGAGCGGAATGCGCCGTGTGCTTCCCGGCGCAAGATGGAACCAGTCGGTGCGCGCGAAGTAGTTCGGATCGACCACGTGCACCCAGCGCGCAAGCTGCGCTGTTTCGACGACCAGATGAAAGCCTTCATCGTCCTTCTCGATGTCCGCACTCAGGCCGATATCGCGACGCTCGCCGATGGACGGATCGGGGAAATGGAACGCTTCGGATAGCACTTCGTTCGTGTGGGCGTCGCGCAGGACGACATGCGTCGCATCGTGCGCGCGCGGGCCGAAGCGATACGCGTAGGCGATATCGAAGAATGCGCCGATCAACGCATTCGACGACACACGTTGCACGCTGCGCGGTCGCAATACGACATCGCGCGAACCGCCCGCCACCTTCACTGCGCCTTCACGCAGACACGTCAGTTCGACGCGTGCGCGAATCTCGCGCGCGGTCTCGTTGACGAGATGAACGTCGAGGCCATCGAGACCTTCGTCGAGGATCAGCACCTGCACGGGTTGCAGCACGCGCGCGAGTCCGTGCAGCGCGCTCTTCGGTGCGCCGAGCACGTCGATCACGCCCCAGCCCGCGCCCGGACGCACATCGAGCAGATTCCATACGATGCCGCCCGCGCAACTCGACCCTTCACGACGCCATTCCGAGAACACCGCGCCGATCACATCCGCGACCACGGCGCGCGACAGTTCCAGATAGCGCTCGGGATTTTCATAGCGCAAACGCGGCACGTCCACGCGATAGAGCGATTGCATGTAGTGTTCGCGCACATCGTCGAAGTCCCATGCCGATCCGGGGTCGCGCGGCACGCCTGTCTTCCAGCGCGGTTCATGCGCGCGCGGGTTCGGTATCGCGCGCAGAGCGGCATCGTCGGGCACGTTGGCGAACGCGAGGCATTCGGAGGCGAAGCGCACTTGCGCGCGGCGCACGTCGTCGAACGAACGCTGATACGCCGGCACGCCGTAGTAATGCGTGATGCCGCCGCGGGTGCCGAAGGGCATCGATTCCTTGTCGCCGGGCGCCGCGCTCGGCGAATTCACGACATACGTGACGTCCGGCCGTTGCGCTGCAATCGCGTTCGGCAGGAGTTCGGTGAAGAGGCGTTGCTGATACGCGTCGAAGGGCAGGCCGAGCATCGCCGCCTGCTGATGCACTTCGCTTCCGCCGCACAGCACCGCGAGCGATGCGAAGCGGCGCGTGCGTGAAAGGAACTGCTCGGCTTCGCGTTGCACGCTCGCGCGAAATGCTTCGTTGTCCGGATAATCGAAGTTCGCGAACGCGAAGTCCTGCCACACGAGCACGCCGTGTTTGTCGGCGAGTTCGTAGAACGTGTCGGATTCGTAGAGCGTGATGCCGCTCACGCGAACGATGTTGAGGCCCGCATCGCGAACCAGCCCGAAGATGTGATCGAGCTTTTCGCGCGGCGCATCGAGCGCGACGATATCCGCCGACGTCCAGCACGCACCGCGCGCGAACACGGGCACGCCATTCACAACGAGCTGAAAGCCCTGGCCGTCCGCGCCACGATCGATTTCGATCACACGAAAGCCGACTTCGGCGAGTTCGACATCGCCGAGCTTCACTGCATAGCGCGACGGCTCGCCGTGCGTATGCGGATACCACAGACGCACATTCGGCACACGCACGCGGCCTTTGAGCGTGCGTGCATCGTGCCATTGCATCGTGGCTCGCGCATCGCCGCATTCGATCGGAACCGGCGTTGGCTCCTGTGCATGAAAGTAGCGCACGGTGACATCGAGAACGCCATCGCTGCCATCGACGCTCGTACGCAGATCCACGTCGGCGATGCACGCACGCGATTCGCCGATTATTTCGATCGCGCGCCACGGGCCCGCCGGTTGAATCGCCGGACACCAGCCGGACATGTGGCCGAGCAGCGTCGTGCGCACGTTGCGCAAGGTGGCCGGTTGCGCGAGCTTCGGACGCCAGCGCGCGCGTCCGCGTTTTGAGGCGAGCGCGGGCGCGATCGATCGAAAGCAAAGATAAAGCGTGTGCTCGCCGTTGAGATCGACATCGAGATCGTGGACGACGAACATCGAATCCGATTCGAGCAGCTTGCGATCGTCGAGCCAGACTTCCGCGATGGTCGCCAGGCCGTTGAAGCGCAAGCGCCGTTTGCCGTCGCCCGATAGCTTCACGCGATACCAGTGATCCGAATGCGCGAACGGCCGCGCGAGCGCTTCGTCGTCGACGCCCGTCGCGCGCAAGGCCGAAGCGATCGTGCCGGGCACGGGCGCATCGATCCACTTTGTGAATGTATCGAGCGTATCGAGCGATGCGGGCGTGGCGCTCGCGCCCGCGGGCGTGCTCACGCACTGCCAGCCATCGGAGAGACGCCGCGGCGCGTGCGCGGACAGGACGTGCATGAACCTACCTCGTCGATGAAATTCGAGGAACGCCAAAGCCGCGCGACCCGCGCGCGGCTTTGACGACGCTCAGAGAAAGCGCGCGGCGAGCGGCTCGATGACCTTGTCGTACGAAGCCTGCATCGAGGCTAGACAGTCCTCGCACGAATCGGAGCGCGAGCGCATGCGGGCGCGCGCGAGACGGAACTGCATGACCATCGCTTCGCTCGCAATGGCCTGAGCGCTCGTTCGAATCTCGCTCGACACTTCCACACCGTGCTGATTCAGCCAGCCGAGATACTTCGACAGCAACTCGAAGTTCGAGCCGATCTGACGCATCACGTTGAACGTGTAGAGGTGATAGTACGCGGGATCGCGTTCGAGCAACGCACGCAGATGCTCGGGAAATTCCGCGCGCCATTGTGCGACCGGATTCGCCGCCGGACGCTCCGCGAGGCGCAGCTTGAGCAGCTCGACCGAGCGTTGCACCATCGCATCGCCTTCAAGCGGCGCGCGCGCGCGCTTCACGAATTCGACGTACGGGAAGAGCGCGTGCACATCGCTCGCGAGTCCGGGCATCAGACGGAACACGCCGTCGTAGTCCTCGCCCGATAACGCGAAGTAACCCGCGTTATGGAAGTACGTGATGCGCTTCGCTTGCGTGTCGATGGCGTCGATGGCGATGGTCGTCTTCGTATGCGTCTGCCGGTACGCGGTCGCGCGCGTATCGGGCAGATAGTACGAGTCCATTTCGGCCACCACCATGTGCCCGCGACGCGTCTGCTCGCGCACGTGCGCTTCCAGCGTGTCGTAGATCGCGAGCTCTTGAGCCTGCAGGCCGTAGAGCCGCGCGATATCGTCGAGCGAGAACTTCGGGAACGTGAACTGATCGCCCTCGAACGCCTGCGTCACCGTGAATGCGAGCGCCGCATGCGGATCGCAGCCGTAGTGATGCAGCAGCTCGATCCACAAATCGACGTAGCAGTTCGTCTCCAGCCAGACGCGCTCTTCACGATGCAGCGCGTGCTGGCTGTAAGCGGTGTCCGCAGGCATGGACGTGTCGGTCACGGCTTCTGCCGGCGAGCGTGCGTTCATGCCTTGTTTTCCAGGTTCGCGAGGCCTTCCTCGATGAGCGGCGCCTTGTCGCCCCAGAGCAGCTGACGCACTTTCGCAGGCCACGCCTTGACATCGAGACCGTGGTGACGGAAGAGCGCGAGCGTCGTGCGCTCCATGCCGAAACCGACACACGCGGTATGCGCGACCTGATCGTCTGCCTGACGGATATGCCAGAGTTCGCCGAAGTGATCCTGGTGATAGTTGAACGACAGGCACGCGGTGGGACGATCGGGCGTCGCAACGGGCACGAGCAGTTCGAACTTCAGTTGTTGCGCGCGCTGGCTATCCGCGACGATCATGCCGCCGCGCCCGAAGAACGGATCGTTGGCGAGATCGATCTCGAAGGGCAGTTCGAGCAGATTCACGAGCAGCGAGCCGCGCTCGATCCACTTCTGACGGAACGCCATAACCTGTTCGGGGCTGCCGACACGAATGTATTCGCGCATCCGGAACATCTGCATGCGGCCCGGATCGATGGACGGCTCGTGACGGAAGCAGTACGAGAACGCGTCGAAGATCGCGCCGTCTTCAGCGAGACTGCCGCGCTTCGCGACGAGCGGATAGATCGGATAGCATGCGGCCGGCGTGAGCACGAGGCGCGTGGGCTTTTGCTGATCCATCCATTCGTCGGAGCGCTCTTCCTCTTCACCGACATGCACGACCTTGTCGAGCGCTTCGAGCAGGCGATGATGCCCGCGATCGTTGCCCTGAAACGAGTGGATCGTGCCCGCGAGATTCGGGAAGCTCTTCAGGTACTCGCTGTCTTCGAAATCGCGGCGGCGCATCGCGGGCGGAAAGCGCAGCACTTCCGCGTGTTGATCCGCGCCGAGCGCCGTGATCGCCTGATTGAGCCGCTCGACCACGTCCTCGAAAACTTCGCTGCGGCCATAGAGACCGTCTTCGCCCGTGTCGAGCAGAATCCCGGCTTCGATCAGTCGATCGCGCAAGGTCAAGTCCGATTTGTCGTACGGTGCCTGAGTCTCTTGTGCTTGTGCTTGTGCTTCGGCCTGCATCATGGCGGCCTGTTCCGTCGGCATGTTCATATCGTCAAAGGGTCCCCGTTGCGGTGCGCTGCGCAAGCAGCAGATTCGCCGTGTTCAATTCGATTCGATCGTTGCTGATCATGAGAGGCGCCGAATGCAGATCGCGCAGATGGCGCCCCACGCTGAACGGCGTGTCGTTCTTGTAGCCCGCCATGCCCGAGATCATCAGCGTCTCTTGCACGACATGCACGGCCGACTGCGAGATCGCCAGCTTGAGCATGTTCAGATCCGCGTTGATGCCGATCGATGCCGCGAGCGGCGCGTCGTCGTCATTGCTCAGGCTCGCCTTGCGCGTCGCGCGTTCGGCCTGCGCCGCTTCGACATTGGCGAGCGATTCGCGCAGACGCGCCTGCATCATCTTGATGAGCGTGAGCACTTGCGAAAGGCGCGCGGCCGAAGGCGGCAACGCGGGCTTGCCGCGCGCCTGATTGCGGAAGAACTGATGCGCGCGGTTCGCCGCGTCGCTCGCGATACCGCACCACACCGACGACCACAAGGTATGCGATACGGGCAGCATGCTTTCGTCGGCGATCTTTGAGAACGGCGTCGGCAGGATCTGTTCGGCGATGCCGCTCGCGACGAGCCGATGGCCTTCACTGCACGTCCCGCGCATGCCGAGCGTGTCCCACGTGCCGCGCTGTTCCAGCGTGAAGGTATCGCGCGGCGCCACGATCAAGACCTGATCCGAGGGCGGCGCATCCGGATGACGGCGCGCCGTCACGAGAATGCAGTCGGAATACTTGCCGTACGAAATGGTCGGTGCGAGCTTCTCGATGCGAAAAGCGTTGTCGACGAGATCGACCGCGCAGGCGCTCGTGCGCATGTTGCCGCCGATGTTCTCTTCCGACGTCGCCGACGCGAGCAGCAATTGCTCGCTGACCATGCGCGCGAGGAAGTCGCGCTGCCAGGCCACGTTCACGCCATGATCGACGATGCACACAACCTGGCTCTGGTGCATCGCGTAGATCATCGCGGCGGAAGCGCAGCCTTGCGCCATCGCCTCGCACAGACGCGCGACGCCGGTGAGCGACAGGCCGTCGCCGCCGTATGCCTGCGGGATCATCGCGGAGAAGAGGCGCTCTGTCCGCATCGCCGCGACCGCTTCGGCGGGAAAGCGCGCTTCGCGATCGACCGCGTCGGCGTGCTGCGCGGCGACGGCCGCCACGCGCTTCGCGGCTTCGATCAGCTCGCTTTCGCTGCGCGGGTTCGCGCTCTGCGTGAGCTCGGCCACTTCAAGCTCTTGAGCGGGCGCGTTCATGCCGCCGCCTGCGAACGACGCAGTTCGTTGACGGCCGATGCGAGCGAATCGACACTCGAAAAGAGCCGACGCGTGAGCATGTGATCGGGAATCTCGATGCCGAATTCGTCTTCGATCGCGAGCATCACGTGGACCGTGGCAAGCGAGGAGAGACCGGCGGCGTAGAGATCGTCGGCGTCGGCGAGCGTGTCGATGGGCACGTCGAGACGAGCGGACTCGGCGAGGATGCGGCGCAATTCAGTTTTCATTTTCTGTGTTTTCCCTTGTACCCGGCCATTGGTGCAACTTATCCGGATCGCGACGATGAATTTTTATCGAATGTCGCTAACACCGGTGCGAATCGGCAGTGGTGTTGTTGTTGTCCCGTGAAGACGGTTCCACGAGAGCCCTCGCACGCACTGTTTCTTATAACTTTTCTTTGATCGTATTTAACGAATTTGCGACCCTCTACGTCCGTGCGATGGCGCACGAAGAGCTTCGTTGAGGAACCGCCGTTTTGTGCGATATCCAGCACGTCGCAATCGGACGCGATGATTCAGACTCACGCCAGCCGCTTATGGGCTATGAACGGGTAACTCTTGCGCGTGGTCGAATGAGCGACATGCAAAAACGATGCGCACGGTGAAAGCTTTTTGAAACGATAACTTTTTGGAGTGAGGTAATTGGTACTAATATCGCTGCTGCTGATTTTCATAGCGCTGTTCTTCCTTTGGAAAAAACGGCGCGGCATGATCCTGCTCGTTACGGCCGGCGTCTTCTGGGTGCTCGGGAGCTGGCTTCCGGGGCCGCTCGTGCGGCTCGCGAACGATCACTACACGTCGATGAACGAACCGGCCTTCGGCTCGCGCATGGCGATCATCGTGCTTGGCGGCGGGACCTCTTACGATCGCCAGCGGCGTCTCGTGCCCAAGGGCGACGCGATCACGCGCATCGATCTTGCGGCGTCGCTCTATAAGCGCTGCGCCGAGATGGAGAAGGAGTGCTTTGTCATCGTGAGCGGGGGCAATCCCCAGCATCACGAGCAAAGCGAAGCGGATTTATATGGAAGCCTGCTTCTTGACGCAGGCGTGAAGCGCGCGGATCTCATTCTTGAAAACCAGAGCCTCGATACTTACGAGAACGCGCGCAATACGGAGAAAATTCTACGGTCGCGGCCTTACGACAGTTCGGTGCTTATCACGTCGTCGCTTCATATGCACCGCGCGATGCTCGCGTTCGAGGCCTTCGGTCTGCATCCGCAGCCCACGGTTGCCTTTATCCGTCCGCAATTCACCTGGTGGCGTCCGCATCCGAAAGGATGGTTCGATTCGAATAGCGCGTTGCATGAACTGGTCGGTATCGCGCGCTTTTATGTGTGGCGATGGATCGGCCTGTATTGAGGTGCGACGTATACTTCCGGGTAAAGGCTATCCGGGAGACCATGCAATGAATCAGCTTATACGGGCCGTTGCATTCGCCGCGGACAAACATCGCAAGCAGCGCCGCAAGGATGCGGACGCGTCGCCGTATATCAATCATCCGATCGCGCTCGCGCAGGTGCTCGCGAATGAAGGCGACATCGACGACGAGCACGTTCTGATCGCGGCCATACTGCACGATACGGTCGAGGATACGGACACCTCGCACGACGAACTCGTGCGATGCTTCGGCGCGCAAGTCGCGCGCATCGTCGCTGAAGTGACCGACGACAAGTCTCTGCCGAAGGCAGAGAGAAAGCGTCTGCAGATCGAACATGCGGCGCATATCAGTCACGGCGCAAAGCTCGTGAAACTCGCGGACAAGATCTGCAATCTTCGCGATATCCTCGCCATGCCGCCGTCCAACTGGAGCGATGAGCGAAAGCGCGAATACTTCGATTGGGCGAAGCGCGTCGTCGATGAATTGCGAGGCGCGCATGCGGGACTCGAAGCCGCGTTCGACGAGACTTATCGCAAAGGCGTCCCTTCAGGACACGCTGCGCCTCAAGTCAGCGCGTCGTTCAGATAGCGCGCCGTGCGGCTCGCGGCATGTTCCGCGATCTGCGGCGGCGTGCCCGTCACGACGATTTGGCCGCCATCCTCGCCCGCGCCGGGACCGATATCGATGACCCAGTCGGAGAGCGACGCGACGCGCATGTCGTGCTCCACGACGACCACCGTATTGCCCGCATCGACGAGCCCCTCCAGTTGCGCCATCAGGCGATCGACGTCGGCGGGATGAAGGCCCGTTGTCGGTTCGTCGAGGATATAGAGCGTGTCGCCGCGATGCGCGCGCTGCAGTTCCGTCGCGAGCTTGATGCGCTGCGCTTCGCCGCCCGACAGCTCCGTCGCGGGCTGCCCGAGCCGCAGATAACCGAGGCCGATGTCGCGCAGCGCGGCGAGCGCGCGCATCACGCTGGCTTCATCGGCGAAGAACTCGCATGCGGTATCGACCGTCATGTCGAGCACATCCGCGATGTTTTTCCCCTGCCATTCGATCTCCAGCGTCTGCGGGTTGTAACGCGAGCCGTGGCACGTCGCGCATGACGTGTAGACGCTCGGCAGGAACAGCAACTCGACGCTCACGAAGCCTTCGCCCTCGCACGTCGGGCAGCGCCCTTGCGCGACGTTGAACGAAAAACGTCCCGCGCCGTAGCGGTGCTTGCGCGCGGCGGGCGTGCCGGCGAAAAGCTTGCGCACGTGATCGAACAGGCCGGTGTAGGTCGCGAGATTCGAGCGCGGCGTGCGGCCGATCGGTTTCTGATCGACGCGCACGAGACGCCGGATCGTCTCCATTCCTTCAACGATGCGTCCGCCAGCCGAGACATCGGCCGGCGCGAAGAGCGGGTCCTGCTCGTCTTCGTCGGTATCGTCGACGGTGCGTCCGAGCCGCTGCGCGACAAGTTCCGGCAACGCCTGACTCACGAGACTCGACTTGCCCGAACCCGAAATACCGGTGACGGTCGTGAAGGCGCCGAGCGGAAAGTCGGCGTCGACGCCATGCAGATTGTTGCGCGTGATGCCCTTGAGCCGCAGCCAGCCGCGCGGCTCGCGCGCGACGCGTTCGATCGTCTGCTTGGGCGCGAACAGATGCCTGCGCGTCTGCGATTGCTCGACCGATGCGAGGCCTTCGGGCGGTCCGCTATAGAGCACGTGTCCGCCTAGTTCGCCCGCGGCCGGACCGACATCGACGAGCCAGTCCGCGCGGCGCATCGTGTTCACGTCGTGCTCGATGACGAAGAGCGAATTGCCCGCGGCCTTCAGACGCTGCAAGGCAGCGAAGAGCGCTTCGCTGTCCGCGGGATGCAGCCCAGCGGACGGTTCGTCGAGCACGTACACGACGCCGAAGAGTTGCGACGCGAGTTGGGTCGCGAGCCGCAATCTCTGCAGTTCCCCCGAGGAGAGCGTCGGCGTTGCGCGATCGAGCGACAGATAACCCAGACCGAGATCGATGAGCGTGCCGAGCCGCTCCAGCAAATCTGCGGCGATGCGTTCGGCGGCGGCGCGTTTCTCGTCGGAGAGATTGGCCGTGCGGCGGACGTCGGGCGCGGCCTTGTGCGCCGAGCCGCCCGCCGCGACGCGCCTGGCCGTCGCCGCGATCCGGTCTTTCTTCGCGAGCGCGGGCGTCGGTGCGTCGTCGAGAGCAGGCCATTCGCCGCGTGCGATGGGCGCGAGCAGATCCGCGAGTCGGCCCAGCGGCAGACGCGCAAATTCGGCGATGTCGAGCCCGGCGAACGTCACCGACAGCGCTTCCTTCTTGAGCCGCTTGCCGTGGCACGCGTGGCAATCGCTGCCGACCATGAAGCGCGATACGCGTTTTTTCATGAGCGCGCTTTGCGTGTGCGCGAAGGTGTGCAGCACGTAGCGGCGCGCGCCGGTGAAGGTGCCCTGATAGCTCGGCTCGGCGCCGCGCTTCAAGGCGGCTTGCGTCTCCTTCGGCGTGAGACCCGCGTATACCGGCGCTGTCGGCTGGTCCTCGGTGAAGAGAATCCAGTCGCGGTCCTTCTTCGGCAAGTCGCGCCACGGCGTGTCGACGTCATAGCCGAGCGTCACGAGTATGTCGCGCAGATTCTGCCCATGCCATGCGGGCGGCCAGGCAGCGACGGCGCGCTCGCGGATCGTGAGCGAATCGTTGGGCACCATCGACTTTTCCGTGACTTCGTAGACCCGTCCGAGACCGTGACACACGGGACATGCGCCCTGGACCGTGTTCGGCGAAAAATCTTCCGCGTAGAGCATGGGCTGCTTCGGCGGATAGCTGCCGGTGCGCGAATAGAGCATGCGCACGAGGCTGGAAAGCGTCGTCACGCTGCCGACCGAAGAACGCGCATTCGGCGCGCCGCGTTGCTGCTGAAGCGCGACGGCGGGCGGCAAGCCTTCGATCGAATCGACCTGCGGCACGCCGACTTGTTCGATGAGCCGCCGCGCATACGGGGCAACCGATTCGAAATAACGGCGCTGCGCCTCGGCGTAGAGCGTGCCGAACGCCAGCGACGATTTGCCGGAACCGGATACGCCGGTAAAGACGACGAGGGCGTCGCGCGGCACGTCGACATCGACGTTTTTCAGGTTGTGCTCGCGCGCGCCACGCACGCGCACGAAACCTGCTCTCGACAGAGGCGCGGCATCGTCGCGTTCGGCTGATTCGCGTCTGGTTTTACGGGCATCCATGAGTCGGGCGGGTTTTCTCGGCGGTCGCAGCAACGGAAGTTTATAGGCGAGCATGCAGCATGCCAGATACCAGATGGCATTTTGCGTTATGCATCTTGCATGCGAAATGCACGCAGACCGGAGATGAACCTGATCGACGAGGACGAAATGAGGACAGCTGGATTGCGGTTTTTAATCGCGCTGACGACGGGCGCGACGATCGGCGTGTCGGGCTTGGCGATGGCTCAGTCAGGCGGCAACGGCAATGGCGGATCGGGCGGCGGCAACGCTCACGGCGCCGCGACGGCCGGGCCGACCGTCGGCGGAGACAATACGTCCGCGCCCGGCAGCGCACATCAGGGAGGCCATCACTTCAAGCAGAAGAAGAAGGCGAAGCCCGCGACGACGACGCCCCAGTGACGGGGCGAACGTAAGCGCGCGCATTGCGGATCAGGCCACGGCGCCTTCGATGTCGATGTCGTCGGTGCCGAGGCGGGAGAAGATATCGCACACCGCGCGCATCTCCGCTTCGTCGCGAATGCTCACGATGACGCGCGTGATGCCGCATTCGATGTCGGCGTCGCCGCCGTCCGCGCCGAACGAGGGAAGGATATCGTTGCTCGATACGTCGAGCCCGAAGGGATACTCGTGCGTATCGACCACGCCCAGATGCTCCCCATGCCCTGCGTATTCCGCCGCGATCCATTGCATCTGGGCATTATTGCTCTGTATTTGCGAAGCATGGAAATCGGCGAAGCCGCTCATGCTCGCCACGCGGACGCGGTCGGCCGCGATGCCTTCCGCGCGCAGATCTTCGAGTGCTTCATCCAGCTTACGGGAGCCGTGGAACGCTCCGATTACTTCACGCATCATTTGCTCGTCTCCTTGCTGCCAACCTCGATGCCGCGCCTCAGTATCGCCGTGAAAATCGCGAATGTGAATACGGATGTCCACCGGTTGCCGCCCGTTCGATGAGCGAGACGCGCGATAGGCGCAAGGCGTGTGGTGCAACGCATAGACATGCGCGGCGAAAGACCGGTGAACCGCTGTGTTCGGGCTCGCGACAGCGCGAAATGATGGCGAATCCAACGGATGCGGCAGGGACTCGCGAGCCGGAAGATGAAACGAACTGGTTATATGTCTGACGAATACGACTGCCTGTGTGCGGCTGATGCCGTAGGGCCAGCGCGGTTTCACTTCATGCGGTACTTGAACTTTACGCCGCAACAAACGGTTTATCAACGCCTTGCTTTGTCCCTATTCGCATGATTTCGATGGGGTTTTCCATCATGGCTGAAGCGCCGTTTAATGTTGTCCGCAGTGTGTGCCGCTGCCCACTTAGTAAAGCGAATATTGCTTCTAGAAATTGCGCCGGTCGCAATCCGAATTTCGGATTGAAATCGATAGTCATCGTACAAGCTGTCCCGCGCCCTATAATTGCTCATCGAGCACATCAAGATCGGCCTTTCAATGTCCCAAGCACTCGCGTCCGGCGCGCTTCGCCGCTCCCGAAATCTCACCGAGGAAGTCGTCGCCGAGTTGTCGGAGCGGATTCGCAGCGGCGCGCTGCACCCCGGCGACAAGCTTCCGACGGAATCGGAAATCATGGCGCAGCTCGGCGTGAGCCGCACCGTCGTGCGCGAATCCATCTCGCGATTGCAGGCTGCGCGCCTCGTGCAGACGCGGCATGGCATCGGCACATTCGTGCTCGAAGCGAGCGATCAGGAGCGTTTTCAGATCGAAGCGGCGGGCGATCTGACCGTGCGCGACGTGATGGCGATCCTCGAATTGCGCATCAGCCTCGAAGCGGAGGCGGCCGGTCTCGCGGCCATGCGCCGAACCGATGACAACCTCGCGCAGATGCGCCGCGCGCTCGATGACTTCGAGCGGCTCATCGAGGCGGGTGAGGGCAGCGCGGTCGCGGCCGATGTGGCGTTCCATCTGGAACTCGCGAAGGCTACCGGTAATCGCTACTTTCATAGCATCCTGAGCCAGCTCGGCAACACGATCATTCCGCGCACGCGCGTCAATTCGGCGGCGCTCGCGCATAACGATCCGTCTGGCTATCTCGATCGCGTGAATCGCGAGCATGAAGACATTTACGATGCAATCGAGCGCCGCGACCCCGAGGCGGCGCGTGCGGCCATGCGCATGCATCTTTCGAACAGCCGCGAGCGGCTGCGGCGCGCGCACGAAGCGGCGTCGAAGGGCGACTGATCGTCGTCGCGTTGTCTACGCTTCGTCGAGCATGACCGATAGCGTGCCGGCCGCGCTCTGCACGCCTGCATCGAGGTCGATCTCGTGCGGCGTCATTCTGGCGATCGCGCGCAGAAGACGCGGCGAGAAGCGCGCGCCGAAACGTGCGATCTCCGCTTCGCGCGTGGCGTCGTCGGCATGAGCGAGTGCGCGCAACTCGTTCAACGGCAAGCCGACGAACAGATCGAGCGCATAAGGCGGCGCATCGAAAGCGGTCGTCGTTCGCGGTGAATCCGGTGCGCGAATACGCAAGCCTGGTTGCAGATGCGATTCGAGTTCTGCTGTCACTTCGTAGTCCGCTTCCAGCTGGAGCGCCGTGTGCGCTTCGCTGCACAGGAACGGCGCGACGGACTGCAAGCGGGCCAGTTCTTCATCGGAAAGCAGCATAAGTTTTTTCCTCCAGATATCGATCGAAGTTATCACGCTTGAGCGGCGCTTGCCGATAGAGAAGGTTTGACCGATTAAGCGCGTCATGGCCGCCGCCGATGCTTTGAATTACTGCGGATTCTCATAGGCAAACCCGCTACAAACGATTGCGCGACTCTCCCAATTCTTATCCCCCGCTTAAGCACCCGCAAGCCCGACGGTTTAATGCGGTTTACGCCAATTCCACGCTACGATCTTACTGCCTCAAACTGACGGAATTGCCAGTTCCACGTCAACCGAACACGTCAGTCGGCCGTTAGCCCATTAAGTTATCCGGTCGCCCCGTCGAACGTTTATCGACAGGGCGCCGCCGCAACGCGCGCTCACGCTTGCAAACTCGGCTTCTCTTTCAATAGCCTCGTTCGAGGCTTGAGCTAATTTCCTTGCATTCTTTTTACGAACCGCCAAGGACAGAAAGCTATTTTGAATATTACGAAATATTTCCAGCAGGAATGGTGTTGGAGTTATGGAGACCAGGCGTTTGAAGATCTTACATAGCGAGTCCTCGAAGGGATGGGGCGGTCAGGAGATACGCACGTTGAAGGAAATGGTCGCGTTGCGCGAAAGCGGCCATACCGTCGAGCTGATCTGCCCGAGCGATGCGCGCCTCGGGCAACATTGCGCCGAGCTCGGATTCGCGGTGCATCACGCGCGCATGCGAGGCGGCGGCGATATGCGATCGATGCTGCGTATCAAGGCTCTTTTACGTCGCCGCGCATTCGACGTGCTCAACACGCATAGTGGCCACGACAGTCTCGTCGCGGGCACGGCGGGGCGGCTCGCGGGCACGCCGCTCATCGTGCGCACGCGGCATCTGGCGTTACCTATCTCGTCGCTCGCGACTTATGCGTGGCTCCCGCATCGTGTGATCGCCGTGAGCCACTACGTGCGCCGCTATCTGATTTCCGCCGGCGTCGCGGAGAAGCGCGTGCAGACGATCTACGACGGCATCGTGAAGCCGCAGCCCGTCGCGCATTCGACTTTACGCGACGAACTCGGTCTCGGACAAGACGCGTTCGTTGCGTGCATGGTCGCGATCATGCGCGACAAGAAAGGTCATGAAGATTTGATCGCCGCGGTGCGCCCGCTGATCGACACGTATCCCAACCTGCATGTCGTAATGGCGGGAGACGGTCCCAGTTTCGACCGCATCAAGGGGATCGTCGATAACCTTGGGCTTGCTAATCGCATTCATCTGCTGGGCTTTCGCACCGATATTCCCAACATCTTTCGCGGTTCCGATCTGTTCGTTTTGCCCACACATCAGGAAGCGCTCGGCCAGGCTTTCATCGAGGCGATGGCCGCGGGCTTGCCCGTGATCGGCACGCATGTCGATGGCGTGCCCGAACTCATCGAAGACAATGTGAACGGGCTGCTCGTGCCGCCGCACGATCCGGACGCATTGCGTGTGGCGATCACGCGCATGATCGACGATCCGGCGCTGCGTCGACGCCTGCGTGACGAAAGCCTGCGCATCACCGAACGTGGCTTCACGGTGCACGATATGGCGCACGAAACGGCGAGTTTCTATCGACGCGCGTTGCACGAGCGAGGCCATCGCAGATGAACGCAAAGCGGGCCCGCGCCGTTCCGGTGCTGATGTATCACCACGTCAGCACGTCGCCCGGCATGATCACGGTGACGCCCGATAACTTCGCCGCGCAAATGGACTACCTTGCGAGCGCGGGTTATCGCACGATCGGCTCGGCGCAACTCGCCGGTTTCCTGAGCGGCGAGGACATGCCGGCGAGATCGCTCGTCATTACTTTCGACGATGGCTATCTCGACAACTGGGTGCATGCGCATCCGGTATTGAAGCGCCATCGTTTCACGGCGCTATGCTTTCTCGTTAGCAGTTGGCCCGGCGAGGGCGGTGTGCGTCCGAATGCATCGAATGCTATGGCGCGTCTGCCGCGCTTGCTCGATCATCATGCGGGTGAACGCGCAATCGAGAATGGAAACGCCGACGATGTAATCCTGCGCTGGTCCGAAATCGAAGCGATGCGCGAAGCCGGTACGTTCGAATTTCATAGCCATACCCATTCGCATGTGCGCTGGGACCAAGTCGCAAAATCGCGCGACGAGAAGCGCAAGGGGCTGCAAAACGATCTGAGCGCCGCGCGTGCTGCATTGCGCACGCGTCTTGGCGAAGTATCCGATCATCTATGCTGGCCGCAAGGCTATTACGACGACGACTATCGGGAAATCGCGTTGAACGCGGGATTCAGGCATTTCTATTCGTGCCATACGGGAACGAACGTCGGCGCGAATTCGCTGGATCGCCATGCATCCGGCGACACCGGGCGCACGATCAAACGACTCGAAGTGCGCGACCGCCCGGCCTCGTGGCTGGCATCGCGCATGTGGGTGCATACGCGGCCTGCGATCAGCCGAGCCTATCTGAAGATCAAGCGCTGATTCCACGCTGATGCGCTCGCACGAAAGCGGCGATCGCATCGTTCACCGCATCGGTCGCGTCGCGATGCGGCGAGTGTCGGCACTGCGTCAGCTTGACGAGTTGCGTGTGCCCGACTGCCGCCTTGATTTCGTCAAGTTGCAGCATCGACGCGTATTCGTCGTCATAGCCTTGAATGGCTAGCAATGGCCGTCTGATCGACGATATCTCTTCCGTGATGTTCCAGTGCAGAAACGCCGGATTCAGCCACGCGTCGTTCCATCCGTAAAAGGCTGAATCCACATCGTCGTGATACGCCTGCAGCCTCTCTCTGAACGATGTCGTTTCATAGGATATGCGAGCCTTTTCGATGCCTTCCACGGCCATCGGCTCGACGAATACATGCGGGGCCAGCACGGCGAGGCCGGCCAGCGCCTCGGGAAACGCGCTTGCATAAAGCAGGGCGATCGTGCTGCCATCGCTATGCCCGATGAGCCACATGCGCGAGCGTTCCCGTGCGTCGATGCCGAGCGCATCGAGCAATGCGGGCAATACTTCACGTGCCTGCAAACTCAAGAACTCGACCGGCCATTTTTCAGCGGGCTGTCGCGGCGTGGACCGTCCATAACCGGGCCGCGAATAAACAAGTCCCCGGCAATTCAGGCGATCGCAGAGCATTTGCGGCCAGCCTTTCCATAGCGCGATCGAGCCCAGTCCTTCATGCAAGAACAATGCAATGGGCGCATCGGCGCGTTCGGAATTCAACCACTGATATTCGATGCGCACCGGATAAGCGGCGCCGGTCAATTCGACGAAACGCGTCGTGTCGATGCTTGCTGCCGGATCGGTCATGTGTTTTCGAAGGCTGAGCGTGAAGCGCTAAAGGTTATCAGACCGCCGCGCATGCGCCTTGAAAACCTGATCAGCGCATGAGTCGGCGCCGCGCCTCTCGATATGTGAACAAGATCTTTCGCATTTTATTCCGCCGTCTTTGATACCGATAGAAAACGAATTGCGGTAGTCGTCGTTCAGGAAACGATCGAAATCGAGAATCCGTCCCATCCTTTGCTGCCGACCGTCTGAATCGCGGTGGAAGTGACGTGGCTATCGGCTGCGAGCATGTCGAAGAACGTGCGCACGCCGATTACATCCGGATCGCCGCTGCCGGCGTCCGCAACGCGGCCCTGGCGAATTACGTTGTCCGCAACGATCACCGTGCCCGGCCGGCTCAGACGCAACACGAGGCGCAGGTACTCGGGATAGCTTTTCTTGTCGGCGTCGAGAAAGACGAAATCGAAAGGCGGAACGCCGTCGCGAAGGAAGGCTTCGAGCGTATCGACCGCGTCACCGACGACCACCGACACCACGCGCGACAAGCCCGCGCGTTCGATATTCCTGCGGGCGACGTCGGCGCGATGCTCCACGGCTTCGAGCGTAAGCAATGTGCCGTCGGCTGGCAGGGCGCGCGCAAGCCAGATCGTGCTGTAGCCGCCGAGCGTGCCGAGTTCGAGAATGCGTCGCGCACCGCGCATCTGCGCAAGCATCTGCAGCAGCTTGCCTTGATTTGGAGCGACGTTTATCGCGGGCAGTCCTTCCTCCGTGCTCAATTTCAACGCGGCTTCGAGCGCTTCGTCCGGCGTTTGCGTTCGATCGCACAGGTATTCGTCCATCGCAATCCATTGCTGTTCGTTCATTGCATCTCCTTGCCGCTGCGGTTGTCGAAGCGTGCCGGCCGGCACAAAAACGCGTTAGCGCGATAAATAATTTAGATGGCCCCGCAAACGATCTGCAATCAACGCTCGTCTGCGCCACATCACACGACTGCCTTGACGATACCCGGCGACTCGCGCCGCAACTCATGACCGAGCTGATCGACGGTTAGTCGGATCGCGTCGATCAATGCGCGCGCTGCCGGCGATGGCGTGCCGCCCGCGCGCATCGTGAGCCCTATCTCACGGCGCGTGGTTTGCAGCGGAATGTCCAATACGACAAGCTGACCCGATTCGCATTCGTAGTGCAGTTGTTGCGCGGATACGGCAGCGAGCATGTCCGTATGCATTAAAAGACCGCGAATGACGGCGAGGTCCGCGGTCTCGACGGTCGGCATCGGCGGCTTGAGCTTCGATCGCTTGAACTGCGCTTCGAACATCCCGCGCGCGGGCGCCTGGCTGCGCGGCAAGATCCATTGAGCGGCGATCAACTCTTTCAGCGTCAATCCGCTTCGCGCTGCAAGCGGGTGCCCGCGACGCGCGATCACGACGATGTCTTCCGACATGAGACGCTCATTGACGAGGCCGCTCGACGCATCGTTTGGACGCAACGCGCCGAGCACGAAATCGATATCGCCCGCACGCAGTCCCGCGACGAGCGTTTCATACGAACTTTCGTCGGTGACGATGCGCATGCCCGGATATTGCGCGGCCACGCGCGCGATCGCGCCCGGAAGGATCAGCGTTCTGCCGAGCGGCAGCGCGCCGACCGTGACATAACCCTGAATCGTGCCGCGCAGCGCCGCGAGGTCATCCGGAATATGGCGCAGTTCGTTCAGCGCGCGCCGCACGTGCAGGACAAAGGTCTCGCCTTCGCTGGTGAGCAGCAACCCGCGCGGACTGCGATAAAACAATTGCATGCCGGCGCCCGTTTCCATGATGCGTATCGCGCTGCTGACGGCCGGTTGACTCAGCCCCAATGTTTGCGCCGCGCTCGGCATATGACGGTGGCGCGCGAGTGCTGAGAACAATTGCAGCCGCCGCGTGTTGAGCAGAAACGCGGGAAGCGCGCCGCCCGTCGCGGTTCGGCGCCGGGATTGCCGCGTCGCGCACCATTGCGCCAGTTCTTCGAGTTCCGCGAAGATGCGCTGGCATCGCAACAGCACGGCGCGTCCTGCGGGTGTAGGCAACATGCCCGATGGACGACGTTCCAGCAATATCTCGCCGACCGCCGCTTCGAGTTCCTGCAGGGAGCGCGTGACCGCCGATTGCGCGCGAAATAGCGCAGCGGCGGCGCGCGTGGCGCTGCCCGTTTGCGCGACGAGCCGAAATGCGCGCAGATAGGCGAGATTGAGCAGCTCTCGATTGTCCATGTGAGAAGGCGCCAGGATGCCATCAGTTTAATTTATCGCTTGGTACAGGCTTCTGTGTTTCGCGCTCATTCTCCGCTAAGTGTCGACGCCGATCATGACGTCATGCACAAACGACGGACGCCCGAACAGGGAGCCGTCAAATGATCGGAGGGTTGCGCCATGTATCAGCATATCCTTGTTGCAGTGGGTCCGAGTTTCAGCGAAGCCGCCTTGTCGACCGCCATTGCACGGGCGCGCGAATGCAATGCGCGTCTGACCGTGCTGCATGTAATCGAATCGTCGCCGTGGTGGGCGGGCTGGCAAATGGAATGTCTGTGCGATCTGCCGGCGCTCGTGAATCAGCTTGCGCTCGTGATTCGGCGCAACAGCGAGAAGCTGCTTCAGCGCGCGGGTATCGACGCTAACTGGCAAACGCGCAGTCTGCCGCAAGACGGCCGAAGCATCGGGCGCGTGATCGCCGATGAAGCCCATCGCGTCGATGCGGATCTGGTGGTGCTCGGCGCAAGGAAGCGCGGCTTTTTCGGCTTCGGCATGAACCACGTGCGCAATGTCGTGTGTCGCCATACGAATCGCGAGGTGTTGATCGCGACCGCATGTGTCGCGCAAACGGCCCACGTAATCGACTTTCGCGGCACGGCGTTGCAGGCGCATCACGCTTAAGGTTTCTAACGTGCCTGTTCGCGCCTATCCGCGCGGTGTCACGCCTCGGGTCTGCGTCGCGCGCAGAAAATCGAAATCGACGCCCTTGTCCGCTTGCGTGACCGTGTCATAAAACAGCTTGAGATAACCTCGATCGGCACTGGGAATCGTGACCGGCGACGCCTTTGCACGCGCGGCAAGTTCTTCATCGCTAATGAGCAGACTGATCTCGCGTTTCGACACGCTCAGGCGAATGCGGTCGCCCGTTCGAACATGCGCGAGCGGACCGCCCACCGCTGCTTCCGGCGTCACGTGCAACACGATAGTGCCGAACGCCGTGCCGCTCATGCGTCCGTCGGAGATACGCACGATATCCTTGATACCCTTCACCGCGAGCTTGCGCGGTATCGGGATATATCCGGCTTCCGGCATGCCCGGCGCGCCTTTGGGTCCGATGTTCTTGAGCACGAGAATATCGTCGGGCGCGACATCGAGATCATCGGAATCGATGCGCGCCGCGAGATCGGCGCCGTTCTCGAATACGACCGCGCGCCCTTCGTGCTCCATCAGCTTCGCATCCGCCGCCGATTGCTTGATGATCGCGCCGCGGGGCGCGAGATTGCCCTCCAGCACCGCGATGCCGCCTTGCGGATAGATCGGCTTGTCGAAAGGACGCACGACGTCCTGCTCGAAAGCGGGACCCGCGGCCTCGATCTCTTCGCCGAGCGTTCGGCCCGTAACCGTCAAAGTGTTCAGGTTCAAAAGCGGCTTCAATTCGCGCAATAGCGCAGCCATGCCGCCGGCCTTGTGGAAGTCCTCCATGTAATGCGATCCGGAAGGCTTCAGATCCACGAGCACGGGCGTCTCGCGTCCCATGCGATCGAGCGCCTTCAAATCGACGTCATAGCCCATGCGTCCCGCGATAGCCGTGAGATGCACGATGCCGTTCGTCGAGCCGCCTATCGCGAGCAGCACGCGCATTGCGTTCTCGAATGCTTCCGCCGTGAGGATCTTGTCGATGGTGAGGTTATCGTGCGCCATCCGCACAGCTTGCGTGCCGGTGAGTTCGGCGATGCGCATGCGGTCCGACGTCACCGCGGGCGGCGATGCGCCGCCCGGCACCGTCATGCCGAGCGCTTCGGCGATGCATGCCATCGTGCTGGCCGTGCCCATTACCGAACATGTGCCCACGCTCGCGACGAGTTGGTTGTTCACCGCCGCGATCTCCGCTTCGTCGATTTCCTCCGCGCGAAAGCGGCCCCAATAGCGCCGGCAATCGGTGCATGCGCCGACGCGTTCGCCGCGATGCGCACCCGTGAGCATCGATCCGGTGATGAGCTGAATCGAGGGAATACCCGCCGATGCCGCGCCCATTAACTGAGCGGGCACGGTCTTGTCGCATCCGCCGATCAATACGACAGCGTCCATCGGTTGCGCGCGAATCATCTCTTCCGTATCGATCGACATCAGATTGCGCAGATACATGCTCGTCGGTTGCGAGAACGATTCGGCGATCGATATCGTCGGGAAATCCATCGGCAAGCCGCCCGCGAGCATCACGCCGCGTTTGACGGCTTCGATGAGTTGCGGCGCATTGCCATGACACGGGTTATACGCGCTGCCCGTATTGACGATGCCGATCACGGGGCGATCGAGCGCGCTGTCGGTATAACCTGCGCCTTTGATGAATGCCTTGCGCAGAAAGAGCGAAAAGCCATTGTCTCCATAGCTTGTCAGCGATTTACGCAGGCCGCCCGGTTGCGTGGGTTCTTCGCCGGGCTTTTTCTTGAAGGTGTCGGTCATGATTGCGTTACCGTTCGATGAGCGTTGAATGTCTGCGCGCCTCGATTGTCGCGGTTTCACGGCGAATTTGAGCGCACGTGACGCTTGCTTCAAACCATAAAGATTTTTGCTTTCGAAAGCGGAAATCGCTAATGGATAACCTCGTCATTAGTTTCGTCCGACGGATTCGGCCGCCGCGAGGAATGCCTGCACCAGACGCAGTCGGGCCGATGAACGCCCCCAAAGCAAACCGACGAGCCGCTTGGGCGCCGCGTGCGGCAATGCCCATTTCTTCAGTGAGAGCCCGCTCAATTCCTGCGACGCCCAATCGGGAATGAGCGACACGCCGAGGCCGCGATCGACCAACGTAGCAATCGCGGCGAGGCCATCGAGTTCGCAACGCTGATGCGGTTTGATGCCGTGTTGCCGAAGATACGCATCCGCAAGCTGTCCGCCGACAACATTGCGGTCATAACGCACGAACGGCTCGGTCTGCAGCGTGACGTGCACGTCGGCGACATGCATCGACGCGGGCGTCAAGAGAATCAGCGATTCCTTTCTAAAGGTATGCCAGTCGCAACTCTTCGGCAGATTGAAGAGCGGTTGTGCGATCACGGCGGCGTCGAGATCGCCGCTCGTCACCTTGCGATAGAGATCGAGCGACGTGCCTGGCTCCAGATAGAAATCCATTTGCGGATAGCGGTTCAGCAGCGCCGCGAGCGCATCGGGAATGAGGCCCGCCATCATCGTCGCCATTCCGCCGAGACGTAGCTGGCCACCCAATTGCTCAGGGTTATCGATGTCCGCGCGCAGATCGCGAATGTCGTGCAGCACGGCGCGCGCACGCACCAGAATGCGCTCGCCAGCCTCCGTCGCGCCGACGGTGCGGCCCGAGCGTCGCACGAGTGTCGTGCCCAGTTCGGCTTCCAGCATCTTCACTCTTTGGGCAACCGCGGCAGGCGTGAGATCAAGCCTGCGCGCGGCTTCGGCAATGGAACCAAGCTCCACGACGAACACGAAACTCTGCAAGTAACGCGAGTCCATCGATAAAATTTTTTGGGTGTGAAGAAGCCAAAGGATACTTCTTATAGCGATCGCGTGCCATCAAACTGATTGCGTTCACAACTAATGAAAATTAGCCTGAGGTCGAATCATGCTGGACACAGTCAAGAAATCCATCGCGGGTCCGGTGATTCGCCTGCATCCCGAAGACAACGTCGTGATCGCGCGCACCGATGTCGCGATTGGCACGCCAGTACCGTCCGAAGACTTCGTGTGCAGAAGCCAGGTCGCGGCGGGCTATAAGATCGCGGCGCGCGCACTCAGAAAAGGCGATGCCGTGCGCAAGTACAACGTGACGATTGGCTTCGCGAATGCGGATATCGCGGCTGGCACGATGGTGCATAGCCATAACATCGAGTTCCGCGAGTTCGACCGCGATCATGCGTTTTGCGCGGACTATCGCGCGGTCGACATGATCGCGGATAAAGATCGCGCGACCTTTCAAGGCATCGTGCGCGAGAACGGCGAGGTCGCGACGCGCAATTACATCGGCGTCTTGTCGACGGTGAATTGCTCCGCTACCGTCGCGCACAAGATCGCCGAATGGTTCACGCCGGAGCGTCTCGCAGGCTATCCGAACGTCGATGGCGTCGTTGCGTTCACGCACGGCATCGGCTGCGGCATGGAGATGAGCGGCGAACCGATGGCGCTGTTGCGCCGCACGACGGCGGGCTATGCGCGTCATCCGAATCTCGCCGCTGCGCTCGTCGTCGGACTTGGTTGCGAACGCAATCAATTGGCCGGTTTGATGGATCAGGAAGGCTTGAGCGCAAGCTCGCGGCTGCATACCTTCATCATGCAGGAAAGCGGCGGCACGCGAAGAACGATCGAAGCGGGCATCGCGGCGGTGCGCGCGTTGCTGGCCGACGCGAATCGCGTTAAGCGCACGACGGTCGGTGCGAGTCATCTGAAGATCGGCTTGCAATGCGGCGGCTCGGACGGCTTTTCGTCGATCACGGCGAATCCCGCGCTCGGCGCAGCCGTCGATCTGCTCGTGCGTCATGGCGGCACCGCGATTCTCTCCGAAACGCCCGAGATTTACGGTGTCGAACACACGTTGACGCGTCGCGCGGTGAGCCGAGAAGTCGGCGAGAAATTGCTCGATCGGATTCGCTGGTGGAAGGAAGAGTATTCGGTCGGGCGCGATGTGCAGATCAACGGCAAGGTTAGCCCGGGCAATCAGGTTGGCGGGCTTGCGAATATCTTCGAGAAGTCGATCGGTTCGTCGATGAAGGGTGGCACAGGGCCGTTGATGGAGGTCTATCGCTATGCCGAGCCGGTGAATCGACGCGGACTCGTCTTCATGGATACGCCGGGCTTCGATCCCGTTTCCGCGACCGGACAGATTGCGGGCGGCGCGAATCTTATCGCGTTCACGACGGGACGCGGCTCGATGTTCGGCGCGAAGCCGGTGCCATCGCTCAAGCTCGCGACCAATACGCCGATGTACGAGCGCCTGATCGAAGACATGGATCTGAATTGCGGCGGCATTCTCGATGGCGTGGCGTCCGTCGAGAGCACCGGCCGCGCGATCTTCGACGCGATCCTTGCCGCCGCGTCAGGTCAACGCACGCAAAGCGAGTTGCTTGGACTGGGCGATCACGAGTTCGTGCCGTGGCAGATCGGCATCATGAGTTGATGGATCAGCCGTCGATCGTTTCGTGCACGCCTTGCTCGCCGCGCTTCCAGTAAGCGGAAGCGCGAATGCGTTTCTTGTCGACGCCGCGTTCATCGCACAACAGCTTGCGCACCGCGCGCATGAGCGTGGCTTCGCCCGCCGCCCATACATAGCCTTCTCCATCGGGCACATAGGTTTCGCGTAGAGCGAGCAGCAACGCGCCGCCGGGGTGCGGGCTCTCGTTGCGATAGCGCCATTGCGCGTACAGATCGGCGCGCGTGTCGAATTCGATGCGCGCGGATGGATCGGCCACTTCGATCAGGGTCGCGACGCGCGTGCCTTCAGGCAACTCTTCGAGACGACGCGCGATGGCGGGCAGCGCGGTTTCATCGCCGATCATCAAATGCCAGTCGAAGTGCGGCGGGATCACGAACGAACCGCGCGGCCCGCCGATGCCGAGATACTGACCCGGCGCGGCTTGCGTGGCCCAGGCCGTCGCGGGGCCGGCTTCGTGCAGCGCGAATTCGATGTCGAGCTCGCGGGCCTCACGGTCGAAACGGCGCGGCGTGAAATCGCGCGCGATCAGACGCGGCTTCGACGTATCGAACTCGGGACCGTTGGGACCCGCGTTCGGCAGCGCGGGCATCGTTTCGCCGGGCGCGGGGAAAAACAGCTTCACGTGATCGTCGAACGATGCGCTGACGAAATCTTCGAGCGAGTCGCCCGTGAAGGTCACGCGCACGAAGTGCGGATTGAGCGCCTCGACGCGCGTGACTTGCAGCAGACGAAACTTGAGCGCGTGGCGCACGCGCGTGACTTCGAGATCGGGCCGGTCTTGGAGGATTGAATCGGTCATCGTGTATGGCTCCTTCTTACGCCTGCTTCGGCGCGGGATTCTGTTCTATTTCCGCCGTCGCACGGGCAAGGATCGCCGCGATGCGGCGTTGCTCTTCCTGCGATGCGTCGGTGCGCAGGAGCAGCGCCTTCTTCAGCGCCCGGCGCGCGGCGATCAACTCGGGCGCCCAGCCGCTATCGGCGGCCGTGTCGTCCACTTCCTCGCCCATGTATGCGCGGCGCACTAGATCCATCTTGCGCGCGAAGTGCGTGAGCTTCGCGAGCATGATGTCCACGCGTTCGCGATTGGACGCCAGGTATTCGCGGCCCGCGTCGGAAAGCGCGTAGCGCTTGCGATTGCCTTCCAGCTCGACGGTCGTATAGCCGAGTTCTTCCAGATACGTGAGCGCGGGGTAGACCATGCCGGGGCTCGGCGCGTAGAAGCCGTTCGAGCGGTCTTCCAGCGCCTTGATGAGTTCATAGCCGTGGCGCGGCGCTTCCGCGAGCATCGCGAGAAGCAGCAATTGCAGGTCGTCCGATGAGAATTTGCGGCCACGCGGCATGCCATCCTCACCGCCGAATCCGCCCATGCCGCCCATTCCACCAGGACCACCGGGGCCACCACCGAAGCGCCCGCCGCCACCATGCCGATGACGGCCGATCATGCTCCAGCGTTCGAAAGCAAGACGCTCGGCCCACTCGGGCGCGTCGAACGGAAAATCAAAGTCGAATGCGCGGAAGCCGGCTTCACGCGTGCGTTGAAAGCAACGGGATTTCATATGAGCACTCCAGATATGTCGTAAAACATATCTAAAGATATATATCGTAAGAGTGCCTGTCAAGCCGGTTTTTCGGGGTTCGATCAGACGAACGCGCGCATTTTGAACGCCGAATACAATTGACCGCATTGTCTTTTGCATACATAAAACCATGAGCCATTTCCGTTCCGTCAAGCTGGAGCACGCCAGCCGCCTCATTAACCACGGTCCGACCGTTCTCGTCACCAGCGCGCACGGCGGACGCCGCAACGTGATGGCCGCCGCCTGGTCGATGCCGGTGGAATTCACGCCGCCGCGCATCGCCGTGGTGATCGACAAGCGCACCTACACGCGCGAACTTGCCGCCGCGAGCGGCACGTTCGGCATCATCGTTCCGGGCGCGGCGATGATCGATCTCACTTACGCGGTCGGCTCGACGAGCGGGCGCGAGATCGACAAGTTCGAGGCCTTCGGCATCGACACTGTGCAAGGGCCGGTGCTCGGTCTGCCGCTCATCGACATGAATTGCGCGGCGTGGCTCGAATGCCGGCTCATCGACGAGAAGCACACGGAAGACGCCTACGACACCTGTTTCGCCGAAGTCGTCGCGGCGGCGGCCGATGCGCGCGTGTTCGTCGACGGCCACTGGACCATCGACGAATCGAATCAGCCGCTGCACACGATTCATCATCTCGGCGCGGGCAAGTTCGTGCGCGCGTCGTCGATGCAAGAGGCGAAGCCGCTCGTGCGCTGACGCAGTCGATGCGCCCCTATAGCCCGCAGCCGAAGGGTAAAGATTCCCCGTTTGCCCGTCGATAAAGAGACGTCGACCGCGAAGGACCGCAAGGCTATTCGCGGCGGCGCTTTTGAGCGCGCGATCCGTCATTCGAGTTCGGACGCGGGCGATAGATGGGCGAGGACAGCTCTCATAAAGTCTCCGACAGTGCGAGACCGTCATGACGAGCGCTCGCACCGTCAGGGGAAAGGGGTGCGGGATGAAACAGCATTTTTCGGTTGTGCGGTTCATGGTCTATCTCGCCGGCTTCACGAGTCTTCCAATGCTGAGACTCGTCGTTTCGCCGGACGGACGGGGCGGCATTACGGTTTTTTTCGCGTGCGTGGCGGCGGTTGCGGCGGCGTACATGGTGTACTACGCGTCGTCCGAGGGTTATCTGCGTAACCTGATGAGCGGAGTCGTGGTGTATCTCGCGCTCGCGGCTGTCGTGGCCGCGTGTCCGCCGTTCGTGCTGGTGCTGGCGTTCTGGTCGATCACGGGCGTTCTGAAGCGGCGGCGCACGCTGCTCGTGCACGCGATGTCGAGCGTCGCGCTCCTCGTTCTGATTTTCCCGATGCCTTTTGCGGAACGTATCGGCATGCCCGAACTGGCGGGCGCGCCTGCGGGCATCGCTTATATCGGATTCGCGCTCGGATGGTCCGCATGGGCATCGCGCAGTCCGTTGAAACTCGGCCTCTTCAAGTTCGCGACGATGCTGCTCGCGGTGCCGCTGATCGCGTCGTTCGTCGCGCTGGTCGGCGGCGGCATGTTCAGCCGCCCGGAGCGTCGCGTGCGTAATTCGATGATGCGCGCGCGCAAGGCGTCGACGCGGGCGTTGCCGGCGCCGGCGCGGGAGATCGCCGTGTCGAGGGCGGTCGTCGCGGGCGCGGCGGCGGATGTGCTGGCGGCGGTGGCCGACTAACGCGGTGCCCGCGCGAAAGGAACGACATCGAATTATGGTATTAAGCACGTTGCATCCAAAATTCAAAACCGTTCCATGCATTCGAACTCGCAAGCGACGCTGCTTTTGCTCGGCATCGTCATCATCCTGATCACGCCCGGACCGACCAACACGCTGCTTGCAACGGCGGGTCTGCGCCGTGGCATCAGGCGCGCCACGCCGCTCATGGCCGCCGAACTCGCCGGCTATTTCATCGCGATTTCCGTCTGGGGTTATCTCGTCACGCACGCGGCCGGTTTCCTCACCTGGTTGCCGACGTTCATGCGCATCGTGTGCAGCGTGTACATCGCGTATCTCGCCGTCGCGATGTGGCGCACCGCCGTTTCATTGCCGACGTCCGCGCAAAGGGCAGTCGGCATGCGCGCGCTCTTCGTCACGACGCTGCTCAATCCCAAGGCGATGCTGTTCGCAAGCGCGATCTTTCCGGCCAGCGCTTTCGGCGACTCCATCGTCTATGTGCGGACGATGTCGATCTTCGCCGCCGCGCTGATTCCCATCGGCTTTCTGTGGATCACATTCGGCGCGGCGCTCGGCACCGGACGTCTGGCGTGGCTGAGTCCCGAGCGCGTGCAGCGCGGCGCGTCGATCGTGCTCGCGACGTTCTCCATTGCGCTCGCGTGGACGACGCTTCATTGAGCGGGCGCGCGCCCTGCTAAACGCGGCAAATAAACGATCCGCGGCACAGTAAAAAACTGGAGACCGAATGACTTCCCGAAGGCGCGAGCCGATCGACCCGATCGACCCGATCGACCAGAAAGCCCCGCACGAGCCGCTCACCGCCTATTACGCCGACGAATCGAAAAGGCGTCTCTGGCTGCGCGGCATGTTCGACCGCACCGCGTCCGATTACGACGCGATCGAACGCGCGATGGCGTTCGGCTCCGGCCCTTGGTATCGCAATCGCGCGCTGCGCTCGGCGGGGCTCGCGCGCGGCATGCGCGTGCTCGATGTCGGCATGGGAACGGGGCTCGTCACCCGGGAAGCAGTCGCGATCACGGGCGATCCGGCGCTCGTCACGGGCGTCGATCCGAGTCCCGGCATGGTCGGCGCGGCGCATTTGCCGGTCGGCGTCGAGACGCGCATCGGCACGGCGGAGGATTTGCCGTGCGACAGCGCCGCCTACGATTTTCTGAGCATGGGTTTCGCGCTGCGCCACGTGAGCGATCTCGCGAAGGCCTTCGACGAATACTTCCGCGTGCTCGCGCCCGGCGGAAGGCTCTGCGTGCTTGAGATCACGCGGCCCGCGCATGGCGTGGGCGTCGCGGCGCTGAAGTTCTACATGCGCGGCGTGGTGCCGATGATCGCGCGCATCGTCGGCAGGAAAGGGGAAAGCGTCGAACTGATGCGCTATTACTGGGACACGATCGAGGCCTGCGTGCCGCCCGATACGGTGATCGCCGCAATCGAACGCGCGGGGTTCGCGAACGTGCGCCGCGATGTCGAACTCGGCATCTTCTCTGCTTATTGCGCGACGAAACCGGCGGCGTGAGCGGCGTCGAGAATCACGGCGGCGCGCCCGCTCAGCAGCAAGCGGCCCGCGTTGTGAATGGTGAAGCGGTAGAGCACCGTGTTGTCGTCGCCGCCGATGCGTTCGGCTTCGACATCGAGCGGGCCGTCGAGCGTGTCGAGCCGATCGACGTGGATCTGCACGCCGCGCACGCTCGTCAACATGCCGACGCGCGGGCGGCGGCCTTCCGCGCCGAGGAGCGCGCCATGCGCCGCCATCGCCTGCGCCGCGTATTCGATGCCGCACACCGAGGCGAGGCGGCCTTTCGAGCGCAGCGGGTTGTCGGGCGAAACATGACTCGTCGCCGTGCAGCGGATGCGCTGCGCATCGCACGCGACAACGGCGTCCAGCAGACACATCGCGCCGCCGTGCGGAATGCGCGCGGCGATCCACGCCCGATCGAGAACTTGCGCGGCGCTCATGACGGATCGATATCCACGGCGAGGCGCGTGTCGTCGAGATAATCGAGCACGACATTCGATGCCGCGCCGCGCGCCAGCGCTTCGAGCAACGGCAGCGCGCGCGCCGCCGGATTCGACAGACGCAGCGCTTCGAGACCGGCATCGGCGAAGGTGAACGCGTGCGCATCCGAGAGGCGCGCTTCGATGCGCGCGAGCGTCCGCTCGCTCCTGTGCGGCGCGAGCACCAGCGCGAGCCCGAACGCATCGGCGATGGGGCGCACCCGGCGCAACGGCTCGGGATAATCCGTGTCGTAGGCGACGAGCAAGGTCGCGACGCCATCGACGCTCACTTGCGCGAGGCTTTCCAGCAAGCCCGCCGCGAAGCTGCCGTCGTAAGCGCACAGCACGTTCGATGCGGCCATCGCGCGCGTCGCGATGCTCCAATAGCCCGCGGGCGCGTTGTGCACGGAGTTGTGAAAGCGCGTCGGCGAGAGTTGCGGTTCGTCGCTCGCGAGCGTTTCGCAGATCGCGTGAAAATTCCCGCCATCGCCGCCCGATGCCGCGAACACGGCGGCGAGCGTCGCGGCGTCGCGGCCGCTCTGCGCGACCGCTTCGTGCGCGGCCGCGAGCGCCGCGCGCACGACCGG
>NZ_FCOJ02000150.1 GCF_001545035.1 Caballeronia glebae
CGCGAGTTCGCATTCATTCTGCCCATATCGGGCAAGAAGTTGAAGTCCATTATCGTTGGCATGCGCTATATGGTCGCCGCGTCAAGGTTCGAGACGTCGAGCAACGCGGCGGCGGCGTGGTGCATGTCGAAATTGACGCTGGCGTAGTCAAGATGGTGGCAGCGTGGATGCTCGACCGCGCAGTATGTTCAGCAATGGAGCTTGGTGAGCCGAGGGTCACCGTGGCGGTGTTATACGATCTGCATCGGCTGCTTGTTGATCGGCGCTTGAGAGCAAACTCGCCGGACGGTTCCAACATCGTCCGGGAGAAACGCAATGGACAAGCCAAAGGGCGTTCCAGCACGACCGCAATCGTCTGCGGTGACGCTGCGCCAGATGAGCATGAGGTTCGACAACGTCGAGTTGCAGGGGATGAACGCGGCACAGCGCTCGAGGGCAATCACGCATCTTGCAAGGCTGTTGATACAGGCCGCCGGCGCTACCGCCGGGAAGGAGTGTGACGATGACGAACGCTGATCGTTTGCCAGCGCCCCTTCTCCAGCGCAAGGCAGTGGTTTATGTCCGGCAGTCTACGCAGGCTCAGGTGCAGATGAACCTCGAGAGCAAGCGTCGACAGTACGAGCTCGTGGACGAAGCAAAGCGCCGCGGATTCCGCGATATCGAGGTCATTGACGATGATCTGGGGCGGTCGGCGAGCGGAGCGGTCGCGAGGCCCGGCTTTGAGCGCCTGGTGGCATTGCTCTGTGCCGGAGAAGTCGGAGCTGTCCTTTGCCTGGATGCATCACGTCTCGCCCGTAACGGACGCGACTGGCACCATCTGCTTGAACTGTGCGGTCTTGTCGAGGCGAGGGTCATCGACCTCGATGGCGTGTACGATCCTTGTCGGCCGAATGACCGACTGCTGCTCGGCATGAAGGGCAGCATCAGCGAATTTGAGCTCAATGTGCTCCGAACGCGGATGCTCGATGCCGCGCGCGCCAAGGCCAAGCGCGGTGAATTGCGCATTAGCGTGCCGATTGGCTATCTCTGGCATCGTGAGGTCGGCCTGGGTCTCGATCCAGACCTGCGATTGCAGAAAGTGATAAGCCTGATCTTTACCCGCTTTCGCGAACTGGGTAGCGCGCGGCAGGCCTTTCTGTCGTTACTGGCTGAACAAGTTCACTTCCCACGCCCTACCGATGGTAGAACCTTGACACACGTCGACTGGACGCTGATACGTTACCGTAACGTGATCTCAGTGCTGCGGAATCCGTTCTATGCCGGGGCCTATGTGTACGGCAAGAGCGGCAAGCAGATGAGCATCGTTGATGGTCGTGCGCGCAAAAGTTACAAGCACCGCAAGCCGTTTGAAGAATGGGAGGTTCTGCTCAGGGAGCACCACGAGGGCTACATCGACTGGGCAGAATTCGAACGCAACCGCAAGCTGCTCGCGGCCAATGCCTACGGCAAGACGGGTGACGTAAAATCGGGGCGTGGTGGACAGGCTCTGCTGGCTGGTCTGCTGGGATGTGCGCGCTGCGGACGCCGCCTGTCGGTGACCTATACTGGACGCACGCCGCGACCGGTCTACCGATGCTACCGTTTTGACATGACACCTCCGAAGTGCATGAGGTTTGGTGGCCCTCGCATAGACGCTGCAATCGCAAAAGAACTAATGCGTGTCGTGGAGCCAATGGCGATAGAGGCGGCCCTGCAGGCCGAGCAAATGCATATGGACACCATGAGGGAGCAGCGGCGGATCATCGAACTCGAGCTGCAGCAGGCTCAGTATGAAGCGACGCTGGCCGAGCGACGCTACGCCGCCTGCGACCCCGATAACCGTCTGATCGCTGCGCAACTGGAGAAGAACTGGGAAACGGCATTGCGTCGTGTACAGGCCTGCCAGGCACGCCTTGAGACGGCAGGCACACCGACGGCAGCTATCCCTGCTCCTGACTTCACAAAGCTTGCCGAGGACCTCGACGCTGCCTGGAACGCTCCGGGTGTCACCATGCGCATGCGTCAGCAACTGGTGCGAGCCCTGATCGTTGATATTGTTGCGGACGTGGACGAGACGGCCCGTGAAATCATCCTGACGATTCACTGGCAAGGTGGGCAGCACTCACAACTGCGGATCCGCAAACCGAAGACAGGCGAGCACGGATGCAGCACCTCTGACGAAGCGCTCGCGATCGTTCGCAGCATGGCTGCCCGATGGTCAGATAAGGACATCGCTGCATCGCTAAACCGGATGGGGATACGGACCGGCCAGGACAAGACGTGGACCGCACATCGCGTCCGCTCTATACGGAACGTACGAGACATCCGCGCCTACAAGTCGGCCGAGAAGAATGGGGAATGGTTGACGATGTCCGAGGCTGCAAAGCTGCTTGGCGTCACCCATTACATGATCCGGCGACTGATCAACGATAGGGTTCTGCCTGCCGAACAAGTGGTGCCCGACGCCCCCTGGCAGATTCGTGCAAGTGATCTTCGCAGCGAAGCTGTTGCGACGGCACTGACGCGCAAACATCGCCCGTGTCGCAACGACGTCGAAGGACAGATCCCAATGTTTATCGAGGTTTCAGAAGGAGGTGCACAATGAACGCCCCATTGC
>NZ_FCOJ02000090.1 GCF_001545035.1 Caballeronia glebae
GGGCAAGTGATGGGCCTAATATCAACGCATCAGCGCACTTCCGCGATGACATGAACCGTCGGTACTTCAGCAACCTGTTAGGGTTGGTAGCACAATGCAGTCGACGCCCACCGGCAAAGTTGGACTGCTTCCCGATCGACCAGTGTTCGTCGGAATCGCGTCTGGTGGCGTGTTTCTGGGGCAGCGAGCAAATCAACCGGACTTTCTCACGCCGTATCTCACCGCCATATTCGACTGCATCGGCTTCAAGTCAGTCCATTATTTGCCCCTGCAGGCAACGGCTTTTATCGACCAAGCGCGCGCGGCCGAGCTTCGGGAGGCGCTAGTAGCAAACCTGAAGTTGGAGTCGAGCCTAGGCGTACCACGGGACCATACCAGCCGCGCCCTTGATTCCACCGGTGCTTCATAACAAGGGGCGATGCAAACTATGGAAGATGCACGTTCCCTTTTGCAAGTGTCGGTCTTGGAAAAGCTGTCATCGACGACAATAAGCGTCCGGTGGAGCGATCCATGTTCGGGGCACTACGCGAGCCAGATCTGGGGTGCTGCCACTGCACGAGCGTCTTCAATATGCGTGCTGTCGGGAGAGCCGATTCGAAGGGGCGATTTAATCTTTCGGCCACGAGCTTATGGAGCTCAAGCGCCGATGAATCACCATCGAATGATTCTCGCGTCCGTGATCGCCGGCCTCGACCCGGAATCTCCACTTTAGGCCAACTGAACATGCGCACATCACAGAAGGTTGTTCTCGTTACCGGCGCATCGCGAGGCATTGGCGCAGCTACCGTCCGCGCATTCCGGAAAATCGGCTACGCGGTCATAGCGACTTCACGTTCGATCGAGCAGTCGCACGACGAAAACATCCTGGCGGTCGGCGGCGACATCGCTGATCCGGCAGTCGCCCGGCGCGTCGTTTCCGAAGGCATGGCTCGATTCGGCAGGATTGACACACTCGTCAACAATGCGGGAATCTATATCGGTAAACCGTTCACCGACCACACTGCGGAAGATTTTGCTGCTGTGACGAACGTCAATATCAATGGCTTCTTCTACGTGACTCAACTGGCCATCGCCGAGATGGAGTGGCAGTCAGGCGGCCATGTGGTGAGCGTAACTGCCAGTATCGCTGATACGGCTTACAGCGGCGTTCATTCAGCGCTGGCTGCATTGACCAAGGGCGGGTTGAATGCGGCCACGAAGTCCCTCGCCATTGAATTCGCAAGGAAGGGAATCCGTGTGAATGCGGTTGCGCCCGGCATCATCAAAACGCCGATGCATCCGGCGGAGACACACGATGCGCTTGGCACCACGACGCCGCTCGGACGTATCGGCGAGGCCACCGATATCGCAGACGCAATACTCTTTCTCGAACGTGCCACGTTTATCACGGGAGAGATTCTGCATGTTGATGGAGGGCTGAGCGCGGGTCGGTGAGGCGATGTTTGCGCAACCGCCAACACGAACGACTACACGTTCTTTCTGCGCCGACGTATTGGGTTACTCCTATGCTGAAAGTCGACTGGTTGAGTCAGCTGTTGAAAATGATTACTGTCACTGGACGGCTGGAGGTCCGCTGTACATACGGCGCGCCGTGGCGAGTCGCGTGGGCTAAGTCGGCGGGGCACGAGATCCCTTTCCACGTCGTCCTTAAAGGCCGTGCCCTAGTTGAGAACTCGGAGAAAGGGACTTCACGTGAGCTAACAAGCGGGGACATACTGCTACTGCCCCACGGGGCGGCACATGTTATGCACGATGGTAGCGGACGCACGCCCTTACCGACACAGGAACGCGAGGGGCTTGCAGGAGTGACGTACAGCGAAAACGCGGGAGCTGGTCAGGGCCTGGATATGTTGTGCGGTCGATTCCTGATTGAACCGCCCCATGATCGTCTGATTCGCGATTACTTACCGACAGATCTGATAGTGCGGACCGCCAGTGGCGATGGCGGAACGGGATGTGATGCTGCTTCAAACCACGTGGCTAACCTTGTGACACTGATGCGAGAAGAGTCTGCGGGTGACAAGCTAGGAGCACGTACGATACTGGATGCGCTGAGCTCTGCGCTGTTCGCTGTGGTCCTACGCCAGGCGAGCCAATCTTCACAACTCCCGCCAGGCTTGCTCACGATAGCGGGCAATCAACGACTCGCGCCCGCCATTTCGGCAATGTTTTCAGAACCCGCGAGGAACTGGAGCCTTCCCGAACTCGCGGCGCTGTGCAATTTGTCACGCGCCACTTTCATGCGTCACTTCCGCGACGCGCTCGGGCGCTCGGCGATTGACTTTCTCACGGATATCCGTATGAGCCTAGCGGCGAATGATCTTAAGGATTCGGCGAGAGCAACCGAGGCGATCGCCGAATCGGTGGGCTACCAATCGGTGTCGTCGTTCCGGCGGCTGTTTGCGGAGCGAATGGGGATGACGGCCGGTGAGTGGCGCCGTCTGGCCCGAGAAACTGAACCAGCGTAGTACCGAATGTGATCTTCGAGGTCGTAGCGATCTCGGACTGGTTCAGCTTCCGCAAGGACCGGGCCTCGGGGCGCCGAGCATCCAGAGATGCCCAACTAGCGGGATGCGCAGATCTGGGCCCAACGGCAAGTTGATCTCTTCGGATACTCGAATGAGCAAATCGAGTCGTGAAATTGGCGTGCCACAAGCCTACAGTAGTACCCATGTTGCAGAGAGAAGTCCCCAAGTGCGTGCAAGCGTAACGCGTGGTGCGTCAGATCGGATCCGCCTTGCCAGTTGACGAATTGAGTACTGACTCGGCGGCCCGGTGAGCTTTCGCGCGATCGGAACAGGCGCCGACTAGTTTGCCACGCCCCAACACTAATATGTAGAAATACTTATCCGTAACGGAGAAAATATGAGCAATGCAGTCATTGAATGCATCCTGAGTCGCAGCGCCACGAAGTATTACGATGCGGCAGCCTCCTTGACCGACGAACAAATCCGCGAACTCGTGCGGATCGGAACCAGCGCTCCGACATCTTTCCACCTGCAGAACTGGCGCTTCATCGCAGTTCGCACGAAAGAAGCCAAGTCGCGTCTGAGCCCAATTGCATGGAATCAGCCTGCGGTCCGCGACGCAGCGGTGACCTTCATTGTTTGCGGCCAACTGGTGGATACCGGTGTCATTCCGGAGCGTCTTGCGCCGCTGGTCGAGGCCGGCGTAATGCCGGCGGCGATGGTGCCGGAATGGGAGAATCCTGCACGCGAACTCTACATGGCCTACCCCCAGCGCCAGCGAGATGAGGCAGTGCGCACCGCCACCTTCGGCGCTTCGGCCATGATCTACGCTGCCCGCTCGATGGGCCTAGGATCAACGCCCATGATCGGCTTCGATGCAGATGCCGTGCACCGTGAGTTCGGGTTGGGCGAGAACGAGGTGCCGGTGCTCTTGTTGTCGATCGGCGCAGAGCGAGTTGGCAATTGGGCGCAGAAGCCGCGTCGCCCGGTGAGCGACGTTCTAACACTCGTGTGACGCGCGGTCGCAAGCAGTGCCCGTGATCGATCGGATCATCAGTTCATCAACCAGCATCCATTAATTTTGAGACTTAAATGGCACGGACAAGCATTTTGACGCCGGAACAAGTGCCGGCGGAATCGAAGCCGACACTTGACGCGTTTGCCAAAAACATCGGGTTCACCCCAAACATGATGGCCGCCTTCGCGAAGAGCCCGATTGCGTTTAACGCCTGGGCGACGTTGCTTGGCTCGTTGAGTAAGGCACTCGACGTCAAGACGCGCGACAGCATCGGGCTTGCCGTATCGGAGGTCAACGGTTGCAACTATTGCCTGTCGGTTCACAGCTTCACGGCGAATCACATGGCACGACTATCCGCGGATGAAATCATCCTAGCTCGCAAGGGCCATGCGACGGATGAAAGGCGTGACGCCGCCGTTCAGTTCGCGCGCAAAGTCATCGAGACACGCGGACGTATCGCTGATGCCGATGTGAAGGCCATCCGCGACGCCGGCTATACCGATGCGAACGTCATGGAGGTGATCGCGCTCGTGGCAATGTACTCGATGACAAACTTTTTCAACAACGTGTTCGACCCCGAGAAGGACTTCCCGGCGGTACCGGAGGCCGGCTCGATCTGAATAGCGCCTAGGTGCTTGTGAAGGTTAAGACACGTGCAGATGAGCAGGGAGATGAACGATGAAGGCAATCATTGTGACGGATCAGGCGGCTGGGATAGCTGGAATGCAACTCACCGAGCGGCCGGATCCAGAGGCAGGGATAAACGACGTCATCGTTCGAGTCCATGCCTCCGGGTTCACCTGGGACGAGTTGTCATGGCCATCGACCTGGATTGACCGTCAAGGCGCAGACCGAACACCGTCAATCCCGGGCCACGAAGTAGCCGGAGTCGTCACTGCTCTTGGCTATGGGACAACGGGCCTGTCGGTGGGTCAACGCGTCGTCGGCCTCACGGATTGGTACCGCGACGGCACCTTGGCGGAATATGTCGCAATTGAAGCCCGCAACATAACGCCGTTGCCTGGCGACGTCGATTTTGCGGTCGGCGCAAGCCTGCCAATGTCCGGTCTGACTGCTTGGCAGGGGCTGTTCGACCATGGCCGCCTTAAGTCGGGGCAGAGCGTCGTGGTGCACGGTGCGGCTGGCGTAGTTGGGTCGATGGCGACTCAACTTGCACGTCAGCAGGGCGCCTACGTTATCGGCACGGGACGTTCTGCACATCGTCAGATGGCGTTTGGGTTCGGGGTGCAAGAATTTGTTGACCTTGAGAAAGAGGCCTTGGAAGACGTTGGCGACGTCGATTTGGTTTTCGATGTTCTGGGCGGCGAGATCGCCAAGCGATCTGCCGGCTTGCTTAGACCAGGAGGAACGCTGGTGACAATTGCAGGACCGGTCGACGCCGGGTTGGTAAATCGCCTAACAGTGGACTTCGTCGTTGAATCCGATCGCGCCCTGCTCAGCGAGATCGTCCAGCGCGTTCGGGACGGACGGATGCGAACCCACATCGGTAAGGTAGCCGCGCTGGACGACGCCGTTTCTACATTCAATGCAAGCGAGCGGATAAACGGAAAGACGATTATCGAAGTGCGCCCCTGATCGGCATCGCCGGTAGCAAGTCGGCACCCTGGGGTCATTTGCATTTGTTCGTCGTAGTCGTACCGGCTCACAACCCATTCCAACCGTTGTCGACCTCCCCGCCTTCAAGGCCGACCTAGACCACTGACCAACGAACATGATGGCACTCGATCACCCGATTTTTTCGCGCTGGCCTGCACGGTATTCCGATCGCCTCCAGCTATTTTCCCTTCCGACGCCAAACGGAGTGAAGGTCGGAATTATGTTGGAAGAAACCGGCCTTGCCTATGAAGCGCATAGGATAGACATTACGGGAAACGAGCAACGTGAGCCCGCATTTCTCGCGCTCAATCCCAATGGGAAGATACCAGCGATCTTTGATCCAGATGGTCCCGAAGGACGTCCGCTCGCGTTGTTTGAATCCGGAGCAATCCTGATTTATCTCGCGGAAAAAACAGGGCGGTTTCTATCGACTGATTTGAAGACTCGCTATGAAACGATCCAGTGGCTCATGTGGCAAATGGGTGGCGTCGGACCTATGTTCGGCCAGGTTGGCTTTTTTAATAAGTTCGGCGGAAAGGACTACGAAGACAAGCGCCCACGTGATCGCTACGCAGCGGAATCAGCACGGCTTCTTGGCGTCCTCGATGATCGACTTGCCGGCCGCCACTGGGTCATGGGTGACGAGTACAGCATCGCCGATATTTCGTTGCTAGGTTGGGTACGCAATCTTATCGGGTTCTATGAAGCCCGAGAACTCGTCGGTTACGACCGCTTCGCACACGTCCAACGCTGGCTTGACCGCGGTCTCGAACGTCCAGGTGTGCAGCGGGGAATCCAAGTAACGGCGACGGTCGAATCCGATCGCTTGCGATAAGTGTGGACAGAACGGGATACACCCAAGGAGAACAGCATGAGATTTTTGACGGTCATAGTCAGTTACATTGCTGTGGCGATCGTGACGGTCAGCGTCGCCTCGGCGCATGAGGCTCAGGAGGAATCGGTCAAGATGAACTTCGATGCGGTCATTCCGAATCTTCCTGGCAAGTCGTTGAAAGCAGTAGAAGTCACGTATCCGCCGGGTGGGATGTCTAGACCGCACACCCACCCGAGTTCCGGCTTCATTTACGCATACGTGGTCGAGGGTGCAATCGAGTCTAAAGTAAACGACGGCGCGACACATATTTACCGGGTAGGCGAAAGCTGGCCGGAGCCGCCCGGCGCTCTCCATTCGATCAGCCGCAACGCGAGCAAAACCAAGCCCGCGAAGTTGCTCGCGGTGTTTGTTGTGGACACTAACGAGAAGCCTTAACCACCCCGGTTCAATAGCAAGGGGAACCCGAAGCGAATTGGGCGATTCCTAAGTAACCCGAAGCCTTCGCGCAGTCGTCTTCATTTTTGCTCGGTATACCTAAGCGTCGAGCAGTGCCGTGTGGATTTGAATTGATGTCGACGCGCCTTTGGAGTGGTCTATGCATTCTGTCGAGATTAGAGCAATCGTGGCGGATGATTACGCAATGTGGTTGCCGTTGTGGAAGGACTATCACCGTTTCTACAAAGTGGAGATACCCGAGTCTGCGACTAGGGAGACTTGGTCGCGCTTTCTGGACCCGATTGAACCTATGCACGCGGCTCTTGCGGTGATGGGGGAACACGCCTTTGGTCTGGCGCATGCGATCTACCATCGATCCACCTGGACGTCGAACGACTATTGTTACCTTCAGGACCTGTTTGTGGCGCCTGATGCACGCGGCGGCGGTATCGGCCGAGCACTAATTGAGCACGTCTACGCTGATGCAAGACGTCGAAAGGCAGCCCGCGTGCACTGGCTGACGCATAAATCCAACCAAATCGCCATGAAGCTTTACGACGAGATCGGTCAACGGTCGGGTTTTGTGCAATACCGAAAGTTGCTTGACAGATAAAAGGCTCCTTCAAAGCAGGAGCAATCCCGCTACGGTCACATGGAGTCGCAAGCAGTCGCACTCGTAATAGGACTGTAACCTTCGCTATCAGTCTTTGCCAGCGACGGACAAGTAACTTGAGACTTTGAAAAATGGCGACAACCTAGGAATAAATGCAAATGAACACCCACGCAAATAGATTCCGCTTTCAGATCGCAGAAAAAGGCGCCGGCTCATACTCGTCGCTTGCGACATTGAGATGGGCGCTGATCATTGTTTTTATTTGGTTTGGCGGGATGAAATTCACCGCCTACGAAGCCCAAGGCATCGCGCCTTTCGTCATTAACAGCCCGATCATGGGTTGGTTGCACACGCTGTTTGGTGTCCGGGGCGCGAGTTTTGTGATAGGCGTGCTTGAACTTTCGACCGCCGCTGCGCTGGTCGTCGGGGCCTTTCAGCCGCTATTCTCAGCATTGGGCGCGGCGATGTCGACCGCGACCTACCTGATTACGCTTACCTTTTTCGTGACAACCCCAGGCGTGGCGGAGCCGACGGCGGGCGGCTTTCCCGCCATCTCGGCATTGCCCGGCCAGTTCCTTCTGAAAGACATCGTCTTGCTTGCTGCGTCGCTTGCGTTACTTCGTGCGTCTCTCCCTGTGGCCGCAGCTAGTGTGCTCAACCGGTCAGATCGAGGCGTCGTCAGATCCGACAAAGGTTGACCTTGCAGCTTGACGTAAACTCAGGTCCTTTCACAAAAAAACGGCCCTTCAGAGCAGCGGGCCGGTCGAAAAAGCTTAGCAGTCGACCCACGAAACGGGTCCGTATTTACAAATACGAAGAGGAACGGCGCATGCAGCAGATTATCCAAATCGGAGATCGGATGGCGGACGAATCTTCACAGCCCGATGAGCGAAGTGTCCTCGACTGGATGGGGGGCGAGGCCTTTAAGGATTGGGTCGAATTGCGCAGCTGGATCGACACATCCTACCCCGGTGTCTTTGCGCCGGACTGGAAATATGGCGGAAAGAAGCGCGGTTGGTCGTTGAGGTACAAGAAGACGAAGGCCTTCTGCACGCTAATTCCGTCACGCAAGCTGTTGTCGGTCTTGGTCGTCTTCGGACGTGCTGAGCGGGAGAAGTTCGAGGAGCGACGGTACTCCTGGAGCCCGCGCTTGGTCGAGCTTTATGATGCAGCGCGCGCCTACCCAGACGGAAAATGGCTGACTATTCCGATCTCGTCCGCTGACGACCAATACGAAGTGATGGAGCTTTTGAGAATAAAGCGGCCCGCGCTTTGCCGTCGTTCAGCTTGAGTGCTTCGTAGAGTTGCGCATCCAACCTGTTTGCAAGGCGTGTCCGAGATTTTTTGCATTTCGACCGTTCACGGATTTATGTCTTGCTCCCTACCGACCGTCTGCGACCAAATGGCAAATCGAACCAGAGTGCACTCAGGCTTACTTGATGCTGCCTACGCCCTCGACCAGCATGCGTCCGGGCGCGTTCCCGAGCTTTCGAGGCTGCTATCCGGCGCGATTACGCTCGACACGCTGTTCCGACGGCGTGCACTCGATCCCGACTTGCAGGAGCTGCCCTGAGTTTAGAGCGCGTCGTTAGAGGGATGGAGTTGTACTTTGATGTGCACGCTCGGGCGCGCGCGTTAGCACTTGCGGAGAAGGTTCGGCTTCTCGCGCGCGCCTACGCAGAAAGTTAGCGCCGCACGAAAAGGCGCCGCCGCTTCCCTCGAGGAGCATAGCCACTTTCCTGTAGGCGGACCCGCCCATCGTTGAAAGGCACTCGGCGCTGATTTCCCGCATCAGCGCGCGTCATGCTGTCAACTATGGACGCGCGACCAGGCATCGATCGAGTCAGGCGTTCTCGCGTTGTTGCGCGGGTCGATCATAGCAGCCAGCGAAATGGGTGCGCCTCGAAGATAACCTTATTCGCAAGGCGTGTTTCATTCGCGCGGAGCCGAGACGGATGACGAGGCTGTGGTCACTCCTGTCACGACCACGGCATGTCCTTCGTCGGCTTTGAAGCCGACTGCGGCCGTTTGGATGGCGGCTACGTTCGACGAGGAAATGGCTCATTGTGGCCGGCTTGACTCGTTCGGACGGCCTAGGACGGCGCCGATTTGCGGTCGGCAAGTGGAGCACGATGATCCCAGAGTCAGCATCGCCACCCTCTGGGCGCATTCTCCTCTTTGCATACGCCAGTGTGGAGCTAAGCAACGAGTGTCGCGGCAGTAAGGCAATAGATGTCGCCTTTCGGGGCAGACGCGCTCACGAACTGCGCGGCTTCTCGCGCTTTGAAGCATAGCTGTCGTTGATGCATGGACATACTTCAAAGCGCGGAGGTCTGCCCCTTAACGGTGCGAAGCAGGCAACCGCTTCAGAAGCCGGTCAGATGCGGGGCTTTCACGCTGACAGAACTCGACGCGGCTGGCAGAGCCGGCGTCGATGTCGCAGACGCGTAACTGTCAACGGTTATTAGCCCGTCCGACGGACGCATGCAGCTCACTGTTTTATCTTGCCGGTCGCCTTGCCATTGGCGTCCGCACACGAAGCGCCATCCGGCGACATTCCCCTTTTAAAGTTGCTGCATGAGTGTCCGGCTGCCTGCGACGCTTGCAAGTTTGAGCATGCGTCGTCCAAAATCTAAACGGTTAGCCTGCCGGCAAAAACCGAAGCATGGACGCTACCGCCCGGCACCGTCGCGTCCCGGATGAACCGTGCCGCAGTGCTGACAGCGGCGCTTATCCTCAGAATCGTAGAATGCGGCGAAGAGCGGCGGCAAATCGTCGACGATGCTCTTCAACTGCACTTCGGCCCGGTGCACGAGATGGTCGCAGTTGCCGCAATACCATTCGAAGCCATCGATCGCGCCCTCCTCGCGCTGCCGTTCGATTACCAGGCAGACGCTACCGGCCTCGGGTCGCTGCGGTGAATGCCGGACATGCGGCGGCATCAGGAACACATCTCCCTCTCGCAAATCGACCCGTTCGCGCATGCCGTCCACGATCAGATTCAGAAACGCGTTTCCCGTCGTCTGGTAGAAGAACTCTTCGTATGGATCGTCATGAAAATCAGTGCGGCGATTGGGTCCGCCGACCACGGTGACGATAAAGTCGCTATCCTTCCACACTTGCTGGTTGCCAGCGGGAGGCTTCAGCAGGTGTGCGTGTTCACGGATCCAGTCTGCAAAGTTGAACGGCTTGCCGTATTTCAACACGTGGGTTCTCCTTTCAAACATCGTCACTTGCTCGAACGCGTGAACCTCGGCTTAGCGACCGTTTCCCTCCTGACGACACGCATCGCCCTTGCGCTTTGCAATGGTCGCGCTGACAGCGGCGTAGTCCTCGGAGAACGTCCGTTGCGCAAAGCAAGGCGCCGCCGTCGAGAGCAGCGCGTCGACCTTTGCGTACTGCCTGTCGAACACCCACGGCCGACGTGCTAGCGTACGGTCGTTGAGCCAGTAGGGACTCCAACCGCGCGTTGTCTCGATGATCTCGCGCGCAAATTCTGGCCCGTATTCAAGTCCCCCTTCGATGACGATATCGATATAGGACTGGACCATTGGAAATTTCGCGTCCGGCGGCGGAAGCCCTTCGCCGGGTTCCTTGCCCGCAGCCTTGGGCACGTAGACCCAGACAGTCCCCTGTACGGGCAGGGCCTGCCATGACACCGCCTCGATAAGCGCGCGCGGCACTTCGACCCTCACATATCCTTTTTCGCGCGAGTCAAATGCAGACATGTCATTGCCAACGGGATAGATGACGCCGTTGATGGTCATTGGCCCCTCTCCCTCCAACGGACGACGCAGGCCGAGCGCTGTGAACCCCGAGCTTGAGCGATCGCTCCAGCTGCGCACATAACCGAACGCCGCCGACACGCGCACGGGAATGGCCGCGATATGTTTCCCGGCGGTCTCATCGCGCGATGGCGTATCGATGAGCGAGCCGTAGCCGAAGATAAACTGCGTCGGCTGATCGGGAAGTCGCGCTCCTCAGTAGTCCGTCCTCTGGGCGTGCGCCGCCGAGGCAACAAGGGTGAGCGCAACGACTAATCCTCGAATGGTTGACATCGCCGACATCGTTAGTTTTCCCTCCGATACATTGCGTCAGATGAGATCTCATGATAAGCATGTTTGCCCGACTCAGAGTCCATTTGAGTCGCCTCGACACTATCGTCAAGTCCGATCAAAGTGCCCATAGTTGACGGTATTGAAGGGCGGCACCTCAGCACCGTCGAAGCTGCTTGCGCGGGAAGCTTCTTTCTCGAAATGAAACTTCAGAAGGCCCGGCGCAATATCCGGATCGTCGAACCGAAGGAGAAATGTATCCCCAGACCAATGGGCCAGCATTGCAGGGTAATCGTGCTCACCGATCTTCACGGCAAAGCCTGCGCCATCGCGCGTTATCTCAAGTGCTCCGTAGAGCGGGCTTACATAGGGCCCGGTGAAAGCGTTCAGCTCCCGCGTGAGGGGTTGTGCGTCGGCAGGCGGTGTAGGAATAACGACCAGCGACTCCCACCCTTTCTGCTCCTCGTGAATCTGCTTTTGCAGATCCCGTCCTGATGGCGCCAGTACCCGCTCGAGAAACTCCGCGCGCACCGCCTCCGGGAAAACCGTCATTTGTTTGTTTGCGAGGATCGCGATACCAACTCGAAGCTCGGGGATTAGCGTAACGACCGAGCGCATTCCGTTGAGCGCGCCATTTTTCTCGACCACGCGCCAGCGAAGAAACGGGTAGCTCTCACAACCGAGTCCAACCGTGCTCCGCTCGCCCAGCAGGCTGGACGGTCCTCCTACCATGCTCGCGGAAAAAATGTCCCTGACGGTGTCTTCGTGCAGGATAGGCGCGCCGCCGAATGAGCCTTCCGCCAGCAACATCATCATCCAGCGCGCGAGGTCGCGCCCGGTCGAGACGATCGCGCCGGCGCCGCTGAAACTGTCAACGTTCTCGTGCGGCATGACCGAACCATCGAGGTTATGCGCAGCAGCGTGATTGTTGTCCTTGAAAAGTTCCGCCTGCACCGGAGCGCTGCGCGTCATGCCCAATGGCTCGAGTATCGTCTGCGACAGCAGTTGCGGCGGACTCATCCCGGCGGCACGCGCAGCACTGCATTGCCCAAGGAAGATCCCGTAGTTTGTGTATTCATATCCGAACCGGAAACTAGTCGCGAAGGGCAGGTATCGCGCCCGGTGTAAGAGTTCTTCGGGGCCGTACTCTACAAGCCGGGGAAGCAGATCACCGTACTTCGGCAGCCCCGTGCGATGCGCAAAGAAATCGCGCAAGATGACGTTCTCGGTCGCATAAGCATCTGCGAGCACTGTCTCCGGAGAGAAAGTCCTGACAGGCGCGTCCCAGGAAACCGCGCGTTTATCGACCAATGCGCCGACCGCGGTCGCGGTAACAAACTTGCTCATGGATGCGATCTGGAATCGAGTATTCCCGTCGACGGGCGCGCTGTCGCCGCGACGACGCACACCGTGCCCTTCCAGATATTCGGTGCCCTGGTCGCTGGCCACGACCACTACTGCTCCGGGTACACCGTAGTCCTGCAGAGTTCTCTCGATGAACTGACTGAACGAAACGCCATTCACTTCGCGAGCCAGGGATTCTTCAAGCGGGGTTGTTGTGCTCATTACCGTCTCCCGAATCGACTGCGCCCATTTGTATGATGGGCGAAATGGTGTATTGCCGTAAGCGACCCCTCTAATTGCTTCATCCAATTTAGGAATGCATCTCGGTCCGCGATATTAGGGTAATCCTCGTTGAAACTGCTCCTGGGATACCGTTACGCCGAAATCGGGTCGGACAAAAACCAAACAGGGAAATCAGCTGTGAGTCTCGCGCCGCAGGGAGAAAAGCGATAGGTAAGCGTCGGTCGAACCCCGCATGGAATGATCGTTTGCTGACTTGCCCGGCTCATTGAAGGTCTGAGCGACGCAACGGGCGAATGTCTCGTCACGGCCGACGGCCGTTGCTAATCAGGTAGCGGACCGCCGGATATGCATCCTCGCGGTCGCAGACCCGGAAGTGTATGTTGGGACCCAGGTGTTTTGAAAGAGTGCTTACGACTCCTCCGTTCAGACGACCCTCTCCAAAGCGGTTAGCCAGTCGAATCAGCGTATTGCGCACTGGAGCACCATAAAGCGGACGTTGTGGACCTAACCCAACCGGCTAGCAAGAGACACCCACCGCGGTGAACTGCACGGTCGTTGTCATCACCAACCGAACACCGCGTTGCCGTGAACGTGCCAGATCCACTTTGTCGACGACATCGCGCTGCCTGACTCTGGGGCCACGCATGTCCGCTCGCCACGCAATTTTTCCGTGGATGGAAAAGTCATTCCACCCATTCCCGTCTAATCAAAAGCCTCAGTCAGTCCGACACTCCTCTCCACGCACTTCGTTTCACATCCATCACGAACCCAGGAGAAGAGCCATGAACAACGTCACGAAACAGCAATTCAAACGCGTCTGGTTTATCACCGGCGCATCCCGCGGTTTCGGCGCGTTGATCGCGCAAGCCGCGCTCGACGATGGCGACGCCGTCGTCGCCACCGGCCGCAACGCGGCCGCGATCGCCGAGCGGCTTGGAGAGTCGCCCGCGTTGCTCACCGTTGAACTCGACGTGACAAACGAGGCACAGGCGAAGGCGGCGGTCAAAGCCGCGGTCGATAAGTTCGGCCGCATCGATGTGCTGGTCAATAACGCCGGCTTCGGTTTACTCGCGGCCGTCGAGGAATCGAGCGATGCGGAGATTCGTCGCATCTACGAGACCAACGTGTTTGGCTTGCTCAACGTCACGCGTGCCGTGCTGCCTGTCATGCGCAAACAGCGTGCGGGACATGTGATCAACACCTCGTCCATCGTCGGTTATCAGGCGGCTGCAGGCGTCGGCGTGTATAGCTCGACCAAGTTCGCTGTGGAAGGCATCACCGAAGCACTGCATGCTGAACTCGAGCCGCTCGGCATTCACGCAACGATGATCGAACCCGGGTTCTTCCGCACGGACTTCCTGGATGCGTCGTCGCTGGCCGTCGGCAAGACGATCATTAGCGACTATGAAGAGACGTCGGGCAAGCTGCGGCGCCTCGCAGGCGAGATCAATCATAATCAGCCAGGCGATCCGGCAAAACTGGCAACCGCGATGATCAGGCTCGTCGATGCAGAGACGCCACCCCTGCGTCTGCCGCTCGGCACGGACACGCTCAAGGCACTCGCGGAAAAGAATGCGTACGTGACGGCCGAAACGGCAACCTGGAAGGCGCTTTCCGCATCCACCGACTTCCCGGCCTGAGCCGCAAAGAAAGAACGGGCAGACGGCGCGCGTGCAAGCGGGGTCTGCCCGATTCGGACATGATGCGGCCATCGCCTGTACAACTGCGCGCGACACTGACATGAAAAAAATCGGTTTTTTATCGTTTGGCCATTGGTCTGCTTCCCCAAACTCGCTTACACGTTCAGCTTCCGACGTCCTGCTCCAATCCATCGACCTCGCGGTCGCCGCGGAGCAGCTCGGCGCGGATGGCGCGTTTTTCCGCGTGCATCATTTCGCGCGCCAGCTCGCGTCGCCGTTTCCGCTGCTGGCGGCTGTGGGGGCGAGAACCAGCCGCATCGAAATCGGTACGGCCGTGATCGACATGAGGTACGAGAACCCGCTGTACATGGCCGAGGATGCGGGCGCGGCCGACCTCATCGCCGGCGGACGCCTGCAACTCGGCATCAGCCGCGGCTCGGGCGAACAGGTGATCGACGGCTGGCGCTATTTCGGCTATGCGCCGGGCGAGGGCGAGACGCACGTCGATCTGGCCCGTCGACACACGGAAGTGTTCTACGAAGTGCTGCGCGGCGAAGGTTTCGCTGAGCCAAATCCCCGACCGATGTTTCCCAACCCACCGGGCCTGCTACGCGTCGAGCCCCATTCCGAAGGGTTGCGCGATCGCATCTGGTGGGGCTCGGGATCGGATGCCACCGCCGTCTGGGCAGCCGGTATGGGTATGAACCTGCAATGCTCGACACTGAAGAACGACGAGTCGGGCCGTCCGCTCCATGTTCAGCAGGCCGAGCAGATTCGCGCGTATCGGCAGGCATGGAAGGAAGCCGGACACATACGCGAGCCGCGCGTGTCGGTGAGTCGCAGCATCTTCGCGCTGATCAACGATCGCGACCGAATGTACTTCGGACGCGATGCGAACAGCGACGACACGATCGGCCTGCTGGACGGCAACATCCGGACAGTTTTCGGCCGCAGTTATGCGGCAGAGCCCGACGCGCTCGTCAGGCAACTCGCAGCCGACGAGGCGATTGCGGAAGCCGACACGCTACTGTTGACCGTGCCGAATCAACTCGGCGTGGAGTACTGCGCACACGTGATCGAATCGATCCTCACGCACGTCGCCCCCGCGCTCGGCTGGCGCTAGCGCGACGGCTCGGCTTCAACGCAACGGAAGCCAAAGCGGTCCCTCCCACGCTTTCAGCGCATCGAGAAACGCCTTCAATTTCGACGGCATGAAGCGCCGCGTCGGATAAACAGCATGCACGAATATTTCCGGTGACGACCACTCGGGCAGCACGCGCACCAGTTCTCCGCTGGCAATATGCGGATCGCAATAGCTCGACGGAAGCAGCGCGATGCCGTGCCCGCGGAGCGCGAATGCATTGACGATGTGGAAGTCGCGTGCTGCGACAGGCCCGCTCACGCGCACCTTGGCCGCTTTGCGGCCGCTGACCAAGTGCCATTCCGTCTCGTTGTTGCGAGCGTTGATCAACACGCAGGGGTGCTCGCTCAGTTCGTTGGGGCGCGAGGGAAGGGGATGGTTTCGCGCATAGTCGGCCGAGACGACGAGCTGCCGCACGCTCCTTCCCACCCGCTGTGCAACGAGACTCGAGTCCTGCAATTCTCCAAAGCGAATCGCAACGTCGACGTTTTCGGCGATCAGGTCGATGAATGCGTTGGTGAAATACAGATCCACCAGGATTTGCGGATAGTCCTTCAGAAATGCCGATAGGAAGGCGTAAAACGGCTCCTGTTCGAGCATCACAGGCCCCGAGATGCGTAGCACGCCCTCCGGCTTCTTCTGCGTCTGAGTAATGACGCGCTCCGCGTCGTACAGATGACTCAACGGCTCGCTGCATTGATCGAAGTAGGCGCGACCCTGTGACGTCAGGCTGAGCTTGCGCGTCGTGCGTTGCAACAGCGTGACGCCGAGCCGTTCTTCGAGCGCGGTCACCTTACGACTGACAGTTGAGACAGGCATGCCGAGCGCATGCGCGGCGCGGCTGAAGCTCCCGAACTGTGCTACCCGCACAAAGACGGCGATGTCGTTGAGGTCGGCGAGTTGGGTCATGTGCAGCTCGGCGGTGATTTTTGCGCTGGTGAAAAAGACATTCCATACATTCCAGTCTAATCAAAAATGCTCGTCAGGACGAGACTTCTCTTCAAGCAGTTCAGCTTCCTGGAGAGAAATCATGGAAAACAAAGTCGTCGTCATTACCGGTGCATCGAGCGGAGTAGGTGAAGCCACCGCCAGACTTCTTGCATCCAAAGATGCCACTGTCGCACTGGCCGCTCGCCGCCTCGACAAGCTCCGACGCGTTGCCTCGGAAATCCTGGCGAAAGGCGGGCGTGTGTCGGTACATCAAGTCGACGTGACGGATCAGGAGCAGGTCAACCGCCTGATCAGCGACGTCGTCTCACAACATGGCCGCCTCGACGTCATGGTGAATAACGCGGGTCTGATGGCGATCGCGCCACTGTCACTGCGCAAGACCGACGAGTGGGACCGGATGATCGACATCAACATCAAGGGCCTCCTGTACGGAGTCGCCGCGGCGCTGCCGGTTTTCGAAAAACAGCAGTCGGGCCACTTCGTCAACATCGCGTCGGTCGTGGGTCTGAAGGTCTTTAGCCCCGGAGGCACGGTTTATTCGGGAACGAAGTTCGCGGTCCGCGCGATCTCCGAAGGTCTGCGGCATGAAGTGGGCGGAAATATTCGCACGACGGTCATTTCACCGGGCGCGATCGACACGGAGCTGAAGTTCGGTTCGGGCCACGACGACAGCCGCAATTTTGTCGTCGACTTCTACAAGATGGCGATCCCCGCCGACGCGATCGCGCACGCCATCGCTTACGCAATCGAGCAGTCTAGTTCGGTCGACGTCAACGAAATCGTGATTCGTCCCACTGTTCAAGACTTCTGAGGCGCGGCACTGCGGTGGCTGAGCGCCGGCGGGCCAGAAGGCTTCCGACCCGTCCGCGCGCCATTCACGGCGAAGCCAGCCCGAATGACATCATCGAGGAGTTCATCATGCCTGCAGCAGTGTTTTCTCTCGCATTCGCCGCGTTCGCTATCGGAACGACGGAATTTGTCATCGTCGGCTTGTTGCCCGACATTGGCAGAGCGTTCGGCATCTCCGTGTCGACGGCCGGTTTGCTGGTGAGTTTCTACGCACTGGCCATTACCGTCGGCACGCCTGTGGTCTCGGCCATGACCGCGCGCTTGCCGCGCCGCGCATTGCTGCTCGCGCTGATGGCGTTCTTTACGCTATGCAATCTGGCGGCCGGACTTTCGACAGCCTTCCCAGCGTTGCTCGCGATCCGGATCGTGATGGCGGTCGCGCACGGCGTGTTCTTCGGCCTCGGGACAACTGTTGCTATGTCACTGGTGCCGCCGGATAAGTCAGGCAGGGCCGTGGCGATTATGGTCAGCGGCCTGACGGTCGCGATGGTAACTGGCGTCCCTGGCGGAACGTGGCTCGGCGATTTGATGAGTTGGCGGCTGCCGTTCCTGGTAGTGGCTGCCATGGGCGCGCTGGCGACCATCGGTCTTTGGCGGCTTTTGCCCGTGCTTGCGGCTCAGCGCAGCGCCGGGACCGTTCTCTCGCAGCTCGCTTTGCTGAAAAGCCGGGCATTGATGCCGCTCTATGCGATCGCTGCACTAGGCATGGGAGCGACGTTCGCGGTGTTCACTTACTTATCGTCGCTATTAATTCATACCACAGGGTTCCGAAGCGAAGGCGTAACCCTGGGGCTGATGGTGTTCGGACTCGGTTCCGTGGTGGGGACGATCGGCGGAGGGCGTCTGTCCGACCGATATGGCCCGAAGCTCAGCATGAACATCGCGCTGGCCGGCATCGCCGCGTCGGTCGCCACGCTCTGGCTGACCGCACAGCATCCCGTGATCGTGATGATCAACCTGTTTGTCTGGGGTGCATTCGCCTTCGCCGTTCCCCCCATCATGCAGCGACTGTCGTGCTCGTGGCTCGACGCGTGGCGCCCGAGGCAGTCGGTACGGCGGCAGGGCTCAACGTCGCTGCGTTCAACCTCGGCATCTCTGGCGGGTCGTTCCTCGGCGGACTAACGCTGGCAGGCGTCGACGTTCTCCCGACGGTGTACGCCGGCGTGGCCCTGGCGGGGGTGGGACTCGTGGTTGTCGCGACGTATCGATGGTCGGAGCGTTCGGCGGCCGTGCCTGCCCGCGACGCACTGGGGCGGTGCTGAGCGTCAGGCCCAGCTCGACCACACCGGATTATGCAACGAGAAACATCATGAACCTATCGAAGCCTCATGTACTGCAGCCCGGACGACGGCGTTTCGTGCAGATTCTCGTATCGCTGCCGCTCGTCTTCGCCGCCGCACTCGCTCACGGGCTGTCACCCTCGCCGTCAGGAACTGCAATGACAACTGCACACGACACCACTCGACCCAAGGCCCTTGTCTTCGATATGCAAGGCACCGTCTTCAGCTTCTACGATCCGATGATGCATGAACTGGCCCGGCATCCCGCTGTGGCGCCGCGGCTTCAGGATTGGTCGACTTTCGCTGGACGGTGGAGCGCTGCGGCACATGACGCTATCGTCAAGATCGCCGCCGGGCGCAAGCCGTGGCAGCCCAACCGCGCTGTTTATGCCGACGTGTTGCCTGTGCTGCTCCCGCGTTATCCAGGCGGCAATACGTTTTCCGACGATGACAAGACCCGCTTGCTCGACGTCTGGGGAGCAATGACACCATGGAATGATACGCTGGCGGGACTAACGTCGCTGCGTAAGGCGTTCGTGGTTGCAACGCTGACCAATGCTTCGATGGCGGGAACGATCGGCCTCATCAAACGCGAAGGACTGCCCTTTGACGCGATCCTCACCGGCGAAGTGGTGCACGCGTTCAAGCCTGATCCGCGTGTCTACCAACTCGCTTCCGAGTATCTCGGCTTGGTACCGGGCGAGATCATGCTGGTGTCTGCTCACAAGTGGGATCTGATGGCGGCCAAGCGCAGCGGCCTGCTCACGGCATTCGTTCCGCGTCCCTTTGAAAACGGTCCAGGGACGGAGGTCGACACCTTGCCGGAGTCATACATCGACGTTCTCGCGTCCGATTTACCGCAACTCGCGTCGCTCCTCGATCGCGGCTAAAACAGATCGGCCGGGTAAGACGGCGAGCTTCGATGGGCCAGTCACACGGCCCCACAGGCGTCCGTTGTGGGTCGGCGGACTCAACCGGGGTTTGGCAGATGACGGCCACGGGCGGGTTGAGTCCATCCGCGCTACGAATTCACCGCCGCAAACCGGTCATTGGGATTTCGCTTCCCGAAAGCGGCCGGTCGCCAACGCGCAATCCCGACCCCCTGCGGACACTCAACACTAACGACCAGACGGCGGCTAAGGAGTCAGCACCGGCCCGCCGAACGCGAACAGATGCGATGATAGGGTCGGCCAAAGGCACTGGCGAGATGTCGCAAGCGACTCCCCGATCATTCGCCGCTCACTCCGCCGAACGGTGAT
>NZ_FCOJ02000189.1 GCF_001545035.1 Caballeronia glebae
TTCTCCGGTCCCGTGTAATTCGCGCTCGGCCGGATGATCTTGTTGTCGATACGTTGCTCGATGATGTGCGCGCTCCATCCCGACGTGCGCGAGATCACGAAAAGCGGCGTGAACATGGCGGTCGGCACGCCCATCATGTGATACGAAACCGCGCTGAACCAGTCGAGATTCGGGAACATCTTCTTCGCGTCCCACATCACGGATTCGAGGCGTTCGGCGATGTCGAACAGCTTGGTGTCGCCCGCTTCCTTCGACAGCTTCTGCGCAACTTCCTTGATAACTTTGTTGCGCGGATCGGAGATCGTGTACACCGGATGGCCGAAGCCGATCACGACTTCCTTGTTCTCCACGCGGCGCTTGATGTCGCCCTCGGCTTCGTCGGGCGTCTGATAGCGCGACTGGATTTCGAACGCGGCTTCGTTCGCGCCGCCGTGCTTCGGACCGCGCAGCGCGCCGATCGCGCCGGTGATGGCCGAGTACATGTCCGAGCCCGTGCCCGCGATCACGCGCGCGGTGAACGTCGATGCGTTGAATTCGTGCTCGGCGTAGAGATTGAGCGAGATGTGCATCGCATCGACCCACGCTTTCGACGGCGCGACGCCATGCAGCAAATGCAG
>NZ_FCOJ02000093.1 GCF_001545035.1 Caballeronia glebae
ATTCTGATGCTCTCCGCCCATTGGGGCACCGCGCAGCCGGTCGCGAGCACGGCCGAGCGCCCTGAAACCATCCACGATTTTTACGGCTTCCCGCGCGCGCTCTACGAAATCCGCTATCCGGCGCCCGGCGCGCCCGATGTGGCGAAGCGCGCCGCCGCGCTGCTCGGCGAGCAAGGCATTCCCGCCACGACGACGAATCACGGGCTCGATCACGGCGCATGGGTGCCGATGCTCCTGATGTTCCCGGACGCCGACGTGCCGGTCGCGCAGCTTTCGATTCAGCCGCATCTCGATGCCGCGCATCATTTCCGCATCGGCCGCGCGTTGCGTGACTTGCGCGATGACGGCGTGATGATCGTCGGTTCGGGGCAGATCACGCACAATCTGCGCATGGCGGATTTCAGCGCGCGCCCGGAGGACGCCGATCCGCGCGTGACCGAATTCACCGACTGGTTCGAGCGCCGCATGGCCGAACGCGATATCGATGCCCTGCTCGACTATCGCGCCCGCGCGCCGCACGCCGCGCTGATGCATCCGACCGATGAACACCTGCTGCCGGTGTTCAGCGCGCTCGGCGCGGCGGCGGACGAGTATCGACTTGGCATCCAGTCGCTCGGAACGTTCCAGCGCGCGCTCGCCATGACCAATTACGTCTTCACCGACGATTGATCGAAAAAAGCCCGCCTGATCGCTCAGGCGGGCTTCAATCGTCGATTCGAAGCGCTCAGGCGCCGACTTCGTGAAGAATGTCGTCGGTGCTTTCGCGCTCTTCGAGATACGTCGTGCGATAGCCCGTGTGCACGCCCCAGTAATAGAAAATCAGCGCGAGCACGGCGACCGCCGCCATGTCCCAGCCGTAGGGCAGCAAACCGTTCCCGCCAAAGTCCTTGCTACCGATGAGCGACAGGAGCGCCATCGACGGCAAATAGGCAATCAGCCACCACGCGGCCTTCAGATCGTGGCTCCAGCCCGCGAAACCCACCTTGCTCTGAAAATAGAAATACACGGGCAACGCGACAACCATCAGCAGAATAATCTCGCCGGTCAGCGGCCACTTCGCCCAGAACAGCACGAGCGACGCGCACACGAACGCAAACGGCGCGATCAGGCCCATCAACGGCAACTTGAGCGGGCGATCGAGATCGGCCGCCGAGCGGCGCAGCGCCATCAGGCTGACCGGTCCGGTGAGATACGAAATGACGGTCGCGACCGAAATCACCGCCGCCAGCGAACTCCAGCCGCGGAAAAAGAACAGGAAGATGAACGCGACCGCCAGGTTGAACCACATCGCCGGACGCGGCACGCCATAAAACGGATGCACGAGGCCGAAAACCTTCGGCATCGTGTTATTGCGCTGCATCGCGTAGATCATGCGCGTGGTCGTCGCCATGTACGTCGTGCCGGTGCCGCTCGGACTGACGAACGCATCGACATAAAGCAGGATCGCGAGCCAGTTGAGATTCAGCGCCAGCGCCAGTTCCGCGAACGGCGACGCGAAGTTGAACTGCGACCAGCCCTTCATCACGTCGCCCGGACTCACCGCGCCGATATACGCGATTTGCAGCAACACGTAGATCACGAGCGCGATCAGGATCGAGCCGATCACGGCGAACGGCACGCTGCGCGCCGGATGACGCGCTTCGCCGGCAAGGTTCACCGGGCTCTGAAAGCCGTTGAAGCTGAACACGATGCCGCTCGTCGCCACCGCCGTCAGCACGGCCGGCCATCCGTAAGGCGCGAAGCTCGACGCCGTGCCGAAGTTCTCCGCGTGAAATCCCGTGTACATGAGACCCGCGATGGTTGCGCCCGGAATCAGGAACTTGAAGATCGTGATCGCGGAATTGGCGCGCGCGAACACCTTCACGCCCCAATAGTTCAGCATGAAGTAGACGATCACGAGCAGCGCCGACAGCCCGATGCCCATCGGCGTTAGCGACTCGTTGACGAAAAGCGCGTGCGCCCAGTCATACGGCCAGGTGCTCATGTATTGAATCGACGCTTCGGCTTCGATCGGAATCACCGACACGATGGCGATCCAGTTCGCCCACGCGCTGATGAAACCGACGAGCGCGCCGTGCGAGTAGCGCGCATAGCGCACCATGCCGCCCGACTCGGGGAACATCGCGCCGAGCTCGGCGTAGGTCAGCGCGATCGCCAGAATGACGACGGCGCCGATCACCCACGCGACGATCGCGGCCGGCCCGGCGATCTTGGCGGCCTTCCACGCGCCGAAGAGCCAGCCTGACCCGATGATGGACCCGAGGCCGGTCAGCAATAGCGCCATCGGGCCGATATTTCTCTGTATCGAACTCTTCAAACTCTCTCTCCAGTGTCTCGCGCCGCGTTCGCCGAGGGATGCCAGGAACGTCTCCGACGATATGGCAATGTCGGTGCAACCCGTAAGAAGGCGCGTAGTGTAACGGTTGCACCTTTCGAATGCAGTGCATACGGGAGAGAAATTTGTCCCAGCGCAGTGAACGCCTAAACCAGCTGAATTAGAAAAGCGCAAGCTCTGTAAAATTTGCTTACGCGTCTCAAAAAGCCCCTTCAGAGTTGTCGGATATTAATTGACCGCGAAATCGTTTCGCCGTATAAAGCTTCTTGCAGGATTTCAAGTGGCGAGTGAATTGGTCTTTTCGAGTTCGCCATCGCGGTGCTCCGGTTGGTCCCATTGCCCCTTCCTTGATTTTCCGCACCCCTGGGCTTCGGCCTTATTCATCTTTTTTTTGGAACAAGTAACATGGAAACCGGTACCGTCAAGTGGTTCAATGACGCAAAGGGCTTTGGCTTCATCACTCCGGATGGCGGCGGCGAAGATCTGTTCGCGCACTTCTCGGAAATCCGCATCGAAGGCTTCAAGACGCTTCAGGAAAACCAAAAGGTTTCCTACGAAGTGAAGACGGGCCCGAAGGGCAAGCAAGCCGCGAACATCAAGCCGGCCTAAGGCTCGCTAGAATTCGTATGAAAAAACCCCGCTTCGGCGGGGTTTTTTCTTTCTGACTACGACTGCGTGCCTCGCTTCAGGCAAAGATACGTTGCGCGTAGATGCCGAGACCTTTCGCCACGCTGGCGAGGCGATCGCCGAACACCGGCTTCGCGGCGGGAAACGCCGTCGAAAGCGCTTCTGAAAGGAATCGCAGCCCCGTCGTGCCGCCGGTGAAGTAGATCGCGCCCACATCCGCAGGCGCGACGCCCGCCCGCCTGAGCGTCTCGTGCGCCGCCTCCACGATCCGCCGCGTTTCGTCCGCGCCCGCCGCGATCAGTTGCGCTTCGTCGAATGTCACGCGTAGCGCCTCTTCCACCTCTTCCATGTCGATTTCGGTCGCGCCGCCCGCGGCGACGTCGATCTTCGCTTCCTCGGCGTGCGCGGTCAGCGCGTGGCCGAGCCGGCGATACACGACGCGCATCAGCCGGTCGTGATGCCGCACGTCGGGATAGAGATGGCGCGTCAGTTGCAACTCGCTCACGCGCTTCGGCGTGTAGACGGTGTTAATCAGATGCCACGTCGCGAGATCGAAATACACGGGGCTCGGCACTTCGCGCCCTTTGGGATCGAGCGATTGGTAGCCAAGTTCGCGCAGCACCGTCACGAGCTCCACGCGCCGGTCGAAATCCGTCCCGGCGACATGCACGCCATGATGAGCGAGCACGTCGTCCTTGCGCTCCAGATGCCGCGCTCGCTCCGGCCCGACGCGCACGAGCGAAAAGTCCGACGTGCCGCCGCCGATATCCGCGACCAGCACGAGGCCTTCCTGTGTCAGGCCGGCTTCGTAGTCGAAGGCCGCCGCGATCGGCTCATACTGGAAGTGAATCTCGCGCAAGCCGATGGCGTGCGCGCACGCTTCGAGCTGCTTTTGCGCAAGATGGTCCGCGCGCGGATCGTCGTCGACGAAAAATACCGGGCGGCCGAGCACGGCGCGCGTGAGCGACTCGGCGGCAATTGCCTGCGCCTTCTGCTTCAAATGCTGCAAAAAGAGCGTGATGACGTCGGTGTATTTGATGGCCGAGCCGTCGCCGAGGTCGGTGGTGTTGTCCGCGAGCGGCGAGCCGAGAATGCTCTTCATCGAGCGCATCAGGCGGCCGTCGAAGCCGTCGATGTACGCTTCGAGCGCCGCGCGGCCGAAGGACTGGTTATTCTCGTCGGTGTTGAAGAAAACCGCGGTAGGCAGCGTCGTGGCTTCGCCTTCGACTGGCGCCAGCCGAATCGACAAGCCGTCAGCCAGAGCCACCGCGGAATTCGACGTGCCGAAATCGATCGCGCAAAAAGTCATGGGCATCGGCGACGTCCGTAAAAGACGCCGCATTCAAACATGGACGGCGTTTTTAACACGTTCCTGCGAACGCATCAACCGCATTTCGGATATTTTTAAACCAAGGAGTTTAGCCGACAAAAGCGGAATGTAATTTGCTCGCCTGGCGGCAATTTATTCACTTTTTCGCGTGCCTGTCAGCAATGAAATGCACGCTCTCGCGCATGAACGAAACCCGCGCCCCACTGGAGACACGTTTGAGCGATAAAGCCAGCGATCGCCCGGCCATCATCGAAACCGATCTGCCCGGACGCCTCGATCGTCTTCCGTGGGGGCGTTTTCATACGCTGATCGTGCTCGCGCTCGGGATCACGTGGCTGCTGGACGGGCTCGAAGTGACGCTCGCGGGCGCGGTTGCGAGCGCGCTCAAATCGAGTCCGGCGCTGCGGTTTTCGAATGCCGATGTCGGTATCGCGGGCAGCGCGTATATCGCGGGCGCGGTGCTCGGGGCGCTCGGCTTCGGCTGGCTCACGGACCGGCTCGGCCGGCGCAAGCTGTTTTTCATCACGCTCTTTCTCTACGTCGCCGCGACCGCCGCGACCGCATTCTCGTGGAACCTCGCGACTTTCGTGTTGTTCCGGTTTCTGACGGGCGCGGGCATCGGCGGCGAATACACCGCGATCAATTCGACGATTCAGGAATTCACGCCGGCTCGTCTGCGCGGCTGGACCGATCTCGCGATCAACGGCACGTTCTGGGTCGGCGCGGGGATCGGCGCGGCAGGCTCGATCGTGTTGCTCGATCCCGGCCTGCTGCCGCCCGACTGGGGCTGGCGCGCGTGCTTTCTGATCGGCGCGGCGCTCGGACTCACGATTCTCTTCATGCGGATGTGGGTGCCGGAAAGTCCGCGATGGCTCATCACGCACAATCGCACGGAAGAAGCGAAGCGGATCGTCGAGGAAATCGAGGCGCATTTTCGGCAGCACGGCGTCGAGATTCCCGACACGCCCATCAACCCGCTGCGTCTGCATGCGCGTGAAGGAACGCCGATCCGCGAAGTGGTGCATACGCTGTTCAAGGCGCATCGCAGCCGCTCGCTCGTCGGATTGACGCTGATGACGGCGCAAGCGTTCTTCTACAACGCGATCTTCTTCACCTACGCGCTCGTGCTGACCGACTTCTATCACGTGCCGGGCGATCAAATCGGCTGGTACGTGTTGCCGTTCGCCGCCGGGAATTTCCTCGGTCCGGTGCTGCTCGGCAAGCTTTTCGACGTGCTCGGCCGACGGCGGATGATCGCGTTCACGTATGCGATTTCAGGCGTGCTGCTGACCGTGAGCGGCTGGATGTTCATGCACGGCATGCTCACCGTGACGACGCAGACCATCGCGTGGATGGTGATTTTCTTCTTCGCGTCGGCGGCGGCGAGTTCGGCGTATCTGACGGTGAGCGAGACTTTCCCGCTGGAGATTCGCGCCCTCGCCATCGCCGTGTTCTACGCGTTCGGGACGGCGCTCGGCGGCATTATCGGGCCGACGCTCTTCGGGCAATTGATCGACACGCACGAGCGCGGCGCAGTGTTCGTCGGCTATCTGATCGGCTCGTTGCTCATGCTCGCGGCGGCGGTCGTCGCCGGAATCTGGGGCGTCGCGGCCGAACGCAGATCGCTCGAAGATGTCGCTCGTCCGCTGTCGGCGGCGGACGAGCACTGAGCGCGCTTACTTGAACGCCTTGTCCCACGCGCCTTCGAAGGCCGTCTCGGCCAGCGTCTTGCGCGCGCGCGGCGCTGCCTCGCGTTCGCGCAGCGCTTCGTCGAGCTGGCTCGCGTCGCCGTGATGACCGATCGCGATCATCGCGATGATGTCGACATCCGCCGGAATCGAGAACGCCTGGCGAAACGCGTCGCGGTCGAAACCGCCCATTTGATGCGTCGCGAGCCCCAGCGCGTGCGCCTGAAGCACGAGCGCCATCGCGGCCGCGCCGGTATCGTACGTTGCGGTGCGGTTGGCGTCGCCCTTCGGCGTGAGCGTCGAGGCCGTCACGCAGACGAGCAGCGGCACGTTCACGTTCCATTTCTGATTCGACGGCGCGAGCGTGTCGAACGCGCGTTGGAACGCGGCTTCGTCGCGATGACGGTCGAAGGCAATGAAACGCCACGGCTGCAAATTGTTCGACGACGGCGCCCAGCGCGCGGCTTCGAGCAGGCGATGCAACTGCGCGCGCTCGATCGGCGCATTGGCAAACGCGCGCGGGCTCCAGCGGCCGGCGATCAGTTCGTGGATGTCGACATCGGTCGGAGCGGGCTTCGTGGTCATGTGCGGTCCTCGTTGGCTTGATGAAAGACTGACGGCGCGCATCGGCTAAGATGCGCGCCGTTCAAGGCGACAAGGATAAACAAGCTCGCGCGCGCGTGCAGATCGTCAGGTCGCGGCGACGCCCATCGACCGGCCCGCGCGATTGATGCGCAGCACCGTCACGGCCGCGACGAGGCACAGGCCGCCGGAGATCATCGTCGCGACGGTGTAGCTGCCGAGGCTCGAACGCAGCATGCCGCCGCCGAGCGCCGCGAACGCCGCGCCGAGTTGATGGCCCGCGACGACCCAGCCGAACACGATTGGCGCCGACTCCTTGCCGTAGACGTCGGTGGCGAGGCGCACGGTCGGCGGCACGGTGGCGATCCAGTCGAGGCCGTAGAACACGGCGAAGAGCGGCAGGCCGAAGAAATCGATGCCGAACGCATACGGCAGATAAATCAGCGACAGCCCGCGCAGGCCGTAGTACCAGAACAGCAGCAAGCGCGCGTTGAAGCGGTCGGAAAGCCAGCCTGAAAGCGTTGTGCCGAAGAGATCGAAAATGCCCATCGCGGCGAGCAGCGTCGCGCCTTGCACTTGCGTCATGCCGTAGTCGGAGCACATCGCGATCAAGTGCGTGCCGACGTAACCGTTCGTGCTCGCGCCGCAGACGAAGAAGCTGAAGAAAAGCAGCCAGAAATCGCGCGTCTTGCTGGCCATGCCGAGCGCGCCGAACGCGACCTTGATCGGATTTTTCGGCGGAGGAAGCGCGCCGGGCGGCAAATCGGCCGTCTCTCCGATCGGGCGCAGCGAGAGATCGGCCGGACGCTCGGGCAAAAGCCACGCGACGAGCGGCAACACGAGCGCCGCCGCCGCCGCGACGACGAACACGACCGGACGCCAGCCGAAGCGCTCGGAAATCGACGCGAGGAACGGCAGGAACACAAGCTGGCCGGTCGCGGAGCTGGCCGTGAGAATGCCCATCGCGAGACCGCGATGCGTGGTGAACCAGCGGTTCACGATCGTCGCCGAAAGCGTGAGCGCGGCTACGCCCGTCGCGCTGCCGACCATCACGCCCCAGACGAGCACCATCTGCCACGGCTCGGTCATCATCGACGAGATGCCGACGCCAGCGGCAAGCGTCGCGATCGCGGCGAGCACGGTCGGGCGCACGCCGAAGCGCTGCATCGCCGCCGCCGCGAACGGGCCCGCGAGACCGTACAGCGCGAGATTGATCGAAATCGCGAGGGAAATCGTGCCGCGCGACCAGCCGAACTGCTTTTCGAGCGGCAACATCATGACGCTCGGCGTCGCGCGCGTGCCGGCCGCCGCGAGCAGCACGAGGAACACGACGCCCACCGCGACCCAGCCGTAATGCATACGGCCGTTCAGCCGTCTCGCTACCCAATTCATCGCTGCTCCGTCAGGTTGATTTTTGTCCTGTAACGTTACCGTTCTGTCACATCAGAGTTGCGAGCTTAGTTACCGATCGGTAACATGTCAAGTATGCAGCAAAATTTCTTGAGGATGCGACCGTGACCCGATCAACCTCCGATCAGCCGAAAACTCCCGCGCGCCGCGGCGTGCGCACCGATGGCGCGACCGCGCAGGAGCAATTGCTCGACGCCGCGCAGGAGCTTTTCTACCGCGACGGCATCCGCGCGATCGGCGTCGATGCCGTCGTGGAGCGCGCGGGCGTCAATAAAATGAGTTTGTATCGGCAATTCGCATCGAAGGACGAGTTGGTTGTCGCGTATCTGGAGCGCATGGACGAAGGATTTCGCCGGCGCTTCGAGGCGAGCGTCGCGAAGCATCCGGGCGAACCGGCGAGGCAGCTTGTCCAGGGACTCGAAGATCTGGTCAAACGGGCGTCCTCGCCGGATTATCGCGGCTGCCCGTTCGTGAATATCGCGTGCGAATTCGGCGATCCGGCGCATCCCGCCCGGCAACTCGTCGAGCGCAACAAAAGTTACCTGATGACGCGCCTCGTCGAGATTTCGACGGCGGCCGGAGCGGATAATCCCGTTGAACTGGCGGAATCGCTCGCGTTGCTGGTGGACGGCATCTACGCGACGAGTCAGACCTACGGCCCCGGCTCGGGCCCGCTGCTCGCCGCGCCGCGCATCGCGCGCACGTTGATCGCCGCGGCGTGTCCCGAGCATCGCAAACAGGAAGGTTCATGACTGACCGAAGCACCCGCGACGAAGTAATCGCGGCGACTCGACACTGGCTCACCCGCGCGGTGATCGGACTCAATTTGTGCCCGTTCGCGAAGAGCGTGCATGTCAAAAAGCAGATTCGCTATGTGGTTAGCGAGGCGCGCGGCGTGGACGATCTGGTCGTAGAACTGACTGATGAACTTCGCCTCTTGCGCGACACGGACGCGGAAACCGTCGAGACGACGCTCTTCGTCACACCGCACGCATTCGCCGATTTCGCCGACTATAACGACGCCCTCTTCTTCGCCGAACGCCTGCTCGATCAACTGGGACTCGCGGGCGAATTGCAGATCGCGAGCTTTCATCCACAGTATCGGTTCGAAGGCACCGCGTCCGACGATATCGACAACTACACGAATCGCGCGCCGTATCCGATCTTTCATCTGCTGCGCGAAGCGAGCATCGATCGCGCCGTCGATGCGTTCCCCGAAGCGTCCGATATCTACGAACGCAATATCGAAACGCTGCGCGGTCTCGGGCACGCCGGCTTCGAGGCATGGATGAAGGACAAATCCTGATTAGTGCGCGGGCGCGAAAAAGCGCTCGCGCAGTTCGTCCAGTCCGAGCGTTTCCAGAACGTCCGAGAGCCTTTGCGCCGGCCGGCCGCGCGGCAGATCCTTGAATTGCGCAACGATCAACTCGTTTTTCATCGAGTGTTCCCAGCCGACGAGTTCCGTCACGTTCACCTGGTATCCGTGCGATTCGAGCTGCAGACAGCGCAGCACGTTCGTGATCTGGCTCCCGAATTCGCGCGTGTGCAGCGGATGCCGCCAGATTTCCGTCAGCACGTTCTTCGACAGCGAATGCCCTTTGTTCTTGCGCAGGACCGAAGCGACTTCGGCCTGACAGCACGGCACCACGACGATGTATTTCGCTTTCTTCTGCAGAGCGAACTGGATGGCGTCGTCGGTTGCGGTGTTGCACGCATGGAGCGCCGTGACGACATCGATCGAATCGGGCAATCGATCCGAACCGATTGATTCGGCCACCGACAGATTCAGAAATGACATCCCTGTAAACCCGAGGCGCTGCGCCAATTCCTCGGATTTTTTTACGAGCTCTTCGCGCGTCTCGATTCCAAAGATGTGTGACCGATCGCGCAGAGACTTGAAGAAGAGATCGTAGAGAATGAACCCAAGATAGGATTTTCCTGCGCCGTGGTCGACGAGTGATACGGCCCCTTGACGCGCGTGAACTTCGGCGAGAAGCGGTTCGATGAACTGATAGAGGTGGTAGACCTGTTTCAGTTTGCGGCGGCTGTCCTGGTTCAGCTTGCCGTCGCGCGTGAGGATATGGAGTTCCTTCAGCAGTTCGATCGACTGGCCTGGACGAATCTCGTGTTTGGTGGAGGGGTCGGGTGTGCCCGGAGCCGACTCGGAAGACTTCCTGGTCATCTTGAAGGTATGTTGGATAAAAAAGCGGAGCATGTTCGCGCCGAATGTGCGCTAACCGCTGGTTCTGCCGTCTCAAAAGGGGAAGTTTACCCAAAAGCGCGAAGACGCTCATGTTCCAGTACGGCTGATCGGCCAATGCGTGCAGCAAACGCATGGAACAAATTGTGCATCGTCCGACAATGAGGCCATTGAAAGAGACGACACAGCGTGGCTTCTGGCCGCGTCCCGATGCAGCAAGCAGGAGCAACAAGCCAGTAACAAGCCGTGCTTCGACACGTGGAACGTCGTCACCCGCGCCCAGCTCTGTTACGTAACACCTAACGCACAGCGCGGCGAATGCGACTCGCCGGCGCCATGAACATGAGAGGACGGCGATGGATGCGATCCCGGACAAGAAAGCAGAGAAACAATTTCAGGAAATGCTCGCGGCACTGACCGCGATGCCCGCCTGGAGCGAAAAGCAGCAGTTGGAACTGGAAATGGCCCGAGAGATTTCCGTGGAGATGTTGCGCATCGCCGAATCGCTGCGCGACGGCTCCACCGATATCGAGACGTGCCTGACGATGCTGAAGTACGCAAAGGTGATGGATTTCGTCCTGACGACGCTCGCCTCGCGCCGGGAGATCGCGCCGCAAACGCTGCGCGTGATCTTCAAGCTGGCGGGTCTGAAGGTCGATGAGGCGTATCCGGGCTGATGCGATCATGCGTCTGGAAACCGGTGCGCGATCCGAGCGCGCGCCGGCGTCAGCTTTTGCGCTTTGTCATGAGCCGCGCCGCGGAGTGACGCATATGCCGCTGCATCGCGGCTTGCGCCTGTATCGCGTCGCGCGCCTCCAGTGCTTCCAGGATTTCGCGATGCTCGCCTAGCGCGGCCGCCCACGTCTCCTCGCCTTCGAAGTGCCCACGCAGCGTCGATGACAGCGGGCTGTGCCGCTCGTCATACAGACTGCCGACCGTGCGCACGAGCACGTCGTTGCCCGTCATCTGTGCGATCGCGATGTGAAATGCGCGATCGGCGCCCATCGGCACCTGACCGTTCGCGACTTCGCGCGCCATCGTCTCGTACACCGCGCGCAGCGCCTTGATTTCCTTCGGTTTGGCAAACGGAGCGACGCTCGCCGCGATCGCGCCCTCGATCACGCTTCGCGCGTTCATGATCTCGATCGGGCTTTCGCCCAGTTCCGCTTCGCTCGGCGCCCGCGCGGCCGCCGGTGTCGCGACGATGTACACGCCCGAACCCATGCGTATCTCGACGCGCCCTTCCAGTTCCAGCGCGACGAGCGCCTCGCGCACCGACGGCCGCGACACGCCGAGCGTCTGCGCCAGTTCGCGCTCGGACGGCAAGCGCCCGTTCGGGGCGAAATCCTGCTGTTCGATCAGCGCGCGCAGCTTGTCGGCGATCTGTAGATAGAGGCGGCGCGTTTCGGCTGGTTTGACGCTCACGTGCTGGCTCCTGCTTTTCGTCTCGGGGAAAACGTGGATTGTAATCATTGGAAGGGTTGACGCGCCGTGGGGCGGGCATTTGCCGTTCGCTGATCGTTTACAAGTGGCTTGACCAATTCCATTTCAAGCCACTAGTATGCAATCCGGTAAGGCCAGGTGGCCATTTTTTTAGCGGCGATCTGGAACCGTTCCCAAACGAATCAGCCCGATACCGAGCCGCGCAACGAGCGGCACGCGCAAACATGAACAATCCGATTCTCCAGTTCGGCACGAGCCGCTTCCTGCAGGCGCATGTCGATTTCTTCGTGACCGTCGCGGCGCGCCGCGACCCGGCGAAAGCGCTCGGCAAGATCACCGTCGTGCAGACCACGTCGAGCGCCGACAGTCGCGCGCGCGTCGAGGCCTTGCGCTCGGCCGGGCGTTATCCGGTGCGCATCCGCGGCCGTCGGCGTGACGAAACCGTCGATACGACGTTCGAGTGCGATTCCATCACCGAAGCGCTGCACGCAAGCGAAGATTGGCGATTGCTGATCGAGCGCGTGAAGCGCGACGTGAAGGTGATCGTTTCGAACACAGCGGACGCCGGCTACGCGCTTTTCGACGAAGACTCCGCCGATCTGCTCGACGGCCAGCGCACGCCGCGCGGCTTCGCCGCGAAGCTCGCGGTGCTGCTTTACGCAAGGTATCTGGCCGGCGCAGCGCCGATCACGCTTCTGCCTTGCGAACTGGTTTCGCGCAATGGCGACACGCTGCGCGATCTGGTGATCGGCGTGGCGCGCGGCTGGAACGTCGACGACGCGTTCATCGCTTATCTGGCGAAGGACTGCGTGTGGGTGAATTCGCTCGTGGACCGCATCGTGTCGGAGCCGATCCAGCCCGTTGGCGCGATCGCGGAGCCATACGCGCTGTGGGCGATCGAGCGTCAGGACGGCATGGCGCTGCCGTGCGAGCACGAGGACATTGTCGTCACCGACGATCTCGCTCATTTCGAGCGCCTCAAACTTTTGCTGCTGAACCTCGGCCACACGATGCTCGCGCAAATCTGGCGCACGCGCGACGGCTCGCCCGACATGACCGTGCTCGACGCAATGCGCGATCCGGTATATCGCGAGCCGCTCGAAGCGACGTGGCGCGACGAAGTGCTGCCCGTGTTCGCGGCGCTCGGCAAGCGCGATATCGCGGCCGACTACCTCGCGAGCGTGCGCGATCGCTTCGAAAATCCGTTTCTCGTGCATCGGCTCGCGGACATCGCGCGCAATCACGACGAGAAGAAAGTTCGACGCTTCCAGCCCGTCATCGACCTCGCGCGCGAATTGAAACTCGACATCGAGCAAGCGCGTCTGCGTAACGCGCTCGAAACCGCCTGAAGAGCGACACCACCGTTTTCGAATCACGGCTCACCGCGCCGGCATCGCGGATCGAGCCGGAATACATGAAGTGCCGCCCCATTGAGGAGACAAACGATGCGCAAAATGCGTTGGGTAGTGATATTTCTGGCTTTTCTCGCAATCGCGATTAATTACGTCGATCGTGCGAATCTCGCGGTCGCGGCGCCGCAGATCGAAAAAGCGCTCGGCATCGGCCCGGCTGAGATGGGCTTCATCCTGAGCGGTTTCTTCTGGAGCTACGCGCTCATGCAAATGCCGTTCGGCTGGTTCGTCGATCGCGTCGGCGCGCGCATCGCGCTGCCGCTCGCGGTGGGCTGGTGGTCGGTTTTCACGGCGCTCACGGCCGCCGCGTCGAGCGTCTTCGGCATGTTCGGCTGCCGCCTGATGCTGGGCGTCGGCGAAGCAGGCGCGTATCCGTCGTGCGCGAAGCTCGTGTCGCAATGGTTCAAGAAAGAACAGCGCGCATTCGCGACCAGCATTTTCGATAGCGGCTCGCGAGTCGGTTCGGCGCTGTCGATTCCGGTCGTCGCGCTGATCATCAGTTCGTTCGGCTGGGAAGCGTCGTTCGTCATCACCGGCGTGATCGGCTTCGTGTGGATTCTCGGCTGGTTCCTGATCTACCGTAACAAGTCGACGGGCGATCTGACCGGCGAAACCGACGTCGCGCCGATTCCCGTCGCGCCGAAGAACAAGGTCTCGTGGGCATCGCTGTTCAAGTACCGCACCCTGTGGGGCATGATGCTCGGCTTCTTCTGCCTGAACTTCGTCATCTACTTCTTCATCACGTGGTTCCCGAGCTATCTCGTGCAGGCGCACGGCTTTTCGCTCAAATCGCTCGGCACGCTCGGCACCATTCCCGCGCTGATGTCGATTCCGGGCGGCTGGCTCGGCGGCGTCATCTCGGACGCGCTCTTCAAGCGCGGCTGGAGCCTGACCGCCGCGCGCAAGACCTGCATGGTCGGCGGCATGTTGATGTCGTCGGTCATCACGCTGTGCGCGTTCGTGACCAACATTTATCTGATGCTCGCGTTCTTCGGCATCGCTTATGCGAGCCTCGCGTTCGCCGCGGCCAGCATCTGGTCGCTGCCGAGCGACGTCGCGCCGACGCCCGGTCACGTCGCATCGATCAGCGGCATTCAAAACTTCGCGTCGAACCTGGCGGGCATCGTCATCACGACCTTCACCGGCGTGATGCTCGCGATCACCAAGGGCTCGTTCGTGATTCCGCTGTGTGTCGCAGGCGGCTTCTGCTTCCTCGGCGCGTTCAGCTATCTTGTAATCGTCGGCAAGATCGAACCGCTCGATCGTGCAGACGAAGAGGAAAACGCACGCGCCGATGACGGCCGCGCTCCGTCCACCATCTAAGTAAAAGATCATGTCCACCACATCCACCGACCATGCGGTCATCCGGCTGCATCCCAACGACGACGTCGTGATCGCGACGCGTCAGTTGCTCTCCGGCGCGCGGATCGCGTCGGAGGATCTCGTCGTCGCGGGGCTGATTCCGCCGGGCCACAAGATCGCAACGCGCGATATCGCCCCGGGCGCGCCCGTGAAGCGCTACAACCAGATCATCGGCGTGGCGAAGGAAGCGATCGCGCGCGGGCAGCACGTGCACACGCACAATCTGTCGATGGCCGATTTCGCGCGCGAGCACGAATTCGGCGTCGATCAGCATCCGACGCCGTTCGTCGAGAAGCCCGCGACTTTCATGGGCATCCGCCGCGACGACGGACGCGTCGCCACGCGCAATTTTGTCGGAGTGCTGACGAGCGTGAATTGTTCGGCGACGGTCGCACGAGCGATCGCCGATCATTTCCGGCGCGACGTGCATCCGGAAGCCCTCGCGAATTATCCGAACGTGGATGGCGTGATCGCGCTCACGCACGGTCTCGGATGTGGCATCGACATGCAGGGCGAAGGCCTCGGCATTTTGCGCCGCACGCTTTCGGGTTACGCGGTGCATCCGAACTTTCATTCGGTGCTGTTCGTCGGTCTGGGATGCGAGACGAACCAGATTTCGGGCGTGCTCGAATCGAGTGGCCTGAAGGACGGCGAAAAGCTGCACAGCTTCACGATTCAGGACAGCGGCGGCACGAGGAAGACGATCGAACGCGGCATCGCGATCGTGAAGGAAATGCTCGCCGATGCGAATCGTGCGCAACGCGAGCCGCTGCCGGCGTCACATCTGATCGTCGGATTGCAGTGCGGTGGATCGGACGGCTATTCGGGCATTTCGGCGAATCCCGCGTTGGGCGCAGCGGTCGACAAGCTCGTCGCGCATGGCGGCACGGCCATTCTGTCGGAGACGCCGGAAGTGTACGGCGCCGAGCATCTGCTGACGCGTCGCGCCGTGAGCCGCGAAGTGGGCGAAAAGCTGCTTGCGCGCATCAAGTGGTGGGAAGAATACTGCGCGCGCAACGGCGCGGCGATGGACAACAATCCGTCGGCGGGCAACAAGGTCGGCGGTCTCACGACGATCCTCGAAAAATCGCTCGGCGCGGTCGCGAAAGGCGGGACGACGAACCTCGTCGAAGTGTATGAGTACGCTCAGCGCATCGACGCGAAGGGCTTCGTTTTCATGGATTCGCCCGGCTACGACCCGATGTCCGCGACCGGACAAGTCGCGTCGGGCGCGAATCTGATCTGCTTCACGACGGGTCGCGGCTCCGCTTATGGATGCGCGCCGTCGCCTTCCCTGAAACTCGCGACGAACACCGCGCTGTGGGAACGGCAGGAAGAAGACATGGATATCAATTGCGGCGGCGTGATCGACGGCTCCGCGACCATCGAACAACTCGGCGACGAAATCTTCCAGTTGATGCTCGATTGCGCGTCAGGCGTGGCGTCGAAGAGCGAACTCCACGGATACGGGCAGAGCGAGTTTGTGCCCTGGCAGGTGGGCGTGGTGACTTGAGATTGCCGGTCGCGGCTAGTTTGTTCGAAAGGCGCATCGCTTTTGCCGATGCGCCTTTTTTCTTCGTCAGGCGACAGCCGCGTGCTGCGCCATCATTTGCAACGCGAGGGCTTCCGCCACTTCGATGCCGTCGATCGCCGCGGAATAAATGCCGCCAGCGTAACCCGCGCCCTCTCCCGCCGGATACAGGCCGTCCACGTTGACGCTCTGGAAGTCGTCCTTGCGCCGCACGCGAATCGGCGAAGACGTGCGCGTCTCGACGCCGGTCAAGACGGCGTCGTGCATCGCAAATCCTTTGATCTTCTTGTCGAGTTCGGGCAACGCTTCGCGGATCGCTTCGATCACGTAATCGGGCAGCGCGGTGCTCAGGTCGGTCGGCGTCACGCCCGGTTTGTAGGACGGCGCGACGGAACCCAGTGAAGTGGACGCACGTCCCGCGATGAAATCGCCGACGAGTTGGCCCGGCGCGGAATAGTCGCCGCCACCCAACTCGAATGCGCGCTCTTCCCATTTACGCTGGAACGCGATACCGGCGAGCGGGCCGCCCGGAAAGTCATCCGGCGTAATGCCCACGACGATGCCCGCGTTGGCGTTGCGCTCGGCGCGCGAGTACTGGCTCATGCCGTTCGTCACGACGCGGCCCGGCTCGGACGCCGCCGCGACGACCGTGCCGCCCGGGCACATGCAGAAGCTATAGACCGCGCGGCCATTGCTGCAGTGATGCACCACTTTGTAGTCGGCCGCGCCCAACTTCTCATGCCCGGCGAATTTTCCGAAGCGGCTTCTGTCGATCACGCCTTGCGGATGTTCGATGCGAAAACCGAGCGAAAACGGCTTGGCTTCCATGTAGACGCCGCGGTCATGCAGCATCTGGAACGTGTCGCGCGCGCTGTGTCCGACTGCGAGCACGACGTGATCGCAGCGCAGCGTTTCGCCCGTCGAAAGTTTGAGCCCGCGCACTTTGCCGTTATCGATGTCGATGTCTTCGACCCGATGCTGAAAACGCACTTCGCCGCCCAGCTGATGAATCTGCGCGCGCATTTTCTCGACCATGCTCACGAGTCGGAACGTACCGATGTGCGGGCGGCTCAGGTACAGGATGTTTTCCGGCGCGCCCGCTTTAACGAACTCATCGAGCACTTTGCGGCCGTAATGTTTCGGATCCTTGATCTGGCTGTAGAGCTTGCCGTCCGAGAATGTGCCGGCGCCGCCTTCGCCGAACTGCACGTTCGATTCCGGATTGAGCTCGTTGCGCCGCCAAAGGCCCCACGTATCTTTCGTCCGCTCTCGCACCGCTTTACCGCGCTCGAGGATGATCGGCCGGAAACCCATCTGCGCGAGGATCAAGCCAGCGAAAAGCCCGCACGGTCCCATACCGATAACGACAGGGCGCAGCAGCGTCGAAGGCTCCGGCGCTCTTGCGACGAAGCGGTACGCCATGTCGGGCGTTACGCCGCAATGCAGGTGCGGACGCGCTTCCAATCGCTTCAACACCGAGGCTTCGTCTCGCAACTCGACATCGATGATGTAGGTGAGTTTGATATCGGCGCGCTTGCGTGCATCGTGCGCGCGACGGAACACGTGGAAGCTCACGAGTTCATTCGCACCAACGCCGATTTCCGCGAGACGCGCGAGAACCGCCGTTTCGATAGCCGATTCGGGATGATCGAGCGAGAGCTTGATTTCGCTTAGACGTAGCATGGAGACATCGACGGCGCTTGCCGTGCTTTTCGGAAATACATAGAGGGATTCTAGCGCTTGAGAGACGCGCGTCTTGCAGCTTCGATGGCGAAGCGCTTCCAAACGCAAAAACCCCACCTTTTAGGGGTGGGGTTTTGGCTTTCAGCATGAGGAGCCTGACGATTACCTACTTTCA
>NZ_FCOJ02000025.1 GCF_001545035.1 Caballeronia glebae
GCGGCGGCGGGCCGAATTATCCGAATATGTGATTTGTTCGACGCCGAAACGGAAACGGGCGCCGGGTTTCAAACCGGCGCCCGTTTTTCTATGACTCGATCTATTTCAACGGCGCCTGAGCCGCGATCTTCGGCGTTCCGACGACCACATCGCCGCACTGCGCACGATGCCGCAGCGCGTGATCCATCAGCACCAGCGCGAGCAGCGCTTCGGCGATCGGCGTCGCGCGGATGCCGACGCATGGATCGTGACGGCCAAAGGTTTCGACCATCGCACTCGCGCCTTCCTTGTCGATCGACTGGCGCGGCGTGCGAATGCTCGACGTCGGCTTGATCGCGATCGACACCGTGATGTCCTGCCCGCTCGAAATGCCGCCGAGGATGCCGCCCGCATTATTGGCCGCGAACCCTTCGGGCGTCATTTCGTCGCCATGCTGCGAACCGCGTTGCGCGACGCTCGCGAAGCCCGCGCCGATCTCGACGGCCTTCACCGCGTTCAGGCCCATCATCGCGTGGGCGATGTCCGCGTCCAGCCGATCGTAAAGCGGCTCGCCAAGACCGACCGGCACGCCCGACGCAACGACTTCGATGCGCGCGCCGACCGAATCGCCGTCGCGCCGCAGGTTATCCATATATTCTTCGAGCCGCGGCACGATTTCTTCATTCGGCGAAAAGAACGGATTCTCGGGCACGTGCCGCCAGTCGACGAACGGAATTTCGATTTCACCGAGCGCGCTCATGCGGCCGCGCGTTTCGAGACCGAACTTCTCGCGCAACCACTTCTTCGCGACCGCGCCGGCGGCGACGGTCGGCGCGGTGAGACGCGCCGACGACCGGCCGCCGCCGCGATAATCGCGCACGCCGTACTTCTGCCAGTAGGTGTAGTCCGCGTGACCGGGACGGAACGTCTGCGCGATGTTGCCGTAGTCCTTGCTGCGCTGATCGTTGTTGCGGATCAGCAGCGCGATGGGCGTGCCCGTGGTCACGCCTTCGAACAGGCCAGAGAGAATCTCCACCTGATCCGCTTCCTGCCGCTGCGTGACGTGACGCGACGTGCCTGGCCGGCGTCGATCGAGTTCGATCTGGATATCGGCTTCGCTGAGCGCCATGCCCGGCGGGCAGCCGTCGATCACGCAGCCGATCGCCGGACCGTGCGACTCGCCGAAATTCGTGACGGTGAAGAGCGTGCCAAGGGTATTGCCGGACATGAGCGTCGACCTGAAAAAAAGTGTCGGGGAAAGTCGCTATTATGCCAGCGGCGTCGCTTAGCGCCGCGCGCCCCGCAGCGCGCTCACCACGTCGTACAGATGCTGCGGCGTCGCGTCTTGCGGCGCGATCGGCTCGCCGACCGCGAGCGTCAGCCGCGTCATCGCTCCGCGATGAATCGGGCGCGGCCATTGCGCGTCCTCGTGGCGCGAGAACACGCTGCCCCACAGCCCGCGCAGCGCCATTGGCACGACGGGCGCCGGATGCCGTCGCAGAATCTCGGCAATGCCCTGCCGGAACGGATTGATCTCGCCCGTGCGCGTCAGCTTGCCTTCGGGAAAGATGCACACGAGATCGCCCTCTTCCAGCGCCCGCTCGCATGCGGCGTAAGCGCGTTCGAGCATGTCCGGGTCTTCGTGCGCGGGCACGATCGGGATCGCCTTCACATGCCGAAACATCCAGCCGACGAACGGCGTGCGAAAAATGCGGTGATCCATCACGAAGTGGATCGGCCGCGGACTTTCGGCCATGATGACCACGGCATCGACGAAACTCACGTGATTGCACACGAGCACGGCCGCGCCGTGCGACGGAATGCGCTCGGCATCGACTAGACGAATGCGATAGAACGTGTGGACCAGCGTCCACGCGATGAAGCGCAGCAAGAACTCCGGCACGAGCGAATAGATATAGACGGCGACGACGACATTGAGCAGCGCGGTCGTCAGAAATAGCCCCGGAATGCCGACGCCGAACGACGTGAGCGCGAGCGCCATCAGCGCCGAGACGATCATGAAAAACGAATTGAGGATATTGTTCGCCGCGATGATGCGCGCGCGATGTGTAGGCTGACTGCGCGCCTGAATGAGCGCGTAGAGCGGCACGCTGTAGAAACCGCCGAACATCGCGAGCAGGAACAGGTCCGCGAGAATGCGCCAGTGCGGCAGCGCAAGCAGGAATTCGCCGACGTTGAGCAAGTGCCCCGCGGGCGCGATGCGATGACTCGCGAAGAACAGATCGATCGCGAACACGCTGATGCCGATCGAGCCGAGCGGCACGAGTCCGATCTCGACGCGCCGCTTCGAGAGCCGTTCGCACAACAGCGATCCCGTGCCGATGCCGATGGAAAACGTCGCGAGAAGAATGGTCACGACGTCCGGGTCGGCGGAGAGCACGTCCTTCGCGAAATTGAAGAACGACGTGAGAAAGGTCGCGCCGACGAACCACAGCCACGAAATGCCGAGCAGGCTCAGAAACACAGTGCGATCGGATTTGGCGAGCTTCAGATTGCGCCACGTCTCCGAGAACGGATTCCAGTTGATGCGCAGATCGGGCTGCGACGCGTCCGACTTCGGCACGAAAACGGATGCAATGCGTCCGATGATCGCGAACGCGATGCATGCGAATGCGAGCAGCATCGCGCCATGTTCCGACGCGCCCGCCGCCGCCCCGCCGATGATCGTGCCGATCAGGATCGCGACGAACGTGCCCATCTCGACGAGCCCGTTGCCGCCTACAAGTTCATGCGAATCGAGATGCTGCGGCAAATAGGCGTATTTCACGGGACCGAACACCGTCGAATGCACGCCCATCAGGAAGGTGCACGCATAGAGCAGCGGCGCGCTATGGAGCACGAAGCCCGCGCCGCCGATCAGCATCACGACGATCTCGAAGCTCTTCACGAGGCGCGCCAGCACGGCCTTGTCGTACTTGTCGGCGATCTGGCCGGATGTCGCGGAAAACAGCACGAACGGCACGATGAAGATCGCGGAAATGAGAAAGGCGGCGGTCTTCGGATCGACGCCGGAAAAGCGCGCGGCCTGAAACGTGACAAGCGACGTGAAGCCGACCTTGAAGATGTTGTCGTTCATCGCGCCGAGAAACTGCGTCCAGAAGAACGGCGCGAAGCGGCGCTCGCGCAACAGGCGGAACTGGCCGTCGCCCTCGGCATGGGCGCGTCGGGAAGCGCGCGACGAGGCGCGCAGCGGGTTGTCACTCATGGGTCTTGCGAAAGAATGAAGTTCGGCGTCGATCGCGCACGTATTGCGACCGAATCCGAATGAAACGAAAAACCGGTCCGAGGGCGAACCTCACCCTTAGGCCGGACGAAAAAAAACGCGCCCTGAGGGCGCGCTTCGGCTGTTGATTGCGGCGCGGAATCGGCTCGACCGCGATGTCCGCGGCCTCGCGGCGCGACGTCGATGCTCAACGCGCCTCTTCCTGTTGCTCGGGCCAATCGCGGATATACGCCTTCAACATGCGATTCTCGAAGCCTTGCTCTTCCACGACTGCCTTGGCCACGTCGTAAAACGAGATTACGCCCATCAACTGACGCTTTTCCATGACCGGCAGATAGCGCACGTGATGTTCAAGCATCATGCGGCGCACTTCGTTCACGTCCGTTTCCGGCGTGCAGGTGAGCGGATGATCGTCCATGACCTTGCGGATGGTCGCGGCGCCGACCGAGCCGCCGTTATTGTGCAAAGTCAGGATGATCTCGCGGAAGGTCAGCATGCCGACCAGGTCGCCGTACTCCATGACGACGAGCGAGCCGATATCGTGCGCGGCCATCGTGTCGATCGCGTCGGAGAGCGCCGTATCGGGTGTCACGGTGAACAGCGTGTTGCCCTTCACCTTCAGAATGTCGCTCACTCGCATGACTGTCTCCTCGCGAAATGCCTGTTCAGATGCTCAAACGATGATGAAACAATAGGTCGATGCTATCGGAAAGACCCGCAAAAGGAAAGCGGACACGGCCCCCGATTCGCCCGCATTGGCCGAACGGACAAGGCTTTGCGCGATCGACGGCCGCGCGTTCGCCCTAGGTTTGGGCGCGCGCATCCGATGTTAGGATGATTGACCCTCATTTCCGCCGCACGCCGGCGCCGCCTCGCGCGCCGGCCGCCCATGATGCCAGCCAACCGTTTCGACACGCTCGCGCTGCACGCGGGCGCCGCGCCCGACCCCGCCACCGGCGCCCGCGCGACGCCGATTTATCAGACCACCTCGTTCACCTTCCGCGACAGCGATCACGCCGCCGCGCTCTTCAACATGGAGCGCTCGGGGCACGTGTATTCGCGCATCTCGAACCCGACCGTCGCGGTGTTCGAGGAGCGCGTCGCCGCGCTCGAAGGCGGCGTCGGCGCGATCGGCACGGCGAGCGGCCAGGCCGCGCTGCATCTGGCGATCGCCACATTGATGGGCGCGGGCTCGCATATCGTCGCATCCAGCGCGCTTTACGGCGGCTCGCACAATCTGCTGCACTACACCTTGCGGCGCTTCGGCATCGAGACGACGTTCGTGCCGCCGCACGATCTCGACGCATGGCGCGCGGCCGCACGGCCGAATACGCGGCTTTTCTTCGGCGAAACGCTCGGCAATCCGGGACTCGACGTGCTCGATATCGCCGGCGTCGCGGAAATCGCGCACGAGCACGCCGTGCCGCTACTCGTCGATTCCACGTTCACGACGCCCTACCTGCTGCGCCCGTTCGAGCATGGCGCGGATCTCGTCTACCATTCCGCGACCAAGTTTCTCGGCGGACATGGAACGACGATCGGCGGCGTGCTCGTCGACGGCGGCACGTTCGATTTCACCGCGAGCGGACGCTTCCCGGAGTTCACCGAGCCCTACGACGGTTTTCACGGCATGGTGTTCGCGGAAGAAAGCACCGTCGCGCCGTTCCTGTTGCGCGCCCGGCGCGAAGGCTTGCGCGATTTCGGCGCGTGTCTGCATCCGCAGGCGGCGTGGCAACTGCTGCAAGGCATCGAAACGTTGCCGTTGCGCATGGACCGGCATGTCGCGAACACGCGCAAGGTCATCGAGTTCCTGCTGAGTTCGCCGGCGGTCGAAGGCGTGGCCTATCCCGAGTTGCCGACGCATCGCGATCACGCGCTCGCCGAACGTCTGCTGCCGCGCGGCGCGGGCGCAGTGTTCAGCTTCGACTTGAAGGGCGGCGTGCCGGCAGCGCGCAAGTTCATCGAAACGCTCACGCTGTTCTCGCATCTCGCGAATGTGGGCGACGCGCGCTCGCTCGTGATCCATCCCGCATCGACGACGCACTTCCGCATGGATGCCGCCGCGCTCGCAGCCGCGGGCATCGGGCCGGGGTGCATCCGTCTGTCGATCGGACTGGAAGATCCGGACGATCTCATCGACGATCTCAAGCGCGGATTGAAAGCCGCGCAGAAAGCGGCCGAAACCGCTCAGCAGGCGGATGCCGCCGCGCCGCTCGGGAGCCGCGCATGATCCTCGACGCCCACGGCCGCGCGGCCTATGCCTACGCCGGCGGCAAACCTTTCGACGCGACCCGGCCCGCCGTCGTGTTCATTCACGGCGCGGAGCACGATCACAGCGTGTGGGCCTTGCAGACCCGTTATTTCGCGCATCACGGCTTCGGCGTGCTGGCGCTCGATCTTCCGAGTCACGGAAAAAGCGCCGGGCCCGCGCTTTCGACCATCGGCGAACTCGCCGACTGGGCGATCGCCGTGCTCGACGCGGCGGGCGTGCAAAAAGCGATCTTCGTCGGCCACAGCATGGGCTCGCTGATCGCGCTCGACGCCGCGGGCCGCTATCCCGAGCGCGCGACGGGACTCGCGCTGCTCGCGACCGCCGCGCCGATGGCCGTCTCCGACACGCTGCTCGACGCCGCACGCGAGCACGAGCCGGAGGCCATCGCGATGGTCAATCAATGGTCGCATTCGACGATCGCCGCGAAGCCGTCCAGTCCCGCGCCGGGTTTCTGGCTGCAGGGGATGAATCAGCGGCTCATGGAGCGCGTGAGCCTGCGCGGCGAAGCGCTGCTTTTTTACACCGATTTCAGCGCCTGCAACACCTACGCCGATGCGCTCGACCGGGCCGCAGCCGTGCGTTGCCCCGTTTGCATCGTGAGCGGCAAGCGCGACGCGATGACGCCGCCGCGCGCCGCCCGTGCGCTCGTCGATGGATTGAGGAAAGCAGGCGCGTCGGTGCAGACGGTGGAACTCGACGCGGGTCACGCGCTCATGTCCGAGCAGCCCGACGCGACGCTGGATACGCTATTCGCGTTCGCGCTTGCCTGCGCCAACGCGAAAACCGGGTCCGGCTGAAACTCCGCGTGCGGCGGACCGCGAAGCGCCGCCAGAGCCGCTTGCACGGCGCGACTCGCAGTCGCAGAATGGTTTTTGCTGGTCAATCATCCGACGTGCGCCACAAACAGGCGCACGGCACCAGCGCGCATCATCAGGGAGGCCGTCATGGCGCACACCGCACACGGTGAACATTTCGCGAATTTCGCCGAGTTCTATCCCTATTACCTCGAAGAGCATCGCAACGCGGTGTCGCGCAGGCTGCATTTCGTCGGATCGCTGGGCGTGATCGGCTGCCTCGCGATGGCGATCGCAACCGGCGACTGGCTCTGGCTGCCCGCGGCCGTCGTTTGCGGCTACGGCCTCGCGTGGATCGGCCATTTCTTCTTCGAGAAGAATCGCCCCGCGACGTTTCGCCACCCGGTCTACAGCCTGATGGGCGACTGGGTGATGTTCAAGGACATCTGTGTGGGCAAGATTTCGCTTTGACCCGCGCTAAATCGAAGCTCAGGCCGGCTGCTCCGGCATCGACGAGCGCGGAAGCTCGCGCAGGCGCGTGCTCGTGAGCGCCGATGCCCGCGCCGCGATCAACGAGCCGAGCGAGATCTCCAGCTTCTCGTTATCCAGCGCGTTCATGAGCGCGCCGCAATCGACCTGCGCCGCATCCAGCTTCAACTGATATTCCAGTTCGGCGCGATCGATCACGAATTGCTCGAAGAGCATCGTCACCGTGATCTGATTCGGATTGGCGATCAGCACATAGCGCGGCATGCGCGAATCTTCCAGCCGGCCGATCCAGCCGAGCGCGTCGAGCCGAGCGATCAGCCTCGTCGAGGTATCCAGGTCGCAGCGCGCCATGCTCGAAAGCTGCAAGGACGTGTAGCCAGGTTTGCCCTCGTCGCGGGCCTCGACGAGTCGCGCGAGGATTTCGAGCGCATCGAGCAGATCGCTGCCCGGAAAGTCGCGCCGATGATACTGACCCGTGCGAATCGCCGGCAGCGCGGACGTGACCATCGCACCGATGAGCGCCAACATCCAGCACAGATAGACCCACAACAGAAACACCGGCAACGCGGCGAACGCGCCGTAGACGGCCGTATAGGTCGGAATGCGCCGCACGTAATAACCGAAGCCGCGCTTGCCGAGCTCGAACGCGACCGCCGCGATCAGCCCGCCGACGATCGCATCGCGCCATTCCACCTTGCAGTTCGGCATATAGACGTAGATGAACGTGAAGGCGAGCGCGGTGAGCGGCAGCGAGACGCCCGTCAGCGCCCATTCGACGATCGGCGGCATCAGGTTGTGCGAGCCCGCGAACGCGACCGAGTGCGCGAACACGTACGAGGAGATGGACAGGCTGCAGCCGAAGAGAATCGGTCCGAGCGTGATGATCGACCAGTAGACGAGCACGCGCTGCGCCAACGGGCGCGCCTTCTTCACGCGCCAGATCACGTTGAACGCCGACTCGACCGTCATCATCGTCATGACGGAGGTCACGAACAGAATGATCATGCCGACGGTAGTGAGCCCCTTCGCCTTCGACGCAAACTGGTTCAGATACTTGAAGATCTGGTCGTTGATCTGCGGCGGCATGAGGTGCGCCGCGAGGAAATCCTGCAAGGACGCCTGGAACGAGCCGAAGATCGGGAACGCGGTGAAGAGCGCGAAGGCAACCGTTGCGAGTGGCACGATGGACAGCACGCTCGTGAACGTGAGGCTGCCCGCCACTTGCGCAACGCGGTCTTCGCCGATGCGCCGCGCGACGAAGCTGGCGAGACGCTTGACCGCCGCGAGGTCGATAAAAACGTGCTGCAAATGCATTCTCCGGTCGTCGCGGCCCGCGCGCGCAAAGCCGCGTCTAGCCACGAAAATCACCCAATACCTATAATAGCCGTTCACTAAAAAAGCCTTATGAACGACATCCTCGTGCTTTACTACAGCCGCCATGGCGCGACCCGCGAACTCGCACTCGCTATCGCGCAGGGCGTCGATAGCGTGGCCGGCATGCAGGCGCGCGTGCGCACCGTCCCGCCGGTTTCCACCGTCTGCGAAGCGACCCAGCCCGACATTCCCGCCGACGGCCCGCCCTACGCCGAATTGCGGGATCTCGAAGAATGCGCCGGCCTCGCACTCGGCTCGCCCACACGCTTCGGCAACATGGCCGCGCCGCTCAAGTACTTTCTCGACGGCACCACGCCGCAATGGCTTTCGGGCGCGCTCGCGGGCAAGCCCGCAGGCGTCTTCACTTCGACCGGCAGCCTGCACGGCGGCCAGGAAAGCACCCTGCTCTCGATGATGCTGCCGCTTCTGCACCACGGCATGATGATCGTCGGCATCCCGTACACGGAATCGCGGCTCACCACGACGCAAAGCGGCGGCACGCCCTACGGGGCGTCGCATCACGCGCGCGCGGGCGGTGACGAGAACCAGCGCCACGGCATTTCCGCCGATGAGAAGGCGCTCGCCGTTGCGCTCGGCGCACGGCTCGCGCGCACTGCCCTCAATCTTGTGCGCGGCGCCCGCCTCGCATGACCGCGCCGATCAAGGCTCCGGTCGCGTCCGGCTCACGTCCCAACGGCGCGTTTGCAATCGGCGCGCTGGCGAGCCTCGCCGCGCTCATCGTGCTCGCGCTCGCCTGGGAGCTCTGGCTCGCGCCGCTGCGTCCCGGCGCGTGGGCGCTCGCGTTGAAGGCGCTGCCGCTCGCATGCGCGCTGCCCGGCGTCGCGCGCAGGAATCTCTACACGCTGCAATGGGCGTCGATGCTCGTTCTGCTCTATCTCGCCGAAGGCATCGTGCGCGGCATGACCGATGCGCGACTCCCGGCATCGCTCGGCTGGCTCGAAGCCCTGCTCGCGCTCGCGTTCTTCGTCTGCGCGCTCGCCTACGTCGCGCCGTTCAAACGGGCGGCCCGATTGAACGCCCGTGCGAAAAAAAGCTGATACGTTCGCTTTTTCGGCCAGCGCGCCGGCAGGACGTGATGCTTTGTAGCACGAAACCCCGTCCCACGCGCAGGGCCTATGCCATTCGGCCGAGGTTCGCGCGCCGCATCCCTGCGCGATACTGTGTACTACGCTCTACCCGGAATCCTGTTCATCTGCCCATGACCGCAACTCAAGCTTTTATCGCCGCGTGCGCCGAAATTCTCGGCGCGCCGCATGTTCTGACTCACGCCCACGATACCGAGCCCTTTCTCGTCGACTGGCGCAAGCGCTACCGCGGAAATGCGTGCGCCGTGCTGCTGCCCGCCGATACCGCGCAGGTCGCGGCGGTCGTCCGGCTCGCCTGCCAACATCGCGTCGCGATCGTGCCGCAGGGCGGCAACACCGGTCTGGCCGGCGGCGCGACGCCCGATGCCAGCGGCGCGCAGGCCGTCATCAGTCTGAAGCGGCTCAATCGCGTGCGCGGCGTCGATCCGCATAACAACACGATCACCGTCGAAGCGGGTGTCGTGCTCGCCGAGGTTCAGGCGCGAGCCGAAGAAGCGCAACGGCTGTTCCCGTTGAGTCTCGCCGCCGAAGGCAGTTGCACCATCGGCGGCAATCTGGCGACGAACGCAGGCGGCACCGGCGTCCTGCGCTACGGCAATACGCGCGAGTTGTGCCTCGGCCTCGAAGTCGTGACGCCGCAGGGCGAAATCTGGGACGGCCTGCGCGGGCTGCGCAAGGACAACACCGGCTACGATTTGCGCGATCTTTTCATCGGCGCGGAGGGCACGCTCGGCATCATCACGGCGGCGGTCATGAAGCTGCATCCCGCGCCGGTCGCGAAGGTCACGGCGCTGGCCGGACTCGCTTCGCCACACGCGGCGCTAGACTTTCTGTCGCTGGCGCAGCATCACGCGGGCGCGCTCCTGACCGGCTTCGAGCTCATGTCCGATTTCTCGATGCGACTCGTCGGCAAGCATTTCCCGCAACTGCGCTATCCGTTCGGCGAGCCGCACGCCCAGACTGTGCTGCTCGAACTCTCCGATAGCGAAAGCGCCGAGCACGCCCGCGCCCTCTTCGAGCGGCTGATGGAAGAGGCGCTCGACAAGGGCATCGTGGAAGACGCCGTCGTCGCGGAAAATCTCGCGCAGTCGCAGGCTTTCTGGGGGCTACGCGAACATATTCCGCTCGCGCAGGCCGAGGAAGGGCTGAACATCAAACATGACATCGCGGTGCCCATTTCGAGCATCGGCCGCTTCATCGAAGAAACCGATGCGATCATCGCGCGAACGGTGCCTGGCGTGCGCATGGTGACGTTCGGCCATCTCGGCGACGGCAATCTGCATTACAACGTGCAGGCGCCCGAAGGCATCGACGTGCAGCGCTTCCTCGGCGAGTTCCAGACGTCGATCAACGCGCTCGTGTACGACCAGGTGCACCGGCATCGCGGCAGCATCAGCGCGGAGCACGGCATCGGCCAGTTAAAGGTGGATGAAGCGATGCACTACAAGTCGCCGGTCGAAGTGCGCCTCATGCAAACGATCAAGGCCGCGCTCGATCCGGACAACCTGATGAATCCCGGCAAGGTCGTGCGCTGGAACGCGACGCTCGCGAAGGAGAACCTCGCATGAAGATCCGCGTTTTGTCGGACCTGCATCTCGAATGCGACGAGCCGCTGGCGATTCCGTATGCCGAGGCCGATCTCGTTGTCCTGGCGGGCGATATTCACAATCACGCCGAAGGCTTGCGCTGGGCCGCCGAGAATTTCGATTCCGATGTGCCCGTCATCTACGTGCCCGGCAATCACGAGTACTACGACGCCGAGTTCGGCGCGATGGAAGCGGCGATGCAGGACGCCGCGCGCAGCGTCGACAACGTGCACTATCTGAACAACGCGTCGCTGGTGGATCGCCGTGGCGCCTGGCGCGTGCTCGGCACGACGCTCTGGACCGACTTCGCGCTGTTCGGCTCCGGCGACGCGGACATCGTGAACGCCAAAGAAGCGTGCACGAAAGTGATGCTCGACTACAAGGGTCTCATTCAGCTCGCATGGCCCGAGCCGGACGGCGAGTCGCGCGAATTCGCGCCCGACGATTCCCTCGCGCTGCACGAACAGTCGCGCGCGTGGCTCGAAAGCGAACTCGCGAAGCCCTTCGCGGGGCAGACCATCGTCGTCACGCATCACGCGCCGATGCGCCAGAGCCTCGCGCCGCGTTACGCGCAAGACCTCGTATCGGCGGGATTCGTGAATCATTTGCCGGCGCTTGCGCGCGCGCCCGCCTCGCTATGGATTCACGGGCATACGCATACGTCGTTCGATTACGAAGTGAACGGCACGCGCGTCGTGTGCAATCCGCGCGGCTACTTCAGCCGGCGTCAGCAACGGTGGGAGAATCCGGATTTCGCGTGGGACAAGGTCGTCGAAATCTGAAGCGTCGACAAAGAAGCACGAACCGTGTTGGACCTTGCGGAGGAACGCCATGTGCGGCCGAATCAGCCAGTACCGACTGCCGATGCATTACGCGCAACGCCTGCATCTGAAAAACCCGTTCGTGCTCGTCGATGCGGCCGACAGGCGTCCCGGCTATAACCTGTCGCCCGGCACGCACCCGCTCGCCGTGTATCCCGACGAAACCATCCGCGCGGTGCATTGGGGTTATTGCCCGCCGTGGGCAATCCAGAAGAAGCTGCCGCAGACCATCAACGCGCGCGTCGAAACGGCGGCGACGAGCGCGTATTTCAAGCATCTGTGGAGGAAGGCGCGCATTCTCGTGCCGGCCGATGGCTGGTTCGAATGGCGCATCGAACCGCGTCCGGGCGATCCCGCCGCGAAGCCTTTCAAGCAGCCCTACTTCATTCAGCGCGCAGACGGCGAGCCGATGTACCTCGCCGCGCTCACGAGCATCCTGCGCGACGATGACGCCGCCGCGCCCGGCGCGGGCTTCGTCATCGTCACGGCGGCGGCGGACGAAGGACTCGTCGACGTGCACGACCGTCGCCCGTTGGTATTCGCGCCCGCCGTCGCGCGCCGCTGGCTCGATCCGGAGGCATCGCCCGAGAGTCTCGCTGCGCTCGTCAAATCAGACGGCGTGCCGGCGTCTCACTTCGTCTGGCATCGCGTTTCGACCGATGTGAATCGCGCGACCAACGACGAGCCGCGACTCATCGAGCCGCTCGAAACATTGCTTTGAACGCCGCGTAACGCTGAATCAGCGGTCGTATGAATCGCGTATGCGGCGCGCAAGCGCGTCGCGACCGTCGTCGATACGCACCGGCACCAGTCGCCGTTTTGCGTCGCGCTCCGACTGGGCGCGCATGGCGTTGAAGGCGTCGCGCGACGCCGGAAGGGCGATCAGCGCGAGAAGCGCGGCGAGTGCGAACAAGAGAGGCGTACTCATGTGACTTACCCCGGTAAAAGATGCGTGAAAACACATGCAGAAGGTATCAAGCTGCGGACGAGTCGTGAGTAAGCAAGTGTTGCGCAGCGGCTTTTTTCGTAACTGAACGCACCGAGCAACACTTCACGCGACGACGAATTCCTTTAGCGATTCCGCGTCCGCCGCGAGCGTGTCGGGCAGCGCCTCGCGCAGAAACTCGACCCACGTGCGGATTTTCGCGTCGAGATACTGGCGCGACGGATAGAGCGCGTAGACGTTCAATTCCTGCATCGTGTACTGCGGCAACACGCGCACGAGCGTGCCCGCGCGCAGGCCCGGCAGCGCGGATGACGTCGGCAGCACGCCGATGCCCATGCTCTCGCGGATCGCGGCGACCATCGCCTCGGCGACGTTCACCGTGAAAGTCGAAGGTCCGAGCGTCACCGTTTCCTGACCGTTCGGGCCGTCGAAGACCCAGCGGTCCGGCGGGAATACCGGCGTCATCAGATGCAGGCAGGTGTGGCGCACGAGATCGGAGAGCACGTGCGGTGCGCCGTGTTTTTCGATATACGCAGGCGACGCGCACGCAATGCTGTACACCGAGCCGAGGCGCGCCGACACGAGACCGGAATCCGGCAGCTCGGAGGCGAGCACCACCGACACGTCGTAGCCTTCGTCGAGCAGATCCGGCACGCGCTGCGCGAGCGTCAGATCGACCTGCACCGACGGATGCCGCTGCTGATAGCGCGAGATCATCGGCACGACGTAGTGCTGGCCGAAGCTCGTCATCGAATGGACCTTGAGCTTGCCGGACGGACGCGCGTGGGCGTCGCCGGCCTCGGCTTCCGCCTGATCGACATAGGCGAGAATTTGTTCGCAGCGTTGCAGATAACGCTCGCCCGCTTCGGTGAGCGCGATGCGCCGCGTCGTGCGATTCAGCAAACGTGCGCGCAAGTGCGCTTCGAGGTCCGATACGGCTCGCGATGCGTAAGCCGTCGTCGTATTGAGATGATGCGCGGCCGCGGTGAAGCTGCCCGCTTCGACGACCCGCACAAATACGCGCATGTTCTGGAGCGTGTCCATGGCGCTGTTCCGTCTTTAAACTGTTCGTGGATGGAATTGTTGCATGCCTGGCAACAACGATTATCGCATCCTGCGTAATAATGCTTTGCATCCTTACGGGTTATTCGACAATCCCTGCAAAAATATAATCACTTCCTGGAATCTAATTCAATTTTGGGAGTGAATCGTGCGAGGGCGAGGGTCCAAAAGCGCTGCTTGCGCCACCGTTCTTACAGCAATACTAACAATTGCCGGATGCGCGAGCACCGGCAAAATCGCGCCGCAAGATTCGCTCACCGATGCATCGACGCTCGATGTCGGCAGCGCCATTCGCGCCGCCAACGCGGACGCCCAATGGCCCGAAGAGCAATGGTGGCGCGCCTATCGCGACCCGCAACTCGACGCGTGGATCGCGCGTGCGACCAACGGCAGCCCCACGCTCGCAATGGCCGCGGCGCGCGTGCGCGAAGCGCAGCAGCAGGCGGGCGTCGCGCGCTCCGAGCTTCTGCCGCACGTCGACGGTGCGATGGGCGTCTCGCGCAAAAACTGGCCCAACAACGATTTCTACGGCCCGGGCCCGTACGCCGACACGACGACGTGGGACAACACCGCCGGCCTCTCGCTGTCGTACAACCTCGACCTCTGGCATCGCGACGACAACAACGCCGAGCGTGCGCTCGATGTCGCCCACGTGCGCGCCGCCGATGCACGCGCCGCGCAACTCGAACTGGAGACGAACGTCGTGCGCGCGTACATCGGCTTCTCGCAGTCGTTCGCCCTGCTCGATATCGCGCAGCAGACGCTCGCGCAGCAGGAGCGCATCGCGGATCTCGCGCGCCGGCGTCTGAAAGGCGGCCTCGGCACGCAACTCGAAGTCAGCCAGGCCGAAACGCCGCTTCCCGAGTACGAGCGTCAAGTCGATATCTACAAGGAAGAGATCCTGCTCGCGCGCAATCAACTGGCCGCGCTCGCCGGTGAAGGTCCGGGCGCGGGCGAAGCGCTTGCGCGTCCGGACTTGTCGCTCGCGACGCCCCTGCCCTTGCCCTCGGCGCTGCCCGTGGAACTCGTCGGACATCGGCCGGATATCGTCGCGGCGCGCTGGATGGTGGCGGCACAGGCGCGCGGCATCGATGTCGCGAAGGCCGGGTTTTATCCGAACATCAATCTCGCTGCGTCGCTGACTCAGGCGTTCGCGGGCGGCGCGCTACTCAGCTTCCTGACGCGCGATGCGTCGGGCTACAGCTTCGGGCCCGCGATCTCGCTGCCGATTTTCGAAGGCGGACGCCTGCGCGCGCAACTCGGCGCGGCGTCGGCGCAATACGATCAGGCCGTCGATCATTACAACGCGACGCTCGTCGCCGCGCTCAAGGACATCGCCGATCAGCTCGTGCGCGTGCATTCGCTCGATACGCAACTCGAAGCGTCGGGCCGCTCCGTCGCCGCCGCGCGCAAGAACTACGATCTCTCGAACGAAGGCTACAAGCGCGGCCTCACCGATTATCTGAACGTGCTCGTCGCGCAGACGCAATTGCTCAAGGCGCAGGACGGCCAGGCGCGCGTGCGTGCGCAACGGCTCGCGTCGTACGCGACGCTCACGTCGGCGCTCGGCGGTGGCATCGACGATCCGTCGAACGGGCCGGAGCAGTCCGCGCTCGCGCCGTCGAAGCACATCGGGCCGTTCAGCCGCGTGAGCGAAGCACGGAACGACGCGCGAAACAACGCGCAGAACGACGCGAAGCAGAAGTAAGGCGCGCCCATGTCCACTCCGTCCACGACTCTCGACCAACCGCCGCGCGAATCGCTCATGCAGGCGTTCGCCGGCTGGGCGCGCACCGACGGTCTCGCCTGGATCTACATCTTCAAGGCCGTGTTCGCGGCGCTCCTGGCGTTGTGGATCGCGATGCGCCTCGACATGGCGCAGCCGCGCACCGCGATGACCACCGTGTTCGTCGTGATGCAACCGCAAAGCGGCATGGTGCTCGCCAAGAGCTTCTATCGTTTCTGCGGCACGATGATCGGTCTCGTCGTGATGATGATCTTCATCAGCCTGTTTTCGCAGCAACCGGTGCTCTTTCTCTCCGCGACCGCGCTGTGGGTCGGCGTCTGCACCGCGGGCGCGGCGCGCAATCGCAACTTCCGCTCGTACGGCTTCGTGCTCGCGGGCTACACGGCCGCGCTGATCGGCATTCCGGCGGCGCAGCATCCCGAGGCAGCGTATCTGTCCGCGCTCACGCGCGTGGGCGAAGTGACGCTCGGCATCGTTTGTTCCGGCGCGGTGAGCGCGCTCATTTTTCCGCAGCACGCGGGCGAACAGGTCCGCACGACGGTGCGCCGCCGCTTCACGCAGTTCGTCGAATACGTGTGCCGCGCGCTGTCGGGCAACATGGAGCGCGCGCAGATCGAGCGGACCAACCTCGCGTTCGTGTCGGATATCGTCGGCTTCGAGGCCGCGCGCAGCGTCGCCGTGTTCGAGAATCCCGAATCGCGTATGCGCGGCGGGCGGCTCGCGCGTCTGAACAGCGAGTTCATGAGCGCATCGACACGTTTTCACGCGCTGCATCAGTTGATGAACCGGCTGCGCGAAAACGCATCGGCGACGACCATCGCCGCGTTGGAACCGTTCTTCCGCGAAGTCCCGCCGCTCTTTTCGGTTTCGGGCGAACCGGTGAAAAACGCCGCCGATGCCGCGCACGCCGCCGCGCAATTGTGCGACTACAAGGCCGCATTGCCGAAGCGCGTGCGCGCGACGCGGGCGCAACTCGAAGGGAATCCGGACTTGGCGCTTCTGGAGTTCGATACCGCCGCGGAACTGCTGTATCGCTTCGTCGACGACATGCTCGCGTATGCCGATACATACGCGTCGCTGAGCGCGCCGTCGCACGAACGCGAGCGCTGGATCGCGCGCTACGTGCCGAAGACGAACATGGTCGCGGCAGCGATTTCGGGCTTGCGCGGCGCGGTCGTGATGTTCGTTCTGTCCGCGTTCTGGATCGCGACCGCGTGGCCGAGCGGCGGCACGATGGTGCTCAATGCGGCGGCCGTCTGCGCGCTCGCTTCGTCCTCGCCGCGTCCGACGCTCATGGCGGCGCAAATGGCGCTCGGCACGATGCTCGCGACGCTCACCGGCATGATCGTCGTGTTCGGCGTGTTTCCGCATGTCGACGGCTTCGCGATGATGTGCGCCGCGCTCGCGCCCGCGCTGTTGCTCGGCGCATATCTGACCACGCGGCGCGCGCTTGCCGGCGCGGGCATCGGCTATTGCATCTTCTTCTGCTTTCTCGCGGGCCCGGACAATCTCATGCACTACGATCCGACCAGCTTCATGAACGACGCCATCGCGCTCGTGCTGTCGATGATCGTCGCCGCGATCGCCTTCGCCGTGCTGCTGCCGACCGATGCGCCGTGGCTGCGCCGGCTGCTGCTCGGCGATCTGCGACGCGAAGTCGTGCGCGCGCGCCGTGCACGTCTCGCGAGCGTCACGACGCACTTCGAGAGCCGCACGCGCGATTTGCTCGCGCAGATCAACGCGCTCGCCACGGGACGTCCCGACTTGCAACGCGACGCGCTGCAGTGGCTCTTCGCCGTGCTCGAATTCGGCAATGCGGTGATCGATTTACGGCGCGAGATCGCCAAGCCGTCGCACGCGCCGCAACATGCTGCTTCGATGTCGTGGCGCAGCGCGGTCGTGGCGACGCTCGATGCCGTCGCGCGTCTTTTCGATCGCCCGGACGCGAAGCGTTTCGACGCCGCCCTCGCCGCGACCGAACGCGCCATCGACGACACGCGCGATCTGCTCGCGCTGCTCGATCCGCCGCGCGAGGAAAGGCATCGGCTGCAACGCATCATGAGTCATCTGCATTTCGTGCGAACCGCGCTGCTCGATCACGAATCGCCGTTCGCGCGCTATGCGCCCGCTCAGAAACACACGTCCGAAGGAGCGCCCCATGTTGCCGCGTAACGTCGCGATCCTCGACGCCTATGTGCCGACGATCCTGCTGCTCTTCATCGCCGGCGCGATGATTACCTGGGTCGTCGATCGCGTGCTCGCGCTGACTGGTCTTTATCGCGTGGTCTGGCATCCGGCGCTCTTTCGCGCGAGTCTGCTCGTCTGCATTTGCGGGACGCTCGGACTCATTGCGTACGCTTGAGCGGCATCACATTCATACAAGCTGAAAAAGAGTTCGCATCATGATTCTCAGAAAAATCATCGGCCTGGTTTTGACCATCGCCATCTTCGCGGTGGCGCTCATCATCGGGCGCGTGCTGTGGGTGCATTACATGGACGAGCCGTGGACGCGCGATGGCCGCGTGCGCGCGGATGTCGTCAACGTCGCGCCGGACGTGTCGGGCGCGGTCGTGCAGTTGCCGGTCCACGACAACCAGCTCGTGAAAAAAGGCGATCTTCTGATGGAGATCGATCCGTCGCACTATCGGATCGCGGTCGAGCAGGCGCAGGCCAACGTCACGGCGCGCGCGGCCGAGTTGCGCATGCGTCGCGCGGACGCCACGCGCCGCGCCGACATGGACAGCATGGTCGTGTCGAAGGAAGCGCGCGACAACGCGTTGCAGACCGCATCGACGGCCGAAGCGCAGTTGCAACAGGCGCAGGCCGCGCTCGATGCCGCGAAGCTCAATCTCGAACGCACCAGGGTGCTCTCGCCGGTGGATGGCTACATCACGAACCTGAACGTGTTTCGCGGCGACTACGCGACAGCGGGCGCGGCCAAGCTCGCAATCGTCGATAGTCACTCGTTCTGGGTGTATGGCTACTTCGAGGAAACGAAGCTGCCGCACGTGCGTATCGGCGACAAGGCTTCGATTCGTTTGATGAGCGGCGGCGAACTGAAGGGACACGTCGAGAGCATTTCGCGTGGCATCTATGACCGCGACAATCCGCAAAGCCGCGAACTGCTCGCGGACGTGAACCCGACGTTCAACTGGGTGCGGCTCGCGCAGCGCGTGCCGGTGCGCGTGCATATCGATGAGGTGCCGGACGGCGTGCTGCTGAGCGCGGGGACGACTTGCACGGTGGTGATCGCGCCGTCGAGTTGATGCGCTTTGCCGCATGACGAAAAAGCCCGCTCGCGGATCGCTCCCGAGCGGGCTTTTCTTATCAGGCGAAGCTGAGGCCTTACTTCAGCACGACCTTCACATCGAAATACTTCTGCGCGAAGCGGTCGATCGTGCCGTCGTCCTTCAGCTCTTTCAGCGCGCGATTGAGCGCGTCTTTCAGCGCCTTGTCGTTCTTGCGCACGCCGAAGCCGACGCCCGAACCCAGCAGCTTGTCATCCGCCACGGCCGGACCCGCGAACGCGAAGCCCGCGCCTTGCGGCCGCTTCAGAAAGCCCTTCGACGCCGCCTCGGCATCCTGGAACGCCGCATCGAGACGCCCCGCAGCCAGATCCGCGTAAATCTGATCCTGCGCCTGATACGACTCGATATCGATGCCCGCGGTCGCCCATTTCGCCTTCGCGTAGGTCTCCTGGATCGAGCCCTGCAACACGCCGACGCGCTTGCCCTTCAGACTGTCGACGGTCGGCTGGATCGCGCTGCCCTTCTTCGCGACGAGCTGATTCGGGACCGTATAGATCGGATCGGTAAAGTCGATGGCGAGCTTGCGCTTGTCGGTGATCGTCATGTCCGAGTTGATGCCGTCGAACTTGCGCGCCTGCAATGCGGGAATGAGGCCGTCGAACGAATTCTCGACCCACACGCATTTCATCTTCAGCTTCGCGCACACCGCATTGCCGATGTCGATATCGAAGCCCTGCAACTCGCCGCTCGGCGACTTCGATTCGAACGGCGCGTAAGACGCTTCGACGCCGAAGCGCAGTGGCTTCATGTCATCGGCCGCTTGCGCGTTCAACGTGACGACAGCGGCGCCCAGCACCGCGAACGCGGCGAGCTTGCGACCGATCAGATGCGATTTCTTCACTTCCATCTCCTTGCATTGCGGTTCGATACGGATGTCATGATGCGGCGTCGCACAGCCGACGAAGCATCGCGGCACAAAAAGCCACGATCGAATGCCAGCTGCGAATCGATGCGTCGCATCGAACACCGGGGCGCGATTGTAGCGCGCGCGAACTGGCGCTGCCTTCGACGAAGCCAGGAAGTGATCTGGCAAGCGGACGTCGCGCTCATGCAAAGCGACGAGCGCGACGAGATGAGGTCAATCGAGAGAAGCGAGCGTGGAATCGGTCGTATCGACGACCATCAGGCCGGCGCGCAGACCCGGCTTCACTTTCGGATTCGGAAACACGATGCGCTCTTCGTCGTGCGACACGCGATAGCGGTAATCGCCATCGTGCGCCAGTTCGGCGCCAGCGGCGAACGCGGTGAAGTTCGGCACATCGCTCGCCACGTTCAGCACGAAGTGTTCGCTCTGCTTGTCGATTTGCGCGACGACCGTGAACACGCGCAGCGGCGCATTTTCCTTGACCGGCTCGCCCGCGATCAGACGCCGCAACGCCGCGTCCGATGCGGCAAAACGCGCGAGATCGTTCTCGCCGAACGGGCGCACCTTGCCGAGTTCGAGCGTACAGGCCAGCGCGCCCGATTCCTCCGCCGTGAAGTGCGTGAACGTGTTGCCCTTCTCGCGATGCAGGAGCACCGCCTGCAGACGCGCATCGCGCAGCCAGTCGAACATCGCGCGGGCCAGCGGCGCGCCCGTGTGCGGCAGCAACGCGAACTGCTCGAATACCGACGCGCGGATCGCGGTGTGCATGTCGATATGCCATTTCGGATGCGCGACGCCATCGAGGAACTTCAGCGCCGCGCGCTCCAGTTCGGCCGCGCGCAATGCTTCGCGACTCCCGCGCAAACTCGCATGACGGCCGCTGAACAGGCGATTCAGATCGTCGTCGATATAACGATCGCCCGCGCGCATCGCCTCGATGTTGCCGAGGATCACGAGCATGCGCGCGACAAGCGGCGCGCGGCCGTTCGCGATGTCCGCGACGAGCGACGACAACATCTCGATCGGCGCGGTTTCATCGCCGTGAATGCCCGCCGATACGAGCATGCTATGCGTCGCCTCGCGCGCGGGTTCGAGCAACAGCATGCCTTCGCCCTGCCACGTCCAGCGCACGCCGGAAGACGCGGTTCCCGCGTGGACCGCGGGGCGCTTGCCGTCGAGCGTGAAGGCGAGAAAGTCTTCGAGCAAGGCTGAATCAGCGCTGGAAGTCATAGACGGCACCGAGTCCGAGAATGGTCGTCAGCTCGTCGAGCGCGGCGCGCGATTCGGCGAGCAACTTCGGATCGGCGAGATCCGCGGGCGCGAGACGGTCGCGATAATGTTTGTCGATCCACGCGTCGAGCTGCGTGAAGAGCGCGTCGTTCATCCATGCGCGCGGGTTGACGGCGGCACGCTCGGCATCGTCGAGCACGACGCGCAAGCGCAGGCACGCCGGGCCGCCGCCGTTCTTCATGCTTTCGCGCAGATCGAAGACGAGCACTTCGTCGATGGGCGTCTTGCGCGACGCGAGCGAATCGAGATACGCCGCCACGCGCGGGTTCTCGCGGCATTCCTGCGGCACGACGAGCAGTTGCCTGCCATCCGCGCTCGACAGCAATTGACTGTTGAAGAGGTACGACGAGACCGCATCCGCCACGCTCACTTCGCTGTCCGGCACTTCGAGCGCGTCGAACGGCGTGCCTTGCGCGCCGAGCTTCGCGCGCAGTTCGTCGTAGACCTTGTGCTGATCGACGAATGCGCGCTCATGGCAAAAGAGCGTCGTGCGGTTGCCGACCGCGATCACGTCGTTGTGGAAAACGCCGGCATCGATCACGTCGGGCGATTGCTGCGCGAACACGGTCGCTTCGGCGGATAAGCCGTGCAAGCGCGCGACCGCGCGGCTCGCTTCGAGCGTCTGACGCGCGGGATAACGCTGCGGCTGCGGACCGTGCCCGTACTCGCTACGTCCATACACGAAGAACTCGATGCCCTTCGCGCCGTACTCGCGCGCAAAACGCGTATGGTTCGCCGCGCCTTCGTCGCCGAGTGCGGGCGTGCCGGGCAGCGCGTGATGAACGCGAAAGCGCGCTTCATCCGCGAAAATTGCGCAAAGCGTACGGCGCGTTTCACCGTGTTCGATCGCGCGATGCAGCTTTGCCGCGAGATTGGCGGGCGTGAAATGCACGCGGCCGTCTTCCGTATCCGCCGATGGACTCACGGTCGCCGCATTCGCGGTCCACATCGCCGATGCGGAACTCGCCGCCGCGAGCAACTCCGGCGCTTCTCGCGCGGCGCGCGCGATCACGCTGGCGTCGTCGCCGGAAAAGCCGACCGCGCGCAACAGTTTGATCGACGGACGTTCGAGCGGCGGCAACACGCCTTGCTGAAAGCCGAGATCCGCGAGCTGCTTCATCTTGCGCAAGCCCTGCTTCGCGGCGGCCTTCGGATTCGCCACCGACTTCTCGTTGCTGCGCGACGCGACGTTGCCGAACGAGAGTCCCGCGTAGTTGTGCGTCGGGCCGACCAGCCCGTCGAAATTCGCTTCGAATGCTTTCGATGCCTGCATGTTCGATCCCGCCGCTCAGAAGTTCAGTCCCGGCGATACGCTCGCCGGCATCTGCAATTGCGCGCTTTCCACCGATGCCATCGGATACGAGCAATAGTCCGCCGCGTAGTACGCGCTCGGCCGTTGATTGCCCGAGCGTCCCATGCCGCCGAACGGCGCCGCCGACGACGCGCCATTGGTCGGCCGGTTCCAGTTGACGATGCCCGCGCGGATGGTGCGCTGGAAGTGCTTCCAGGCCGACTCGTCGTCGGCGAGCAAACCGGCGGACAGGCCGTAGGCCGTGTCGTTCGCGCGTTCGATGGCTTCGTCGAAAGTCTTGTAGCGCACGACCTGCACCATCGGGCCGAAATGCTCTTCGTCCGGCACGCCGCTCGCGTTCGTCACATCGAGAATCGCGGGCGAGACGAAGCCGAGATGCGCCGCGCGCTGCTTCATTTCGAGTGCGGGAATTGCGCCGGCTTCGATCAGACGCGCCTGCGCATCGACGAGACGCGCCGCCGCGCGCGCCGAGATCACGGCGCCCATGTACGGCTGCGGTTCATCGTCGTAGCGGCCGACGCGGATGTTCGCGCTCACTTCGACGAACCGCTGCATGAAGCGCTCGCCGTTGGCGTCGTCGGCAACGAAGAGACGGCGCGCGCACGTGCAACGCTGGCCCGCCGACAGAAACGCCGATTGAATCGCGTGATGCACGGCGGCATCGACATCCTCGACGTTCGCGACGACGAGCGGATTGTTGCCGCCCATCTCCAGCGCGAGCACGATCTCGGGCCGGCCGCCGAACTGTTTGTGCAGCAGCGTGCCCGTGTCCGAGCTGCCGGTGAAAAAGAGCCCGTCGATCTGCCGATGATTCGCGAGCGCGACGCCCGTATCTTTTTCGCCCTGCACGAGATTGAGCACGCCCGCGGGCAGACCGGCCTGAATCCACAGCGCGACAGTCGCGGCCGCGACGCCCGGCGCGAGTTCGGACGGCTTGAACACGACCGTATTGCCCGCGATGAGCGCCGGCACGATATGCCCGTTCGGCAAATGCCCCGGAAAGTTATACGGCCCGAACACGGCGACGACGCCATGCGGGCGATGCCGCAGCACCGCGACGCCATCGGCCATCGGCGCGCGCTTTTCGCCGGTGCGCTCGTGATACGCCTGCACGGAAATATCGACCTTCGCGGCCATCGACGCCACTTCCGTGCGCGCTTCCCACAGCGGCTTGCCGGTTTCGCGGCCGATCGCGCCCGCGAGCGCTTCCTTGTTCTCGTTGAGCAAGGCGGCGAAACGTTTCGCGATCGCGACGCGCTCGTCGAACGAAAGCGCGGACCACGACGCGAACGCGCGCCGCGCCGACGCCACCGCGCGATCCACGTCTTGCGCGGCAGCGCTCTTGCCTTGCCACACGGTTTCGTCGGTGCCCGGATTGCGCGATGCGAACGCCGCGCCCATTCCGTCCTGCCAGTCACCGCCGATATACAACTGGTTCGAAATATTCATGTCGTTTCTCTTATCTGGAGCGCGGATACGAGGTCAGCACGCGCACGTCGTCGCCTTCCTTCACGCGCAATGCGGCGGCTTCTTCCGCCGTCAACAGGAACGCGCCGTTCTCGATCGCGCCCGCCGTCGCGCCGCAGCGGAAGTCTTCGAGCAAAGTGTTCGATACGAGGCTTTTCGCGTCGCTGTTTGTCTGCGTTCTGTCGCCGATGCGCACGCGCGCGATCACGCTCTCGCGCACCGTGCGCAAGTCCGCGACGTGGCATTCGAGCACCGGACCCGCATCGAAGATATCGACGTGATTCTCGTAGCGCAGCCCTTCCGCTTCGAGCATCTTGCGCGCCGGCGCGGTGTCCTTGTGCGTAACGCCGACCGCCTGTTGCGCGGTGTCGGGCAAGAGGTCGAGATACACGGGATAGCGCGGCATCAACTCCGCGACGAACGACTTCTTGCCGTGCGAACTCAGGTAATCCGCTTCGTTGAAATCGATCTGATAAAAATGCGAGCCGACCGCGTTCCAGAATGGCGACTCGCCGTTCTCGTCGAAGTGACCGCGCAATTCCGCGCACAGGCGCTCCGGAAAACGATCCGTGAACTGCGCGATGAACATGAAGCGCGAGCGCGACAGCAATCCGCCCACGCCCGCCGTGCGATAACGCGGACTCAAAAAGAGCGAGCACACTTCCGCGTAGCCGGTCAGATCGTGCGAGATATTGAGCAGCGACATGCGCGTCCAGACGCGCATGTCCTGGCTCGCATGCACGGCCGTAGACACGCGATAGTTGTAGAACGGCTGCTCCAGCCCGACTTCCGTTTCGATGCCGCACACGCCCGCGACATCGCCGGTCGCGGTGTCTTCCATTACAAAGAAATAGCCCGCTTCGAAGGCTTGCGCGTCGCCGGTGAGCGTGCGGCGCGCGCGCTCCACGCGCGCCACGAGCGCGCCGCGATCGGGCTTGAACGTGGTGAGCCCCGGGCCCGTTTCCTGGGCGAGCGCGACGAGCGCGTCGACATCGCCCGGCTGCGTGCAACGCACGACGATCATTGCAATTCTCCCGATGCCTGATGCAACGGCACGCAACGCACCGTATCCTTGTCCTCCACGCCGAGCACGTCACGCGCGGACGCGGTCAATGCGGCGCCGTCGGCGCGCGTTCCCGCGAGTCCCGCGACGATGCAACGGAACGCGTGCGCGCCGCCCGCCGCGACGAGATACGGCGCACCGCTTTCGACCGCGACATCGCGCACCGCGCGCAACTCGCCCGAACTTGCCGACGCGCTCTTGTCGACGGCGATCGTCAGCACGGGGCCCGCATCGAAGATATCGACATAACGATCCGGCTCGAAACCTTCTTCCAGATGGATGTCGTAAGCGAGCAGCGTGCGTGCGTTCGGTTCGCCGAGCACGCGCTGCGCGTCGCCGGGAAGCAGCGGCACATAAAGCGGATAGCTCGGCATGACTTCAGCGATGAACGTGCGGCTGCGTCCGCCCGACTCCGATTCGACCTGTTCGAAGTCGCGGCCGAAGAACCTGCGTCCGACCGCGTCCCAGAATGGCGACGCGCCGGCGTCGTCGGTGACGCCGAGCATCAGCGAAAACACTTCGCTCGAAAAGCGCTTGCGATTCGCCGCGATGTAGATCATGCGCGCGCGTGACAGCAGATGCGCGGCCGCCTGGTTCGCTTCGTCGCGCAACGACGGATCGACATAAAAACCCGTCAGACGGCTCATGCCCGTCAGTTCGTGCGACATCGTGAGCGCGTGAATCTTGCGATTCACCTTCAGTTCGCGCGACGCGTGAATCAGCGCATCGTTGCGAAACGCATAGAACGGCTCGGAATAACCCGCCGACGCGACGATGCTCGACGTGCCGAGCAGCCTGCCCGTTAGCGAGTCTTCGAGCACGAAGAGATAGAACTCCTCGCCGGGAAATTCCACTTCGGCGCGAAACGAGTCTTCCGACAGGGCGACGCGCGTTTCGAGCGCGCGCCGGTCGCGCGGCAACGAATGCAGCACGGGCAGCGCTGCACGCGCCATCCGTTCGAGCTCGTCGAGATCGGAGAGTCTTGCGGGGCGGACAAAGAGCATCATCGAATCCCGTTGATCACTTGACGGCAGCCGCGCCGACGACCTGCTCGATCGCCTTTTCGATGCGCGCGAAGCCTTCGTCGAGATCGGCCGCCGGCATGATGAGCGAAGGCGCGAAGCGCAGCACGTTCGGCCCCGCGATCAGCATGATGACGCCGTTCGCCGCCGCCGCATTGAGCACGTCCTTCGCGCGATCCTTGTAGGCGTCGCTCAGTTCGGCGCCGATCAGCAGACCGCGTCCGCGAATCTCCTTGAACATGCCGAAGCGCTCGTTGATGCGTTCCAGATGCGCCTTGATCGCGCGGCTGCGCTCGTGCACGCCTTCGAGAAGCTTAGGTTCACTGATGAGTTCGACGACTTTCTCCGCGATCGATGCGCCCAGCGGATTGCCGCCGTAAGTCGTGCCGTGCACGCCGACCTTGAAGTGAGCGGCGATGTCGTTGGTCGTCAGCATCACGCCGATCGGAAAGCCGTTGCCCAGCGCCTTCGCGCTCGTGAGAATGTCCGGCGTCACGCCGTACTGCATGTACGCGTAGAACGTGCCGGTGCGGCCGACGCCCGTCTGCACTTCATCGAAAATCAGCAGCGCGCCGTGCTTGTCGCAGGCTTCGCGCAAGCCCTTCAGGAACGCGGGATCGGCGGGTAGCACGCCGCCTTCGCCCTGCACCGGCTCGACGATCACCGCGCAGGTTTTCGGGCCGATGGCTTCGAGCGCCTTCGGCAGATCGTTGTACGGCAGATGACGGATGCCCTGCGGCTGCGGGCCGAAGCCTTCGGCATATTTCGGCTGGCCGCCGACGCTCACCGTGAAGAACGTGCGGCCGTGGAACGACTGCGTGAACGAGATGATCTCGATCTTGTCGTCGCCGTGATTGTCGATCGCATAGCGGCGCGCGAGCTTCAGCGCCGCTTCGTTCGCTTCCGCGCCCGAGTTCGCGAAGAACGCACGGTCGGCGAAGGTGAGATCGGTCAGGCGTTTCGCGAGACGCAACACCGGCGCGTTGGTATAGCCGTTGCCGATATGCCAGAGCTTTTCGCCCTGCTCGTGCAGCACTTTCAGCAATTCCGGATGACCGTGGCCCAGCGCCGTCACCGCGATGCCGCCGGCGAAATCGACATAATCGCGGCCTTCGGTGTCCCATACGCGCGAGCCGCGGCCCCGGTCGGGCACGAAACTGGCCGGCGCGAACACCGGAACCATTACCTCGTCGAACGTACCGCGATTCACATTGATGTCGGTCATGAGCCACTCCTCGTCTGGTTCGTGCAATTCTTTCGATATTAAGCAATCGCGTGCGTTCCGTCTTGCGCGTTCGCGACATGCTTCGATGGGCTTTTTCGCGGCTTTCACGCCGCGCCGGGCGGCTCGATCAGCGCGCCGCCGCGCGGTTCGTCGATCGCCTTGCCGCTCTGCTTTTCGATCCAGTTGCGGCGCTCCTCGCGCGGCGTCACACCGAACCGGTCGCGATACGCATTGGAGAAATGCGCCGCCGATGAAAACCCGCACGCGAGGCTGATCTGCACCACGGATTTGCTTGTGCGCTGCAACTGCGTGCGCGCCTTCGTCAGACGCAGATTGAGGTAATACTTCGACGGCATCGCGCCGAGATACTGTCGAAACAGCCGTTCAAGCTGCCGTCGTGAAATGCCGACGAGACTCGCGATTTCATCGGTGGCGAGCGGGTCTTCGATGTTCGCTTCCATCAGTTGCAGCGCGTCGTTGAGCCGCGGATGCCGCTCGCCCGGCGCGGTGACGAACGGAATACGCTGACGTTCCGTGCCCGCGCGCAAGGTGCCGATGCCAAGCGAATCCGCGATGCGCTCGGCGAGTTCCGGGCCGTGATCGCGCGCGATCATCGCGAGCATGAATTCGATGCTCGCCTGGCCGCCCGCGCACGTGGCGCGGTCGCGGTCGATCTCGAAGATCTGCTGGCTCACGATCGCGCGCTCGAACTGCTCGGTGAATTGCTGATACGTTTCCCAGTTCACCGCGACGCGATACTGCGAAAGCTGCCCGGCCATCGCGAGCCACCATACGCCATGATGAATGCCGGACACGAGCGGCGTGCGCGGCGCCACGCGCGCGAGGCTCGCGAGAAAGAGCCGGTAGTCGGCGAACTGCTGATAGCGCTCCGACACGACGATAAGCCAGTCGCAGCGCACGGCGTCGTTGAATGCGCAATCGGCGGGAAGCTGCGCGCCGCCCGAGAGCGGCACGGGACGGCCGTCCCAGGAACAGATGCGCCATTCGTAGAGGCGATGCCCGTCGATCTCGTTGGCGAGCGAAAGACTGTCGATGATCGGCCCGATGCCGCTCATCGACACCGGCGGCAGCGCGACGATCGCAACTTGCAGCGTCACGTTACTTGAGGCTGCCCGACAGGAACTGGCGCAGCCGATCGCTCTTCGGCGCGCTCAGCACTTCCGAGGGCGCGCCCTCTTCCTCCGTGCGTCCCTGATGCAGAAACATCACGTGATTCGACACGTTGCGCGCGAAGCCCATCTCGTGCGTGACGACGATCATCGTGCGGCCTTCTTCGGCGAGACGCTGCATCACCTTGAGCACTTCGCCGACGAGTTCGGGATCGAGCGCGGACGTGGGTTCGTCGAAGAGCATGACGTCGGGATGCATCGCGAGCGCGCGCGCAATCGCGACACGCTGCTGCTGCCCGCCCGACAAATGCGACGGATATTGCTTCTCGACGCGCGGCGGCAAGCCCACTTTCTCCAGATACTCGCGCGCGCGGTCCTCGGCTTCCTTCTTCGATATGCCGAGCACGTGCAAAGGCGCTTCCATCACATTCTCGATGGCCGTCATGTGCGACCACAGGTTGAAGTGCTGGAACACCATCGCGAGCTTGGTGCGCACGCGCTGCAACTGCTTGTGATCCGCGACTTCGAGACTGCCGGCTTTATCGGTTTTGGTGCGCACGGCTTCGCCATCGACGATGATCCGCCCCGCGTTCGGCCGCTCCAGAAAGTTGATGCAGCGCAGAAACGTGCTCTTGCCCGAGCCGCTCGCGCCGATGATGCTGATCACATCGCCCGCTTTGGCTGCGAGCGAAACGCCCTTCAGCACTTCGTTGTCGCCGTAGCGCTTGTGAATGTCCTCGGCGACGAGCTTGGTCGCGACGTCTTTGGCGGTTGGCTGCAACGCTTTCTCCTCGGGTGATGACAAGGTCTCTTCCATGGGTTCGGATTCTACCGCTCGTCAGGCGCGGGCCGCGCGCGCCGCGCCCGCCGGCCGCAGATACGCGAGCCAGCGCTGCTCGGCGCGCCGGAACGCCGCCACGAGCGCGAACGAGATCGCCACGTACAGCAAGGCCGCGATGCCGAACGACTCGAATGACTGATAGGTCGCCGAATTCGCGTCGCGCGCGACCTTCAGGATGTCCGGCACGGTGGCGGTGAAGGCGACCGTCGTCGCGTGCAGCATCAGGATCACTTCGTTGCTGTACAAAGGCAACGCGCGCCGCAGCGCGGACGGCAGGATCACGCGGCGATACATCGTGAACGTGCTCATGCCGTAGGCGCGCGCGGCCTCCACTTCGCCGTGGGGAATGCCGCGGATCGCGCCGGCGAAGATTTCGGTCGTGTAGGCGCACGTGTTCAATGCGAACGCGAGGATCGCGCAATTGAAGCCGCTCTTGAAGAACGCTTCGAGCAGGGACTGCGTGCGCACGAATTCCAGGCTGTACATGCCGGTGTAGAGCAGCAGCAGTTGCACGTAAAGCGGCGTGCCGCGAAACACATACGTGTAGATGCGCACGGGCGTCGAAAGCCATCGGTTGCGCGACACGCGCGCGCAGGCGAGCGGCACCGCCGCGCAGAAACCGAGCGCGATCGATGCGACGAGCAGCCACAACGTGACGACGAGGCCCGACGCGCGCATGCCGTCGGAGTACAGGAACGGACGCCAGTATTCGGCGAAGATCTGGATCATGTCGGTCGCTCGCTAGCAGGGATCAAAGTTCGGCGTGCCGCACGCCGATCGAATAGCGGCGCTCCAGCGCCATCAGCACGAGGTTCGATACGCTCGTGATCGCGAGATAGATCAACGCCGCGACGAGGATGAAGAAGAACATGTTGAAGGTGCTCTTGCCCGCGTCCTGCGCGGCCTTCACGACATCCGCGAGACCGATGATCGACACGAGCGCCGTCGCCTTCACGAGCACCTGCCAGTTGTTGCCGATGCCCGGCAGCGCGAAACGCATCATCTGCGGAAAGAGAATGCGGCCGAACACGCGCATGCCGCTCATGCCGTAAGCGCTGCCCGCTTCGAGCTGGCCGCGCGGCACCGCGAGAAACGCGCCGCGAAACGTCTCGGTGAAATACGCGCCGTAGATGAAGCCGAGCGTGAGCACGCCGGCCGTGAACGGATCGATGTCGAACTGGTCCCAGCCGAACGCATCGGTGAGATTGTTCAGCGCGATCTGAATGCTGTAGAAAAGCAGAAGCATCAGCACGAGATCGGGCACGGAGCGGATGAGCGTGGTGTACGCGGTCGCGATGCCGCGCAAGGGCGCGTGGCGCGAGAGTTTCGCGGATGCCCCGGCCAGGCCGAGCAGCACCGATACCGCGAGAGACAGCACCGCGAGCGCGAGCGTCTCTTTGGCGCCCGCCCAAAGGAGCGGGCCAAAGCCGTACAAGATCAAGAGTCGCCTCCATCGTCTTTCGGTGAAAGAAGCGGAGCGCGACAGCGAGCGCTCCAGCGATTGGCGGCGATACTCGCAAGCGAAATTCAATCGCTCAATTGCGATGAAGCGCGTTTGCTGCGACGCAGCATCGTGCTCGGATGCGCAGTCGTGCGGCGAAGCGCCCGCCGTGCAACGCTGGCCGCGCGCGACAGACAGGAAAACCCGCATACGCGCGGCATACGAAAATTGCGCTTTTCAGGTCGCATTTTCGATAGGCCGCGCGCGCGGCTTTTTCAGGCTTATGCGCGCGCGACGTCCCGCACGCGTTGCGCGACCTGCCCGTTCGCGACCGCGATTTCCGGGCTGTCCTGCAGCAAGGGCAGAAATTGCTCAGCGAACGCGGGATCGCGCGTGCCGGCGCTGAACATGTCGACGACCGCCTTCGCGTGCGCGATGCGCGCGTCCTCGGTGGCTTCGTCGTCGTCGAGGACGTCGTCGATGGCGGCGATCAGCGTCGAGAACGGCGCGAGCCAGCGATACGCCGATCCGTTGATCACGATCTGCAGGAATTCGCCCGGCGACACCGGCTCGAACTCGGCCTCGTGACGCGCGCGCAGATGCGCGAGCACGCTGCGATGAAGCGCGAGCAGCGGATGCCGCACGTCGCGCAGAAAAGCGGTGGCTGTCTGGTCGTTCATGATCGTGCCTCGTCTGGAAACATATAGGGTCTGCTCACCAATTAAACGGCCATGCGTTGCCCCGTAAAGGGCCGATCGCAAGGAATGCAACGAAGCGAATATCGGGAAATATTCGCAAGGAGCATGACGCCGCGAGCGGCCCTTTACGGGGCAACCTCTGACTATGAATTCAATCTTGGGGAACGCTTGTTCGCATGGCCGTTTAATTGGTGAACAGACCCTAGATAAGGACGATTCGAAGCCGATCAAGCGCCGCGCGTCCTGCCCACATAACGGATGAATTCCGCGGCGGTGAGCGGCGCCGAGAAAAGCCAGCCCTGCCCGAACCGCGCGCCGCGCGCGAGCAGATACGCGGCCTGCTCCTCGTGCTCGATGCCTTCGGCGATCACCTGCACGTCGAGCGTCGCGGCCATGTCGACGATGTGCGACGCGACGCTGCTCGACGCCGCATCCTGCCCGACGGTATCGACGAAAGACTTGTCGATCTTCAGTCCGTCGATGCGAAAGTTCTGCAGGTGCGACAGGCTCGAATAGCCGGTGCCGAAATCGTCGAGATAAACGGCATGGCCCGCTTCGCGGAACGCGCCGATGACTTCCTTGGCGGCATCGGCGTCGAGAAAACTGCGCTCGGTCGCCTCGATGTGAATCTGCTGCGGCCGCACGCCCTGACGCGCGATCGCAGGGCCGAGCACGTCGAGAAAGCGATGCGTCGTGAGATCCTGCGCGGACAGATTCACCGACACGTAATACTCCGGGTAGCGCTTAAGGAAGTCGCCGAGTTCGAGCAGGATCGTGTCGAGCACCTGATCGGTGATCGCCTGAATCAGCCCGCGATGCTCCGCGAGCGGGATGAAATGATCGGGCCGCACGATGCGATCGTGATGCTTCCAGCGCACGAGCGCCTCCGCGCCGACGCAGCGTCGCGTGGCGAGATCGACGATCGGCTGATACGCGACGATGAACTGATGCCGCCGCACGGCGTCGCTCAACTGGCCGCGCGGCGAGAGCCGGCGCACGAAGAAGAACGCCGCCCAGCTCGCCAGCGCGACCCCGACCACGACGCCGCCGAGCAGCCAGCCCCACGGCAGCGTGCGCAAGCGCTGGCGCAGCGTTTGATGCGGCGCGCTCACGACGACCGCGAGCGGCATCGACACGGAGCGGCGCACGACGTACGGCGAGCAGTCGCGCACCGAGGGCACGGAACGCGCGGTGCGATAGACGGCGAGGATCGCGTTGGCGTCAGTGGCGGGCGTGGTCGCGATCACGCGGCTCACATCCGTGTTGATGATGGCGACGCCGCTCGCGACCTCGTCGTTCGCGTCGAGTGTGTCGACGTAGAGCGAAGGATCGGCCGCGACGTAGAAACCGTTGCGGCCCATCACGAGCGAAGTCTTGCCGCCGGGCAGACGCGCCAGGCCGTACCAGGCCATCACGCCATCGCGCGAGCGCCAGTCCGGCGGCGGCAGCGTGAGGCCGTCGAGCACGCCCGCCGACACCGCGCCCAGCAGCGACGAGCATTGCCAGCGGCCGTCGCGATCGTAGGCGCCGGCGTCGCGCACCTGCACGTGCGTGAGCGCGATGCGCCGCAGTTCTTTCAGATACGGCGGCGAGCACGGCGCCGCCGCCACCTTGCCGATTTCCCCGAGCGCGCCCGAAAGACGGCGCGTCACATCCTCGGCGCGAAAAAGCGCGGCGTCGGCGACCGTGTTCAGGCGCTGGGCTTCGTCATGCTGCTGACTGCGCTGCGCGAACAAAAAGCCGATCCCCGCCGGCGCCAGCGCCGCGATTACCACGATGACGATCAGAAGCGCCGCCAGCGCCCCACGTTGAATTTTGTTCATTGCGTGTTATGGACCGCGGCGCGATGCATGTCGCGCGCGCGTTTTATGTTCCCTGCCCGACGCGGTCGGCCCGCCTTCTGCCGCGCCCGCGAGAGTCTCAGACAAACGACTTAGTGTAGGGGTCGCGCATCGCCCGATTCAACGTTTTCTTTGCTCGAAGTTTTCGCTTTTGGTGGTCTTCCGCACGGCCCGCGCAAGCTTTTTTTGCCGCCGATGCGCCGTGCGAAAATTGACAGACCAGAAACGGCGTTTTCATTGCATCGAACGACAAATATGGCCTCCCACGATTCCGTTCTTCCGCGCGTGCGCGACGTCGCGCCCGGCGACTTCGACGCCATCGCGCGCATCTATTCGCATTACGTCGAAAACGCGCTCGCGACCTTCGAAGAGATCGCGCCTTCGGCCGACGACATGCGCGCGCGTCACGCGGCGATTGCCGCGGCGGGCCTGCCGTATCTCGTCGCGGAAATGGATGGAAAGCTGGCGGGCTATGCGTATGCGTCGACGTATCGGCCGCGTTCGGCTTATCGCCACACGATCGAAGATTCGGTCTATGTCGCCGATGGCTTCAACGGACGCGGCATCGGCCTCGCGCTGCTCGCGACGCTCATCGAGCGATGCGAGCGCGGACCGTGGCGCCAGATGATCGCGGTGATCGGCAACAGCGGCAACGCGGGCTCGATCGCGCTGCATGCGCGGCTCGGCTTCGAGCACGTCGGCGTGCTGCGCGACGTCGGTTTCAAGCACGGACGATGGGTCGATGCGGTGCTCATGCAGCGCGCGCTGAATACCGACTCGGACGTCGCCGCATGAGCGACCGCGCCGAGCGGCTATGATTCGTTATTTGCCTCCCGCGCGCGTCCCGCTTTGCCCACGTACACCCTCGCCGCTTCCGTCAGCGCTGAAATCGATATTCGCAAGAGCCGCTTCATCGCGCTCGCGATACCTGTCGCGAACCGCGACGAAGCCATGCGCGCGATCGAGCGCCTGCGCGCCGCGCATCCGGGCGCGACGCACGTCTGCTGGGCGCTGCTCGCGGGCGGCCAGTCGGGCATGTCAGACGATGGCGAGCCCTCCGGCACCGCCGGCCGGCCGATTCTCGAAGTGCTGCGGCATCACGAAGTCGACGGCGTGCTGGCCGCGGTCGTGCGCTACTACGGCGGCATCAAGCTCGGCGCGGGCGGACTCGTGCGCGCCTACACCGATGCGATCGCGAGCGCGATGCAACTGGCCGAGCGCGTCGAGCGCATCGAGCGCGGGTTGATCGGCATCGAAGTCGACTATGCGGACGAAGCGCGCGTGCGCCGCTGGATCGAGCAGAATGACGCCGAACTCGTGCAAAGCGATTACGGGATGACCGTGCGACTCGTCGTGCGGATGGCCGCCGTGGCGCGAGGGCCGGCGGCCGCCGAATTGCGCGATCTCACCAACGGCCGCGCGGGCGTTGATGTCGAGGTCGAGGCGTGAGCAACGAAGATTCGCGCGCCTTCGCGATGATCATCGAACCTGCAGGGCATTTCGTCGCCGTGAAAGATGGCGAGACGCTCCTCGAAGCCGCGCTGCGGGCAAATCTGTCGCTGCCGCGATCGTGCCGCAACGGCACGTGCCGCGCGTGCATGTGCCGGATGCTCGATGGCGAGATCGCGTATCGCGTCGACTGGCCGGGACTCACCGCCGAGGAAAAAGCCGAAGGCTGGATCCTGCCGTGCGTCGCGCTTGCGCAATCCGACTTGACCATCGCACAGCCCGACGCGCGCGAATCCGCGCCCGCTCCGCGGCCTACCCGCTCGCGCGGCTTCTGAACCCGGGTATTTCGGGATTGTCGTCTCGATTCAACGACCTACGATGAGATTCCCGAGTCCGCATGTGCATGCTTCCGTACAAAGTGCGTGCAGGGGCACTCTCAAAAAGTGTACAATTGCGTTTTGCCCTAAATTCTGGCAGGGCCAGATCAACCGAGATTTCAATGACTAAAGTACTGTTGAAAGAGAACGAGCCTTTCGACGTCGCCATGCGTCGTTTTCGTCGTACCGTCGAACGCACGGGCCTGATTCAAGAGCTCAAGTCCCGCATGGCTTATGAAAAGCCGACCACCGAGCGCAAGCGCAAGAAAGCTGCTGCTGTCGCTCGTCTGCGCAAGCAGATCCGTCGCGCGCAACTGCCGAAAAAGTTTTATTGATCGACGCGGGGCGTCGCGCCCTGGTCTGTCCGGGTAAGATCGGCATCGCAATCTGATATCGAACGGGTCGCGGTTTCGCGCGCAGGTCGCGTGAAAGCTCGCGGAGATGCGCACTTTGGTTGCGCCCCAATCGAAGGAAGCTGGCAAGATCGCACAAGGCCTGCATGAGTGGAAGCTCATGCAGGCCTTTCGTGCTTGGGGGATGAGATTTTGCGCTGACATCGACCGCGCGGCGTTGCGAATTCACTCCGATAGATCGACGACGCACGAAGACGAACGCACAAAAGCAAAGAGCCCGGCTGAACCGGGCTCTTTGCTTTTTGAAACTGGTTGCGGGGGTAGGATTTGAACCTACGACCTTCGGGTTATGAGCCCGACGAGCTGCCAGACTGCTCCACCCCGCGTCTGAAGAATTAAATTATAGACCGAAGCATTCCCCAAAGTCAAACGTTGTTTGCATTCAACTTTGCTGCGGGCTTCACGTGCTTGTTCGCGTCCGCGCCGACGGCCTGCTCCATCGCGCGCTGATGTGCCCACGACAGCTTGCCGAGCACCGGCAAGAGCGCCATCGCTACCACCGCGCCGCCGGCCGCGAGCCAGCCGAGCCCGAAGAAGAGATGCGTATAAAGCGGCAGCGATTGCAGCGGCTCCAGATTGCCGGCCGGCATGCGTGCAAAATTCGCGACGACACTGCCGAGATACTGCGACACGCCCGTGGCGACGAAATACGCGCCCATCATGAAGCCGCTCATGCGAGCCGGCACGTATCGCGCGATCATCGCGAGGCCGAGGCCCGACACGAGCAATTCGCCGAGCGAATAGAGGCCGTAGCCCGCCACCATGAACCACGACGACACACGCCCATCCACCGCATAACGCCCGCTCAGACCGAACACGAAGAAGCCGATCGCCACGACAACGAAGCCGAGCGCGTACTTCACCGCCACCGACATGGCGCGGCCGCGCCGTGCCTGTCGCGTGTAGAGGAACGCGAGGATCGGGCTCAACAGCATGATCCAGATCGGGTTGAGCGCCTGAAACTGCGCCGCGCTCCACGTGAACAACTTGGCCCCGCCGATGGAGAACGACGGATCGACGTTGCGCAGCGCGAACAGCGTGAGCGACGTCGACATCTGCTGGTAGAACACGAAGAACAGGATGACCTGAAGCGTGAGAATCAAAGCGGCGACGAGACCCGCGCGCTCGCTGCGGTCGCACCTGGTCAGCATGTAACCGAAGATCGCGAGAATTGCGGCGCCGGCGGCGTAGACGCACGCGACAGCCACCGTTTTGTGCTGCAGGATGAACACGGTCGATGCCGCCAGCGCAATACCGCCCACCGCCACCGCGAACACGTGCTTCCAGCGAATCGGCTCATCGTCCGGCGCGGAGCCGACTTGCGCGAGCGTGCGACGCATCGCCGCGAAATTCAAAAGACCGAGCGCCATGCCGCCGCTGCACACGGCGAAGGCGGCGTGCCAGCCCCAGTGATCCTTGATCCACGGCGTCGCCAGCATCGAAAACGTCGAGCCGATATTGACCGCCATGTAGTAGATCGTGAACGCGCTGTCGATGCGCGCGTCGTCGCCTTCGTAGATACGGCGCACGAGATTCGCCGCGTTGGACTTGAAAAGCCCGTTGCCGACGACGATCACGCCGAGCGACGCATACATGAAGCCGAGCGTGTCGATCGGAAGCGCGAGCATCAGATAGCCCAGCGCCAGCACCACCGCACCGGCGGTCATGGTGCGGCGCGCGCCGAGCACCTTATCGCCGATCCAGCCGCCGATCGACGGCGCCGAGAAGACGAGCGCCGTGAATGCGCCCCAGGTCAGGTTGGCGTGCTCATCGGTGAAACCGATCTTGTCGACCATGAACAGCACGAGCAGCGCGGCCATGCCGTAATAGCCGAAACGCTCCCACATTTCGATTAGACAGACGGTCGTGAACGAGCGCGTCTGCGAGGTGCGGGGCGAGTGAGTAAGCATCGGGGAAGATCCTTCAAACAGCGGTGGGCGAATCGGCGTATTTCAGGATGCCGATTGCACACGATGACGAAACAAGCGAAGCGCGCGAATTGCCCTGCGAAATCGTCATATGGACAAGCGGGCGTTTATTCGCGCATTATCGCAAATCGGAGACATTCGATTGTTATCGATCGCGAAACAGCGGTGACGCGTGGCGTTGGCTTTCATTGCTCGGGCTAAACAGGCAGACGACGAGCAAGTATCGGGGAATCGCCAAGCGGCAAGCGCGCGACGTAACGTCGCCGGGCACGCGGAGGTCGGAACGCTCATGGACCTTTCGTTTTCGCGATCGGCTTCTCGCGTATGCGCGGTTAAGCGAATCGCAAGCTTATTGCGATTCGAGAGCGGCGCATTTTGTTGTTATTCGTGTACGCGCCACTCGGGAATGGCTCAATGACTTAATGTGCCGTTAATTCCCATGACTCAATGTGATAATTCGCGCGATTAATTCAGTCTCGATATTACGGATTCAGGTCGCGGGCCGGCGCACGAAAGCGAGCATGACGCCGAAGCCGATCATAAGCGCCCCGCTCACGCGATTGAACCATGTGAAACCGCGCGCGCCGCGCGAAAGGGAACCCAGACGTGCGCCCAACGCGGCATAAATGAAGATGGCCACCATTTCGAGCAGCAGGAAGGTCGCGCCGAGAATCGCGAAGCTCGTCGCGTACGCGCTGCGATCGACGAATTGCGGAAAGAAAGCCGTGAAGACGAGTATCGCCTTCGGATTGCCGGCCGCGACCCAGAATTCCTGCTTGGTGAGCCGGGCGAGATTCATCGGACCGCGCGGCTCGCCCTCCTCTCTGGCGACGAGCGTCGGTCCCGAGCGGATCAGCTTCACGCCGATCCAGACGAGGTACGCCGCGCCGGCGAACTTGAGCGCCGTGAAGAGCGTCTGCGATGCGAGCAACAGTGCACCGAGTCCGAGTCCCGCGATGGCGATCATGATCGCGAATGCGGCGATCCGCCCGAACGATGCCACTACCGAAGCGCGCACGCCATCGCGCGCGCCGTTCGACAACGACAGCACGTTGTTCGGCCCGAACGCCATGTTGATCGCGAAGCACGCGGGCACGAAAAGAGAGAAGGTCTGGAGCGACACGGGACACCTGCTGACGGCGAAATCGAGACGTCAAGTTAGCACGCGCGCGCCGCTCCTAGAAGTGTCAGAAACGATGACGGATACCCGTGCTCAGCATCAGCTGATTGCGCCCGCTCGACGGATCGTTGGTGTTGATCACGGCCGGCGCGCCCGACGAGGCGCGCTGATAGACCGATTCCAGATACACATCCGTGCGCTTGGACAGCAAATAGTCGACTTGAAGCGCGCCCTCGTGCCAGTGCGCGCCGCCGCCGTTGGTGTACACGTACATGCCCGAAAGCTGAATGGCTGGCGTCAGCTTGTAGATGCCGTTGATCTCGTAGTTGTTGAGCGCGAGCGACGGCATCAGGTCGCCGGTATCCGCATCGGTGACGCCTGAGTTGATCGCCCGGGAAAACGCGCCGCTCAATGTGAATTCGCCGATCTCGTAGCTCATGCCGACGCCGAATGTGTTCTGCTGCTGCACGTTGGCGTTGAAGATCGAATTGCCCGGGCCGGGCAGCGCGAGCGAGTCGTATGCGCCGCTCGTCGTGTTGCCGCGCCCGTTGTTGTGCAGGTAGGCGGCGCCCGCGTTGAACGAACCCGCCGAGTAGCTGGCCCCGACGCTGTACGCGCGATTGTCCGAAAATCCGCCTGCCTGATTGGAGAACGCGTAGAGGCCGCCGAAGCTCAGTCCGCCGTAACTGGCGCTGGTGTATTTGACGGAGTTCGACGCGAGAAACGAGTTGTTCGCGTTGTCGTTGTCGAGGACGTGCGCGAACGCCGTGCCTCCCGTGTTGCCGGTCAGCGTGAAGCTCTGGAAATAATCGTGGATCGAATCGTACTGATGGCCAAAGGTGATCGTGCCGAGCGTATCGGAGCCGATGCCGACATACATCGGATGATCGTTCAGGCCTTCGCCCGTCGCGACGGAAAAGCCGCGTTCGAGCCGGAAGATCGCACGCGCGCCGCCACCCAGGTCCTCGGTGCCTTGCAGCCCCCAGTAACTACCGTCGATGGTGCCGCTCGTCAGACGATATTTCGACTGGCCGCCCACGTTGTTCGTGTACGCGATGCCGGCGTCGAGCTCGCCGTAAAGCTGCACCGAACTCTGCGCCCAGACCGCCGCCGGCGAGCCGATGAGCGTCGCGCAAACCGCCATCGAAAATGTCAGCGAGCGCTTGCCGCGCGCGACGGCGAGACCGGACTCGGAGATCGACGACGCAGTTCGCGACGCTGTGCGGTTGTTCGGCATGAAAGGCTCCGGTAGTTCTCTTATCAGGGTGATTGTCAGTTTTGTGACGGAGCTTGTCAGTCAAAAAAAGATGCCCGCTCGCATCTGTGTCCAGGAACCAACGAACGACCGTATTCCGCGCCGGACCGTCTTGCAGGAACCGCGCGTTTGAGCATAGCCGACGCGTGGCCGCTAGAATCGGTACGACTTCAGCCAACCCGATCCTGCTCATGTCCCATCCGATTCGCGTCATCCTCACTGGCCATACGCGTGGACTCGGCGCCTCGCTCGCGGCGCTGCTGCTCGCGCAAGGCGCCGAAGTGCTCGCGATTTCCCGAAAGCGCAACGACGAACTCGCCGCGCGCCATCCCGGCGAGTTGCACGAGGTCGAACTGGATCTCGCCGATCTGCCGAAGCTCACCGAATGGCTGTCGGGCGAGACGCTATCTCGCTTCGTCTCCGGGGCAACACGCGTGCTGCTCGTCAACAATGCGGGCATGCTCGCGCCGGTCGGCAGTCTCGTGGATCAGGAACCGGCCGCCGTGGCGCGAGCGGTGAGCGTGAACGTCGCCGCTCCGCTGATGCTCGCGTCGGCCGTGGCCCAGGCGAGCGGCCAAGCAACCGATACGCGCATCGTGCACATATCGAGCGGCGCGGCGCGCAACGCCTACCCCGGATGGAGCATCTACTGCGCGACCAAGGCGGCGCTCGATCATCACGCACGCGCGGTCGCGCTCGACGGCAATCGCGCTCTGCGCATCTGCAGCGTCGCGCCGGGCGTCGTGGACACCGACATGCAGGCCGAAATCCGCGGCGTCGATCTCGAACGCTTCCCGATGCGCGAACGCTTCGACGCGCTCAAGCGCGACGGTCAGCTCGCGACGCCCGAGGCGTCGGCGCGTAAAGTCGTCGACTACCTTTTGAGCGATGCATTCGGCGAGACGCCGACAACGGACGTCCGCGATCTGAAGTGATGAATCGATGAATTGAGTCAAGCCGCCTCGGCCGACGCGCGCGCCGGGTCGAGCGCAGCGCGCGACAGCGTGTCCGCGCGGGCATTGCGCGCACGCGGTATCCATTGCAGCCGCACATCGCCGATTTGCGCGATCAACGCCCGCACGCGCGCGGCTTGATGCGCGAGCGAGCGGATGCCCACGCCGCCCGATGCGTTCACGTCGTCGATCACGACGCGGCTGTCGCCGTAGATCACCGCATCCGTTACCCCTTCGCGCAGCGCCGCTTCGAGCACCGCGATCAGCGCGAGATATTCCGCCGCGCTGCTGTCGCCCATGCCTGCGGCGACGCTGATCTCCACCGTCTCTCCGAGCGGCCCGACGAGCACGCCGCCGATTCCCAGCCGCCCGGGATTGGGCAGCGCGCTGCCGTCGAACCAGCCGCGCCAGCCGCTTGTTTCGATCTCGATACCGCCCTGCTTCGTCCGGCTCGCCCGCTCGGCGCGCCGGGCTTCGCGCGAACGCAGCGCATCGGCGTTTCGGGCTTGCGCGGCGTGGCGCGCATCGATGAAATTACGCAAGGATTGCTCGCCCGCCGCTTTCTGCAATGTTCTGACGAGCGCCGCGTGCTCGGAAATCGCCGCGCCTTTGGCGAGCCGGCGGCTCTGCATGCGCTCCTTCTTGTAAGCGACAACCAGCAATTCATCTAAAGCGATCATGGGCAGCGGACGGATTGAACAAAACCCGAGCTTAGCAGAGGGCCGTGACGCGCCACGGGTACGGCCGTTGCTGACGAAAGCGTGTCCCACAACGGTCAACGAGGAGCGGATCATGAGTCAACCTATGGAACCGACTTCGGCGGGTGCGAAGATCGTCGGCAAGGGCGCGGCGACGGCCGCGGGCCCCGGACCCGATGTCATGGCGGCGAGCACGCTCGACGGCAATTCGGTGAGGAGCAGCGACGGCCACGATGTCGGCTCGCTGAAGGAAATCATGCTTGATGTGACGAGCGGACGCGTCGCGTATGCGGTGCTGTCGAGCGGCGGCTTTCTCGGCATCGGCGACAAGCTGCTTGCTGTGCCGTGGAGCGCGCTCACGCTCGATACCGACAGCCACTGCTTCCAGATCGATGCGACGGCCGAGCAAGTGCGCAATTCGCCGGGCTTCGACAAGGATTCGTGGCCATCAATGGCGGATCACGTCTGGGCGAGCACCGTGCATCAGCACTATGGCCGCGAGCCGTACTGGTCGAGCAGCCGGCCGGGCGACGTCAGCCCGAGCGGCGCGATCCCGCCCGGCGGCGTGGATGCGCCTGAAGCGGGCGGCGTGAAGCTATAACAAAACGGGAATCGCCGCCGATGGGCGGTCGTAAAGGCGCGCGGCGCGCAGTCAGTCGCGCGGACGCTCGCCGACCTGGATGTCGACGCCTTCGGTCTCGCCCATCAGCGCGCGCAGGACGTCGCCCGCGAAGTCCTCGATGGCGAAGTGCCATTCGAGCGAGCCGACCGGGAAGTCGTTGGGGCTGCACTTGCCCTGCGCGCGGCGAATCGCACCGACCGAGAGGCTCAGCGCGCGAGCGTGCTGAAAGTGCGGATCGTCCGAGTCGAGGAACGGGAATTGGTCTTTATCCATGACATCCATAACGGTCCCCGCCGACGAAACTTTAGGCCCTTCGAGCGCGCAATCGTTTGCGTGCGCTCGCGTCTGAGGACACCATGCAGCCTTATCGAAATCTCGCCGGCAATTCGGGGGTCGAAGCATTCGACATCCTGCACGACGGCATTAAAGTGCGCTTCGTCAGCGGCGGGACATACCTGTATGACTATCGCGTGCCCGGTCGCGCGCGCGTCGAGGAAATGAAGCAACTGGCCCGCGCCGGGCGCGGGCTCAGCACATACATTGCGAAGTTCGGTGCGGAGTATGCCGAAAGAATCGACTAGCCGCCCGAAGGGGCGATTCTACGCGAGATCGAGAAGTTTTCTTCGGACGAATGCGGGCGGCGTTATCGGTGGGTGGGCGAAGTCGGAGCGCTTTTACGAACGGTCGTGTTGAGTTGATGAGGATGGCGGAGTGGTTCTTGGGTTGCGCCTGCGCGGCGACGCGCTGTCGATTACGTGCTTCATCGAGCACGCGCCCTCGTCTACTCAGCAGGCTTTCACGATGGATCGCCGGCCAAGTCTCCTACCGACCTTCATGAAGTAAATTCGATGCAGACGCGGAACATCGGCATGCGCTGTTCGAATCTAATGGATGCAGGCAACAATCACTCTGCATTAGCGCGGAGAAAATCAGAATGCGCCGAATGAAACTATCACGATTCAAGAGTGACGATAAAACATCTGTTTTCCGCTCATTCTAATCTTCGCGACCTTCGCGGAGCGGGCTTTAGACATCAATGCGACCACGCGCATAATCCTGACGCCCGGCAGTCCGCACGCGACTCCCGGCGTACCGGCAACGCGCGATTCGAGCGTGCCCATTGTATGGTGCAGGTTGACGACCGCCGTGGGCATGGGCGGAATTACGCTCGCGGCTGCAGGCGCGGGCAGTGGCGTGCGGGGTGCATCGGCGTCGCGTATCTCGTCCGCGAATAAATCGGACAGAACAGTGGATGCTTCGGTACGCTGATGGCCCTTATCGCGAATTTCGAAAAACTCTTGAATCGATTCGAGATGCTGAACGGGAGTTTGCTCGACGCGCCGTGCAATCGCCGCGCAACGTTGTAGTTTCCAGTTCTCGCGCTCGCTGACCAAGGCGATCAAATCTGCGATGCGCGTGCGCAATTCCGCTTCTCGAAGCGCAATCAACGCACGCACCATTTGCGCTTCTTCAACCGACTGTTCCGGTAAGCGATCGTGCCATTCCAATAAACCGCTCAGTGTGATCAACATCAGGGACTCCGTGGCGCCCAGGCTCTTAGCAGGATTCCGGCAATTCGGGATTGATCGGATCGCGAATTGAATAGACCCGCAGCCTTAATCGCCTTTTCGACATCCTATACTTTTATCGACCATTTATTATCGTGTAAGACATAAATAAGGACAGTCTTAGTGCAACGCCGGTGGCACGTTCGATGCTGACTATCTGTAAGCGGCGCGACAGGCGTCGGACTCAAGGAGACAGACATGAGAACCACTACCGTGATCGCTGGCGCGCTCCTCGCGTTGGCCAGCACCAGCGCGCTTTCGCAAGAAATGTCGCGCGATCAGTTGATGCAGCGCCAGCAGCAAATGCAACCCGGCAAAACCGAACCGACGCCGAGCCCGCGCACGGGCGACTCGTCGCAGGGCGGCGTGCAGTCCGGCACGTCGAGCGGCGGCACGCTGATGCAGCAGCGCGAGCAAGGGATGTCGCCGGCTCAGCCGGGAGATTCGAAATCGACTGGGGCGATCAAGCAGTAAGGACCCCGGCGCGCGGTTTCGTCCACGACGCCGGCCACGCACCGGCGTTTTCGTTGACGGTTCGAGATCGCATCGAGCGGCGTCGGCGGCGCGGCATCGAATTCGCCAATATGGGCTTCGCGGGCCGCGCGTCGTATCTGCGCGAACTTGGCCTCCAGGCTTGTCGCCTTGAAGGGCCCGCGATTTGGCGGGACGGCGACAACAACGCTGCCTGCATGCGCATCCTGCGCGTCGATGCGTATGGCCAAGACGACGCGATTCGCGTCTCAGCTCACCGTTATAGGCACGCTCGAAACGCCGAACTATCCTACGCCGCCTTGCTAACCGCTTTATCCACAGTTTCGGTGGACGGGCGTGTAGATAGGTCGAGGGCCGGGCATCTATCCCGTTGAAGCGACACGCATTTTGCGGATGCTTCGACCAAACGCGCGCGTCCTTAAACCGTATATACTGTTTTTTTCCACACACGGCAGGAGAGAACGGATGAGCACACCGCAAGCTAAAGCGCCGACCACGAAGGCGTTCAATTTCCCCAAGAGCCCTGCGGAAAACGCGCCCGCATCCACGAAGCCTGACGGCAAGCTCAGCAAGAAGACGCCGACGAAGACAACCGCGACGCCGGAACCCGAGACGAAGGCCGCGACCACGACGCCGAAGACCGCGAAGAAGCCGGCCGCAAAAGCACCGGCCGCGAAGAAAGCCGAAAAGACGCCTTCGGTCGAAGCCGCCGCTGCGACCAAGCCCGTCGAGACCCAGCCCAAAGCCAGCGCGAGAACCAAGCGCGTGAAGAAGGAAAAAGTCGTGCGCGACAGCTTCACGATGCCCAAGTCGGACTACGCGAAGATCGCCAAGCTCAAGGACAAGTGCCAGAAGAGCGGCCTGCGCGTGAAGAAGAGCGAACTGCTGCGCGCCGCGCTCGCGATGCTTGACGCCGCGCCGGAGAAACGCCTGGTCGAAGCGATCAAGGCGCTCGAAACGGTCAAGACCGGCCGTCCGCCGAATGCCTGAAGGCAAGAGCCTGAGCAGTTCGCTCGGCCCTCGCCCCGCTGCGGCGGGCCTGCGCATCTCCGATCCCTTTCTCGCTTCGCGATCAAGCCATCGCGGATGCTTTCGCCATGCTAACTGCTCCGCTCGCAGACGTTGCCTTCCAGCAGACGGAACTGATGGCCGAGCGCGCCGACGTCGAATTGCTCGAACGGCTTCGCTCGACGCTTCGGCGGCTGCGCGCGCGGTGGTGGGCTCGACGAAAAGGAAGCGCGCGTAGTTCGCAAGCGCTTCAAGCGTCGTGCGGACATCGCGGGCGAGCCGCATGAACTAGACGCCGCGTGCGATCTGCTTTCGCAGGCCGACGCGAATTGCGCGCGCATCGAACCGGTCGTGCGCGCTTCGGCGGGAACGGCGCGCAGCGTCGGCGATGACGTGCGTGACGCTGCGCAACGCACACGTCGATGTGCGGCTGCGTCGCGCGCTCGCGGATGCGCGGCGGCGCGTCTCGAAGCGCGCGGTGAAGATCGCACGCTGGAGACGTTCGCGCGCCAGCGCGTCGCGCTCGCCGACGACCTGATCAGCAAGCGGAAACATCGCGCGGCGCAAATGAAGCGCGTGGATGGGAAGACGTTGCACGGCATCGAGGAAGCGGCGACGAAACTTCAATGCTGGCTGGATTGCTCGCGCCGGTGCTCGAACGCGGACACTGGCATACGCTGGCGCATCTCGTTGCGGCCGAAGCCGCGCTTGCGCGACTCCACGACGTGCTCGCGAGCGAGGCCGTCTTGCGGCGTGTCGCGCCGGGGCTGAACGCCAAGAGCGCCGTCGATGAAGCGGTGCGCTGGCTCAACAAGGCAGCCCGCGACGAAGCGCGCGCGGCGGTGAAGTGCCTGCGCTCATTGCCTCATCTCGTCTGACGCGCGCGTAGACACCCTCCTTTCGCACATGTCCGCGTGACTTTGCCCTCCCAGCGTAATTAGGGTTTCGCCATGGCAGAAGCGTCGGCATCCTGAACGCATGGCGGTCGCACACGGCGGCGCCTTTCGTCATGGATATCCGCCAAGGGAGGTTGCCATGTACTTCGGGACACTCGTCGCTCAGGCGCGCGACGAACAGGAAAAGGCAACCTGGCAGCGCGACATGGATGCAGCGCGCGTCGTCACGCCGCGTCGCTGGCGCGCATTCTGGCGCGGACTCGCGACTCTTCGCGTGAAGGCATCGCATCCGAAAGTAAAGGATCGTCGCGCGTCGAGGTAATAGGATTCGTCCGAGCGTTTTTTGGTGTCGGAGCCGCTTAAATTCAGGCCTTCCGTTCTTGCGACGCTCCGCACCTCATGCGGAGCGCGTTCGTTCGCGCCGAACGACACCGCATGCGACGTCCGGCATCGCCTCGTGATGCCTCACCGCTCAAAAACCCTCCCGACCATGCGAACACCCAGCACGCTCTTAATACCGGTGGCCGTAGCGCTTCTTTCGAGCGCCGCGCCGGCAAGCGCGACATACACGGAACAATGGATATCCGACGCGAAGATCACGCACGCCCAGCCAAAGTCCGCTGCACAGCCGCAAAGTAAGAAGACGACACGTAAAGCGTCGGCTAAAACCGCGGTCATCGCGACGGAGGACGATCCGGTTGCGGCGTTTGCCGACAAGCCGGTGCGCCGCTGAACCGTGCGGCGATTGAAAGGTTTGTCGCTCGCATAAACGCGATTGATCCGATTCCTTTCTTGCCCGCATCGACTATCCTTCTGAATGTCGTAAGAGATGGGTTGCATGGGCCGTTGCGCCCTGCCATGTGCAAGAGTTCATCGAGCATTATCAGAGGCGCATCCATACCGGCGCCCATCACTCTTACGACAATCCTTTTCGCCTGCTTCTCGTTGGCTCGGTTGTCGATCGATTGCGCGGCAATATTCGATCAGTTATCCGAATTTTTTCGGCGTCGATCGGGAGTATTCGGCGGAAACGTTGGAGCGCCGGGGAATGACGAATGGGCTCATGTTTCGATTCGCACAGCGCGAGACTCGAAGAGCGGCGCGCGGGGTTTCGCGTTTATCGGGCAGACGTGCCCTTCACGGCGGCCGACTCAGCGCGCGAAAAAAGAAAAGCCCTTGGAGATCAAGGGCTTGAGATTCTGGCGGAGAGAGGGGGATTCGAACCCCCGATAGGTTTGACCCTATACACGCTTTCCAGGCGTGCGACTTAAACCGCTCATCCATCTCTCCGGAAGACCGCGATTATACCAACTTCCCGCGCCCGCGCCAGCCCCTACGGATGACGAATGTAATCGACGAGCGCGCGCGTGTACGCATCCGGCTTGCGATCGAAAAGACTCACCACGATCGCCACCGCGAAACCGGCCGGCACGCCGAACACGCCCGAGCTGATCGGCTCGATGCCGAACCAGCGCGGCCCCGCGAAACCCGTCAGTTGCATGAAGAACGGATACGTCGACACGATGTAGTACACGCAGACCACGAGTCCCGCGATCATGCCCGCGACGACGCCCCGCTGCGTCGTGCGCTTCCAGAAAACGCCGAGCACGAGCGCCGGAAAGAGACTCGACGCCGCCAGCGAAAACGCCGCGCCGACCAGAAACAGGATATTGCCCGCATTCAGCGACGCCACATACGACGCGAGCAGCGCCACGCCGAGCAGCAGGATCTTCGAGATCGTCACGCGCCGCTGGCTGGACGCGCGGCGATCGACCATGCAGTAGTACACGTCGTGCGACAGCGCATTGGCGATCGTCAGCAGCAGCCCATCCGCCGTCGAAAGCGCGGCCGCCAGCGCACCGGCCGCGATCAGCCCGGAGATCACATACGGCAATCCGGCGATTTCGGGCGCCGCGAGCACGACCATGTCCGGCTGCATCTGAATGCCGGCCCAGCGCACGATGCCATCGCCGTTCACGTCGCTGATGCGGATCATGTACGGCTCCACGCGCCGCCATTGCGTGACCCACTGCGGCAGATCGGCAAAACGATGGCCGACGATCCCCGTCAATATTTCATGCTTGATGAGCACGGCGAGCACCGGCACCGTGAGATAAAAAAGCGCGACGAAAAACAGCGTCCACCCGACCGAGCGCCGCGCCGACGATACCGACGTCGTCGTGTTGTAGCGCGTAAGGATGTGCGGCAGGCTCGCCGTGCCGATCGACAGACACAAGAGCAGCGCCAGAAAGTTGACCTGATGCACGCGCGGGCTCTCGTCGCCGGCCGAACCGGGCGCGAACGCCTTGGCCATCGGCACGGGCGCGGCGACGCGCTCGATCAATGCATCGCGTTCGCGCGACCATTTGGCTTGCGCATCGGCGGGATCGCGCGGAAACGCCGCGAGTTCGCGTTCGCGCTCATTGATCTCGCGCAGCGGCCCGTTATGCCGGCGCAGGTCCGCGATCTCGGCGGCGAGGCGCGCATGCTCGTCGTGAAACGACCGTGGCAGCGCGCCGATGCGTTGCTGAATCTGCGCGGCCTGTCGCTGATAGTCGGCGCGCACGCGCGCTTCGTCAGGCGATGCGGCGACCGCGCGCTCAAGCGCTTCGACGCGCTCCATCACGCGCCCATAGTTGAATTGCGGAAACCAGCCGAGCCCTTCGCGATGCGCGATCATCGACACGGGAATCAGCATCGCGCTAATGAGGATGATGTATTGCGCGACCTGCGTCCATGTCACCGCGCGCATGCCGCCAAGAAACGAGCACACGAGAATGCCCGCGAGACCGCAGAAGATGCCGATCGAGAACTCGATGCCGATGAAGCGCGACGCGATCAACCCGATGCCCTGGATCTGCGCGACCAGATAGACGAACGAACAGAGAATCGCCGCGATGGCCGCGAGCGCGCGCACGAGGTTGCTGGAGAAGCGCGTGCCGAGAAAATCGGGAATCGTGTAGCGCGCGAGCTTGCGCACGTAAGGCGCGAGCAGGAACGCGACGAGGCAGTAGCCGCCGGTCCAGCCCATTACGTAAGCGAGGCCGTCGTAGCCGCTCGCGTAAATCGACCCCGCCAGGCCGATGAACGATGCGGCCGAGAGCCAGTCGGCCGCCGTCGCCATACCGTTGAACGCGGATGGCACGCGCCGTCCGGCCACGTAGTATTCGACGAGATCCGAGGTGCGCGACAACAGGCCGATCACCGCATACACCGCGATCGGCACGAACAGGAACACATAGCCGATCCACGTGCCCGGTCCGGTCGTGCGCTCCACGCGCTCCATCAGGAAGATGAACAGCAGGAAGCCGAGCGTATAGAGCGCGTAGTAGACGATGAGCCGATTGGTGAGCTTCATGCGTCGCCCTGTTCGGCGCGGACGGCGCGCGAGAGACGCGCATCGGCCATCTGCATGAGCACGATATAGACGAAGATCAACGCGACGTAGACGAGAATCGCACCCTGCGCGCCGAAGTAGAACGGCAGCGGAAAGCCGGCGACGCGCACGTGCTCGAAACGCTGGGCAAAGAGCGGTAGGCCGAACGAGACGACGAGGCCGATCGTCATCAACACGGCGATCAGCGCGATGTTGAAGCGCCAGTAACGCCGATGCGCGCGCGCCATCGCCGCCGATACGGACGGCGGCGCAGCGGACGGCGGATTGGAGGAATCGGCGGGAGAAGACATGCGGCTTTGTAGCAAAACCGCGTGTCATCGGCAATCAGGAAAGACCGCCGCCCTCGGCGGGCGGCGGCCGTTCGCGGCTTAGCGCGCTTCGCCGAGCTGATCGAGGATTGCGGGGTTTTCCAGCGTGGAGACGTCCTGCGTGATCTCCTCGCCCTTCGCGAGCGAGCGCAGCAGACGCCGCATGATCTTGCCCGAACGCGTCTTCGGCAGGTTCTCGCCGAAGCGGATGTCCTTCGGCTTCGCGATCGGACCGATCTCCTTGCCGACCCAGTTGCGCAGTTCCGTGGCGATCTGCTTCGCTTCGTCGCCTTCCGGACGCGAGCGCTTCAGCACCACGAACGCGACCACGGCTTCGCCCGTCGTATCGTCCGGCCGGCCGACGACCGCCGCTTCCGCGACGATCGGATTCGAGACCAGCGCGGACTCGATCTCCATCGTGCCGAGGCGGTGGCCGGAGACGTTCAGCACGTCGTCGATGCGGCCCATGATCGTGAAGTAGCCGGTCTCCTTGTCGCGCACCGCGCCGTCGCCGGCGAGATACAGCTTGCCGCCGAGTTCTTCGGGGAAGTAGCTAGTCTGATAGCGCTTCGGGTCGCCCCACACATTGCGCAGCATCGACGGCCACGGACGCTTCACGACCAGAATGCCGCCCTGCCCGTTCGGCACGTCCTGACCGGTTTCATCGACGACTGCCGCCATGATGCCCGGCAGCGGCAGCGTGCAGGAACCCGGCACGAGCGGCGTCGCGCCCGGCAGCGGCGTGATCATATGGCCGCCGGTTTCGGTTTGCCACCACGTATCGACGATCGGGCATTGCGCTCGGCCGACGTTCTCGTGATACCACATCCACGCTTCCGGATTGATCGGCTCGCCGACCGTGCCGAGAATGCGCAGCGTCGACAGATCGTAGCTCTTCGGATGCACCTTCGCGTCCGCTTCGGAAACCTTGATAAGCGAGCGGATGGCCGTGGGCGCGGTGTAGAAAATCGTGACCTTATGGCGGTCGATCATTTCCCAGAAGCGGCCCGCGTGCGGATACGTGGGCACGCCTTCGAACATCACCTGCGTGGCGCCGATGGCGAGCGGCCCATACGCGATATAGCTATGCCCCGTGATCCAGCCGATGTCCGCCGTGCACCAGAAGATGTCGCCCGGCTTCATGTCGAAGGTCCACTTCATCGTCTGCGCGGCCCACAGCAGCGTGCCCGCCGTGCTGTGCTGCACGCCCTTCGGCTTGCCCGTCGAGCCGGACGTATAGAGGATGAAGAGCGGATGCTCCGCGCTCACCCATTCCGGCTCGCACTTGGTCGATTCGTTCTCGACGATCTCGTGCAGCCACGCGTCGCGGCCTTCGGTCCACGCGACCTTGCCGCCCGTGCGCCGATACACGATGACGTCCTTCACTTTCTCGCAGCCGCCCGCGGCGATCGCTTCATCGGCGATGCTCTTCAAGGGCAGCGCCTTGCCGCCGCGCATTTGTTCGTCGGCGGTGATGAGCGCGACCGCGCCGACATCGACGAGACGCTCGTTCAGCGACTTCGACGAGAAGCCGCCGAACACGACGGAATGGGTCGCGCCGATGCGCACGCACGCCTGCATGGCGACCACGCCTTCCACCGACATCGGCAGATAGATCACGACGCGATCGCCCTTTTTCACGCCGCGCTTCCTGAGCGCATTGGCGAGGCGCGAGACGCGATCGAGCAGGTCCTGATAGGTGACATTGGTGACGGCGCCATCGTCGGCTTCGAAGATGATCGCGTTCTCGTTGCCGCGGCCCGCTTCGACATGACGGTCGAGACAGTTGTACGACGCGTTCAACTCGCCGTCCTCGAACCACGTGTAGAACGGCGCTTTCGATTCATCCAGCACTTTGGTGAAGGGCTTGTGCCAGGCGAGCGTCTCGCGCGCGATGCGCGCCCAGAAGCCTTCGTAGTCGCGCTCCGCTTCCGCGACGAGCGCCTTGTAGGCGTCCATGCCGGAGATTGCCGCACCCGCCGTTGCCTTGGCTGACGGCGGGAACACGCGTTTTTCCTGAAGAACCGATTCGATCGCAGACATCGACAACCTCTCCTGATGGTGTTTCCGAAATCCGGCGGCGCGCGCATCGCTGAATGGGCTGCGTGCACCGCGTGTTTGTGAGGTTCGAGAACGGAAAACGCGCGGCGTTTCCAGTTCCGACCTTGTCTCCCTTTTACCGCGCCGAAGCAGCGCTGAGGAATGTCACGGCACATTCGTGCACCGATGACATCCTGCATTGAATTCAAGATAAGCCGCTCAACTTACCCGCTTCTTACGTGGCCGGCCCAGCAGGCACGGGGTATACACGGAGTCCGCGCGGCTTCTACAATGCGTGCCCACAATCGTAACTGAACTACCCGCGCGGTATCCAGCTTGAATCGCTACGCCTTTCTTTTGATTGCAGCCATGCTGCTCGTCGGAGGCAATGTCGGCATCGGCAAATCGATCGTCGCTTCCGTTCCTGTTCCTCTGCTTGCGCTGCTGCGCTTCGTGATCGCGCTCGCGGTGCTCTGGCCGCTGTTGCGCTGGTCGAAGATGAAGCGCGTCGCGCGCGGCGAATGGGTCAACCTTTTCCTGCAGGCGTTCTTCGGCACGTTCGGTTTCACGCTGCTGATGCTAAACGGCGTCGCGCGCACGAGCGCGGTCGCGGCGGGCGTCATCACGAGCACGATTCCGGCCGTGGTCGCCCTCTTCGCCTGGCTCTTCCTCAAAGAGAGACCGGGTTCGCGCGCGCTCGCGTCGATCGGACTGGCGATCGCGGGCGTGCTCGTCATCAACGTCGCTCAGAGCGGCGATTCGGGCGCGAGTTCGTTGCCCGGCAATCTGATGGTGCTCGGCGCCGTGTGCTGCGAATCGCTGTATGTGATCCTGTCGCGCCGTCTCACGCAGACGCTGCCCGCCATCGACATCTGCGCATACACGCATGCGATCGGGCTGCTGCTGATGCTCCCGCTCGGCGCAAGTTCGCTCGCACGCTTCGACTGGACGAGCGTCGCGTGGGAGACGTGGGCGCTCGTCCTGTGGTACGGGCTCTCGGCCAGCATCTTCTCGTTCTGGCTGTGGATGAAGGGCATCCGCCACGTCGACGGCAGTCACGCCGGCGTGTTCTGCGCCGTGCTGCCGGTCGCGGCGGCGCTCTACGGCATCGCTTTCCTCGACGAACGGCCGACGCTCGCGCACGGCATCGCCCTCGCGTGCGTCGTGACGGGCATCGCGCTCGCGAGCCTGAAGGCGCGCACGACCGGCTCCGTGTCGCGCGAAACGGGCGTTTGAAACCGGCTCGGCGGATGATCGGCGGATTCTGAAAGGTTCTGGGAAGTCCACGCGTGTAAACGCTACAATAGCGGGCTTCCCGACACCGCGAATGCGCCAAAACACGCGCTCGCCGGCGCATCGCACGCGCATTGCACGTTTTGGCTCGTCTTATTCGCCAGTCATCATTTCCGGTCCGACCCGCCCCGACTGATAAGCCGCCCATGTCCGCTCCCAAGCATTCTCCCGCCTCGCGCTCGCAGGCCGGCCCGATGAAAGTGCTGCCGAAAGTCATCTTCATGAGCCGCTGGCTCCAGGTGCCGCTCTATCTGGGCCTCATCGTCGCGCAAGGCGTCTACGTCGTCCTGTTCCTGAAGGAAGTGTGGCACCTGCTCACGCACGCGATGACGCTCGACGAAACCAACGTCATGCTCGTCGTGCTCGGCCTGATCGACGTGGTGATGATCTCGAACCTGCTCATCATGGTGATCGTCGGCGGATACGAGACTTTCGTGTCGCGCCTCGGCGTGGAAGGCCACCCCGACGAACCCGAGTGGCTCGATCATGTCAACGCGGGCGTGCTGAAGGTGAAGCTGTCGATGGCGCTCATCAGCATCTCGTCGATCCATCTGCTGAAAACCTTCATCAACCCTGACCAGCATACGTTCCACACGGTGATGTGGCAGGTGATCATTCACGTCGCCTTCCTCGTTTCCGCGCTCGTCATGGCGTATGTCGACCGGCTGACCACGCATACGCATCCGAAGCACTTTCACAGCGAAACCATCGCGCCCCGCGGCGCGCTCGACTGAAGCGTCCGACAGAACGCACACAAGATATTTTGTCCCCCAGAGCCCAAGCCATGACAGTCATCAAGCAGGAAGACCTGATTCAGAGCATCGCCGATTCGCTGCAGTACATCAGCTACTACCATCCGCTCGACTATATTCAGGCGCTCGGCCGCGCCTACGAGCTGGAAGAAAGCCCCGCCGCAAAGGACGCGATCGCGCAAATCCTGACCAACAGCCGCATGTGCGCGGAAGGCAAGCGCCCGATCTGCCAGGACACGGGCATCGTCACGGTGTTCGTGAAGGTCGGCATGGACGTGCGATGGGACGGTGCGACGATGGGCGTCACCGACATGATCAACGAAGGCGTGCGCCGCGGTTATCTGAACCCGGACAACGTGCTGCGCGCATCGATCGTGAGCCCGCCCGAAGGCGGCCGCAAGAATACGAAGGACAACACGCCGGCCGTGATCCACTACGAGATCGTGCCGGGTGACAAGGTCGACGTTCAGGTCGCGGCCAAGGGCGGCGGCTCGGAGAACAAGTCGAAGTTCGCGATGCTCAATCCGTCGGATTCGATCGTCGACTGGATTCTCAAGACCGTCCCGACGATGGGCGCCGGCTGGTGCCCGCCCGGCATGCTCGGCATCGGCATCGGCGGCACGGCCGAGAAGGCGATGGTCATGGCCAAGGAATCGCTGATGGACCCGATCGACATTCAGGACGTGATCGCGCGCGGCCCGCAGGACTGGATCGAGGAACTGCGCGTGGAGTTGCACGAAAAGGTGAACGCGCTCGGCATCGGCGCGCAGGGTCTCGGCGGCCTCGCGACCGTGCTGGACGTGAAGATCATGGCCGCGCCGACGCACGCGGCATCGAAGCCGGTCGCGATCATCCCGAACTGCGCGGCGACCCGCCACGCGCATTTCACGCTCGACGGTTCCGGTGCGGCGAAGCTCGAAGCCCCGCCGCTCGACGCATGGCCGAAGGTCACGTGGCAGCCGAACACGGAGACGAGCCAGCGCGTCGACCTGAACACGCTGACGCCGGAAGAAGTGGCAGCGTGGAAGCCGGGCCAGACGCTGCTGCTCTCGGGCAAGATGCTGACGGGCCGGGACGCCGCACACAAGCGCATCGCCGACATGCTCGCGAAGGGCGAACCGCTGCCGGTCGATTTCACGAACCGCGTGATCTATTACGTCGGCCCGGTCGATCCGGTGCGCGACGAAGCCGTCGGTCCGGCGGGCCCGACCACGGCCACGCGCATGGACAAGTTCACCGAGATGATGCTCGCGCAAACCGGCCTCATCTCCATGATCGGCAAGGCCGAGCGCGGCCCGGTCGCGATCGAGGCGATCAAGAATCACAAGGCGGCGTATCTGATGGCGGTCGGCGGCGCGGCGTATCTCGTGTCGAAGGCGATCCGCGCGGCGAAAGTCCTCGCATTCGAAGACCTCGGCATGGAAGCGATCTACGAGTTCGACGTACAGGACATGCCGGTGACGGTGGCGGTCGATTCGAGCGGCACGTCGGTCCACAAGACGGGCCCGGCCGAATGGCAGGCGAAGATCGGCAAGATTCCGGTCGCGACGGCCTAATCGCTGCACAATGGCGGTAAATCGCCCTTAGTCACTGAAAAGAGCCGGGCGACATGTCCGGCTCTTTTCTTTGGAAACGCCGCCAGTGAGAAGGGTTTTCATTCTCAGTTTCGTCTGAAACAAAAAATTTCTATCTAACCTTGGCATAGACACACTCAAGGTTTATCTTTCCAACAGCCCCACGTTACGAACAGGAAATAAAATCATGCAAGGCGACGCGAAAGTCATCGAATTTCTGAACGCGCAGTTGAAGAACGAACTGACCGCGATCAATCAATACTTCCTGCACGCGCGGATGTATCAGCATTGGGGCCTCGAAAAGCTCAACAAGCACGAATACGACGAATCGATCGGCGAGATGAAGCACGCCGACTGGCTCATTCAGCGCGTGTTCATGCTCGACGGCCTGCCGAATCTGCAAGACCTGCACAAGCTGCTGATCGGCGAAGAGACCAAGGAAATCCTCGAATGCGATCTGAAGCTCGAACAGATTTCCCAGTCGACCTGCAAGGAAGCCATCGCTTATTGCGAGTCGGTGCGTGACTTCGTCTCGCGCGAAGTCTTCGAAAAGATCCTGCACGACACCGAAGAGCACATCGACTGGCTGGAGACGCAACTGGATCTGATCGACAAGGTCGGCATCCAGAACTACCAGCAGACCATGATGGGCGATCACGAATAATCGAATGTCCGGCGTAGCGCCTCACCCGATGCCGAACGAGCGTGCCGCGTCTGACGCGAGCGCGCCGGTCGGCATTTTCGATTCCGGACTCGGCGGTTTGTCGGTGCTGCGCGCCGTGCGCGCGATCTTGCCGCACGAGCGCCTGATCTACGTTGCCGATTCGCTGCACGCGCCCTACGGCGAGCGCGACGACGATTTCATCGTCGACCGTACGATGGCGATCGGCGAATGGCTCGTCGGACAGGGCGCGAAGGCGCTGGTCGTCGCGTGCAACACGGCCACCGCGCAGTCGATCGCGCTCGTGCGCGAACGTCTGCCGATTCCGCTCGTCGGCGTGGAGCCTGGCGTGAAGCCGGCGGCGGCGGTGTCGAAGTCGCGCGTGGTCGGGGTGCTGGCCACCGCCGTTACCTTACGCTCTGCCCGTTTTCAGTCGCTGCTCGACCGGTACGCCGGCGATTGCCGCTTCATCTGTCAGGCGGGACACGGCCTCGTGCAGGCGGTGGAGCGCTGCGACACATCGTCGCCCGCGCTGATGGCGCTGCTCGAAAATTATCTCGCCCCGATGCTCGACGCCGGCGCCGACACGCTCGTACTCGGCTGCACGCACTACCCTTTTCTGGACCGCGCGATCCGCGACATCGCGGGCGAGCGCCTGCAGATCGTCGATACGAGCGTGGCGATCGCGCGGCAACTCGATCGCCTGCTCGACGCGCACGCGTTCAAGAACCCTGCCGCGCCGCCCGGCAACCTGCCGCGCTTCTGCTCTACTGCCGACGGTGAATCCCAGCGCCAGCTCGCCGCGGCGCTCCTGCAAATCGAAGCCAAAGTCGAGCATGTCGACATCCCTTCGCGCCGCACGCGCCTCGCTGAACCCGACATCGTCTGAGGGTTTCTCACGCGCGTAGCCAGTTTCAGCGCGCGCTTCGCCCCGCCAGGCAAGCCTCCTAGCAATAAACCCGCTAACTTGGGCGCTCTGTTACAAAAAAGACGGAGCCCCGCTTGCAAACGCGCCAATACCGAATGATAATAATTCGCATTAACGCTAACTATTGCGAACGATCATGATTGTCTGTGTCTGCAAGTCAGTGTCCGACCGGAAGATCCGAACCGCCATCGCCGACGGATTAGACTCCTTCGACGAACTGCAATTCGAGCTCGGCGTTGCATTGTGCTGCGGCAAGTGTGAGGAAAGCGTTCGCGACGTAATGGCACAAAGCGGCGTCTGCGCGTCGCGCTGCGGAGTCGAGCAGCGCGAACACGTTGCACCGCTGACGTTCTACGAGCGCCAGGCTGCCTGAAGGAAGCCACGCCGCCGGGCCGCGCTCAACCGGCGGCGCCGAAGTTTCAGCCGCGCCGCCCGTTTTATCGCCTCCAGCAAGCCAGATTACCTTCGTACACCGGTCACTTCTAGCCAGCCGCGCAACCCCTTTACCCCTGGAGGGAAAGATGGAATTGCTGATCGGTTTCGTGACCACCCTGTTTATCTCCCTGCTTATTTTCCGAAAATGACGTCGTCTGGTTTCTTCCGCACCGTGCCTGTGCAACCGTTGGATGGCGAACCGGAAGGCAGCATTATCGGCAAGCATTCACGCGGCATCGCAAGCAGCCAATAACAATGCAGTCCCCGACCACTACTCCCGCCGCATTTCAGTCGGCGCCGGCAGCGAACGTCAATCCGCGCGTCATCGCGGCTTGCGTCGCGGTCCTCGCCATTCACGCCGCGCTCCTGGCCGTCGCGCTGACGATGCGCAACGCGCCGCTGCCGCGCCCGATCGTAGCCAAATCGATCACCGCGCAGTTGATCAGCGAAACGCCGCAGCCCGCGCCGCAGCCGGTTGCGGTCGAAACGCCGCCGCCGCCCAAGCCGGTGCCGAAGCCCGTTCCGAAGCCGCAGCCCACGCCGAAGGTCAAACCGAAAATCGAGCCGAAGCCCACGCCGATGCCCGTGACCGAAGCGCCGTCGCAAATCGCCGCACCCGCGCCTGAACCCACGCCGCCCGCTCCGCCCGCTCCGGCTCAACCCGCGCCGCCGCCGGCCGCGCCCGCCATCGGCAAGCCGAGCATGGATCTCGCCGCGCCGAAGAACGTCGCGCACCTTAGCTGTAACATCGCGCAACCAGACTACCCGGCAATGGCCAAGCGTCGCGGCGAAACCGGCACGGCCGTGATCCGTCTGACGGTGGGTCTCTCGGGCAAGATCGAAAACGCCACGCTGCAAAAGAGCAGCGGCTCGTCGCGCCTCGATGACGCGGCGCTTGAGGCCGTGCGCGGCAGCGCGTGCAGCCCTTACAAGGAAAATGGCGAAGCGATTCGTGCGAGCGCCACGGTGCCATTCGTTTTCAGTCTGAACGACTGATCGGTTTATTTAGAAACAAGGAAAGAGAAATGGAAAACTACGGGATTGCGCACGTCTGGGCGCAAGGCGACTTCGTGACGCGGGGCATCGCGCTCACGCTCGTCATCATGTCGGTGCTTTCGTGGACGGTGATCGTCGTGAAGGCGTGGAATGTCGTGCGCCTGAAGCGCCTCACCAAGAATGCTGAACAAGCGTTCTGGCATTCCGACGACTTCAACGACGGCATCAAGAAGCTCGGCAGCCAGTCGTCGAGCCCGGCGGACAACCCGTTTCTCGCGCTCGCGCTCGCCGGCCAGGAAGCCGCCGATCATCATCACCACACGCAGCCGCATCTGCACGATCGCATGGACGTGTCGGACTGGATCACGCGCTGCCTGAAGGATGTCATGGACGAAGGCGTCGGCCGCATGCAGTCGGGTCTCGCGGTGCTCGCGTCAATCGGCTCCACGTCGCCGTTCGTCGGTCTGTTCGGCACGGTCTGGGGGATTTATCACGCGCTGTTGACCATCGGCGCGACGGGCCAGACGTCGATCGATCAGGTCGCCGGTCCGGTGGGCGAATCGCTCATCATGACCGCGTTCGGCCTCTTCGTCGCGATTCCCGCCGTGCTCGGCTACAACGCCCTCACGCGCGCGAACAAGGGCATCGTCACGAAGCTGAACCGCTTCGCGCACGGCCTGCACGCGTTCTTCGTGACGGGCACGAAGCTCTCGTCGACCAAGCGCGCGACGAACGCCGCGTCGGACAATCTGCGTCTCGCGACGCGCGCGTCGTAAGCCGGGGAGGTCCGCATCATGGCCATGAGCCCTTTCGCCGGCGACGAAGACGACGGCATGATGAGCGAGATCAACATGACGCCGCTCGTCGACGTCATGCTGGTTCTCCTGATTATTTTCCTCGTCACGATCCCGGCCATGCATCACGCGGTCAAGATCGACCTGCCGCATGCAAGCAGCCAGCCGCAGGACGAGAAGCCCGCGCACGTGAATATCGCGATCAAGGCCGACGGCACCACGCTGTGGGACGATCAGCCGATTGACTCGGCGACGCTCGACGCACGCATCGCGCAAGCGGCGCAGCAGAATCCGCAGCCAGAGATTCATCTGCGCGCGGATCGTCAGGTGGCGTACGAAAAGGTCGTCGATCTGATGTCGGCGGCGCAGGCGGGCGGATTGACGAAGATCGGTTTCGTCACCGAGCCGAAGCACGGCAAGTAAGTCCCGGCGCGCCCTCTTTCGAGCGCACAAAGTAAAAGGCCTTCATCGTCGGATGAAGGCCTTTTTTAGTGCGCACTCGGCGCATTCGGGTGAGGCGGTCATTTCGGACTTTGATACCCAGAGCCCGAGTTCCCGTCACATGCAGCAGCCGTGGTCGACACGGACAGTGCAATCAACCCTATCAGGCTAACTATCAGAGCAGCCGTCAGTTTTCGCATAAGGAGCTCCTTAGCGAAGGGAGCTTCAATATACCGCCGCAACCTCTGACGATCAATTGAATCTGTCCATCGCAAGCGCGCGCTTCAATGTCATAAACCAATGACAAACGCCGATGCGGTCAAACTGTTTCCCGTTCCGGCTGTTCGTGAACAGGACATTCTCCTGGGAAGCGTTGACCGCTACCGATCGACTCGACAAGAAAATCCACGAATGCGCGCACCGCCGGGACCATGCCCTGACGCGACAGGAATACCGCGTAAAGTTGCGGCGACGGAAACGTCCAGCCCGGCATCACGGGCGATAGCTGCCCGGTGCGCAGCGGCGCGCCGTACATCATCTCGGGCAGCGCGGCGATACCGACGCCGCGCATCACGGCCTCGCGGATCATCGACAGGTCCGCCGTGACGAGCCGCGGCTCGTGTTCGAATTCGTGACGCGTGCCGTCCGGCGCGATCAGGCGATAGACGTGGCGGCCGTCCGACGAGGGCGTGTCGATCGTGTCGTATTGCGCGAGTTCGGCGGGCGTCATCGGCGGCGCGTTCGATTTCAGCAGCGACGGCGCCGCGACCAGCATCTGTTCCGTGCGCCACAGCGGCCGCGCGACGAGGTTCGAACTCGCGGGCGGTTCCGAACGCACGCGCAGCGCGACATCGACGGCATCCTCGAAGAGATCGACGACGCGGTTCGTCACGCGCAACACGACGCGCACCTCCGGATAGCGATGCATGAAATCCGGCAGCACGGCGGAAAGAAAGGTCTGCGCGATTGTCACGGGAACGCTCACGCGCACCGTGCCGCGCGGCGAGTCGCGCAGGCTCTGCACGACATTGACGGCCGCCTGCGCTTCGGCGAGCATCGCCTGGCAATGCTGGTAGAAAAGCTGCCCCGCCTCGGTCAGCGCAAGCTTGCGCGTCGAGCGCTGCAACAGGCGCACGCCGAGCGACGCCTCCAGTTCCGACACGCGCCGCGACAAGCGCGACTTCGAGATGCCGAGCACGCGTTCCGCGGCGGAAAACCCGCCGTGCTCGACGACGTGCGAAAAATACATCAGGTCGTTCAGGTCATGCGAGTCGGCTTTCATGGTCGCTCGTTGAAACTCTGGAGATGAATATCGGCGCGGATCGTCGCGATTCAGCGCGGTTCGTTATCCCCAGCGGGACAATCCATTGCGCCACGACGCCTTTTACTGCGAAATGCGGCCCATATAATAGCTCTGTGTTTCAAATTTATCGCTATTCCCTCATTTCTGTATCCGCGACGCGAGGCAACAATGTCCATCAGCCGCAGCATCGAACGCATCATTCCGGCGACCCGCACTGTCGAAGGCGGCGGTTTCGTCGTCTATCGCCCGTTTCCGACCCGTCTTCTGATGGATTTCGATCCGTTCCTTCTTCTCGACGAAATGGGCCCCACCGACTACGCGCCCGGCGAGGCGAAAGGCGCGCCCGATCATCCGCATCGCGGCTTCGAAACCGTGACGTACATGCTCGAAGGCGAGTTCGGCCACAAGGATTCCGCCGGCCATTCCGGCACGCTGCGCGCGGGCGACGTGCAATGGATGACCGCAGGCGCGGGCGTCGTGCACAGCGAAATGCCCGCCGAGGAATTCACGAGCCGTGGCGGACGTGTGCACGGCTTGCAGCTTTGGGTCAACCTGCCGCAGCGCGACAAAATGATCGCGCCGCATTATCAGGAGATTCCGTCGACGCAGATTCCCGTCGCGACGAGCGAAGACGGCAAGGTCAGCGTGAAAGTCATCGCCGGTGAAGCGCTCGGCGTGAAGGCCGCGATCGAGACGCGCACGCCGATCCTGTATCAGCACTTCTCGCTCGCGCCAGGCGGGAAGGTCGAGCTGCCCGTGCCGCGCGATTACCGCGTGTTCGCCTATCCGCTTTCGGGCACCGCGCTGTATGGGCCGCAAAGCCAGCCGGTGCGCGCGCAGCAAATGGTGATCTTCCGACACGACAGCGACACGATCGCGCTCGCAGCCGGCGAGGAACCCGTCGAGCTTCTGCTGATCGGCGGCGTGCCGTTGAAGGAGCCGGTCGTGCGCTACGGCCCGTTCGTGATGAACACCGAGGACGAGATCCGCCAGGCGGTGACCGACTATCAAGCGGGCCGGATGGGCGCCATCTCACACTGAGCGCGCTGAGCGCACTAAGCGCCCTCGCCCACGCAGCTCGGTCGAAATCGGCGAAGACGGTGCGGCATGAACGGACACATTGCGTCACAATGACCGTTCTTGTTGCACCGTATTCGTCATTCCTGCAGTCTCAACCCGAACCAGGAGCACGCATGGCCGGACCTTCCGTGACCGCCAGCATCGGCAGCATCGACTATCAAGTCCGTCTCGAAGACGGCACGCATTCGTGGATCGCGGACGAACCTGCCAGCATCGGCGGCGGCGACACGGGACCGGAGCCCGCGTCGCTGCTGCTCGCGAGTCTCGGAGCGTGTACATCGATCACGCTGAAGATGTACGCGAAGCGCAAGGAATGGCCGCTGGAAGGCGTGCACGTCGAGTTGTCGATGAAGAGCACCGCCGAAGGCACGAACATCGACCGGCGTATCACGCTCACGGGCGCGCTGTCCGGCGACCAGCGGGAACGGCTCTTGCAAATTGCCAATGCGTGCCCGATGCATAAGGTCCTGTCCGGCGCGATTCATATCGAGTCCGGTCTCGCGCAGTAATGCGTCGCAGGCACCACGAACGTCCAAGGAAAACGTCGTCTTGAATTTCGAACACCTCATCCAGATCAACGATCCGCTCAACCCGCTTCTCGACTCGCTGACGCGCGAGCAACTCTGGGAAGGCCTCGTCCTGCGCGCCGAGCAGCCGCAACTGTTCGTGCTGGGCCTGGATAGCTGCGACATCCTCACGCGTGATGGCGACACGATGGAACGCGAGCTCCATTACGGCCAGGCGACCGTGCGGGATCGCGTGACGCTCACACCCGGCTCCAGCGTGCGCTACGACATCCTGCCGACCGCCGATTACGTCGGCGGCTCGCTCACGATGGCGATCGAGCAGCCCGATGCGCTCCAGCTCTTCCTGCGCTTCAGCTACAGCACCACGCTGCCGGAAAACCAGAACCCCACGCCCGACGAGCGTCAGACGCAGGAGATCGTGAAGTCGGCGTATCGCGAATCCGACATCGACACTGTGCGGCTGATTCGCCAGTTCGTGCACGGCCGCAAGGACCAAAGTCCACTGCATTGAGCGTTTCCCGAATGCGGCAGCGAATGCCTCGCCGCCGCATCGAGATTGGCTATCAGAAGTTGTGCTTCAATCGGAAAGTCTAGTTGCAAATAGGAATAGTTATCATTTACTATAGACCCATCGAATCAACGAACACACACTTTCTGACATGACCGACACGCCGCGATCCTCCACGCTCAGGCTGCGCCGCCCGGCTGTCCGCGACGCCGCGATCACCCGCCCGAAGGCGACCACGGTCACCACGGTCCATGTCGCTCACGCCGGGGACGGCACCGGCGAGCGGTCGCTGAAAAGCGACGCGCTGCTGCAGGGACGCAGTCACGTGAGCATCGTGCATAACGGGGAGACGTATCAGTTACGCGCAACGCGTCTAGGCAAGCTGATCCTGACGAAGTAAGCAGCAACGAACGGCAAGAACAGCAGTACGTACCGGGTATTGTGGGGACCACCTCGCCAAGAGGTGTTTGGCCTTAGCCAGCGAGGACGACTTGCACGCGAGAATTTAGACCCCTTCGTGCAAACACCAGCCAGTCGTCGATAGCAAGCGAAGCCGCTTTTTTTGGTTCCCGCGCTTTTGCGATGCGCTCAATGACCGAGCCACGCAATGATGATCGAACGAACGGCACGCGCTTCATCACGAAGGCGTGCCGTTTTTGTTTTGCGGTACCGAACGGCGATAAGCCGTCAGACGTTCTCGATGCCCAGCGCCGCGATGCCCGCCTTCGCGATCTGCGCATCCTGATCCGACTTCACGCCCGACACGCCCACCGCGCCCACGATGTCCGCGCCCACGAAGATCGGCACGCCGCCTTCGAGCATCGCGGTCATCGGCGCGCTGAGAAAGGCCGTGCGGCCCTGCTTGATGGTGTCTTCGTAGACTTTGGTTTCGCGGCGGCCGAGCACGGCCGTGCGCGCCTTGCCCGTGGCCATTTCCACGGTGCTCGCGCCGGCGCCGTCGAGACGATGCAGATTCAGCAGATGTCCGCCATCGTCGACGATCGCAATCGTCACGTTCCAGTTGTGTTCTCTCGCGTGCGCCTCGGCGGCCGCGGCCATCGCCTTGACGTCTTCGTCGGTCAGTACAGGTTTGGTTCTCACTTCTCGCTCTCGTTGCCGCGCGTGACGGCGTGGACGGTTTATCGGCTGAAGCCCCAGAACATCAGGTACCACGCGCTGTCCGCAACGGCCAGCGCCGAGACAAACCATACCATCGCGAGCAGACGGGAACCAAGCGCCGATGCATGGCGGCTCGTCACGCGCCACGCAAGCCACGCGCTCCACAGATTCGCGGCCGCGAGCAGACCGAGCCGCAGACCCGGCACCCACCACAGCGGCAAATGCTCGGCGCGCAACAGCGACACCGTCGTCGCGGAAAGGCCCAGGAACACGCCGACGCCCGCGACCGGAATCAGCGCGAGCGTCAGATGATGCAGGCGCGTAGCGTTCGACTTGCCGAGCATGCGCGAGGCGCACGCGAGGAGCGCGAGCAGCACCGTGCCGTACACGAGCCCCGTCGCGACGATATAGCCGATGACCATCGTCCCGTCGAGCCACGAGAAGACGTCGTTCTGTTCAGGGTAATGCGTGAACAGGAACCACGGCGCGTTGGTATCGAGCGGCCAGAGGATGTTGTGATCGATCAGCCAGGCGGCGAGAAATTGCTTCAGATCGACGAACCACGTGCTCACGGTCCAGTGGAACGCGCCGATCGCGATGCCGAGCAGACCGTACAGAATGAGCGCGGTGTCCCACGGGTTCGCGGCCTTGTGGCCGAGCGTCACGACTTCCTCGGACGGCGAGCGCCACGTGAGCGAAATCGCATCGCGATGGCCGCTGCATCGGCCGCACATGTGGCAGTCGGCGGCGCCTTTCATATTGCGCAGCGGAACGAGCGGCGCGCAGTTGATCGGAATTACGCGATGACCATGCTCGCCCTCTTTGTACGAGCGGCGCCACGCGTCTTCGCTCACCTTGTAGTGAAACGGCGCGAGCCGCGCGAGCAGCGAGAACACGCCGTTGACCGGACACAGATACTTGCACCACACGCGCTTCTCGCGCCCATACAGCACGCCGATGATCATCGCGCCGACGGTCGAACCGCCGAGCACGAGCAGCACCGCTTTCGGATACTGATAGACGCTGACCATCTGCCCGTAGATCGTCGTGAGGCCGAACGCGACGAACGGCCAGCCGCCCCAGCGCATCCAGCGCGGAATCGCCCAGCCGCGGCCGAACTTGCTCGCGAACTCCGACAGCGCGCCTTCGGGACACAGCACGCCGCACCAGACGCGGCCGAGCATGACCATCGACAGCAGCACGAACGGCCACCAGATGCCCCAGAACACGAATTGCGCCGCGAGCGTGAGATTGCTCCACAAATGCGCGGAGCCGTCCGGAAGCGGCGTCACGGCGGGAACGATGATCAGAAATGCGTACACGGCAACGACGACCCACTGAATCATGCGGATCGTGCTGCCGTGGCGTTGCATCCATTGGCCGGCTTGTTGAAGCCGGCCCGGTCTAGGCATTACGGAACTCATGCTGGACGGCTTGCCGCCTTTTGTTTTTGCGCCATCCGGTGATTCGAACGACGCAGCAGAAGATAGATGACGACCCAATACACCGCATACGCGACGAGATTCATGCCCGCCGGATGCGCGCGATAGCCGGTGAGTGTAGCAACGAGCGATCCGAAGGTGCTCGAATCGTCGAGCAGCCACGACGTGTTCCACACCTGATTGACGATGGCCGGCAGCACTTCCATGTCGATCAGCTTGTCGACGCCCGACTCGAACAGACCGGCCGCGAGGAACAACAGCATGATTTCGGTGACGCGGAAGAACGAGCGCCACGAGAAGATCTTCCCGCCGAGTTGCAGGATATAGAACGTGAGCAGCGCGAGACCGAAGCCGAGAATGATCGCGATGTATTGCGACACGTCGACGTGCCCCGACTGCCCGAAGCCGACGCCATACAGGAACACGGCCGTCTCGCTGCCTTCACGCGCGATCGCCAGCGCGACGAGCAGCGCGATGCCCCACCAGTGCCCGTCCTGCGTGTTCTTTTGCAGCGAAGATTCCATGTCGCGCTTGAGCGTGCGGCCGTGGCGCTTCATCCACAGGACCATCTGCACGATCAACACGCACGCGACCAGCACCATCGCGGTCTGGAAGTAATCCTGCGCATCGCCCGACAGCACTTCCGTGAAGCCGATCAGCGCGGCGCCCAGCGCCACCGCGGCGAGCAGCCCGATGACGACACCGGCCCACAAATAAGGCAGGCCCCGGCGCGCCTGATGGTCGCCGTTCTTCAGCCACGCGTAGAGAATGCCGACGACGAGCAACGCCTCGACGCTCTCCCGCCACACGATGAAAAGTACCTGCCCCATACCCAACCTCCAGCAATTCCACTTCAACCGTCCGCGCGCGGCGTGAAACCGTCGCGCGCGGCACGTCCGTTACTTCGCGACGATCACGCCTTGCGCGCTCTGATGAAAGTCGTCGAAGAACTTGTATTCACCCGGGTCCAGCGGTGCGATCACCACGAACGAATCCGCGCCCGGCGCAAGCACTTTTTCCTTGCGCAACTGCACGCTTTCGAACTCGGCGGCGCCCTTGCCGATGTTGTGCACTTCGATCTTGATGCGCTGCCCCGCCGGCACCTCGATGCGCGCCGGGTTGAGCTTGCCGTCGTTCATTTCGAGCTTGAACGTCGGCAGGTCGGCGGCGCGCGCCATGTCGATCCCGGCAAAGGCGAACGCGGACATCGCGAGCGCGGCCACCTGGCTTTTCAGTTTCATGCGTACATCCTGAGAATTAACACGCCCGGTCCGGGATGCCGGGCGTCGCGGACGGTCAGTAGCCGCCCTTCTTGCCGATGCCCGCGAACGGGAAGTCGTATTCGATCGTGAACGGCTTGAACCACGGGCCCACGCCCGTTTCCTTGTCGGTGTGACGGCCGAACGCCATGTGACCTTCCTGCGAAGGCGCCGAGATATGCAGCTTCAGGTGATACTTGCCCGGCCCGAAGAGCTTGACGTTGTCGCCGTAGTGCGGGCCGTCGCTCGCGACCATCGGCATCAGGTCGCCCTTGATCGTCTGCGTCGTACCGGTCTTCGTGAGTTCATAGGTGACTTGCAGGTACGGCATCCAGTCGCCTTCGGCGAAACCGTTCGGGTTGTTCTTGACCGCGTGGATGTCCGCCTCCAGGTGGATATCCGAATCCGACGCCTTGCGCATCATGCCTTCCGGCGACATCGTGATCGGCTGAAGGTACACCGCGCCCGTTTCCATGCCGGCCTCGATGTGCTGCTTGCCGATCGGATATTCGGCTGCGGACGCCGCCATCATCGCCGTGAGACCCGCAGCGGCGACGAGGCCGCGCATCAACGTTGAACCCATAGAAACTCCTTGTTGTTATCGATCGGCGCGCGTGCCACGCGAGCCTTGTCACCGGAAGACCGGACCGGCACTTCAGACGCCCGGAATAGAAAGCGCCGGCCAGTTAAAACCTTCATTCGCAACGGTCCGCCAGCGCGTTCTTCAGAGCCGGCGAAGCACAACTCTGTGAACGTTAATACGAACCATTCTCAATGTTCGTCAGTTTAGCATCGTTCGACACCTGGAACAATTTGGGCGAGCTTACAGACCTAGACGCAGTAAGGCTTTTCGCTGGATCGGGCGATGCCGGCAGGCAATAAAAAAGCGCGGCGAACCGTCCGATTCGCCGCGCCCTTCAATTCAAGCCTCGGAATTCATTCCAAAAAGCTTATTTTTCACCGATGCCGGGCACATGATCGCCCACGTTCGCCCCGAACACGCGCTGCCGTAAGAGCGCCAATTGGTCGCGGGTCTGCGCCGCCTTTTCGAATTCGAGATTCTTGGCGTGATCCATCATCTGCTTTTCGAGGCGCTTGATTTCCTTGGAAATCTGCTTCTCGGACATGTCCTCGAACTTCGCGCGCGCCTGCGCTTCCTTGAGATCGGCGCGGGCTTCGTCGGCGTTGTAGACGCCATCGATCATGTCCTTGATGCGCTTCTCCACGCCGCGCGGCGTAATGCCCATCTTCTCGTTGTGCGCCATCTGCTTGGCGCGGCGCCGCTCGGTTTCGCCGATGGCGCGCTTCATCGAGTCGGTGATCTTGTCGCCATAGAGAATCGCCTTGCCGTTCACGTTGCGCGCCGCGCGCCCGATGGTCTGGATCAGCGAGCGCTCGGCGCGCAGAAAACCTTCCTTGTCGGCGTCGAGAATCGCGACGAGCGACACTTCGGGAATATCGAGACCCTCGCGCAGCAGATTGATACCGACAAGCACATCGAACGTCCCGAGCCGCAGATCGCGGATGATTTCCACGCGCTCGACCGTGTCGATGTCGCTGTGCAGATAGCGCACCTTCACGCCGTGATCGGCGAGAAATTCGGTCAACTGCTCGGCCATGCGCTTGGTCAGCACGGTGACGAGCACGCGCTCGTGCACCGCGACGCGCGCGTTGATTTCCGAGAGCACGTCGTCGACCTGCGAGCGCGCCGGGCGCACTTCGATTTCCGGATCGACGAGACCCGTCGGCCGCACGAGCTGCTCGGCCACCTGCCCCGCCTTTTGCTGCTCGTAGTCGGCGGGCGTCGCCGAAACAAAGACAGCCTGGCGCATCTTGCGCTCGAACTCGTTGAACTTGAGCGGCCGGTTGTCGAGCGCCGACGGCATGCGAAAACCGTAGTCGACGAGATTTTCCTTGCGCGCGCGGTCGCCGTTGTACATGCCGTTCAACTGGCCGATCAACACGTGCGATTCGTCGAGCAACATCAGCGCATCGGGCGGCAGATAATCGACGAGCGTCGGAGGCGGTTCGCCCGGCGCCGCGCCCGAAAAGTGCCGCGAGTAGTTCTCGATGCCCTTGCAGAAGCCGAGTTCCTGCAGCATTTCCAGATCGAAGCGCGTGCGTTGCTCCAGCCGCTGCGCTTCGACGAGTTTGCCGTCGCCGTGGAAGAATTCGAGCCGCTCGCGCAATTCGAGCTTGATGGTTTCGATCGCGCGCATGACGGTGTCGCGCGGCGTCACGTAATGCGACGACGGATACACGGTGAAGCGCGGAATCTTGTTGCGCACGCGTCCGGTGAGCGGATCGAAGAGCATCATCGATTCGACTTCATCGTCGAAAAGCTCGATGCGCACCGCCATTTCCGCGTGCTCGGCCGGAAAAATGTCGATGGTGTCGCCGCGCACGCGAAACGAGCCGCGCGAGAAGTCGGCTTCGTTACGCGTGTACTGCATCGCAATCAGCCGCGCGATGACGTCGCGCTGGCCAAGCTTGTCGCCCGTGCGCAGCGTGAGAATCATTCTGTGATACTCGGACGGATTGCCGATACCGTAAATCGCGGACACCGTTGCGACGATCACCACATCGCGCCGTTCGAGCAGGCTCTTCGTGGCCGAAAGCCGCATCTGCTCGATGTGCTCGTTGATCGACGAATCCTTCTCGATGAAGAGATCGCGCTGCGGCACATACGCTTCGGGCTGGTAGTAGTCGTAGTACGAGACGAAATACTCGACGGCGTTGCGCGGAAAGAACTCGCGGAATTCGGCGTAGAGCTGCGCGGCGAGCGTCTTGTTCGGCGCGAAGACGATCGCCGGGCGGCCCATGCGCGCGATGACGTTCGCCATCGTGAAGGTCTTGCCCGAGCCGGTCACGCCGAGGAGCGTCTGAAACGAAAGGCCGTCCTCGATGCCTTCGACGAGCGTCGAAATGGCGCTGGGCTGGTCGCCCGCCGGCGGATACGGCTGATATAGCTGAAACGGCGAGCCTTCGAACGTGACGAACTTCGATTCGTCCAGTTCTTCGGGGGATTCGATGAGAGTATCGGACATGTGAAATCGAGAGAGTCAACGCCTGGGGCAATCGATCATTCTAGCGTTGTACGCAATGCGCGCGCTCGCCCCGACGTGACCGGAATGTGAAAGCGTAGTCTTCGTCAGATTGGGCGTGGATCGCCAAAATCAAGCGAACTCAGTCGCGCCCTTTTTTATCGCCCATTTTCGGCGTTTATGTTGAAATAAGGGCCAAAAAGCACGCGCATTCGCACCATATTCGCCCGAAAAGCCTCGCCGGATTCGTTACAATGTGCGGCCAGGCTCAAGGGTTCAAAGCCGTTTTTCGCCTCGCGAGCCGCGCGATGTTTTCCAGGCGTCCGCATCATCCCTTGCATCCGCCGCACGTCTTTCCTTCACTGCCGATAGATCATGTCTCTTTTCTCTGCCGTCGAACTCGCTCCCCGCGACCCGATCCTGGGCCTCAACGAAGCCTTCAACGCCGATACGCGCACGACCAAAGTCAATCTTGGCGTCGGCGTGTACACGAATGAAGAAGGCAAGATTCCGCTGCTGCGCGCCGTGCGCGAAGCCGAAAAAGCACGCGTCGATGCCGCGCTGCCGCGTGGTTATCTGCCGATCGACGGCATCGCCGCCTATGACGCCGCCGTGCAAAAGCTGCTGCTCGGCGACGACTCGCCGCTGATCGCCGCGGGCCGCGTCGTGACGGCGCAGGCGCTCGGCGGCACGGGCGCGCTCAAGATCGGCGCCGACTTCCTGAAGCGTCTGAATCCGAACGCGATCGTCGCGATCAGCGATCCGAGCTGGGAAAACCACCGCGCGCTCTTCGAAGGCGCCGGTTTCGAGGTCGTCAACTATCCGTACTACGAAGCCGCGACGCACGGCGTGAACTTCGATGCCATGCTCGCCGCGCTGAACAGCTACGCGGCCGGCACCGTCGTCGTGCTGCACGCGTGCTGCCACAACCCGACGGGCGTCGATCTGTCGGACGATCAGTGGAAGCAGATCGTCGAAGTCGTGAAAGCGCGCGATCTCGTGCCGTTCCTCGACATGGCGTATCAGGGCTTCGCGGAAAACATCGCCGCGGACTCCGCCGCCGTGCGTCTGTTCGCGGCGTCGGAACTGAACGTGTTCGTGTCGTCGTCGTTCTCGAAGTCGTTCTCGCTGTACGGCGAGCGCGTCGGCGCGCTGTCGATCATCACGACGGGCAAGGAAGAGTCCGCGCGCGTGCTGTCGCAACTGAAGCGCGTGATCCGCACCAACTACTCGAACCCGCCGACGCACGGCGGTTCGATCGTCGCGGCCGTGCTGGCGTCGCCGGAACTGCGCGCGACCTGGGAGCAGGAACTGGGCGAAATGCGCGACCGCATCCGCGCGATGCGCATTGGCCTCGTCGAGCGTCTGAAGGCGAGCGGCGTCGATCGCGACTTCTCGTTCGTCAGCAAGCAGCGCGGCATGTTCTCGTACTCGGGCCTGACGGCGGCGCAAGTCGATCGTCTGCGTGAAGAATTCGGCATTTACGCCGTGAGCACGGGCCGCATCTGCGTGGCCGCGCTGAACACGCGCAACCTCGATGCCGTCGCGACCGCTGTCGCAGCCGTGCTGAAGTGAGCTTCTTATAAGGCGCTTCGGCGGCTTATAAATGAAATTGGCGCCCTCTGCGGGCGCCAATTTTTTGTGCGCGTCGAAAGCAGCAATTCAGAGCGTCTTTTGCGCCGAGACGGCAGCGGGCGCCGCTTCTTCGTCCTCGACGAAGCCGAGCGAAATCGCGCGCGCCAGTTCGGCGCTCACGCCCGCCACGCTGGTTTCTTCATGGCGCTTGGCCGCGCCGGTGCCTTCGCTCACGTGCATGCAAAACGCCAGCGCGATCGGAAGCAGAATGGCCACGGGCCAGTAGGTCGATATTGTCTTTTTCATGGGACTGCCTTTAGTCGATATGTCACAGCGGGTAACGCAAAAAAAGAACCCACTGATGGACACTTCGAATATTACGGACTCGTCCCAATCTTAAAAAGTCGTTGAAAAGCAAAAGTTTGTTGCACTCGCGACAACAAGCCTTTTGACGAGCCCTGCGGCACGCTCGCGCCTTTATGACAGCTTGCCGTCATAAAGGCTTACAAAGTTGTTGGCGACATCCACCCGCCGATGATGTCTGATTGACTAATGGTTCCACAGGTTCTTCCAAAGATCATGAAATCCGCAGTCGCTGGTGTTTTGCTTGCGTCGTCTGCCGCGCTACTCGGCGGTTGCGCGGTGTATCCCGATGGCTCGGCCTATGGCGGCGGCTATCCCGCTGTCTACGACGATCCGGGTTACGGGTACTACGGCGGCCCGCCGGTCGTGCAACCGGGCGTGGCGATAGGCGGCGGTTATTACTCCGGTCCGGGGCCGGTCTACTACGGTCCGGGACCGAATCGTTACTGGGATGACGGTCCCGGCTGGCGTCGGCCGCCGCAGGGCGGCTGGCACGGCGGACATCCTCCGCGCGACCGGGGTCCGGGCGGACCGCCTCCGCAAGCAGGCGGTGGACATCCGAATGGTCCTCCGCCGCAAGCAGGCGGCGGCGGTCGTCCGCCGCCAGCGCCGCCTCCGCAACAAGCGGGCGGTGGCTCACCCATGCCGAAGGCGGTAGGCGGTCAACCCCCCGGGCCGAATCGCGCCCCGCCGCCAGCCGCAAACGGCGGTGGCGGCAACGGCAATCGAGAAAGCGGCAATTCACGCGGCTTTCTTGGACGCTACGGCGGATAAAGATAAAGCGCCGAGCGCCTTCATCGAAAGATCGCATTGAAAACAAGGCCGCGCCGAATCTGGCGCGGCCTTGTTTTATCCGAGATGCGAGTGCTGCGCCTTGTACAACTCCCGGAACGTGCGTCCGACCGGCGCGGGCATGTCGCGCGTGCCGGTCCATCCCGCACCGAACGGCAACCGTGAAATCGCCTTCTTGTCGCCGCCCACGCGTTCGAGCACGCGCACCGCGAGCTTCGTGAAGAGCGCGTATGCAAGCGGACGCTTCGCGAGATAACCCCACGCTGCGAGCGCGGCGCGTTCGCTCCAGGGGCGCAGCCGACGCTCCATCTGCTTCTCGCGCAGCTTGCGCAGCAAATCCGACAGCGGAATGTCCACCGGACAGACGCTGTTGCATTCGCCGCACAGCGTTGCGGCTTGCGGCAGATCGAGCGCCTTGTCGATGCCGACATACGCCGGCGTCAACACCGAGCCCATCGGTCCCGGATACACCCAGCCATACGCATGGCCGCCGATCTTCTGATAGACCGGGCAATGATTCATGCACGCACCGCAGCGAATACAGCGCAGCATCTCCTGAAACTCACCGCCGATGAGCCCGGTGCGCCCACCATCGACGAGCACGAAGTACATATGTTCGGGGCCGTCCGTCTCGTCGGCGGCGCGCGGTCCGGTCAGCAGCGAAAAGTAGTTCGAGATCGTCTGGCCGGTCGCCGAGCGCGGCAGCAGGCGCATCGCGGTGGCGAGATCTTCGAGCGTCGGCAGCACTTTTTCGATGCCCGTCACCGCGACATGCACGCGCGGCATCACCGTGCACATGCCCTCGTTGCCCTCGTTCGTGACGACCGCCACCGATCCCGTCTCCGCGATCACAAAGTTCCCGCCCGTCACGCCCATGTCCGCCGACATGAAGTGCGGCCGCAACACCTCGCGCGCCTCGCGCGTCATCTCGGGGATATCGGTGAGGCGCGGCTTGTTGTGCGTCTTCGCGAAGAGATCGGCGATCTGCTCCTTATCCTTGTGGACGACCGGCGCGATGATATGGCTCGGCGGTTCGTTGTCGTTGATCTGCAGGATGTATTCGCCGAGGTCGGTCTCGATCGACTGCACGCCCATCTCGCCGAGCACGCGATTCAACTGCATCTCTTCCGAGACCATGGATTTGGTCTTGATGACCTTCTTCACATCGTGCTTGCGGGCGATTTCCGCGACGAGCTTCGCGGCATCCTGCGTCGATTCGGCATAGAGCACGGTCGCGCCACGACGCGTCGCCTCGCGCTCGAAGGTTTCGAGCCACACGTCGAGATTATCGAGCGCGCGATCGCGGCGCTCCTTCAACGCGTCGCGCGTCGCCTCGAAGTCGATGTCGCGCACCGCGCTCGCGCGCGCGCTGACGAACTTGGTCGAGAGCTTCGTGAGATTCTGCTGCAGGCGCTCATCGGCGAGCTTGCTTCCCGCGCGCGCCTTGAAGTGCATCGTCTGGACTTGCATGTGATGTCTCTCCTTTCGATGCGCTCAGGCGCGACCTTGTGCGTCGCCGGCAAGCACCTGCGCGATGTGCAGCACGCGCGTGGACGTGTCGCCCGTGCGGCGCAGGCGCCCTTCGATGTTCAGCATGCAGCCGAGGTCGCCGAGTACGACGGTATCCGCGCCGCTCGCCTTGATGTTCGCGCATTTCTCGTCGACGATCGCCGTCGAGATGTCGCCGTACTTCACCGCGAACGTCCCGCCGAATCCACAGCAATGCTCGCATCCGGCCATCTCGACCACCGGCACGCCCGCCTGCGCGAGCAACTCGCGCGGCTGCGATTTCACGCCGAGTTCGCGCAGGCCCGAGCACGAATCGTGATACGTCACCATGCCGTCGAACGCGCCCGGCTCCATGCGCGCTTTGGCGACATTCACGAGAAAATCGGTCAGTTCGAACACGCGTGGCTGGAGGCGGGCGAAGCGGCCCATCAATTGCGGATCGTCACGGAAGAGATCGCCGTAGTGCTCGCGAATCATGCCGCCGCAAGACCCGGACGGAATCACGACGTAGTCGAACTGCTCGAATTCGCGCAGCGTTTTTTCGGCGAGATCGCGGGCGAGCGGCCGGTCGCCCGAGTTGTAGGCAGGCTGGCCGCAGCACGTCTGCGACGGCGGCACGACGACTTCGAAGCCCGCCCGCTCGATCAGCTTGATGACCGAGAAGCCGATTTCCGGGCGCATCATGTCGATGAGACATGTCACGAATAGTCCGACTCGCATTGGGGGCGTTTCCTGTTTTGTAGAAATGATGTGAACGCAGCGCCGATTATCCGCGAAAAGTCCCGTCCGACGGGGCGCACGCCGGCCGCGCACGTCCGTGGCGCGATGATTGTTTTGAAGCAGCGTTCTTATTTTCACATTATGAGATACAATCGCCACTCCGCTGTTTGACGCGTCAACCGATTTTTCACGATGAGCGATACGAACCCGGAATCCAAAACCTCTATTCAGGTGATCGAGCGCATGATGCGTCTTCTCGACGCCCTCGCCGACCACACTGATCCCGTCAGCCTGAAAGAGCTTAGCCAGAGCACCGAGCTGCATCCGTCCACGGCGCATCGCATTTTGAACGACATGGTGCTGTGCCGGCTCGTGGATCGCTCCGATCCCGGCACGTATCGGCTCGGCATGCGTTTGCTCGAACTCGGCAACCTCGTGAAGGCGCGTCTTTCAGTGCGCGAAGCCGCGATGCCGCCGATGCGCGAACTGCATCGGCAGACCGGGCAGACCGTCAATCTTTCCGTGCGGCAAGGCGACGAGATCGTCTATATCGAGCGCGCGTATTCCGAGCGCTCGGGTATGCAGGTCGTGCGCGCGATCGGCGGCCGTGCGCCGTTACATCTGACATCGGTCGGAAAACTGTTTCTCGCCGCCGACGAAGCCGCACGCGTGCGCGCCTACGCGATGCGAACCGGGCTCTCCGGCCACACGCAAAACAGCATTACGGATCTCTCGAAACTCGAACGCGAATTGTCGCTGGTGCGTCAGCAAGCATGCGCGCGCGACAACGAGGAACTCGAACTCGGCGTGCGCTGCATCGCTGCAGGCATTTACGACGACACGGGGCGACTCGTCGCCGGCCTGTCGCTCTCCGCGCCCGCCGATCGCCTGCAGGACGCCTGGCTCAAGCAACTGAGCCACACGGCGCTCGAAATCTCGACAACGCTGGGGTATCACCCCGACCAGCCAGCCGCCGACGCGCAACACGCGCAGCACGCGCAACGCTGATCCACGCCGCATGAAAAAAACGGAATTCGTCTTTCGACGAATCCCGTTTCGCTTTGCTGTCTGCGAACAACAGGCGCTCAAGGATTCGCGCCGCCACCCATGTCCGCGCTCATGATATGCGGCTCGCCGAGCGCATCGAGATACGAGCGCAGACGGCCCGCGTCGGCGAAGCGCGAATACTTGCCGTACGAATCGAGCAGCACGATCACGACCGGACGGCCATTCACGGTCGCCTGCATCACGAGACACTCGCCCGCTTCGTTGATAAATCCCGTCTTCTGCAAGCCGATATCCCACGAAGCATTGCGGATCAGCGCATTCGTGCTGTTGTAGGCGAGATTGCGCTTGCCGGTGAAGACGTCGTAGTTGCGGTCGGTCGAGAACTTGCGGATCAGCGGATATTGATACGCCGCGTTGACCATTTTGACGAGGTCGCGCGCGCTCGACACGTTAAGGCTCGTGAGGCCCGTGGAATTCTCGAAGTGCGTATCGACCATGCCGAGCGACTTCGCCTTCGCATTCATCGCGGCGATGAACGCCGGACGGCCGCCCGGGTAAAAGCGCGATAGCGCCGCGGCCGCGCGATTTTCCGATGCCATCAGCGCGATGTGCAGCATGTCTTCGCGATTGAGCACCGAACCGACCGCGAGGCGCGAACCCGTGAACTTCTCGTAGTCGCGATCTTCGTCGGTGACGCTGATTTCATCCGTGAGCGGCATGTGCGAATCGAGCACGACCATTGCCGTCATCAGCTTGGTGATCGAAGCGATTGGCACGACGGCGCGCGAATTCTTGTCGAAGAGCGTCTCGGACGTGTTCTGGTCGACCACGTAAGCCACGCTCGAACGCAGCGCGAGGCTGTCGGGCGTGTCGCGCAGGCCGAATGCCTGGCCGACCGAGGTCGCGCGCGGCTGATACGCCACCGCATGCACCGCGGCGCGGCGCGCATGCGGTTCCATGCGATACGCCACGCGACGCTTGCGCGATGCGCGGGGCGCGTCGTCGTCGTCCTGGGCCGCCGCGACCTTGGCCGCCTTCGCGGGCTTCGGCGCCTTGAGCGTGGTTTTCGCCACCCGCGCGGGCTTTTCAGCCTTCGCGGTGGATTTCTTTTCGGTTTTGCTTGGGGTGGCGGTCTTCGCGAGGGCTTCAGCCGGAGCCGCTGCGAAGGACGTCGCTACTACGATGGAAACGGCGATGGACAATGCCGAGCGCATTGCCACGCCGTGTACCACCTTTAACGACGAAAACATTTCGGTTTTCATTAGTGTTCTGTTGGGCGGCTGGAGAGTACCGCCAAGTGTAGTGAAGCTACGAAATTTAAGCAATATTAAGCACTTATCGGCACTCTTTAAACCGAGTTGTAAGCCGCAATTGCGAATTGCTCAATAAAAAGCGCCTCGATCGGAAAAAACGATCGTCCCAGCGAAATAGTGCTGCCCAGAGCGCGCTTTTCTACACGACGACAAACGCACTATCGGCAAAACTTTCCACGACTTTAGGCAAACGTGACGACCAAACCGGCCAAGACGCGGAGTTTCGAATCGAGGAGCAAGCACGGTCGGAGGACGCGGACCAACACGCGGCATATCGGACAGCCGAAATGTTAACGTTTCTCCAACAATTTGGTGTACGGCGACATCCTAAAAATAGGACGACCTTCAGAAATATCTCATCCCCGCATCGCCGCAGAGCACGCGGGGGCTCGCGTCGTCGAAACATCAAACTTTCATCCTGCCGTGCTTTCATTCAGTACGGCGTGGCATGTTGGCGCGCCTCCGAAACCATGCCCAGCTTGTGTGCATAGGGTTTCCACGGGCATGCCCTTTGGGCGCGCGGTCGTCATGTAAGTTCTTGTTTAACATACGATTCCGCCAATTGTGCGGCGCACAAAAAGCGCTTGACATCCATAGGAATTTGTCTAAAATGTGTTTCATGTTGCGACGCACCAATCGCAGTTGCACCTAGCCGGCAAGGTTCATCGCGCCGGATCTACCCAAACCACGACCCGCATTGATGGGTCTGCCATCAGGAGCCTGAGATGACGCTGTTGACCCCCGAGCAAATCGCCGCTGCACAAAAAGCCAATTTCGACACGCTGTTCGGCCTCACGAACAAGGCGTTCGAAGGCGTCGAGAAGCTTGTCGAACTGAACCTGCAAGTTGTGAAGTCGACGCTGGCTGAAAGCCAGGAAAACGCACAACGCGCATTGTCGGTGAAGGACGCGCAAGAACTGCTCGCGCTGCAAGCCAGCCTGACCCAACCGGTCGCGGAAAAGGTGCTGTCGTATGGCCGTCACCTGTATGAAATCGCGTCGGCCACGCAAGCTGAATTTGCCCGTGTCGCGGAAGCTCAGTACGAAGAGCAAAACCGCAAGGTGCAAACGCTCGTCGACAACGTCGCGAAGAACGCACCGGCCGGTTCGGAAACCGCCGTCGCCGTGATGAAGTCGGCTATCACCGCCGCCAACACGACGTACGAAACGGTTCACAAGGCAACGAAGCAAGCTGTGGAAATCGCTGAAAGCAACTTCAACGCTGCCGCTACGGCTGCGACGAAGGCCGCTACGCAAGCGACCGAGCAAGCTTCGCGCGTGGCCAAGAAGTCGGTTGCGTAAGTTTGCCGCCGGGCTTCTGCCCGGTTGATGCAGCACGAATCACGAAGAACCCGGCCATCGCGCCGGGTTTTTTGTCGTCCACGCATTCGTCCGCATTAAAAAGGCGCGCTCCGTTGAAGGAGCGCGCCTTTGCACTTCTCGAAGTATGGCAGCTTACTTCTTGCGCTGCGGCGGCAAGTCCGTGCACACGCCTTCGTACAACTCGGCGGCCATGCCGACCGATTCGCCGAGCGTCGGGTGCGGGTGAATCGTCTTGCCGATGTCGGTTGCATCCGCGCCCATCTCGATCGCGAGACACACTTCGCTGATCAGATCGCCCGCATTCAGACCGACGATACCGCCGCCGATCACGCGATGCGTCTCTTCATCGAAGATCAGCTTGGTGAAGCCTTCGTCGCGGCCGTTGGCGATCGCGCGGCCCGACGCGGCCCACGGGAACACGGCCTTGCCGAACTTGATGCCTTCGGCCTTGCACTGGTCTTCCGTCTTGCCCGCCCACGCCACTTCCGGATCGGTGTACGCCACCGACGGAATCTGCAGCGCGTCGAAATACGCCTTCTCGCCGTGCGCCGCTTCCGCCGCCACGTGGCCTTCATGCACGGCCTTGTGCGCGAGCATCGGCTGGCCGACGAGATCGCCGATCGCGAAGATGTGCGGCACGTTGGTGCGCATTTGCTTGTCGACGTCGATGAAGCCACGATCCGTCACCGCGACGCCCGCCTTGTCCGCGCCGATCTTGCCGCCGTTCGGGCTACGGCCGACCGCGAGCAGCACGAGGTCGTAACGCTGCGGTTCGCTCGGCGCCTTCTCGCCTTCGAACGTCACGTAGATGCCGTCTTCCCGGGCTTCCGCCTTGGTCGTCTTGGTCTTGAGCATCAGGTTCGTGAAGCGCTTGGAATTGAACTTCTCCCAGACCTTCACGAGATCGCGGTCCGCGCCGAGCATCAGGCCGTCGAGCATTTCGACGACGTCGATGTCAGAGCCGAGCGTGGAATATACCGTCGCCATTTCCAGGCCGATGATGCCGCCGCCCACGACCAGCATGCGCTTCGGAAGCTGACGCAATTCGAGCGCGCCGGTCGAATCGACGACGCGCGGATCGTCCGGGAAGAACGGCAGCTTCACCGCCTGCGAGCCCGCCGCGATGATCGCCTGTTTGAACTTGACGACTTTCTTGCCGTCCGGGCCGTTCACTTCCATGTGGTACGGATCGACGAACGTGCCGACGCCCGTCACCACTTGCACCTTGCGCGCCTTCGCCATGCCCGCGAGACCGCCGGTCAGCTTCTTGACGACGCCTTCCTTGAAGCCGCGCAGCTTGTCGAGATCGACCTTCGGCTCGCCGAAGCTGATGCCGTGCGCCGCGAGCTCGGCCGCTTCGTCGATGACGAGCGCCGTGTGCAGCAATGCCTTCGACGGAATGCAGCCGACGTTCAGACACACGCCGCCCAAGGTCGAATAACGCTCGACGAGCACGGTCTTCATGCCGAGATCGGCGGAACGGAAGGCCGCCGAGTATCCGCCGGGACCGGCGCCGAGCACGAGCATGTCGCATTCGACATCGGCCGCGCCCGAATAGCTGCCCGCTTGCGGCGCGGGCGTCGGGGCTGCGGCAGGCGCCGGAGCGGGCGCGGCCTTCTGAGGCGCAGCGGCAGCAGCACCGGCGCCGCCTTCGAGTGTCAGAACCAGCGTGCCTTCCGACACCGTGTCGCCGACCTTGAGCTTGACTTCCTTCACCGTGCCGGCGGCGGGCGAAGGCACGTCCATCGTCGCCTTGTCGGATTCGAGCGTGACGAGCGACTGCTCCTTATCGACCGTATCGCCCGGCTTCACGTGCACTTCGATGACCGGAATGTCCTTGAAGTCGCCAATATCTGGCACCTTCACGTCCTGCACGCCACCGCCGCCCGCAGCCTTCGCGGGAGCGGCGGCCGGAGCCGGCGCTGCGGCCGGAGCGGCGGCAGCGCCCGCGCCTTCGGTTTCGACCATCGCGATGACCGTGCCCTGGCTGACCTTTTGACCCTGCTGAACCTTCACTTCCTTGATCGTGCCCGCGACATCGGCGGGCACTTCCATCGTGGCCTTGTCGGTTTCGAGCGTGATGACGCCCTGTTCCTTTTCGATGACGTCGCCGGGCTTGATATTGACTTCGATGACATCGACATCGGAGAAGTCGCCGATGTCGGGTACTTTTAGTTCGACGAGACTCATGTTGTCCCCTGAATAGAAGAGCGGATGGAACCGGACACGCCGGTTCCGCCGTCGGCTGGGATCGCGCGCTTCATCCGCCAACGAACGAAGCGCGCGCCACGATCAAAGAATGATGCGACGGAAATCCGCCAGAATCGCCGACAGATAAGCGTTAAAGCGCGCAGCGGAGGCACCGTCGATGACGCGATGGTCGTACGACAGCGACATTGGCAGCGTGAGGCGCGGCACGAACTGCTTGCCGTCCCACACCGGCTTCTGATAGCCGCGCGACAAACCGAGAATCGCGACTTCGGGCGCGTTGATGATCGGCGTGAAGTGCGTTCCGCCGATGCCGCCCAGCGACGAGATCGAGAAGCAGCCGCCCTGCATCTGATCGGGCTTGAGCTTGCCGTCGCGCGCGAGCTTCGACAACTCCGCCATTTCCTTGGCGATATCGACGAGGCCCTTCTTGTCGGCGTCGCGGATCACCGGAACGACGAGGCCGTTCGGCGTATCGGCCGCGAAACCGACGTGGTAGTACTTCTTGAACACGAGGTTGTCGCCGTCCAGGCTCGCGTTGAAGTCCGGGAACTTCTTGAGCGCCGAGACCACGGCCTTGATGACGAACGCGAGCATCGTGAACTTCACGCCCGCCTTTTCGTGTTCCTTGTTCAGCTTGATGCGCAGTTCTTCGAGCTCGGTGATGTCCGCTTCGTCGTTGTTCGTGACGTGCGGAATCATCACCCAGTTGCGATGCAAATTCGCGCCCGAGATCTTCTTGATGCGCGACAGCGGCTTCGGATCGACCGGGCCGAACTTCGTGAAGTCGACCTTCGGCCACGGCAGCAGCCCCAGTTCGCCGCCACCGCCGCCAGCCGGAGCCGCCGCTGCGGGCGCTGCGCCCTGACCGGACATGACGCCCTTCACGAACGCGGTGATGTCGCCTTGCGTGATGCGGCCCTTCGGACCCGAACCGCGCACGCGCGACACATCGACGCCGAGTTCGCGCGCGAACTTGCGCACCGAAGGCGAAGCGTGGCTCGACGTGCGCGTGCCGTCGCCGGCCGGCATGACGGGCGCCTGCGCGAGCGCGGAAGCCGGTTCCTTCGACGGCGCGGGCTTGGCCGGCGCATCGGGCGGCGCTTCGACCGGCTTCGGCGCTTCCTGCTTCGCGGCGGGCGCCGCGGCCGCGCCGCCGTCGCCGCCTTCCAGCACGATGATCAGCGTGCCTTCCGACACGTTATCGCCGACTTTGACCTTCAGTTCCTTGACCGTGCCCGATGCAGGCGAAGGCACATCCATGGTCGCCTTGTCGGATTCGAGCGTGACGAGCGACTGTTCCTTCTCGACCTTGTCGCCCACCTTCACGGCGATCTCGATGATCGGAATGTCCTTGAAGTCGCCGATGTCCGGCACCTTCACTTCGACCGTACCGCCGCCGCTCGCTGCTGGCGCTGGTGCCGGTGCAGGCGCCGCCGCAGGTGCAGCCGCAGCCGCCGGTGCCTCTGCGTTGGCGGTTTCCAGCACGATGATGAGCGTGCCTTCCGACACGTTATCGCCGACCTTGACCTTCACTTCCTTCACGACGCCTGCTGCCGAACTCGGCACGTCCATCGTGGCCTTGTCGGATTCCAGCGTGACGAGCGATTGCTCAGGTTCGACCGTATCACCCACCTTGACCAGCACCTCGATCACGGGGATATCCTTGAAATCGCCGATGTCCGGCACTTTGACTTCGATCGCTTGACTCATTATTAGTGTCTCCAGGGCTGCACGCGGCCTCTTTCCGTTTCGGAAAGAGGCCGCGTCACAACGCTCGGGGGCGATGCCTTTAGACGGTCATCGGATTGGGTTTGGACGGGTCGAGGTTGTACTTCTTGATCGCCTCAGCGACGACCCTTCGCTCGATGGTGCCTTCGTCGGCCAGCGCGTTGAGCGCAGCCGCCGTCACCCAGTAGCGGTCGACTTCGAAGAAGTGGCGCAGTGCTTCGCGCGTATCCGAGCGGCCGTAGCCGTCGGTGCCGAGCACCACGAACTTGTTCGGCACATAGCCGCGAATCTGGTCGACGAGCGCGCGGATGTAGTCCGTCGATGCGATCACCGGACCCTTCGCGCCCTTGAGCAGCGCCGTGACGTGCGGCTGGCGCTTCTCTTCGGTCGGATGCAGGAGGTTGTAGCGCTCGCACGCCTGACCGTCGCGCGCCAGTTCGGTGAAGCTCGGCACGCTCCAGAGGTCGGAGCTCACGCCCCAGTCGTTCTTGAGCAGTTCGGCGGCGGCGATCACTTCGTTGAAGATCGTGCCCGCGCCCAGCAACTGGACGTGCGCCTTGCCCGCGGCATCGGCCTTCCTGAACGCGTACATGCCCTTGATGATGTCCGCAGCAACGGCGTCGCCTTGCGGGATCGCCGGATGCTCGTAGTTCTCGTTCATCACCGTGATGTAGTAGTACACGTCCTCCTGCTCCGCGACCATGCGGCGCAGGCCGTCCTGCATGATGACGGCGAGTTCGTAGCCGAACGTCGGGTCATAGCTCACGCAATTCGGGACCGAAGCCGCCCACAAGAGCGAGTGGCCGTCTTCGTGCTGCAGGCCTTCGCCGTTGAGCGTCGTGCGGCCAGCGGTGCCGCCCAGCAGGAAGCCGCGCGAACGCATGTCGCCCGCCGCCCACGCCAGGTCGCCGATACGCTGGAAGCCGAACATCGAGTAGAAGATGTAGAACGGGATCATGATCTCGCCGTGCGTCGAGTACGACGTCGCGGCCGCGATCCAGTCACACATGCCACCCGCTTCGTTGATGCCTTCCTGCAGGATCTGACCGGTCTCCGATTCCTTGTAGAACATCAGCTGGTCGGAGTCTTCCGGAATGTACTTCTGGCCGTCCTGATTCCAGATGCCGATCTGGCGGAAGAGGCCTTCCATGCCGAAGGTGCGCGACTCGTCCGGGACGATCGGCACGATGCGCTTGCCGAGCGCCTTGTCCTTCAGAAGGATGTTGAGAATCCGCACGAACGCCATCGTCGTGGAGATTTCGCGGCCTTCGCCCGTGCCCTTGAGCAGCGGCTCGAATGCAGCGAGCGCCAGCACCGGCAGCGACTCCGCCTTCTCGCGGCGCGCCGGCAGATAGCCGCCCAGATCCATGCGCTTCTGGCGCATGTATTCGAGTTCCTTCGAACCTTCCTCGAACGTGAGATACGGCACGTCGACGATTTGCTCGTCGGTCAGCGGCAGACGGAACTGGTCGCGGAATTTCTTCAGCGTGTCGATCGGCAGCTTCTTCTGCTGGTGCGTGATGTTCATCGCCTGGCCGTGCTCGCCCATGCCATAGCCCTTGATGGTCTTGGCGAGGATGACGGTCGGCGCGCCCTTCGTCTTGGTCGCTGCGTCGAAAGCCGCGTAGATCTTGTGCGGATCGTGGCCGCCGCGATTCAGGTTCCAGATGTCTTCATCGGACCAGTCGGAAACCAGCGCCTTCAGTTCCGGCGTATTGAAGAAGTGCTCGCGCACGAACGCGCCCGACTCCGACTTGTACGTCTGGTATTCGCCGTCGACGACTTCCATCATGCGGCGCATGAGCGCGCCAGTTCTGTCGCGCGCGAAGAGCGCGTCCCAGCGGCTGCCCCAGATGACCTTGATGACGTTCCAGCCCGCACCGCGGAATTCGCTTTCGAGTTCCTGGATGATCTTGCCGTTGCCGCGCACCGGACCGTCCAGACGCTGCAGATTGCAGTTGATGACGAACACGAGGTTGTCGAGACGCTCGCGGCCGGCCATGCCGATCGCGCCGAGCGATTCCGGCTCGTCCGTTTCGCCGTCGCCGAGGAACGCCCAGACCTTGCGGCCTTCTGTCTTCGCCATGCCGCGCGCCGCCATGTACTTCATGAAGCGCGCCTGATAAATCGCCATGATCGGGCCGAGGCCCATCGACACGGTCGGGAATTGCCAGAAATCCGGCATCAGCCACGGGTGCGGATACGACGAGATGCCCTCGCCGCCCACTTCCTGGCGGAAGTTGTTCAGTTGCTTCTCGGTCAGGCGGCCAAGCAGGAACGCGCGCGAGTACACGCCCGGCGACGAGTGGCCCTGCACGAACACGAGGTCGCCGCCGTGTTCTTTCGACGGAGCGTGCCAGAAGTGATTGAAGCCGACGTCGTACAGCGTCGCGGCCGATGCGAACGATGCGATGTGACCACCGACGTTCGTGTCCTTGCCGGCGCGCAGCACCATCGCGATGGCGTTCCAGCGGGTGTACGAGCGGATCCGGTGTTCGATGTCCTGATCGCCCGGGATCTTCGACTGCGAGGCGACGGGGATCGTGTTGATGTACGGCGTGTTCGCCGAGAACGGCAGGTGCTCGCCGTGCACGCGGGCGAATTCGATCTGTTTCTCGATCAGGTAGTGCGCGCGATCAGGACCGACCGCGGAAATCACGCCGTCGAGCGCATCGAGCCACTCGGCGGTTTCCTGAGGATCGTCGTCCTTGGCGTTGGCGACATATTTGAGAACTTCGTCGGGTACAGCGGACATGCTCGTCTCCTGATGTGAGGAACACTCTCTCTGAAAACCGCCGGCGCACGCCGATCGAAGGCGGGCACTGGCCGCGTGCCGGCAATTTTAAAGAGGGTCCAGACCATGATGCAAGGAATTTTTCAAATCATGAGAGTTCATCTCACCATGCGAAAAATTGTTGCAACGCACCGTCCGATAAGACTTTTTTGTTCAGATGTTTCTCCTCCTTTTCCCGCAATCGAGCTTTCTTTACCGTCTTTTTACGCCAATTAACAATCAGGCGCTGCGTTACAATCGCTTCCATGTTGACCGAACGGCTGATCAAACGCTCGGCGCGAGTCGGGCGCAAGCCGACCGACGCCTCGCCCTCCCGCTGGCACCACGGACCGTGGTGGTCGAACTCCTATTTACTCACGCCGCTTATTTCGATCCTGGTATTCCTGGTCGTGATGAGTCTCATTCTCTGGAGTCTGAACCGGCGCGAGCAACAGCAGCAGGAAGACACGCTCTACCGCAACGTCGCCTGGGCCCAGCAACAAATACGCCTGTCGATGACCGGCGCGCAGGAGCAGATTCAGGCGCTCGCACGCGACATCGCGACCGGCCACGGCGACCCGCAAACTTTCCAGACGTCGTCCACCGACATCATGCAGGGGCATCCCGAGATCCTCTACATGAACTGGTACACGAGCGAGCATAAGCCGCGCTGGCCCAATACGCCGCTGCCCGTGCTCGGTTCACGTCTGGCGAAACCGAACGACACGCAAATGGACGAGGCGCTGCAAGCCGCGTTCGACGAAGCGCGCACCACTCGCCGCCAAGTCTACTCGCCGTTGCTCTACGACGATCTCGGTAATGGCTATATCACGCTGCAAACGCCGGTTTTCCGCGACCGCGAGTTCCTCGGCTCGGTCGCCGCGGTGTTCTCGATCGAAGGCGTTCTGAAGCACGACATTCCGAGCGAATTGTCGGCGAAGTACAAGATTTCCATCACCGATTTGAACAACCGCGAGCTCGCCACGACGTCGAGCCGCCCGCGCCTGCCGCGCGACATGTTCTACGACCTGCCGCTCGACCCGCCCGGACAAGGTTTGTCGGTGCGCGTCTATTCGTATCCGCAACTCACGAACTTCACCAACAACACGCTCGTCTGGCTCGTCGCGGGTTTGTCGTGCTTCGTGCTGTGGAGTCTCTGGAGCCTGTGGAAACACACGCGTCAGCGCTTCGAGGCGCAGCAGGCGCTCTACGCCGAAGCGTTCTTTCGCCGCGCGATGGAAAACTCCGTGCTGATCGGCATGCGCGTGCTCGACATGCACGGCCGCATCACGCACGTGAATCCCGCGTTCTGCCGCATGACGGGCTGGGACGAGAGCGATCTCGTCGGCAAGAACGCGCCCTTCCCGTATTGGCCGCGCGACGCGTATCCGGAGATGCAGCGTCAGCTCGACATGACCCTGCGCGGCAAGGCGCCCTCTTCCGGGTTCGAACTGCGCGTGCGCCGCAAGGACGGTTCGTTCTTCCACGCGCGGCTTTATGTCTCGCCGCTCATCGACAGTTCGGGCCGTCAGACGGGCTGGATGTCGTCGATGACCGACATCACCGAACCCAAGCGCGCGCGCGAAGAACTCGCCGCCGCGCACGAGCGCTTCACGACGGTGCTCGAAAGCCTCGACGCCGCCGTCTCTGTGCTCGCCGCCGACGAAGCCGAACTGCTCTTCGCGAACCGCTATTACCGGCATCTTTTCGGCATTCGTCCGGACGGTCATCTGGAGCTCGCGGGCGCGGCGTTCGACGGCAGTTCGCAAAGTTCCTCCGACACCATCGACATGGTCGACACCTACGCGGGCCTGCCCGCCACCGCGCTCACCGAAAGCTCGGCAGATGCGCAGGAGGTCTACGTCGAAGGCATCCAGAAGTGGTTCGAGGTGCGCCGCCAGTACATTCAATGGGTCGACGGCCATCTCGCGCAAATGCAGATCGCAACAGACATCACCCAGCGCAAGCAGGCGCAGGAACTCGCGCATCAGCAGGAAGAGAAGCTCCAGTTCACGAGCCGTCTGATGACCATGGGCGAAATGGCTTCGTCGCTCGCGCACGAGTTGAATCAGCCGCTCGCCGCGATCAACAACTATTGTTCGGGCTGCGTCGCGCTGGTGAAGTCCGGGCGCATGACGCAGGAAACGCTTCTTCCCGTGCTCGAAAAGACCGCGCAGCAGGCGGTGCGCGCGGGCATGATCATCAAGCGCATTCGCGAATTCGTGAAGCGCAGCGAGCCCAAGCGCCAGGCCGCGCGCGTCGCGGATATCGTCGCGGACGCGGTCGGTCTCGCCGAGATCGAGGCGCGCAAACGCAAGATCCGCATCGTCACCGAAATTCGCTCGCGCATGCCGGTGATCTACGTCGACCCGGTTTTGATCGAACAAGTGTTGGTCAACCTGTTGAAAAACGCGGCCGAGGCGATGCATGATGCGAAACCGAACGCCGTCGATCCGGTGATACGCGTCGTCGTGAAGCGCATGGACGGCGGCGTCGTGTGCATCAGCGTGGTCGATCAGGGTCCGGGCGTGGACGAGGCGACCGCCGAGCGCCTCTTCGAACCGTTTTACAGCACCAAGTCCGACGGCATGGGCATGGGGCTGAACATCTGCCGCTCGATCATCGAGTCGCATCGCGGACGACTTTGGGTGGTCAACAACGTCGAAGCGGACGGCCACGTGACCGGCGCGACCTTCCACTGCAGCCTGCCGATCGGCGAAGTGGAAGGCAGCTCGGGCACGGGCGGCACGGATGCGCAAGACGAACATACGAGACAACAAACAGTTACGGGAGAACTATGAGCACAGTCACCACTCAGGAAACCGTCTTCGTCGTCGACGATGACGAAGCCGTACGTGATTCCTTGCGTTGGCTGCTCGAAGCAAACGGCTATCGCGTTCAGTGTTTCTCCAGCGCGGAATCGTTCCTCGACGTCTATCTGCCGGTCGCCCATTCCGGCGCGATCTCCTGTCTGATTCTCGACGTGCGCATGGCCGGCATGACGGGTCTCGAACTGCAGGAGAAACTCATCGCCGAGAATTCGCTTCTGCCGATCATCTTCGTGACGGGTCACGGCGACGTGCCCATGGCCGTCTCGACGATGAAAAAAGGCGCGATGGACTTCATCGAAAAGCCGTTCGACGAAGCCGAACTGCGCAAGCTCGTCGAGCGCATGCTGGAGAAGGCGCGCAACGAAAGCACCAGCGTGCAGCAGCAGCGCGCCGCCGCCGAACGCCTCGGCAAGCTGACGGCACGCGAGCATCAGGTGCTGGAGCGCATCATCGCGGGGCGCCTCAACAAGCAGATCGCCGACGATCTCGGCATCAGCATCAAGACGGTCGAAGCGCATCGCGCGAACATCATGGAGAAGCTCTCCGTGAACACGGTCGCCGATCTGCTGCGTCTCGCGCTGTCGAACAAACCGCAGCAGTAACGACTGCGGCACGCCCCTTCGCGGCCGGCATCGACATGCCGGCCGCGCCTTTATCGGCGCGCTTTCGAGCGAATGCGCCCGCGTCTTCCTCCCACGAAGTTCGTTGTCTGCCGAACTGAAAAGTGATATTGGCTGAATCACGCCGGATCACTACCCGATGTTCTCGCTTCATTCCGGCTATTCGCAACGTCTTGCACGGGGGATTCGATGTCGAAACGAATTCGGGTCATTGGTTCGCGTATCGGCACGGTGAGAGCGATCGCACTCGCCGTCACGCTCGCCGCCATGCCGCTTTTCGCCGCGTATTCCGGCGACGCGCAGGCGCAGAACGCCGCGCCAGCCGGCCAGAAGCTCACGAACCAGCAACTCGATGCGCTGACCGCGCCGGTCGCGCTGTATCCCGATGCGCTGCTCGCGCAAGCGCTGATGGCGTCGACGTATCCGTCGCAGATCACAGACGCGGCCGCATGGTCGAAGGCGAATCCGAACGTCAAGGGCGACGACGCGGTTAAAGCCGTGCAATCGGAGCCGTGGGACCCGAGCGTGCAGTCGCTCGTCGCGTTCCCGCAGGCGCTCGCGACGATGGCCTCCAAGATCGACTGGGTAACGCAGCTCGGCAACGCCTTCATCGCGCAGCCGAGCGATGTGATGGACTCGGTTCAGCGTCTGCGGCGCGCGGCGCAAACCGCGGGCAATCTCAAGACGAACGAACAGCAAAAGGTCACGAGCGCGCCCGCGCCGGCGGGCAGCACGACCACCAGCACCACGGTGATCCAGATCGAGCCGGCCAATCCACAAGTGGTCTACGTGCCGACCTACAACCCGACGGTCGTGTACGGCACCTGGCCTTATCCGGCGTATCCGCCGGTCTACGTGCCGCCGCCTCCGGGCTATGCGATGGCGTCGGCGTTCGTTGGCGGCCTCGCGTTCGGCGCGGGCGTCGCGGTCGCGAATTCGCTGTGGGGCAATTGCGACTGGAATCGCGGCGACGTGAACGTCAACGTGAATCGCTATAACAACGTCAACGTGAACAACCGCATCAACGCGAACAGCAACAACGTGCGCTGGAACCGCAACGATCCGCAGTTCAACCGGACCAACGTCGCCGCGAACCGCCAGAACACGTTGAATAACGCGAACCGGGGCGCAAATGCCAACCAGTTCCGCGGCCGCGAGGATGCCCGCGCTCAAGCCGCCCAGACGCTGCAGCAGCGCACCGGCCAGAATCTCAACGAGTCGGCGAGTCAGCGCGCGCAGAGCATCCGCCAGAGCGGCGGCCCGAACGCGCGCGACACGAGCGATCTGCATCAGCGCTCGCAGAACGTGAATCGCGACAACGCGCTGCGCGGCGCGGGCGACGGCAACGGCGCGCGGCAGGACATGCAGCGCGGACAGGCGAGCCGCCAGTCGTTCGCCAATCAGTCGCACGATCGCGCTGGTGCGGGCGGCGGCGTTCAGCGTCAGGCGGGTGGCGGCGGCAATCCAGGCGTGGGCGCAGGCGGAGGCGGCGTGCAGCGCGGCGGCGGCGGTGGGGGCGGATTCCACGGCGGCGGAGGCGGCGGCGGCGGCCATCGAGGCGGCGGCGGAGGCTTCCGCCGTTGATGATCGAGTCCATCGTCAAGCGCCGCGGATGCGGCGAACGCCAGACCCAGGAGCCCGACATGAAGACCTACGCCTCATCGAAGAAGTCCGTCCTGCTTGTATTCACAGCCGCGTCGCTCATGCTCGGCGCGTCGCTCGCGCACGCGCAGGCCGTTTTCCCGACTGCCGAAGCGGCGGCGCAAGCCTTCACCGACGCCATCGCGACCAACGACGAGACCGCACTCGCCAAAGTTCTCGGCAAGGACCATCGCCAATATGTGCCCGAAGGCAGCATCGGCGAGCAGGATATCTATGCGTATCTGGGCGCGTGGGCGCAGCAGCATCGCATCGTCGAGGATGCGAAACCGGTCGACGGCCATCCGGCCGCGCGTATCGAAGCGGGCACGGACGGCTGGACGCTGCCGATCCCGATCGTCAAGGTGGCGGGCGGCTGGCGCTTCGACATGCGCGCCGGGCACGACGAAGTGCTGACGAGACGCATCGGCCGCAACGAGCGCTCGGCGATGCAGGTCGCGCTCGCGGTCGTCGCCGCGCAGAACGACTATCGCAAGACGGCGGAGCGCTATGCCGACCGCTTCGTGAGCACGCGCGGCAAGCACGACGGCCTTTACTGGCAAACAGCGCCGGGCGAGCCGGAAAGCCCGCTCGGCCCGCTCGCCGCGACGATGCCGAACAAGCCGACCGACAAGGACGGCTACTACGGCTATCACTACCGCATCCTGACGTCGCAGGGCGCGAACGCACCGGGCGGCGCGAAGAACTATCTTCAGGACGGGCGCCTGACGCAAGGCTTCGGCCTGATCGCGACGCCCGCGCGCTACGGCCAGACCGGGGTAATGACCTTCATCGTCAATCAGGACGGCCAGATCTACGAGAAGGATCTCGGCCCGGCAACAACCAGCGCCGCGGCGGCGATCAAGTCGTTCAACCCGGATTCGTCGTGGCGGGCGGCGACGCCCTGAGCGTCACGCGGATGGGCCGGCGAAACGTGCGATAGCGCCCGGCGGTATAATTTCGCCCTTCTCAAGGGCGCATCTGCCGCGCATTGGCAAAGAAAGCGCCCAGCACCATGCGCGAGCGCCGCGCACCGCCGCCGCACGAAAGCGGCGGGCGCGGCGTCGGCTTCACGCCCTCGCGCGCCCTCGCCCATCCTCGATCCGACTCGCCATGACCGCCCAACTCATCGACGGCAACGCCCTTTCCAAGACCCTTCGCGCCGACGTCGCCCAGCGCGCCGCCGCCCTCACCGCCCGTGGCCACCAGCCGGGCCTGGCCGTCGTGCTCGTCGGCGAAAATCCCGCGAGCGAAGTCTACGTGCGCAACAAGGTGAAGGCGTGCCAGGACAACGGCCTCTTCTCGGTGATGGACCGCTTCCCCGCGACGCTCGCCGAAAACGAACTGCTCGCGCACATCGCGAAACTGAACGCCGATCCGTCGATCCACGGCATTCTCGTGCAACTGCCGCTGCCCGCGCACATCGACAGCCACAAGGTCATCGAGGCGATCGCGCCGGAAAAGGACGTCGACGGCTTTCACGTGGCCAATGCGGGCGCGCTCATGACGGGCAAGCCGCTGTTTCGCCCGTGCACGCCCTACGGCGTGATGAAGATGTTCGCGGCGCACGACATCGACCTGAAAGGCGCGAACGCGGTCGTGATCGGACGTTCGAACATCGTCGGCAAGCCGATGGCGCTCCTCTTGCTCGAAGCGGGCGCGACCGTCACGATCTGCCACAGCAAGACGCGCGACCTCGCGAAACACACGCGCGACGCCGATGTAATCGTCGCCGCGGTCGGCCGCCGCAACATCCTCACCGCCGACATGGTGAAGCCGGGCGCGACGGTCATCGACGTCGGCATGAACCGCAACGACGAAGGCAAGCTGTGCGGCGACGTCGATTTCGCGGGCGTGAAGGAAGTAGCCGGCTACATCACGCCGGTGCCGGGCGGCGTCGGCCCGATGACCATCACGATGCTGCTCGTCAACACGATCGAAGCGGCCGAGCGCGCGGCGCAGGCGTAAAGTCCGGCGCGGGGGCGCGGCTCGGGTACGAATCGGCCCCTTGAAAACAATCGATTGGAATTTGCCGCGCCCGCCCCAATAATCTCGAAACGAGCCGGCGCGGGCCGCCCAGGTGCGACACTCCCCGCCCGCGCTTCACCCAACACCAGAACGGGAGAGCCATGAGCGATAACACGTCCACCCCGGCAGCGGCCAATCCGCTGCTCGATTTCTCCGATCTTCCGCGTTTCGGCGAGATTCAACCGGCGCACGTCACGCCCGCGCTCGATGTGCTGCTCGCCAGCGCGAAGGCCGCAGTAGACCGCGCGAGCGCGCCCGAGACGCCCGCGACGTGGAAAGACGTCGTCGAGGCGGTCGAGCAGGAATCGGAAAAATTGTCGCGCGCGTGGGGCATCGTCGGCCATCTGAACGCCGTTGCCGATACCCCCGAACTCCGCGCCGCGCATGCCGAAAACCTGCCGCGCGTCACCGAATTTTCCGCGAGCGTCGGTCAGAATCTCGCGCTCTACGAAAAGTACAAGGCAATCGCCGCCGGAACCGAATTCGCCGGCTTGTCGGCCGAGCGCAAGAAGATCCTCGAAAATTCCCTGCGCGATTTCCGTCTCTCGGGCGCCGAATTGCCCGAAGACCGCAAGCCGCGTTTCGCGCAGTTGCAGGAAGAGCAGGCGGCGCTGTCCAAGGCGTTTTCCGATCACGTGCTCGATTCCACCAACGCGTACGCGTACATCGTCACGCAGAAGAGCGATCTCGCCGGCCTGCCCGACGACGTGATCGAAGGGGCTCACGAAGCCGCGCAGCGCGACGGAAAGGACGGCTGGAAGTTCACGCTGCATTTCCCGTCCTATTTCCCGGTGCTGCAGTATTCCGAACATCGTCCGATGCGCGAGGCGATGTATCGCGCCTACGTCACGCGCGCGTCCGAACTCGGTGAAACTTACGGCGACGGCAAAGCCGAATGGGACAACACGGCGAACGTCGCCGAGCATCTGAAGTTGCGCGAGGAAGAAGCGAAGACGCTCGGCTATCAGAACTTCGCGGAGGTGTCGCTCGCGCCGAAGATGGCGCAATCGCCCGCGCAAGTCATCGCGTTCCTCGAAGACCTCGCGAAGCGCGCCCGGCCCTACGCCGAAAACGACTGGATGGAACTGCGCGCGTTCGCCGCGACCGAGCTCGGCATGCCCGAGCTGCAGCCGTGGGATATCGCGTATGCGGCGGAGAAGCTGCGTCAGAAGCGCTATTCGTTCTCCGAGAACGAAGTGAAGCAGTATTTCCCGCAGGAAGCCGTGCTGAAGGGCCTGTTCAAGGTCACGGAGACGCTCTTCAACGTGTCGATCCGCCGCGATGAGGCCGCCGTGTGGAATCCGGACGTGCGCTTTTTCCGCGTCGAGAACAAGGACGGCACGCTCGTCGCGCAGTTCTATCTCGACCTCTACGCGCGCGAAGGCAAGCGCGGCGGCGCGTGGATGGACGACGCCCGTTCGCGTCACAAGCGCATCGAAGGCGGCGTGCAGACGCCGGTCGCGTATCTCACCTGTAACTTCTCGGCACCGGTGGGTGGCAAACCCGCGTGCTTCACGCACGATGAAGTCATCACGCTATTCCATGAGTTCGGGCACGGTCTGCATCACATGCTGACGCGCATCGACGAGCTGGGCGTGTCGGGCATCAACGGCGTGGAGTGGGATGCGGTCGAGTTGCCGTCGCAGTTCATGGAGAATTTCTGCTGGGAATGGGACGTGTTGACCGACATGTCCGCGCACGTCGAGACCGGCGCGCCGCTGCCGCGCGAACTCTTCGACAAGATGCTCGCCGCGAAGAACTTCCAGAGCGGCCTTGGCACGCTGCGCCAGATCGTCTTCTCGATGTTCGACATGGTGCTGCACACGTCCTACGATCCGGCCGACGCGACGCAGAACGCGAACGATCTCGCGCGCGCGATCAACGAGAAGTTCCATGTGATTCCGCAGGCGCCGTTTTCGCGCTGGCCGAACACGTTCAGCCATATCTTCGCGGGCGGTTACGCGGCGGGCTACTACAGCTACAAGTGGGCAGAAGTCCTGTCCGCCGATGCCTACGCCGCGTTCGAGGAAGCCGCGAAGGCCGGCAACGGCTCCGTGCTCGATGCGACCACGGGCACGCGTTACCGCCGCGAGATTCTCGAAGTCGGCGGCAGCCGTCCGGCGATGGACTCGTTCAAGGCCTTCCGTGGCCGCGAGCCGGACATCGACGCGTTGCTGCGTCATAACGGCATGTCGGAGCAGACGCTGCACTGACGCCTCGCCCCGAAAAAACCCCACGTCGCAAAAACGTGGGGTTTTTTATCGCCTGTCGATCCGGAAATCGATCTCCTCCGGCCGCCCTTCGAGCGCCAGCGTCGCGCGCACGGCGGGGCTTCGGCTCACCACCTTCCCGCGCCGGATGACGGCCGTGCGCGCCGCGCGCAGGCGAATCGCTTCTATCGGATCGCGCGCGTCGAGCACGACGCAATCCGCGTTGCAGCCCACTTCGATCCCGTAGCCTTCGAGCCCGAGAATGCGCGCGGGGTTTTTCGTGACCGCATCGAAGCACGCGCGCATCGCGTCGACGCCCGTCATCTGCCCGACGTGCAGGCCCATGTGCGCGACTTCGAGCATGTCGCCGGAGCCGAGGCTGTACCACGGGTCCATCACGCAATCGTGGCCGAACGCGACCGTGATGCCCGCCGCCATCAGTTCCGGCACGCGCGTCATGCCGCGCCGCTTCGGATAGGTATCCGAGCGTCCCTGCAACGTGATGTTGATGAGCGGATTCGCGATCGCCGCGACGCCCGCTTCGCGCATCAGCGGGATGAGCTTGCTGACGTAGTAGTTGTCCATCGAATGCATCGACGTGAGATGCGAGCCGGTCACGCGTCCATGCAGGCCGAGCCGATGCGTTTCGGCCGCGAGCGTTTCGATGTGGCGCGACATCGGATCGTCGGATTCGTCGCAATGCATGTCCACGCGCAGGCCCTGCTCCGCCGCGTATTCGCACAGCAGTTTCACGGACAACGCGCCGTCCGCCATCGTGCGCTCGAAGTGCGGAATGCCGCCGACGACATCGACGCCCATCGCGATCGCGCGCTTCAGGTTCTCGAACGCGCCCGCGCTGCGCAACACGCCGTCCTGCGGAAACGCGACGAGTTGCAGATCGAGATACGGTTTCACGCGCCGTTTCACTTCGACGAGCGCTTCCACGGCCAGCAGGCGCGGATCGCACACATCGACGTGAGAACGAATGGCGAGCAGCCCGCGCGCGACGGCCCAGTCGCAATACTGCAGCGCGCGCTCGACGAGCGCTTCCTGCGTGAGATCGGGTTTCAGTTCGCCCCACAGCGCGATGCCTTCGAGCAGCGTGCCGGACGCATTCACGCGCGGCAGGCCGTAGGAAAGCGTCGCGTCCATGTGAAAGTGCGCGTCGACGAAAGGCGCGGTGACGAGCGCGCCGTTCGCATCGATCTGCTCGCGCGCGGTGGCCGAAAGATGCGGCTCGATCGCGGCGATGCGCCCCGCTTCCATGCCGATATCGACGAGTTCGTGCGAGTCCACGAGCGCCGCGCGGCGAATGATCAAATCCATGTGCGAAACCTCCGTCCCGGGCTGTTCGCCCGATTGTATCGGGACATAAAAGCCGTGCGGAGGCTCGCTTCAACCTGTCACGCGATGGCGGCCCACGACCGCGAAGCTGAGCGGCAGCGAACCGCGCGGCATTGTGCGTTCGGTTTCCGGCGCGATCGGATAGGCATCGCCCTGCCGCGTGAGCGGGCCGTAGAGATCGGGACGACGCGCGGCCCGCGCACGCTGTCCGGCGCTGGCCTCGGCCACGGACGGCCGCACGTTCGCGACGATCATGCCGTCACGCGCGTTGGCATGACGCGCGAGCACGCGGCCGTCCGGACCGACGATCAGCGCCTGCTCGCCCGATGCATGGCTGCAGGCGATATACATGCCGTTATCGGCGGCGCGCACGGCGAGTGTCGCTCGCGGCGAATGATCGCCGCGCATGGGCGCGATGAGCAGCGTCGCGCCCATGAGCGCCGTCATGCGCACGTTCTCGACGACGTCGTTGTCCGCGCCGATCAATATGCCGATACGCACGCCGCCCGGTGCAGCGAACACGGTGAAGCGGTTGCCGCTGTGCAAGCCGCGATGCGCCGGATGCAGCATGCGATGACGCACGCGCGCGCCGCCCGGAAAACATATCGCGTAGCTGTCGTAGCGCCTGCCGTCTTCCGTGCGCTCGATCCAGCCGACGCCCGCGGCGACGCCGGTCTCGTCGACGGCGGCGGCGATAGCGCGAATGAAAGGACCGTCGAACGGTTCGGCGCTTGCATCGTCGTCCGGGCCGCCGATGCTCGACGGCGGAAACACCGCGAGCCGCACGCCCTGCCGCGCGGCGTCGGCGAGCTTCCCGGCGATGAGCGCGCAATTGCGCGCGGCATCGCCATGCCGCGATTCAGGTGCGATCACGGCGATGCGAAACGAAGTGGCATCCAAGCAAAACTCCTGGAAAACGAGTGAACGCCCTCATTGAAGCGCCGCTGCATCGATAAGTAAAATGAATGTTTTGACCCGTTCGATCGCCAAATGGAATTGAAACTTCTGCGCACGTTTCTCACGATCGCCGAACTGCGCCACTTCGGCCGCGCCGCCGAAGCGCTGCATCTCAGCCAGCCCGCGCTCAGCAAGCAGATCGCGTCGCTCGAAGAAAGTCTCGGCGCGCGCCTTTTCGAACGCGGCCGTCACGGCGCCGATCTGACGACGTTCGGCGCGAGCTTCATCGACGATGCGCAATCGCTCGTGCGCGACGCCGATGCCGTGCTCGCGCGCGCACGCGAAGCCGCGAGCGGCGCGCGCGGATTTCTGCGCGTCGGCCTGTGCTTGTCGACGCTCACGCATGTGCCCAAGCTGATCGCGGCGTTCGGCGCGCTCAATCCGGGCGTGAGCATCACGCTGCACGATCTTTCGTCGCACGAGCAGACGCGCCGCATCCTCGCGAACAAGCTCGATGTGGGATTCATGCGCATGCCCGCGAGCGCCGGGCTGTCCGGCTTCAGCGTGCTCGATGAAACGCTCGCGCTCGCCGTGCCCGAGCACACGCGCCACGAGCGTCTGCCGGCGGATCTGAACGAACTGAACGAAGCGGGATTCATCGCGCTGTCGCGCATGCGCGGGCCGGGTCTCGCCGCGCAGATCGATCGCTGGTGCGCGGAGCATGATTTCGCGCCGCGCGTGATTCAGGAAGCGGACGATATCCAGTCCGTGCTCGCTTCGGTGGCGGGCGGCGTGGGCGCGGCGTTCCTGCCGTCGCGCGCGCAATATCTGCTGCGCGATGCGCGTGTGCTGACCCTGCGCGATCAGCCCGCGCGATGGCGCGTCGGACTCGCATGGCAAGCGCAACGCGACGACACGGTCACGCGCGGCTTCGTCGCGTTCATGAAGGCGCGCGTGAAGGAACTGAAGTCGCGCGCTACGCTCGATGCGTAAGCTGCATGAGCTTCGCGAGCAGCATCGCTTTGACGGCGGGCCATTCGTCGTCGATGATCGAGAAGCGCACCGAATTGCGCTTGCGGCCGTCCGGCATGATGCGCTCGTGCCGCACGACGCCTTCCTGCTTCGCGCCGACGCCGAGTATCGCCGCGCGCGATTTCTCGTTGAGCTCGTCGGTGGTGAATTGCACGCGCACGCAGTGCATCGCTTCGAACGCGTGCGCGAGCAGCAGATACTTCGCCTCCGTGTTGATGCCCGTGCGCTGCGTCGATGCCGCGAGCCACGTATGGCCGATTTCGAGCTTGCGGTTCGCGCGATCGATCTTCCAGTAACGCGTGCTGCCGACGACACGTGCATCGTCGGCTCGCACGATCACGAATGGCATGACGGTGTCGGCCTCGCGACCCGCGAGCGCGGTGTCGATATAGCGGTCGATCGTGTCTTCATCGGGCACGACCGTCACGCTCAGCTTCCAGAGTTCGCCGTCGGCGGCGGCATCGAGCAAGGCGGCGCGGTCCTCGCGTTGCAGCGGGCGAAGCTGCACGCGCTGACCGTTCAGGGTCGGTTGGCTCATCGTTGGTTTGCAGGTTGCTCGTGAGCCGACATCATAAATCGCCGCCTGAGCCGACGCCCGCCAGCCGATAACCCACGCCCGTTTCCGTCACGATATGCGCGGGCTGCGCGGGATCGCGCTCCAGCTTCTGCCGCAAATGTCCCATGTACACGCGCAGATAATGCGGATTGCCGACGTGCTCCGGTCCCCACACTTCGCGCAGCAATTGCCGATGCGTGAGCACGCAGCCCGCATGACGCATCAGCACGGTCAGAAGCTTGTATTCGGTCGGCGTCAGACGCACGGGCGCGCCTTCGCGCGTTACTTGCCGCTTGCCGAGATCGACGACGATATCGCCGAAGCGGATGGTCGGCGACTCGTCCTGCGTCTGCCCGTTGCGCCGCAACTGCGCACGCATGCGCGCGAGCAGTTCGGGCACGCCGAACGGCTTGGTCAGATAGTCGTCGGCGCCGGCGTCGAGCGCGGCCACTTTCGCCTGCTCGCCCGTGCGCGCCGAGAGCACGATCACGGGCGTCTGCGTCCAGCCGCGCAACTCGCGTATCACGTCGATGCCGTCCGCATCCGGCAGGCCGAGATCGATCACGATCAGATCGGGCTTGCGCGTCGCGGCCTCGCGCAGGCCGGCGGCGGCCGTGTCGGCTTCGATCGCCGTCATGCCGTGCGCGTGCAAGGTCGCGCGCACGAAGCGGCGAATCTGCGGATCGTCCTCGATCACGACCACCGATACGCCCGCCTCAGACATCGTCCGCTCCCGGCGCGGCGGCCTTCGATTCGACATCCTCGTCGGGCGGCAAAGCTTCAGGCGGCGCATCGTTTGCCGGCAGCGTGAACCAGAATCGCGCGCCCAGTATGCGTCCGCTCGCGTCTTCACGATTCTCGACGCCGATCTGCCCGCCATGCGCCTCCACGATCGCGCGGCAGATGGCGAGACCGAGCCCGATGCCCGGTTGCGCGGATTCCTTCTCGCCGCGCGTGAACTTGTCGAACAGACGGCTCTGCATGCCGGCGGGCACGCCCGGGCCTTCGTCGTCGATACACACGCGCACGAAGCGCGCATCGCCGTCGTGCGCAAGCGCCGCGCCGATGCGGATCGGCGTCGCGGGCGGCGTGTACTTCGCGGCGTTTTCCAGCAGATTGGCGAAGAGACGCTCCATCAGCACGGCGTCGAGTTGCAGCAACGGCAGGTTGGCCGGCACGCGCGTCTGCACGGGACGGCCCGCGAGCACCCGGCGCGAGCCCGCGAGCGCCGCGCCCACGGTTTCTTCGAGCATCGACCATTGACGGTTCAGGCGGATCGCGCCCGCCTGCAGGCGCGCCATGTCGAGCAGATTCGTCACGAGGCCGCTCATGCGCAGTGCTTCCTCGTGGATCGCGTGCACGAGTTCCTGCGACGCTTGCGAGTTGCCGCCCGCTTCGCGCGCCTCTTCCTCCAGCACCGAAGCGAAGCCGACGATCGACGTGAGCGGCGTGCGCAGATCGTGCGATATCGCGGACAAAAGCGAGTTGCGCAAGCGCTCCGATTCCATGTTGACGAGCGCGTCCTGCGCGATCTCGACGTAATGCACGCGTTCCAGCGCGAGCGCGATTTGCGACGCGAAAGTCTCGATCATGCGGCGCTGCTCGGGCACGGCGAGTTCGGCTTCGCGCTCGGTCGCGAGCGCGAGCACGCCGCGCGTGCGCATCGGCGCCTTGAGCGGCAGATAAAGCGCCTGCGCCGCGGGCAAGGTTTCCGTGCCGCGGCCCGCCGGCTTCTGCTGGTCATAGACCCATTGCGCGATGTCGAGATCGAGCCGCGCGGCATCCAGCGTCACATCGGGATTCGGCTCGTCCACTTTCTGCCGCACTTTTTCGGCGGCGTCGGGCAGGAGCATCGCAACCTTCGCCTGAAACACTTCCGCGACGTGGCGCGTGCCGATCTCGATGATCTGCTCGGTCATCAACGCGGCGCCGAGTTCCTTGGTCATCGCATACATCGCGCCGGTGCGACGCTCGCGTTGCGATGCGATGCGCGCCTCGCGCCGCAAGCTCGACGTCAGATGACTGATGATGAGCGAGGTCAGCAGCATGACGAGAAAGGTCAGCAGATACTGCGTGTCCGTCACGGAGAAAGAGAGTTCGGGCGGCACGAAGAAGAAGTCGAACGCGGCGACCGACAGAAACGACAGCATCACGCCCGGCCCGCGCCCGAGCCGCACCGCCGCGAAAATCACGCCGAGCAGATAGAGCATCACGAGATTCGTGATCGCGAACTGATGCGCGGCGAGCACGTCGGCGGCGAGCGTGATGGCGCCACCGATCGCGAGTGCGAGGAGATACGCGCGCGGCGACGAGTGCCCGCCGTCGCGCCACGTGCCAAAGGCCTGCGCGAGCGTGCGGCGTTGCTCGTCGCGCGCGCCGGTCGACACCAGCGTCACGTCGATATCCGAGCCTTGCCCGATGATGCGCTCGCTCACCGGCCGCGCGGCGAGGCGCCGCCATCCAGCGCTCGCCGATGCGCCCGCGACGAGCTTCGACACGTTGCGCATGTGCGCGTAGTC
>NZ_FCOJ02000151.1 GCF_001545035.1 Caballeronia glebae
GTTGTGAAAACCGGCCCGCGCCGGGATCAGCCCGCCTTGCCTTGCTTGGCGACGGCGGCCTGCGCCGCCGCGATGGCTTCCGGGTCGCCCAGATAGTAGTGCTGGATGGGCTTCAGGTTTTCGTCGAGTTCATACACGAGCGGCACGCCGTTCGGGATGTTCAGTCCGACGATGTCCTGATCGGAGACGTTGTCCAGATACTTCACCAACGCGCGGATCGAGTTGCCGTGCGCCGAGATCACGACCTGTTTGCCCGACTTGATGGCAGGCGCGATCGACTCGTTCCACATGGGCAGAACGCGCGCGACGGTGTCCTTCAGGCATTCGGTGAGCGGCAACTGCTCGCGCGGCACTTTCGCGTAACGCGGATCGTTGTACGAGGCGCGCTCGTCGCCCGGTTCGAGCGCGGGCGGCGGCGTGTCGTAGCTGCGGCGCCAGACGAGCACCTGGTCATCGCCGTATTTCTTCGCCGTTTCGGCCTTGTTGAGTCCCGCGAGCGCGCCGTAGTGACGCTCGTTCAGACGCCACGAGTGCACGACCGGGATATACATCTGGTCCATCTCGTCCTGCACGTGCCACAGCGTGCGGATCGCGCGCTTCAGCACCGACGTGTAGGCGATGTCGAACTGGTAGCCGGCATCCTTCAACAGCACGCCCGCCTGGCGCGCCTCGCGGTTACCCTGCTCGGTCAGGTCGACGTCGACCCAGCCGGTGAACCGGTTTTCCTTGTTCCACGTCGATTCGCCGTGGCGGATGAGCACTAGCTTGTACATGATTTCGGTCGGTCAGTTGGAAAAGCGGTGCGCCGATCGCACCCCGAACTCTTGTCCGAGCGGGCGGGGTGTCGCCATCGGCCGGACAGCGGAGGCCATCGCGGGAAACGGTTATTTTATAATGCTCCGATTGTGCCCATTTCCCTTTCTTCCCTTCCTTCTAAATTTCGGCGGCCCTCGACGTGAAGTTTTTCACTGAATACACGAATATCGCACTCATCGTCATCGCGCTCGTTTCCGGCGCGTTGCTCCTTTGGCCCGCCATCATGCGGCGCGGGCGCGGCGGCATTTCCGCCGCCGAGGCCACCACGCTCATCAACCGGCGCAACGCCGTGGTCGTCGATCTGCGGCCCGCCACGGAATTCGCGAAGGGACATCTGCCGTCGGCACGAAATATCGAATTGGCGGAGCTTCAAGCAAAAACCGGCCAGATCGCGAAGAATAAGAGCAATCCGGTTGTGCTCGTTTGCCAGAGCGGTCAAGAATCGCAGCGCGCGAGCCGCACCGTGTCCGAGGCGGGTTATGCCGAGGTCCACGTTTTGCAAGGTGGAGTGGACGCCTGGCAAAAAGCCGGCATGCCCGTGGTGAAATAAGGAGCAGACAAGTGAAGAATGTTGTCATGTACAGCACAGTCGTGTGCCCGTATTGCCAGATGGCCGAACGTCTTCTAAAGTCCCGCGGGGTCGAAACGATCGAAAAGATCCTGATCGATCGCGAACCCGGCCGGCGCGAGGAAATGATGACGCGCACCGGACGGCGCACGGTGCCGCAGGTTTATATCGGCGAAACGCATGTTGGCGGCTTCGACGACCTGTCCGCTCTTGACCGCAAAGGCGGACTCGTGCCGCTGCTCGAATCGGCCTGAACACACTCGTGGCGCGCGCGATTCAACGTGAACGCGCGCCGCATACCGAATTACCTAGGAAATTACTATGTCTGACGATAACAACCAGCCGTTCTTCAACATCCAGCGCATCTATCTGAAGGACATGTCGCTGGAGCAGCCGAATTCGCCGGGCATCTTCCTCGAACAGGAAATGCCGTCGGTCGAAGTCGAAGTGGACGTGAAGGCCGACCGCCTCGCCGAGAGCGTCTTCGAAGTGCTGGTCACGGGCACGGTCACGGCGAAGATCGCCGACAAGGTCGGGTTCCTGATCGAAGCGAAACAGGCAGGCATCTTCGATATCCGCAACATTCCGGCCGAGCAGATCGATCCGCTCGTCGGCATCGCGTGCCCGACGATCCTGTTCCCGTACCTGCGCTCGAACATCGCCGACGCGATCACGCGCGCCGGTTTCCCGCCGATCCATCTGGCGGAGATCAACTTCCAGGCGCTGTACGAGCAGCGTATCGCCCAGCTCGCGAGCGCCCAGGAAGGCGCGGCGAACGGCGCGACGCACTAACTCTGTCCGCCGGACCGGAGCCGAGCATGAAAGTAGCCGTTCTCGGCGCCGGCGCGTGGGGCACCGCACTTGCGGGCCACCTCGCGACCCGGCACGACACGAAGCTCTGGGCGCGCGACGCCGCGCTCATCGAATCCCTTTCCCGCACGCACGAAAACACGCGCTATCTCGAAGGCGTGGCGTTGCCGCGCGCGCTCGAATTCGAGGCGGATTTCGCCGCCGCGCTCACGCATGCATCGGCGGATGACGCGTTGTGCGTCGTCGCGACGCCCGTCGCCGGCTTGCGCGCGCTGTGCCGTGC
>NZ_FCOJ02000068.1 GCF_001545035.1 Caballeronia glebae
CGACAGCACACCGGCTCAGCAACCGCTTGCCGCCTGACCGGGCCCCGCCTGGCAAACACCAGATTTGACAATAACTCGCGAATGGTAACGGCTACGGCCCGTCTGCATCAGTGGCCGCGTCGAAGAACGGCATAAGCGCATCAGGCCTGACTCCTCATACGCCTCGTCTAGCGAACTCTTATTCGGTAACTCTTGCAAACAATCAATGCAACTACAACGCAGACGAAGGCATACAGTACGGCCTCCAATGTGGTATAGCGATTGTCGGCAACATCGCGATTGGCAACGGCGATCTAGGTATTGAAGGCGATACGTCTTTCGCTACGACGAAAACCGCCGAATCGATGGGTTTCGAGATTCCATCGCAAACGGTCCTCACTGGCAACTACATAGACGGCAGAAAGGCGGACGGGACGCTCGGATTGGGTGGTATCGGCTTTTCCGGCGGCAATGAAGGCGTATGCATCATTTCGAACAATATCGTGCGCTGCGTCTCCGGAAAGATGGGGATAGCCATCTCACAGAACGCGGGCGGCTACGTCCTCATAGAGGGCAACCTACTCGATCAATGTAACCCCGGCGCGAATCAGCATCAGATTCAGGCGCGTGCGCAATATGTTAAGTTGGCGGGTAACGTTGTCGTCCGCCCCGGCGCGGACTATCCCCATAGCTTCGCTTTTCTGTATGGGACGATCCAAACGGCGATCATCGACGGAAACTATGCTGAAGCAATGCATTCGACAAGTATTAGTGTCGCTCCGTCAGCCGCAAGTTTATCGCTTTTGCGCGTTGCACATAACACGTTCATGGGTTCGAGTGCGGGCGCCATCGCTTTCGCACCAGATAGAGCGTGCGCGGTGCAAACGGTGGATGTCTCGTCAAACCTGCTTCTGAACGTGAATGCGTCCGGGGCAAGCGACAAGCGGGCCATTACCATTAGGCCTTCGAGTTCGGACCTTACAGTCACTGTCGCGAAGCTATCTATCCGCGATAACACCGTAACTTATGCGGGCACAACCTTATATCCGGTCGGCATGTCGAATATGCAGGCGAGCGCCGTAGCAACGGCGGAAATCGTAAGAAACGATTTCGGCGCGCCCACCATGCCTTATGGAAACCGATCGATCGACTCGAACGACGTTGTCGCTCCCTCCCAATTATTCGAGTCGTCAAACAATTTGCCCGGGCAGCGCGCTACGCGCGGCACTGCGCCGCCAACGGATGGAAGCTGGGCTATCGGAGACGCTGTGACGAACAGTAACCCAGCGTCGGCATCGAGTCCCGTTGTCGGATGGGTTTGCACGGCGGCGGGTACGCCGGGAACGTGGAAGTCATACGGCGCGCTTTCCTAGCAGGCTGTTGAAATATCCCTTCGTGAACATGCTCGCGCTTATTCGGAACCGCCAATGCGGTGAAGTGTTACGAACGAATTGACGCCGAATTTCCTTGATTCAGGTGCTGCACCGACGGTAATGGACATACCGACAAATCGGGCAGCATCTGGACGCATTTCTGCGACCGCGTCCCGTTCGGCCGTTCCTTTTCCTTTGCGTCGATCTCGTACATGCTCGAAAACACTCCGCCCATACGCGTAAGGGCCTCGTTCAGATACAGTCGAATCGGTCGCAGAGGATGACTTTCCGAAATGGGGTCGTCCAGCCTGGACATCGTGAACATCGATTCGGTGTAGCCGTCCGCTCCGCGCATTGCTTCAGTCTCGGGGGTGTTCGATTCCTTGATTCAACGTTTCCCCCTTGCGCGCGGCCTGCCAACGAACGCGCATACGCATATGCTCCCGCTTACCGTTCTCAACTTATATGCTGCTGTTTGAGGACGCGCGAATTCGATTTTCTCCACAAGAACTCTTTACGGAGCACCCCGTCTGCGATCATCGGGCGATTTTCTTGACTCGCCAGTCATGACTCGCCCGGAATTTCGGTAGGGGTCTGCAAATTCCGGCCGGACAAGTCAACGGTGGCGGGAACGCATCTTGGGGTCGCGGCCATTCTCAACAAACCGGACGTATGGACGAAATCGGCATTGCAGCCGATGAACCTATACGGGCTCGGTTGATATTATAAGAAACTAATCGTATGCAATCCTAGTTAAACCGTAGCTAATAGTCGGCTATCCGCGTTCATGGCTATGCATGGGGGCGGGGTTTGGCGAGACCAGGAGCGATCACTCGTTGGTACGCGCAGCATGAAAGACGGAAGTGCGCTATAGTAATGTAAGTAGTCCACGATATATGGAGGCGAAGCACGGTGAGATGTATTGCGCTGTGCTATTTGGAGGGTTCGACAGCCCTATCCTGTTTCACGCAATATCAACTGGTCCAGTGAGTCACGGACAGGAGATTTAGGCGTCGAGCGAAACAAAAGGAAGAGTCGCAAGCATGGACCGCTATCTAAAGGCGAACGCTTCAACTGTTGCGCCAACTGTGCCCGCCACGAACACGGGCGGCTACCCGCAGGACGGGAAACCCGAAAGCGATCTGGACGGGTCGATTCCCGGCGCTTGGTGGTTCCACTCGATCACGGAAGAAATACGCGGCGCTATTTCAAAACTCGGCGGTGAACCTGATTGGACGAAGACCGACCAACTCGGCGCGGCGATCGCGGGCGCGATATCAACCGCGACAAACTACGCGACACAGTCACTTGCAACTGACCACGGAGCAAACAGCATCGGCTTTGTACAGGATGCTGATGGCGCAGTGAGCCTTACGGTCGCATCAGTGTTGCGCCGCAATTGGGTAACACCGCAGGAATTTGGCTGTAAATGCGATGGCTCGGACGATACGGCGAACTTCGTCGCCGCGTTGTCTTCCGGGAAGCCGGTGCATCACATTTTTGGCACGTTGGCGATCACAAACGCAATTGTCGTGGTCCCTTGTGAATTTTATGTTGGTTCCCTTGCCACGATAAAACTGCTTCCTTCGACCGACTATCGGGCTGGTCTGATCCTGCAGGGCGTTCGGTCACGCGTTGTATGTGCCGGCTTGTTTGATGGCAATAGCGTCGGGCGCAGCTTGATCGAGACTAGCGCGAGCGCCGCCGACTCGCAAGTTTTCCTTTATAACGCAGCTAATGTGTCGAGTGTTGCCGCCTCACAAGCTTACGTGAGCGGATACGTGAATAGCGGTGCGCCGGGCATTGAATTCCATGTTACCGCACGCGATTTCTCGAATAAGGGCGGTCAACCTTCATCGCCGCGCGTCGCGACCATGCAAGCCAACGCTGACAGATTCCGTGGGAGCGTCAAGGGAACAAACGTTCATGGCGGATTTACGTGTCAGTGCGTAACGGGGCACATTGACCTCATCGATGTCTTCAACGCAGCCGACAACGGAATCTATCATTTAGCAGGCTCTTTGACGGTGGGAGACTTGATCTATCGAGGCTCGGAAGAGTCCGCCGTCAATGAAGCAAGCTTGTTTGTCGATCGCGCATTCTTGAGCGGAGGCATTACATCGATTGGCATACAAAACGCGACGAAGACACACATTGGACTGTTGCAGATCGATGGCGATGCAGATCAGCCCAACGGCGCGTCATATGGGCCCACGGGCATTGTGCGACTGAGAACGGGTAACACGAATGGCGGAGACCTCACTATCGGCGCGATCAAGGGGCGGATTCGGCCATACTGGTTGTTCGGCCTCGACGTAGGCGCAATGGGGCATATCGATATACAAAACGTCGATCTCGAATTTCTATATGACCCTCGTGTAATGACAGCGGGTTTGACGTACTTCTGTCGACTGTCTGCTTGTGCATCGTACAAGCTTCGAAACTGGAATGTGCGAATCATTGATATTAACGACGCTGCGCCCGCCGGATACTTTAAGGTCGACTTGACCAAGAATCCGATGCGTCAATGTTTTATCGAGGATGTTCGCTTCTATCTTTACAAAGCAGACGGCGTCACTCCCATCGACCCAGCAACTTACCTGCGTTTCTACGGAGCGGTGGCAAGCCCTACGTCGATTGTCGCGACGAAGGGCATGACGTGGGAATTCAATGCAGGAACGATGCGCGAAGCGACTTGGTTGGGCGGCGCTCTCAACGCAAACGACGTTGCATCGAGTGCTCCGACCGTTGGCACATGGGCGCGAGGCAAAGTCATTGCGAATGCAATGCCATTAGAAATGGGCGCGGCCGGGAGCAAGTATGTCGTAACCGGCTGGATCAACACCGCGCCTGGTGCGCCGGGTACTTGGCTCGCGCTACGTGCGCCAACCGGGAACTAGCGCACTAGTCCTTCTCTTCTTTACTTGGTGTTTATGGATCGTTATTGGAAGTCCAACACGGCGGCTAACGCGCCGATTACACCTGACACGAACGCGGGCGGGTTTCCGCAAGACGAAATGCCGTCAAGCGACGTGAAAGGCACGGTTCCGGGCGCATGGTGGTATCACAGCGTTACGGAAGAAATCCGAAATGCTATTGCCACGCTCGGTGGCGTGCCTGACTGGACAAAGACCGACCAACTTGGCGTGGCGATTTCCGGCGCGGTCGCCACGGCAACGAGTCAGACACAGCAGGCTTTCTCGGTGCCTAATGGCGCGGCGCTCGTCGGCTTCGTGCAAGCAGGTTCAGACGCCGCAGCGCGCACGGTGCAACTTAAGGTGCGCGAGTCGGTCAGCGTGGATGATTACTACCGGCCAGACCTTGGAGACGTCGATTACACGCAGGCTTTCGAGCGTGCAATGACGTACCTCACCTCTCGCGCCGGCGGCATCGTGCGCTGCCCGGGTTCGTTGTACCAAGCAGCGCAAATTGTGCTGCGTCGATACATTCTAATTGAGGGCATGGGAGCGGGTGCGACCGAACTCATCCAAGCACCTGGCATGAATCGAGATTTCATCGTTTCTGAACACTTCGACGCTCTGACGGGGTCGGGCCGTACGGTTTCCGCCGACTCGCGTGTGCCTTCTTGGTTCGGCCTGAAGGACATTCGGATAAATGGCAATGGCGCGAGTCAAAACGGAGGCCGTGCTATTGCATGGTATGGGGCATCGATCTTGATGAAAGGCGATGTGCTGGTCTATGGCGCACACGACGACAACGTATATACCGAGTATGCGTCCGCGAGCGGCTCGGGTACATGGCGGCAACAAGAGGAGGGGCTAATTGATAACATCACGACGATGCGCAGCGTCAGCGGGTTTGGTTGGCGCAATCGCGGCCCACACAACACTGTCGTTCGCAGCATTATTGCAGGCTACAACGCCGGTGGCGGCTACATATCGGAGACGCTTGCAGGAAAATACGACGGTAACATCACGGAAATCGCTCACTTACACACATACGCGAACGCAAACGGAAAGGGCGATGTCGGCGCCGTTATAGGCTCTACGACCGGGATCAATCATTGGATCATAGATGGCGACTATGGCGAAATTAGCGCATCGAATTGTCAGGTCAGCCGCGTAAAGATATTTAATGGCGGTCAAAGCCATGACGGACTGATCGTGTCAGGAAACTATAACAACGTGGCGGAACTACTCGGATACATGTACACGGGTACAAGCGGGCATAGCGTCGTAAGCATTTCGGGGATGGGAAATAACTTCGGCGCGACGAAGATGTTCGGTCAGCTCGGATCGCATACTGGTGTCACGATTACGGGTTCGGGTAACACGATCGAAGGGCTGTACGCGCGCGAGTGTGCGACCGGGCTTGATGTATCTGGAAGCCTTACCAAGGTTAGCGGCAAGATCATGCTGTCTCACGTTGCGGGTTTCAAGTACACGACTCCGACCGACCTTCACCGAGGGAAGAACTGCATTGAGCTTTCTATCTATACAACGCAAGGGACATACGTGACCGGCGACCGTCCCGCAGATCAACTCGATCACTTCGACATTAGCGGATCCGGTTTGGGTACTTCCGGTGGATGCCATGCAGAATTGCAAAGTGATCCGTTCCCACTCGACGTGACAACATCACAAAACCTAACGGTTGCTCATGGTCTGCTGTACACGCCGACACGCCAGTCGGTGTCACTCACCCTGCTAGAAAGCAGCCCGGCGGATTCCGCTTTCGTTGACGTGCGATTCAAGGTGATTAGCTGCGATGCGACTAACATTGCTGTTCGCGTCGTCGTTCCGGTTGCCGCCGCAGCTGGAACAAAGGCACGCATTGGCGTTCGAGTTTCCATCTGACTCTAGCGAATCGGCCACACGCTCGCATCATGTGTGTGATTCATAGAGATCGTTTCATTTAGAATGAAGCGATGGAACGCGAGATTGCGACCTAATTTCGATGGATATTGCCGTATTGCGAGGCCGGCAACGCCGGTCTATCGCCTCCCCAGATCGAGAGAATGGCTTCCAACGGAGAAATGGAAGTCATGAAGAAGAGTCGATTCACGGAAGAACAGATGGTCACGATGCTGCGCGAGGCGGACAAGACGTCGGTCGCGGAGGTAGCCAAGAAGCACGGGATCAGCGAGCAGACGATCTACAACTGGCGTCAGCATTTCGGCGGGATAGAGGCGGCCGACGTGAAGCGTCTGAAGCAGCTTGAGCAGGAAAACGCGCGACTGAAGAAGATGGTGGCAGAGCGTGATCTCGAACTCGATGTGATGAGGGAGATCAACGCAAAAAAGTGGTGAGCGTGCCCGCTCGCCGCCTGCAGGTTGCTTACGCAAAAGCGCGAGGCCTGTCGGAGCGGCGTGCGTGCGCGCTGATGTCGGTCGCGACGTCGGCGTTGCACTACCAGTCGAAGTTGGCCGAGCGTCACGCGCCGGTGTTGGCGGCGATGTGTGTTCTGTCGGCGCAGTATCCGCGCTGCCGTTACCGTCGCATCCAAATTTTTTTGGATCGACAAGGCCATCGGATGAGCGCCGACCGGGCTTGGCGGCTGTGGCGGCTCGCTGGACTGCAGGTGCCGCGCAAGCGCCCCCGGCGACGCGTGCCGATGCATCGGCCCCGGCCCCAGCCAGCTACGGCTGCACGGCATGTCTGGGCGTATGACTTCGTGTTCGATGCCTGCGCCAACGCTCAGCAGTTGAAGTGTCTGACTGTGATTGACGAATACACGCGCGAATGCCTGGCCATCGATGTGGCGGGTTCGATTCGCTCCGGACGGGTGATCGAAGTGCTGTCACAACTGATCAGCCTGCATGGTGCGCCACGCTATGTGCGCTCGGACAACGGCCCGGAATTCGTTTCGCGCGCCATCCTGAAGTGGGCGGCACAGAACGGTATGGATATGGCACTGAGCGATCCCGGCAAGCCATGGCAGAACGGCGCGGATGAGAGTTTCAACGGCAAGTTCCGGGACGAATGCCTCAGTATGGAATGGTTTCGGACGCGCGTCGAAGCCAAGGTCGTAATCGAGCAATGGCGGCGCCGCTACAATGCCATTCGGCCGCATTCGAGTTGGCCTATCTAACACCCAACCAGTTCAAGCAGCGGTACTGTTCAATTGAAGCAACCCAGGCCGTTCTTCAAGATTGAAACAGTCCGGAGAAACCAGGCGGGTCATCGGAGCGGGGCAGATACGCACTACGCTTTATTCGACACCATGTTTGACCCAGATTCTTTGACATACTTGTCGGAAGACTATACGTTTTGCCGTCTCGTCCGAAGCCTGGGAATCAGACCTCTTGTCGATTTTGCACTCTAATCTCGCCCATCAAGGTATCGCAATATATACGGGCGACTTGCAACGAAGTCTGTCACTTAGGAAGGTCTAATTCTGGCATCTTGATTATGTCGACAAGGATGAAGATGTCTGGCGCGGCTGTGGGCTCAGGGTCACGATATCGAACAATCGCACGATCGCTGAATTGCTCGCCTTCGCCTATAGAAATGATCTCGCAAACTCGGACTGTCAGGTAAGTGGGACGACCGGGGCTTGCACCGCGCCGTCGCACCACTCAGTCCAGGCATCCCGATATGATTTTTCGACACTGCGCGCAAACCGGGAGCCATCCATAAGGGGAGAACGCGCCATACGAGGACGCAAATTCAACCGTAGCTCTTCAAGGCGCGCCTGATTCATTGCTAACTCGACTGAAATCCGGACAAACTCTTCTTCCGAATCGGCCGCAAGCTCGGGAATCTCCAAGTTCGACAGCAATGCGTAACCCGCACGGCTGACCGGCGTGCTGCCCGTGAGCGTCACGATTGGAACGCCCATCCACAAGGCGTCTAAACTGGTCGTATGGCCGTTATAAGGGAACGTATCCAGCACGATGTCAATCTTTCCGTATGCACGCATGTATTGCTCGGGCGGTTGAAAGTCAACGAACGTAATACGAGTTTGATCGACGCCGAGCTGAGCATACTTTGTAATGACGCGCGTTCGTGCATCACCCGGCGCTAACATGAGAAGCAGACGCGAATTCTCGACTTTCCGCATCACCCGCGCCCATAGGCCGAAAATCCGGTCAGTCAACTTGCCCGGACTATTGAGGCAACCGAACGTGATGTGACCACGGGACCGAGCCGGGGGAGGACTCACTTCAAGGCCGGTTATGAGTGGCTCATAGCACCAGAAGGTGTCTGGGAGACGGAGTGACTTCTCGCTGTAGCGATCATCCAGATAACGTGTTTGCAAAGGATCCAGCCAGGGATCCGTCAATCGGTAGCCGATTGCACTGCTACCGGTCGTGCCGGGATACGCGAGCCACGCGATTTGTACTGGCGCCGGACGTCGCGCGAAGACCAGGCGGCGTGCATTCGACATGTGCATGGTTAGATCGATAAGTACATCGATTCGATCTTCCTTGATTTGATGCGCGAGCCGATGGCCATCCAGATCGTGGACGTCTCTCCAGACGTCGGCGAACTGCGCGAGTTTTGCTGTCGTGTCATCGGGATGAGTTACGCTGGAGTAGCAATAGACTTCGACGACGGTATGGTCATGATTGCGCAACAGCGGCAACATGAACATGGCTTGGCAGTGAAAGCGGAAGTCAGCCGACACATACCCAACGCGCAGCCTTCGTGCGCTGCTCAGGTCGTTCTCGTATTGCACCGGTTCGGACGCATAGGGCGCTTCGAATTGGGCTGCGAAGCGCCGGCATTCATGGAGAACGTCGTAACCATTCTCGCTGCTGAAATTCAAGGCATAGGCCAGATTCGCATGTGCGGCTTGATAAGTCGGATCGAATTCGATGGCGGCGCGGAAGCAGTTCAACGCCTCGGCGATGTCGCCCGCTCCTTTCGTCAGCAAGATGTTGCCAAGACCGAAGTGATTCACAGCCGAGCGGGGGTTTGCCTCGATTGCCCTGCGAGCAATCGACTCGGCCTCATCGATTTTTCTGACCTTTGCTAGCAGAACCGCGAAATTGTATCCGGCAGCTGCATCGTTCGGATCGACTTCGAGTGCGCGTCGCAGATAAAACTCAGCTTCACTCGTGCGGCCTGTGTCTATCAACACGTTGCCTAAGTTCGTCAATCCGAGTACAAAATTCGGACTCAGCTCAACGACTCGCCGAAAGATAAATTCAGCCTTCTCTGGCTGCTCCATGTCGATCAGCACGATGCCGAGGCTATTAAGCGCCTCCGCCGAATCGGGCGCAAGCTCCACGGTACGATTCAACTGCTCCAAAGCCTGCGGAAAAGCGCCTTTAATCGCCAGATGCCTGCCGAGATCGAAGCAATACTGCGCCACATTGGGAGCGCACTCGATCGCGGACCGATACGCGGCCTCTGCTGCGGCCGGATCGCCCTGTTCATCGAAGAGGCGCGCGAGATTGTAGTGTGCGAGAGCGAAATTCGGGTCGAGCAACAATGCCCGACGGAATGCGGCTTCTGCCTCGGCGTGGCGCTTTTGCGCCTTCAGGGTCAATCCGAGGTCGATTTCCTTCCTTTCGTCTGCCTCGATCGAAAGCGATGCGCGAATGAACGATTCTGCCGTTACCGGATCACCGTTGAGAAGATGGATCGCTCCAAGCAGGTGCCGCGCTGGCGCGTTCTCCGGCATCGTATCCAGAATTTCGAGGCACAAGTTTTCTGCCTGTTCCCGGTCGCCCTCGCGGAAACGCGCCATGGCAGAGTCGAATGGCTCAAGAGATGCCGCTGTGGATTCTTGCACGTTGTGGGTCCGTTTTTATGCGTTTTTTCGGTGCGAGTATGAAACTGCGTCGCTGGGTCTGATGCAGGCCAAGTGAAAGCGGCGCGCATCGAGTCGTGTTCTCACTGAAGGAGAAATAGCCGATAGTTTAACCAAAGCACTACTAAGATAATACCGCAGCGGTTATCCGAAATCTTGACTTCGAAATCATCGCCAATGAACGGCAGTTTTCACAAGACTCTCAGGGCGATGTGACGCTGCGTTGCTCAAAATGCTGCATGTTAGAATCGCCCGGTATTTCCTCGCTGGGGAGTAGCCGGCTTTTCCGCACAGGGAAAGCGCTCATGTCAACACGCTCGGTCGTTCAGACCGTGGCATGAGCAGCCGTCAAAGGTTGGCAAGACCATCGACAGAATTCGCGACCGGTCGGGCGCGCGTTTTGTCGTTCCGTCTTGCCCGACCAGAGCGCTACTCGATGAACCTCGCCTCCACCCTGTTTCTAGCCTTCGCCATGTCCACCGACGCGTTTGCCGCGGCCATCGGCAAGGGCGCGACCCTGCACAAGCCGCGCATCGCGGAAGCGTTGAAGACCGGCTTGATCTTCGGCGTGATCGAGGCGCTGACGCCGCTCGTCGGATGGGCGCTCGGCAAGGCGGCCGCGCAGTACGTCACCGCGTGGGATCACTGGATCGCGTTCGGCCTCCTCTTCGTGCTCGGCGCGCGCATGATTCGCGAAGGCTTCGGCAGCGCGGTACATGAAGAGGAAAAGCCGAACTCGCATTCGTTCTGGGTGCTCGCGCTCACCGGATTCGCGACCAGCATCGACGCGATGGCGGTCGGCGCGGGCCTCGCGTTCATCGATGTCGATATCTTCTCGACGGCCGCGACCATCGGCTTCGCGACCATGCTGATGGTGACGATCGGCGTGATGGTGGGACGGCTCGTCGGCGCGACGATCGGCAAGCGGGCGGAAATCCTCGGCGGGCTGATTCTGATCGGCATCGGGAGCGTCATCCTGGCCGAGCATCTCGGCTATCTGAACTGAGCATGCGCGCCTTGTCGCCGCGCGGCGTGAAGATCGCGAGCGCGGCGGCGACGATAAAGAGCGCCGGCACGTCGCCCGTCAGATGACCGAGATGGCGACCCGCGCCGCCGAACGATTGCACGGCCATGATCGCGCCGTGCACGATGCTCGACCACACCGTGAACCAGATGAGGCTCAGATGCCTCATCGGTTCTCGCGATGCGATCAGCAGAAAAACGCCGAGCGTCGCATAGACGCCGGCGATCATCAGTGCGTACTCCGAAAGGACTTCGTGGCCCGATTCCCACGCCCATCCGGAAGGCCAGAGCAGCATCAGCGGATAAAGCGCAAAGAGCGCGATCAGCCCGACGACGACGAGCACGATGCGCAGGCAGGCGAGACGGCGGACGTCGTTCATGGCGGCTCCTTGGCGGCGCGACATGACCGAAAAGATATCGCGAATCCCACTGCACTGGCCAATTGCGACGGTAGGCGTTTCGACCAAAAAGCGGCACAAATAAAATAACAACAACTGCTATTTGGCCGATACGATTCGTCAATCCACTGCCTTCAACCCAAAATCCAGCACGTCATGCCACGTCCGATTTCCGCGCGCATTCATCTCGACGCCATTCGCGAGAATCTCCAGCTCGTCAAACGCACGGCGCCGTCCTCGCGCGTGTGGTCCGTCATCAAGGCGAATGCGTATGGCCACGGCATCGAGCGCATTTATCCGGCGCTCGCGGCGGCGGACGGCATCGCGCTGCTCGATCTCGACGAAGCCGTGCGCGTGCGCGAACTCGGCTGGAAGAAACCGATTCTGCTGCTCGAAGGCATTTTCGAGCCCGAGGACGTCGAGACGGCGGATCGCCACCGGCTCACGGTCACGGTTCATTGCGACGAGCAACTCGCGTTGCTGAAAGCGGCGCGGCCGAACGAGCGCATCGACATTCAGTTGAAGATGAATTCGGGCATGAACCGGCTCGGCTATCGGCCGGGTGCGTTCGCGGCCGCGTGGGAGCGCGCGTCGGGCATCGAGGCAATCGGCTCGATCGGCCTGATGAGCCACTTCGCGAACGCGGACGACGGCGCGATCGACTGGCAGATCGATGAATTCGATGCCGCCACGCGCGATCTTCCGGGCACGCGCTCGCTGTCGAATTCGGCGGCGGTGCTGTGGCATCCGCGCGCGCATCGCGACTGGGTGCGGCCCGGCACGATCCTCTACGGCGCATCGCCGACGGGCTGCGCGCGGCACATCGAAGGCTTTCCCTTGCGCACGGCGATGACGCTCGAAAGCCGCATCATCGGCGTGCAGGCGCTCGCGCCGGGCGAGACGATCGGCTATGGCCGCACCTTCACCGCGGATCGCGCGATGAAGATCGGCGTGGTCGCGTGCGGCTATGCGGACGGTTATCCGCGTCACGCGCCGACTGGCACGCCCGTGATCATCGACGGCGTGCGCACGCGCATCGTCGGGCGCGTGTCGATGGACATGCTCACCGTCGATCTCACGCCGTGCCCGGCGGCGGGCATCGGGTCATCGGTGCAATTGTGGGGCGAGCACGTCCGGGTGGACGAAGTGGCCGAGCCATCCGGCACGATCGGCTACGAATTGATGTGCGCGCTCGCGCGGCGCGTGCCGGTCACTATCGATGCCGGCGTGACGAACGATGCGCCGGCGCATTCCGCCTGACCTTCACGTAGCGTCTTCTACGGCCGTGGGGAGCGGGCGTTCGTCTTTCTTAAGTCGCAGGAAGGGCCGTTCGACGAACGCATAAGACATCGACGCGACGCCGATCGCGCCGAGCGCAATCACGGGACGCATCGAGAGCACGGCGGGACTCGTCGAATGACGGCGACGAACGCGAGGGTCGACGCGTCTCAAGGCTTCAGATGCCCAATCACATCGGCGAGGATTTCGATTCCTCTACGAATCTGCTCGACCGGCACGCTGGCGTAGCCGAGGATGAGCCCGGCCGGACGAGTCCGCGCGGCGCCCGAAGGCGCAACATGAAGCGGCGACACCGGATAAACGCCCACGCCCTTCCCATGCGCGGCGGCCACGAGCGCGGCCTCATCCGCCGCATCGACGAACGGCAGCCACAGCGTGACATGCAGTCCGGCCGCCGTGCCGGTCACGTGCGCGCGCTTCGGCAGAAGATCGGCGATTGCATCGAGCAAGGCCGCGCGCCGCCGCTCGTATTCCCGCCGCACGCGCCGCACATGACGCTCATACGCGCCGCTCTCGATGAGCGAAGCGAGCACGCGCTGATCGATAACCGCCGAATGACGGTCGCTCAGCCTTTTGGCCTGACGGAACGCGGGCACGAGATCGTGCGGCAGAATCATGTAGCCCAGCCGGAGATGCGGCGAGAGCGCCTTGGAAAACGTGCCGATGTAGATCACGCGGCCATTCGTATCGATCGATTGCATTGCGTCGATCGGGCGCTGGCCGTAACGGAACTCGCCGTCATAGTCGTCCTCGATGATCCACGCATCGTGCCGTTGCGCCCATTCGAGCAGTTCGAGCCGCCGCCCGATCGGCAACACGCCGCCGAGCGGAAACTGATGCGATGGCGTCACGTAAGCGAGCCGCGCGCGTCCATGCACGGGCAGCCGGCGCGTATCGAGGCCCTGTTCGTCGACGGGAACCGGCAGCGGCACGCCGCCCGACGCCTCGAAACAGTGCCGCGCGATCGGATAGCCGGGATCTTCGAACGCGAAGGCGTCGCCGGGATCGAGCAGCACGCGCGCGCAAAGATCGAGCGCCTGCTGCGTGCCGTTCGCCACGACGATCTGCTCGCTATCGCAGACGAGCCCGCGCGCGCGGCCCAGATAGGCCTGCAACGCGCGTCTGAGCGACGCATCGCCTTCGGGCGCGACGTAGTAGAGGCTATCCGGTTGATGCAGCAATTCGGCCTGATACGCGCGCTTCCAGATCAATGACGGAAAGTCGCGCGCGGACACCGCGCCGTACAGGAAGTTGACGCTGCCTTTATCCGCCTGCGCAAAGACAGGCGCGGGCAGCGTAGAGACGCGTCGGCCATACGCGGAAAGTGCCGGTGCGGTGCGCCCGGAGCGCGCGATATTCGGCGGCGCGAGCGGCATCGGCGGCGTGGCGACCCGCGCGACGCGCCCCGCCGACGTGACGAGAAAGCCCTCGGCCGCGAGTTGTTCGTAGGCAGCCGTGACCGTCGTGCGCGAGACGCCGAGATCGGCCGCCAGCGCGCGTGTCGATGGTGCGGTTGCGCCGGCGGGCAGCGTGCCGTCGGCGATCTGGGCGCGCAGCAGATCGTAAATGCGGCGTCCCGTGCCGATGGCGTCTTTCAACTGGACCATAAAAATCGCTTGAAACTGGATCTTCTTATTGTGCCTGTTTCGGGCGATAGTGATGCAGTTCCGTCACTTTCCGTCGAGCATCCACGATGTATATTCCGCCGCATTTCGCCGAGACTCGCCCTGAAGAGTTGCAACGGATCATTCACGCGCATCCGCTTGGAATTCTCGTGACGCGCGACGACGCCGGTCTCGACGCCAATCACGTTCCGTTCGAGTTCGATCCGGCGCAGGGCCCGCACGGTCTGCTCACGGCGCACGTCGCGCGCGCCAACGACGTTTGGCAGCGGTGTCCGAGCGGCACGCCCGTCATGGTCATTTTTCGCGGCGCCGAAGGTTATATCTCGCCGAACTGGTATCCGAGCAAGCACGAGGCGCATCGGCAAGTGCCGACCTGGAACTACGAAGTCGTGCACGCGCATGGCGTGCTCACCGTGCGCGACGATGAGCAGTTCGTGCGGGGCCTGGTCGCGCGCCTCACGCGGCGGCACGAGTCGAACGAGCCGAAGCCGTGGAAGATGGGCGACTCCGAACGCGAGTTCATCGACGGCATGCTTCGGAACATCGTGGGCATCGAGATCGCGGTGACGTCGCTCGTCGGCAAGTCGAAGCTGAGCCAGAACAAGGAGACGCGCGATCGTCTCGGCGCCGCCGATACGCTCGACTCGCGTGGGCAGCAAGAGTTGGCTCAGGCGATGTCGCGCGCCGGTTCCTGACGTATTTCCTCGCGTATTTCATCGATTGAGCGGATATCCGGCGTGCGCGGTTTAGCGGGCGCTTATCACCACCGCGCCGCCGACGTCCCCGGCGGCGCAGAATTCCGCGCATAACCCGCGGGCGTTCGCGCGAGTTGCGCACTCGGCCGCACCGCCATCAACGCGCCGAATCCGGATTCATACCGCTGCATATAAGGCGCGAAATCCGGCTTCTCGATCGCGAAGCCGCCCTCCACGCGACCGAGCCCGCGCAACCAATGGCCCGCCTGCGCAAGCGAAACCTGCACGTGCCAGCTTCCGCCTTCGCGCCGCTGTTTGCATAGCGCGGCGGCCGCGCCGAACGCCATCAGGAAACCGCTCGCCATGTCGAGCATCTGCATCGGCAAGGTGCGCGGCTTGCGCTCGCCCGCCGCTTCGCCTTCGGCGGCGTTGAAGCCCATTGCCGTCTGCACGAGCGAGTCGAAGCCGCGTCGCTCGGCCCACGGACCTTCGGCGCCATACGCGCTCAGCGACGTATAGACGATCCCCGGCCGACGCCGCGCCAGCGCGTCCGGCCCGAAACCCAGCGACGCGATCCCGCCCGGCCGATAACCCTGCGCAAACACATGTGCGTCATCGATCAGATGCCAGAGCGTCTCGCGATCGCGCTCCGAGCGAAGATCGAGCAGCGCCGAGCGCTTTCCACGGCTCATATCCGCGATCGCCGGAATATTCGGCAGATGCGGGCCGTTCACGAGCATCACGTCCGCGCCGAACGAAGCGAGCGCGCGCCCGCCGACCGGCCCCGCGAGAATGCGCGTGAAATCGAGCACGCGCAGGCCGTCGAGCGGCCTCGCATCGGCGGACAAGGAAGGCAGGGCGAGAGGCGGCGCATCGCCGATGCGCGTGATCGTCATCAACGGCTGAGCGGCGATGGCTTGCGCCTGCGGCGTCGCGTCCCATTCGTCGAACGTGCGCAGCATCGTCACGACGAGGCCGCGCTGCGCCGCCGCGTTTTCGTAATCGCTGGCGCGCCATAAAAGCAGCGCGCGTTCGGCGTCCTCGCGCGTCGCGGTGCGCGGATCGAGTCCGAGCAGACGCAGCGCGCCATCCTGATGATGTTCGAAGTTCGCGTGAATGCGCACGTAGCCATCGGCGCATCGATAGAGACCGGAGAATCGTCCCCATGTCTCGGGCTCCTTGCCGTCGACGGTGAAAACCCCGGTGCATTCGACCGCCGCATGCGTCATGTCGACGGATACGCGCTGCCGCCCCGCGCCGCGCGCAAAACCAAGCTCGCAAGCCGCGAGCGCCGCCGCGCCGATGCACGCCTGCGCCGCACGGCCGACAGCGAAACTGGAAGGGAAAACCGGATCGCGACCCGGAAGGTCGATGAAAGAAAGCGCATCGTCGGGCAGGCCGGCGATGCGCCAAATGTCATGCAGCGTATCGAGAGAAGAAGTCATGATCGATCGGCGCGAGTGCTTTTGGGGGAGCACTCATTATCGCGCCAACCGCGTCATTGCCGCCGCGTCGCCAGCTCCGCGCCCTGACGCAGCGCTTCGAGCATGCTGCCTTCATCGGCGATGCCCTTGCCCGCGATATCGAACGCCGTGCCGTGATCGACCGACGTGCGGATCACCTCCAGCCCGACCGTCACGTTCACGCCCGCTTCGAGACCGAGCACCTTCACGGGACCGTGCCCCTGATCGTGATACATCGCGACGACGAGATCGAAGTCGCCACGCCCCGCGCGATAAAACAGCGTATCGGCGGGCAGCGGGCCGGTCACGTCGAGACCGCGTTCCTGCAACACCTTCACGGCGGGAATGATCTTCTCCTCTTCCTCGCCATAACCGAAGAGGCCGTTCTCGCCTGCATGCGGATTGATGCCGCACACGCCGATACGCGGTTTCGCGATGCCCGACTTCACGAGCGTTGCGTTGCCGCGCTCGATCGTGCGCTGCACGAGGCCCGGCTCGATCTTGCGGATCGCATCGATGATGCCGATGTGCGTCGTCACGTGGATCACGCGCAGTTGCGGCGCGACGAGCATCATCGACACTTCGTCGACGCCCGTCAGATGCGCGAGCATTTCCGTGTGGCCGGGAAACTTGTGACCGCCCGCGTGCAGCGCTTCCTTGTTGAGCGGCGCGGTGCAGATCGCGTCGATCTGTTTCGCCTGCGCCAGTTCGACGGCGCGCGCGATAAACCGGTACGCCGCGTCGCCCGCGACAGCCGAAAGCTCGCCGAAGGGCAGATCGTCGGGAATGAGATCGAGATCGATACAGTCGATCACGCCCGGCTCGTAACGCGCCTGGGTTGCGTCCTCGATGCGGCGCACGCGCGCCTTGCCGCCGACGATTTCGTTGGCGCGTTCGAGACGTCGCGCATCGCCGATCACGAGCGGACGGCACTGCTGATAGACCGTATCGTGGGCGAGGCTCTTGACGACGACTTCCGGGCCTACGCCGCTCGCGTCGCCCATCGTGATGCCGATTACGGGGAGATAGTTGCTCATGATTTTTGTCTGGTGATGTCTATGTCTTGACGCGCGACGGGAACATCCGCGCCGCGCAAATGCAGATAGGCGCCGAGCAGCGCGTGCTCGCTGCCGAACGCGCCGGCTTTGGTGACGACCGACGGGCCTCGGCCGTTCGATGGCCGTCCGAGCGCGACGCCCGCTTCGATTTCGCGCACGAGTTCGAGGCCGCCGACGTTCGCGGCGGCGAGCATCGCGCGCGCCGTTTCGCCGCCGGTCGCGATCAGCCCGCCGAGCGCGTCGAAGTGCGGCGCGACGAGCGCCGCGAGCGCGTTCGAGAGCAGCGCGCCTTCGGCGGCATCGAACGCGTCGTCGCGGCCGATGCGCACGATCGCGTCTTCGTTGCCGCGCACCGCGTCGCCGATGCGCTCGCTCCAGGCGTGCCATTGCGGATGACGCGCGCCGTCGCGCAACACGGCGGGCGGCACGATCATTTCGGCCACGCCGGCTTCGGCGCGAAGCAGCGCGCATTGACGCTCGGAGATGGCGGAAAGGCTGCCGACGAGCGCGAGAATCGGGCCTTGCGCGGGGTCGATCGAACTGGCCGGGTGCATCGATGCATCGGCATGGAAAAGGTCGGGCAGGGCGGCCAGTTCGCGCGCAAGTCCGCCCGATCCGACCCAGAAGAACGGCTCGTCGACCGATGCGGTCACGCGTGCGAGCGATGCAAGATCGTCGCTGGTTTCGGCATCGACGATGATCGCGTCGATGCCGTTCGCCGACGCCGCCGCCGACGCGATCATCACCGCGATCTCTTGCGGCGCGGCGCGAAACGCATCGAGCGGAACGTGCGCGACGCGCAGGCCGACCGCGTTCAGCACGTCGCGCAAACCGGCACGCTGCCCGGCGTGTTCGAGTTGCCACGTTTCGGTGTCTTCGAGCGGCACGCCGCGCACGAACACGCGGGCATCGCGCACCGTGCGGCCCGTCGCGGGAAACGCGGGCGTGACGATGGCCGGTCCCGCGAGGCGGGTCAGCGCCGCGACTTCGGCGGCCCAGTTGCCGCGCAAGGTCGAATCGATCTTCTTGTAGAGACGCCGTCCGGGCGCGCGCAGCGCTTGCCACGCGTCGGCCGTGCGCTTCGCGGCGTCGGCGGGCGCGAGGCGGCGCGTGTCGGTGTCGCCTCCCGCGCCTCGGCGGCCGAACGCGCATCGCTGCGCGCATTCACGCGTTTCGCGATCGACGCCGTCAATATGGGCGAGACGATTGCCGTCACGACGACGCACGCCGCGACCAGCAGCGTCGCCGACTTGGCCGCTTCCGCATAGACCGGATTCGCCGCGGCGATCAGCGCCGGAACGGCCGCCGCGTTGCCCGCGGTATTCGCCGCCGCCGCGCCCGCCACGCCCGTGCCGCCCGTCAGACGATCAGCGAAATAAAGCGGAATGCCCGTCACGATGACGACCGCGAGGCCCAGGCCGATGCCGAGCAAACCGGCTTGCCATACTTTGTGCAGATCGAGGCTCGCGCCGAGCGCCAGCGCGAAGAACGGAATCATCACCGGCACGGCGCGGCCGAGAAACGCGCGCATCTCGCGGTCGAGATTGCCGAGCAACATGCCAACCGCGAGCGGCAGGATGCTGCCGACGAGCGTCGGCCACGGAAACGCGGACAAGCCGGCGATGCCGAGCGTGACCATCGTCAGGAACGGGCCGGATTCGAGCGACATGATCGTGTAGGCGCCGACGTCCTCCGAGCGTCCGTACTGGCCCATCAGCGCCATGTACAGGCCGCCGTTGGTGTCGTTCATCGCGGCGACCACGGCGAGCGTGGAAATGCCCGCGAACAGGCCCGAGCTGATGGGTTGCTCGCCGAGGAAGTGACCGAGCACGACGCCCGCGAGGATCGCCGTGCCGACCTTCGTCACGAACAGCGCGCCGCCTTTTCGAATCAGATAAGGCGTCGCTTTCACGTCGATGCTCGCGCCCATACACACGTAGAACACCGCGAGAATCGGCAGCGCGCCGGTGAAGAGCGCGTTCGTGAACGAGCCGAAGAACTTCGGCATGCCGGGCATGAACGTCGCGATCAGCGAGCCGATCAGCAGCGGGACGATCATCATCCCGCCGGGGACGCGCTCGATGGCGCGTTTGATATGAATCTGAGCCATGAGGTCTCCAGAGTGGTTTCTGTCCAATTCGATCACAGATTGATTGAATCGATCAAACTGGAGTGTAGTCGGCGCGTGATGTTTGCGCAAACCGATCGATATAGGCGTTTACACTGATCGATCGCGATCATTCCGCCTGTTCGAATGATCGAACCGATCAAAAAATCGGCGGCGTTGCGAGAACGCGTGAGCATTCGACGGACCCGGCCGGTTCGCTACACTGTGCGTCGCCGCCGGAACCGCAAGAGAACTCAGGGAACAGGATGAAAGTCGAGAAACGCCGCGAAGCCATGTTGAAGGCCGTGCTCTCCGGCATGAACGATGTCGCCGCGCTGTGCGAGCACTTCGGCATGTCGGAGGCGACGGTGCGGCGCGATCTGCGCGCGCTCGCCGACGAACGGCGCATCGTGCGCACGTATGGCGGCGCGGCGTCGGTCGGGATGCACGAGCCGGAAGAATCGCTCGATACGCGGCGCGAAAGTTTTCGCGAGCAAAAGGAAGCGATCGCGCGCGCGGCGGCGCGTCACGTGCACGACGGCGACACGATCTTTCTCGACGGCGGCACGACCACGACTGCGCTCGCGCGCTGCCTGGCCGGGCGCACGGAGATTCACGTCGTGACGAACAATCTGCTGGCGGTGAACCTGCTCGCGGCGGCGGACGTGCGCGTGACGCTGATCGGCGGCGACGTGCGGCCGTCGAGCATGAGCACGCTCGGGGCGCTCGCGCAGGTGGCGCTCACGCGCGTCACCTTCGACAAGGCGTTTCTCGGCGCGGACGGCGTCGTCGCGGGTCGCGGGCTGTGCGAGGCGACGGCGGAGCAGGCGTTTCTAAAGGAGTGCATCGCGGGCCAGGCGGCGAGCGTGTTCGTGCTGGTCACGTCGAACAAGCTGGAGCGCGCGAGCCAGCAGCACTGGACGCCGCTGGAACGCAACTGGACGCTCGTCACCGATGCATTGGCCGAAGCGCCGGCGCTCGCGCGCTTCGAGGAGCGGGAGAACGTGACGGTGGAATGCGCCGAGGTCAGGTCGAAAGAATCGTGACCGGCGCGACGGCCAAAGTGATCGCGAGAGCCGTTCCGGTGATGCGTGTCGACGAACTTCTCGAAGACAGCGACTTCCTGGCCGACGTGCTCGGCGCCGCGCGCGACGCGAGCGGCGCATTCTGGCCCATGCTGAAGCTGCCTTACCGCCTGACGAAAACGCCCGCGCGCGTGCGCGCGGTGCCAGGCGCGCCGCAACCGGTCAGACGCGCCGCGCCAGCGCCAGCACGCGCTCCAGCTCCGGAAGATCGACCGGCTTGACGAGGTGCGCGTCGAAACCGGCAGCGCGAGTGCGCGCCATGTCCTCGTCGGAGCCGAGGCCCGTCATTGCCGCGACGATCACGTGTTTGCCACCGGGTTGGTCCGCATCCTGGCGCAAGCGGCGGATCACGTCGAAGCCGGTCATGCCGGGCATCGACAAATCGAGCAACACGACCTGCGGCCGCACCGCTTCGAACGATTCGAGCGCGCGCGGCCCGTCGTAGGCGGCGCGCGCGCGATGACCGAGCATGTCGACGAGCAGCGTCATGCTGTCGGCGGAATCGCGGTTGTCGTCGACGACCAGCACATCGAGCTGACGGCCCGGCGCGGCGGCAGGCGTCCCGCTCGCCGGCGCGCCGCGCGCGGGCGGTTCGGCAAGCGGCAGCCACAGCGAAAACGCGCTGCCTTGTCCCGCGCCGCCGCTTTTCGCCTCGACGTGACCGCCGTGCAGCTCCGCGATGGCGCGAACGAGCGTGAGGCCGATGCCGAGTCCGCCTTCGTCGGCATGCGCGCCCGGCGGATGTTCCTGCACGAACAGATCGAACACCGTGCCGAGCGCCTCGGGAGAAATGCCGCGGCCTTCGTCGCTCACGCGCAACATCGCCGTGCCGCCGCGCGGGCCGACTGCGAGCGTGACCGTCGAGCCGTGCGGGCTGAACTTCGACGCGTTGTTGAGCAGGTTGTTGAGCGCTTGCACGAGCCGCGTCGGATCGCCGTTCACGAAAAGCGGCTGGCCGCTGTCCTGCACGTCGATGCGTTGCCCGCGCTCGTCGAACGAAGGCTGGCTCGCCTCGACGCTCAAGTGCACGACATCCGCGATATCGACGATGCCGGTCGTCAGACGAATCTTGCCCGAGCTGACGCGCCCGGCTTCGAGCAGATCGTCCACCAGCTTGGTCAGATGCGCGAGCTGGCGATCGACGATCTGGCGGCTGCGGATGACGTCGGCGTCGTCGGACGATTTCAGCTTGAGAATGCTCACCGCGTTGCGGATCGGCGCGAGCGGATTGCGCAATTCGTGGCCGAGCAGCGCGAGAAACTCGTTCATGCGCCGGCTCGACGCCTCCAGTTCTTCGAGACGCCGCCGCGCGGTCATGTCGCGCGTTATCTTGACGAAGCCCAGTTCGCCGTCGCGATTGCTGGGCAGCGCGCTCAGCATGACGTGCGCCCAGAACTCGGAGCCGTCCTTGCGCACGTGCCAGTCCTCGTGCTCGACGCGGCCACGCTTCGCGGCGAGCGCGAGATCGTCGGTGGGACGGTCGCGGCCGTGCTGGTCGGAGGTATAGAAAAGCGCGAAATGCCGCCCGATCGCCTCGGCCGCCGTAAAGCCGTAGATGGCGCGCGCGCCTTCGTTCCAGGAGCGCACATAGCCGTTCTGGTCGAGCATGCAGATTGCGTAATCGCTCACCGAATCGATGAGCAGGCGCAGCCGCTCGTTCGCCTCGTTCGCGACATGCCGGTCGGTGACGTCGTGTACGAAGCACGCGAACTGGCGCTGGCCCTCGTACCAGACTTCGCTGATCGTTAGCTCGGCGGCGAACTCGCTGCCGTCGCGGCGCAGCGCGGGCAGCTCGAAGCGCCGGTTGATCATGCGCGCCTCGCCGGTCGCCAGATAACGCGTCAGCCCCGTGCGATGCGCGTCGCGAAAGCGCTCCGGCACGATGAACGCAGCGAGTTCCTGGCCCGCCACCTCGCGCTGTTTCCAGCCGAAGAGCACGCAGGCGGCTTCGTTCCAGTCGACGACCATGCCGGCTTCGTCCATCGAAACGAACGCGACGTGCGCGTTATCCAGCACGGTCTGACGGCGGCGCATGGCGTCGGCGAGCTTCTTTTCGTACTCGATGCGCAGCGACGACTCGACCGAGAGATCCGCCGCGACGCTGGCGTTCTCCCGCAGAAGCTTGCGATTCTCCTGCGCGATTTCCTCGCGCGCGATGGTTTCCGCGATGCACGCGCAAAACGCGTCGAGAATGCTGATGTCCGACTGACCGAAATGGTCGATTTCGCCGGAAATGAGCTTCAGGACGGCGACCGAGCGGCCTTCGTAGACGACGGGCGCGACGACCATCGACACCGCGCCGACCGCCTCGCACGCGGCGCGGTCGACGCGATGGTCGGTCGCCGAATTGCGGCAGATGAGCGCCTGCTGGCGCGTGATGCAAAGACCCGACAGGCTGCCGGACGTGGGCAGCCGCACGCCGATGTGCGCCGCCGCCGCGCCGCTCGCCGCGCGATAGTGGAGCGCGTCGCCCTCGATCCATTCCACCACGGCGGACGCGACGCCCGCGACTTCTCTTAGCGTATCGGTGACTTTCTGGAGATAAGCGGAAAGCGGGAGCCGCGAATGGGCGAGACTGGCGAATGTGGCGAACCATTGCTGGAAATGCGCCTGACGCGTATGTTCCGCCTCGATTTTATTTTCCGGTGTCGATGCCTCGAACTGAGTCGGCATAGGCCATTTCCAATCGATGGACGCGATGGTGAGTCGCGGAAGTATCGGGGTTTATAAATCGAATAATCGGTTCGATTGGAACACAAATATAACCGCAAACGTTTGCTGTTTTTGCGGAAGTTTGAAACAGCGGTGTGTCCAAGCGCCGGGGATTATGACTGAAGGGGCGCTGCTATTGTCACGCGCGGGTTTATCGAGTGAGTATTAATTCCACGTCTATAGCGTAGTTGCGGTAATTTCGGCTTCCTTTTATAGCGCGCAGCATTTGCGATGCGCGAATCAGCCATCGTGCACACCCCATTTATTTCGCAATCCGGAAAATGTGTTCGGCCGATTCGCTTTATTACAGGATTATTGCGTCGTCGATTCGCGCTTTCTTTTCATGCTCAATACGCATACCTTCCCACTACTTCCGCAACGCGTCCCAGCGCGTTCTCCAATGTCCCGACATCCACCGATCCCAACGCCAGCCGCAACGCATGCGGCACTTGCGTCGTCATACAAAACGGCTCGGCCGTCGACACCGAGATCCGCTCTTCCAGCAGCGCGGCGGCGATGCGATCCGCGCGCACTTCCTCGGGCATCGGCAGCCACACGAAATACGAAGCCGGATGCGCCACGCGCTTCAATCGCCCGAGCGCGCGCGCCGCGATGACCTGCCGCATCGACGCATCCGCGCGCTTCTGGGCTTCGAGTCTTTCGACCGTGCCATCCGCCAGCCAGCCGCACGCGATAGCCGTCATGACGCCCGGCGTATTCCACGTCGTCACTCTGATGGCGCGCTCGATCTTCGGCACCCATTCGGGCGGCGCGACGACATAACCCACACGCAAGCCCGTCGCCACGTTCTTCGAGAATCCGGACACGTACACCGTGAGTTCGGGCGCGCTCGCGGCGAGCGGCGGCGGTGCATCGGCGGCGAGAAAGGCATACGCGGCATCTTCGATGATGAAAAAGCCATGCTTGCGCGCGAGCGATGCCAGTTGCCTGCGTCGCGTCGCCGTCATCACCCAGCCGAGCGGATTGTGCAGCGTCGGCATCGTGTAGAGGGCGCGCACGCGGCGTCGCTTGCACAACGCGTCGAGCGCGTCGGGATCGGGGCCCGCGCCCGACGCCGGCACAGGCGCGAGTTCGATCCGCTGCGCCTCGGCCAGCAACTTGAAGCCGGGATAGGTCAGCGTGTCGACCGCGACCACATCGGCTGGTTTCAGAAGCGCCATGACGGTCGTGGCGAGGCCGTGCTGCGCGCCATCGACGATCATCACGCGATCCGCGCTCACGTCGAGACCGCGGCGCGCCAGATGACGCGCGACCGTTGCCCGGTCGCTCGCGCGTCCGCCATGCGGCTGATAGCGCAACAGCGCTTCCAGATCGCCCGCCGACGACAACTGGCGCAACGCATTGCGCAACAGTTCCGCTTGACCCGGCAGCGCGGGATAGTTGAAATTCAGATCGACCATGTCGGCGGCAATCGCGACCTGATCGATGCCGAGCCCGCGCGCGAGCGTCGTTTCCTTCACGAACGTGCCGCGCCCCGTTTCGCCGCTGACGAGACCCATCGCGTTCAATTCGGCGTACACGCGCGTCGCGGTCACGATGCCGAGCCGCTCGCGCGCGGCCAGTTCGCGATGCGTCGGCAGGCGCGCGCCCGGCTTGAGGCGGCCGGAACGAATGTCGTCGGCGAATCTGTCGACGATCTGCCTGTAACGCGGTTGCTTCGGCATGACTGCACGCTCCGGATGTATCCATGACAATTTTTTGATTGTATTCGTTTCAGGCCGTAGCATGCGCTCATGCAAATCCATGCGCTCGGAGGGAAACATCATGCACATCGCCATTCTTACGTTCGAAGGTTTCAACGAACTCGATTCGCTGATCGCGCTCGGCATTCTCAATCGCGTGAAAAAGCCTGGCTGGAAGGTGTCGATCGCGTGTCCGTCGGATGAAGTGCGTTCGATGAACGGCGTCGTGCTGCGAGCGCAAGCCACGCTCGAAGACGCCGCGCATGCCGATGCCGTGATCGTCGGCAGCGGCATGCTCACGCGCGAAGTCGTCGCCGATGCATCGCTGATGGCGCGTCTGAGACTCGATCCCGCGCGCCAGTTGTTGGCGGCGCAATGCTCGGGCACGCTCATTCTCGCGAAGCTCGGCCTGCTTCGCGACGTGCCCGCCTGCACCGATCTGACGACCAAGCCGTGGGTCGAGGAAGCGGGCGTGCGCACGCTCGATCAGCCGTTCGTCGCGAACGGCAACGTGGCCACGGCGGGCGGGTGCCTCGCATCGCAATATCTCGCGGCGTGGGTGATCGCACGGCTCGAAGGCGTCGAGGCGGCGCGCGGCGCGATTCACTACGTCGCGCCGGTCGGCGAGAAAGAGGCGTATGTCGAGCGCGCGATGAAAAACATCGCGCCGTTTCTGGATGTCGCCGCGCTCGCGTGATCGACGAATAAGCGTGCACTGCAAAGCCCGTCGCGACGCGCGCGGCGGGTGCATTCATGCTGCACGCGCGCAAAGAAAATCACTTGTATAAAGCAGTAAACGCTTCGGGAAAGTCCTTACAGAAACATCAGACGTCTGATGTATATTTCAGGGACTGTCATCCGAGAGAGCCTCATGCGCCTGAGCGTCGATCGATCGATGAGCGACAAGATCCAGGAGTCGCTCCTCACCATGATCCGCGAGCGCAAGCTCAAGCCCGGCGATCAGATTCCCACTGAAATAGAGCTTTGCGAGCTGCTCGGCGTCGGCCGGTCGAGCTTGCGCGAAGCGGTCGCGCAGATGATCTCGCATGGCTTGCTGTCGCGTCAGCAAGGCAAGGGCACCTTCATCAGACAAATTTCGCTGAAGCTGCATGGTGGACTCGATGATCTGATGTCAGTGACCGACATGATTCGCAGCGTCGGCGCGGTGCCGGCGACGAGCCGTATCCGCACAGACACCGTCGCGGCGTCGGAGAGTCTCGCGGAAAAGCTCGCCATCAGGCCCGGCGATCCTTGCGTGAGAATCGAGCGCGTGCGGCGCGCGGACGACGCCATCGCGGCGTATTGCATCGACACGATCCCGCAGCGCGTGTTCGATGCCGCCGAGGGCGAGCTGGGCGAATCGCTCTTCGGCATGTTCGAGCGCACGGGGCGGCGGCTGTCGCATACGCATACGTCGATACAGCCGACCATTCTCACGCCGCGCGATCTGCCGGAACTGGGCGACGGCTTCGGTCTTTTTCTGCTGCTGGACGAAGTGGATTTCGATCAGAGCGGCGAGCCGCTTTGCTATAGCAACGACTACTACAACACGAGCATCTTCAAGTTCGATCTGGTGCGCAAGCGTCGCTGAATACGACGCGCGCGCGGGCAACATCGGAGGAGACACCGATGGAGTTTGAAGCTTTCACCGCGCAGGAACTCGCTGCCTATCTCGGTGGCGTGCCCGACGTGCGCGCGCTGCTGGGCGACCCCGAGGATCTCGAAGTCGCCGAAGTGGGCGACGGCAATCTGAACTACGTGTACTTCGTGACCAATGCGAAGACGCCGCGGCGCAGTGTCGTCGTGAAGCAGGCGCCGCCTTTTCTGCGGCTCGTCGGCAAGGCGTGGCCGCTTTCGTGTCAGCGCATGGAGCATGAAGTCGCCGCGTTGCGGCGCTTCGGTGCGCTGTGTCCGCAACATGTGCCGAAGGTTTATCACGCGGACAGCAAGCGTTTTCTGATGGTGATGCAGCATCTCGCGTCGCATCGCATCCTGCGTCAAGGCCTGATCGATGGCGCGATGTATCCGTGTCTCGCGGATCATCTGTCGAGCTATCTCGCGCATACGCTTTTCTATGGCTCCGATCTCTTCCTCGCGCCCGATATCAAGAAGCAGGCCGCGAGCGCCGCCGTCAATTCGGAGCTATGCAAGATCACCGAGGATCTCGTCTTCACATTTCCGTTCGAGGATCATCCGTCGAACATGTATAGCCCCGCATTGCCGAAGGCGGCGATCGAACGGCTCAGAACGCACGAACCGTTGCGCATCGCCGCGGCCGACATGAAGTGGGCCTTCATGAATCACGCCGAGACCTTGCTGCACGGCGATCTGCATACCGGTTCGATCATGGTGAATGAAAGCGAGACCTTCGTGATCGATCCGGAGTTCGCGTTCTATGGACCGATGGGCTTCGATGTCGGCGCGCTGCTCGCGAATCTGCTGCTCGCGTATTTCTCGCGCGACTGGCATGGCCGTATCGATGGGCGCGATCCCGTCGCGTATCAGGAATGGCTGCTCGAACAGATGACGCGTATCTGGACCGGCTTCAGCGCGCAATTCCTCGAACTGTGGCGCGATCACGAGAGCCGCAGCAAGCGGCGCTTTATCGGTGGAGAAGCGGAGAGCCGCGCGCTCAGCGCGTATCGCGCGCATTTCATGCGGCGTTTGCTCGCGGATACGTTGGGCTTCGCGGGCTGCAAGATGATTCGACGCATCGTGGGCATGGCGAAGGTCGCGGAGATCATGCGCATTCCGGATGCGCAGGCGCGTGCGCGTATCGAGGTGCGTTCTCTGCGTTGCGCGGAAACGTTGCTCGTCGAGCGCGGCACGCTCGGCGATATCGAAGACGTGGCGATGCTCGCGCGCGACATTCAGCGCGACACCGCGACGCTGTGACAGGAGATTTCATGGCGTCGCAGCCCTTGTTCACCACGCTTCCCCCGACGATCGAATGGCGCGACGGCGATCTGCTCCTGCTCGATCAGACGCGCCTGCCGCATGAGATCGTCGTGGAGAATGTCGCCGATGTAAAAGCGGTCTGGCGCGCCATTCGCGAGTTGCGCGTGCGCGGCGCGCCGGCTATCGGCGTGGCGGCGGCCTATGGGCTTTGCATCGCGATGCGTGAATCGACGGCGCTGAGCGTCGCGCAGTATCGCGCCGAACTGGAAGGTCATGCGAACTGGCTCGAAACGGCGCGCCCCACGGCGGTTAACCTGAGCTGGGGCGTGCGGCGCATGCTGCGTCATGCACGCGACACCGATGCGAAAGATGCCGCGACGCTTCACGAAGCGCTCGTCGAGGAAGCGCAGCGGATACACAAGGAAGACCGGACGCTCTGCGAGGGCATTGGCGAGCATGGCATGCCGCTCGTTCGCGAAGGCTGCGGCGTGCTCACGCACTGCAATGCGGGCGCGCTCGCGACGACGGGCATCGGCACGGCCACCGCGCCGATCTATGCGGCGCATCGCGCGGGCATCGCGTTCAAGGTCTACGCCGATGAAACGCGTCCGCTTCTGCAAGGCGCGCGTCTCACCGCATTCGAACTGCAGCAGGCGGGCGTCGATGTCACGCTCATCATGGATAGCGCGGCTGCATCGATCATGTCGCAAGGGCTCGTCGATCTCGTGATCGTCGGGACGGACCGTGTCGCCGCGAACGGAGATTTCGCCAACAAGATCGGCACGCTCGGCCTCGCCATCGCCGCGAATTACTACGGCATTCCGTTCTATGTCGCGTGCCCTTCATCGACGCTCGATCTGCAAACCGCGAGCGGATCGCGCATCGAAATCGAAGAGCGCGATGCGCACGAGGTGACGCATCTCGCCGGACGACGCATCGCACCCGATGCGATGCAAGCGCGCAATCCAGCGTTCGACGTGACGCCGCATGCGCTCGTGAGCGGCTTCATCACGGAACGCGGCATCGTGCGCGCGCCGTTCGAACGATCGCTGCGAACGCTGTTCGCCGCAGAGGGAAACGCCGCATGATCGCGGCCGATGAAAGCGCGCTGCGCCGCGCGATTGTCGAGACAGCGCTCGACATAGAGCGGCTCGGCATCAATCAGGGTACGTCGGGCAACGTGAGCGCGCGGTATCGCGAAGGCTTTCTGATCACGCCGAGCGGCGTGCCCGCGCGCGAACTCGACGAGCGGCAGATCGTGTGGCTGCCGCTCGATGTCGCCGACGACGCGGACATTCTGCGCGTAGAACGGCCTTCATCGGAATGGCGCATTCATCGGGACATTCTGCGCGCGCGTGGCGAAATTCACGCGGTCGTACATACGCATTCGATCGCCGCGACCGCGCTCGCCATTCACGGCCGCGACATTCCCGCGCTGCATTACATGGTCGCGGCGGCGGGCGGCAAGTCGATACGTTGCGCGCCGTATGCGGTCTTCGGTAGCCAGGCCTTGTCCGATCATGCGCTCGCAGCGCTCGACGCGCGTCGCGCGTGTCTGCTCGCGCATCATGGCGTGATCGCGCTCGGCGTGGATCTCGCACGCGCCGTGTGGCTTGCGCATGAGGTCGAGGTGCTTGCGAAGCAATACTTGCTGGCGTTGCAGATCGGCGCACCGCCTTTGCTTTCCGACGAGCAGATGGATGAAGTGCTGGAGAAGTTCAAGTCTTACGGCAAGCGCAACACGGGGGATCGCTGATACGCGCGTGACGAGAAGCGAGGCCTCATCGCAACGAAGAAATGCATTGAACAACTCGTACAACGGAGACAGCCATGGCATGGAGTTCGGCAAGGTTCGACAGTTGGGCAACGTTCGGCAAATCCACGGGCGCGGTATTGCTATGCACGGCCGCCGCGTTGAGCGGCTGCTCGAAAAGCGACAACTCGTCGTCGACGAGCAGCACCAACGCGGCGTCGAGCGCGAGCGCGGCGGCCAGCGCGCCGGCGAGTGCGCCGGCCACAAGCGCCGCGGGCGGCAAGACCAAGGTCGGCTTCTCGATCGCGACCTTGAACAACGCGTTCTTCGTCGGTCTGAAGGCGGGTGTCGAGCGCGGCTCGAAGGATCAGGGCTTCGAACTCGTGCAGACCAACGCGAACGGCGACGCGCAGCAGCAGGTCAACGATGCGATCAATCTGTTGAGCCAGGGCGTCACGGCGCTCGTGCTCAATCCGATCGATTCGAAGGCCATCATTCCGGCCGTCGAAAAAGCCAACTCGATGAACATTCCCGTCTTCACGCTCGATCGCGGATCGGATGGCGGCAAGGTCACGTCGTTCGTCGCGTCCGATAACGTGGCGCTCGGGCAGACGGGGGCGAAGTGGATCGCCGAGCAACTGAAGAAGCGCTACGGCGAAGAGAAGGGCAACGTGGTCGATCTGATCGGTCTCGTGGGCACGACCGCCGCGACGGACCGCGAAAAGGGCTTCAGCGAAGAGATCGCGAAGTACCCGAACATCAAGGTCGTCGCGCGTCAGGAAGGCGCCTTCGATCAGGAGAAGTCGCTCAACGCGATGACGAGCATCCTGCAGAAATATCCGCAAATCGATGCGGTGTTCGGCGCGAACGACGACAACACCGTGGGTGCGGAAAAGGCCATCGACAACGCGGGCCGCTACAAGCCGCTCGGCGACAAGGAGCATATTCTCGTGATCGGCGCCGACGGCACCGCGCAGGCGCTCTCCGCGATCCGCGCGGGCAAGCAGGACGCGACGATCTCGCAGAACCCGATCCAGATGGCGGCGAAGTCGCTGCAGTTCATCGCGGATTACAACGCGAAGAAGGACGTGCCCGCGAACTACGCATGGCCGACGATGCTCATCGACAAATCGAACATCGATTCGGCCGAAGTGAAGAAGTACGGTCTGTGGTCCGAGGAAGTGAAGCAGTAAGGGCAACCGGCGGCCGCGTGGTTCGAGCGCCACGCGGCCCGCACACGGAATGCACGACATGACAGTGGAAACCGAAGCACGGGCGCGCCCGGCGGCGAATGCCGCAAGGCCGTTGTTGCGCATGCAAGGCATCGTCAAGAGCTTTCCCGGCGTGAAGGCGCTGCGCGGCGTGAGCCTCGAATTGCATGCGCGTCACGTGATGGCGATCGTCGGCGAGAACGGCGCGGGCAAGTCGTCGCTCGTGAAGGTGCTGTCGGGTGCGTATGAACCCGACGAAGGCACGATCGAAATCGACGGCGTGCCGCTCGCGCGCGGCACCCACGCGGCCATCGATGCGGGCGTGGCCGTCATCTATCAGGAGCTTTCGCTGATCAACGACATGACGGTCGCGGAGAACCTGTTTCTCGGCCGCATGCCCGCGCGCAAGGGCTTCGTGATGATGCGCGAGGCCAACACGATGGCGCGCGGAGCGCTCGCGCGCGTCGGCCTCGATAACGTGCCGCCGTGGATGCGTCTCGGCGATCTGCCGTTGAACAAGCGACAACTCGTCGAAGTGGCGAAGGCGATCGCGCGCGACGCGCGCATTCTCGTGATGGACGAGCCGACCGCCGCGCTGCAAAGCCATGACATCGCGAATCTGTATGCCGTGGTGCGCCGGCTGCGCGCGGAAGGCATGGGCATCATCTTCATCTCGCATCATCTGGAAGAAGTGTTCGAGCTTGCGGATTCCGCTGTCGTGATGCGCGATGGCGCGACCGTCGGCGCGCGCCCGATGCCGGAATGGACCGAAGCCGATCTCGTGCAGGCGATGGTCGCGCGCAATCTCGAATCGTTCTATCCGTGGGAGGCGCGCGAGTATGGTCCGGTCGTGCTCGAAGTGCGCGATCTCGCGAGTGCGCCGCTGTTGCGCAACGCGAGCTTCACGGTGCGCGCGGGCGAGATCGTCGGCATTGCGGGCATCGCGGGCGCGGGGCGCACGGAGTTGCTGAAGACGATCTTCGGCGCGTTGCCCGCGACGAACGGCGAGATTTTCGTGAAGGGCAAGAAGGTCGCCAATCATTCGCCGACGCAAGGCGTGCGTCATGGGCTTGTCTATACGTCGGAGGATCGCAAGCTCGAAGGGCTCGTGCTTGAAGCGAACATCGAGGAGAACGTCGCGCTGTCGAGTCTGAAGGCGCTGGCGAGCGGCGGCTTCGTGAGCCGCGCGAAAAAGCGCAAGCTCGCGCAAGATGCGAGCGCGCGTTTCGGCGTGCGAGCGTCGTCGGTGTTGCAGATCACGGGCACGCTGTCGGGCGGCAATCAGCAAAAGGTGATTCTCGGCCGCGCGACGGCGACGAGCCCTGTCGTCATCATGCTCGACGAACCGACGCGCGGCATCGACGTGGGCGCGAAGTCCGAGATTTACGCGCACATGGTGACGATGGCGCGCGCGGGCGCGGCGGTCGTCATGGTGAGTTCGGAGCTGCCGGAGTTGCTGGGCATGTCGGATCGGGTGCTCGCGATGTATCGCGGCAGCATCGTGACCGAGATCGCGCGCGATCAGGCGGATTCGGAGACGGTCATTCAGTGGGCAACGACAGGAGCAGGCGCATGACCTCCACGGCAGCCGATCGTTCGGATACGGAGGCGCTCTCGCGCCGGGTGATCCGTCAGTTGAGGAGCGGCATCGGGCCTTTGTTCGCGGCGCTCGTCATCATCTGTATTGGGTTGTCGATTGCTTCGCCCGAGTTTCTTACGACGAGCACGCTCACGAACATCATGGTGCAGGTGTCCGTGGTGGGCATAGCGGCGGTGGGCGGCACGTTCGTGATCATCACGGCCGGCATCGATCTGTCCGTCGGCTCGCTGGTTGCGTTGAGCGGCATGGTCGCGGCGACCGTCATGGCGGGGTCGAGTCCGGGCGCGGTCGGACTGGGCGTCGCGGGGCTATGCGTCGCGCTCGCGGTGGGCGCATTCGCGGGCGCGCTCAACGGGTTCGTGGTGTCGTGGTTACGGCTCGTGCCCTTCATCGTCACGCTCGCCGCGATGGCGATGGCGCGCGGCCTCACGCTCGCCATTTCCGATGGCCGCACCAAGTTCGATTTTCCCAACGCGTTCACGATGTTCGGCGCGAAGACCGTCGCGGGCTTGCCAATGCCGATGGTCGTGATGCTGCTCGTGTTCGTGATCGGCCATGTGTTGTTGCGCAAGACGACGTTCGGGCATCAGGTGTTTGCCGTCGGCGGGAATCAGGAGGCGGCGCGGCTCGCCGGGATTCCGGTTCGGCGCGTCGTGTTCTTTACTTACATGCTCGCGGGTCTGACGGCGGCGATTGCGGGCATCGTGCTCGCGGGGCGGTTGAATTCCGCGTTGCCTTCGGCGGCCAATGGGCTGGAGTTGCAGGTTATCGCGGCTATCGTGATCGGCGGGACTTCGCTCGCGGGCGGACGTGGGTCGATCGTCGGGACGTTCATCGGCGTGGTGTTGATCGGTGTGATCAATGTCGGGCTTTCACTTCTCGGCGTGAATCCGTTCTGGACACAGTTCATTCAGGGCGGCGTTATTTTTGCTGCGGTTTTACTCGATGCATTGAGTCAGCGGCGGAAGGTTTGACGCGTGCTGCTGGTTTTCACGTAAGCGCAGGCGAACCGGATCGCCGCAATAAAGGAGACGCAAGAGATGAAAAAGATCATTAACCACCCCGATTCCTTCGTCGATGAAATCATCGAATCCCTTCTGCTGGCCCATCCGAAATGGATCAGATCGGCGACCGAGGACAAGCGCGCACTCGTGCGCGCCGACGCCCCAAAGTCAGGCCGCGTAGGCATTATCACCGGCGGCGGTTCGGGCCACATGCCCGGCTTTCTCGGTTATGTGGGCGAGGGCTTGTGCGGTGGCGTCGCGGTAGGCAACGTGTTCTCGTCGCCATCGTCGGAACAGATTTTCGAGGCGACCAAGGCGGTAGATGGCGGCGCGGGCGTGCTCTATGTCTACGGCAACTACGGCGGCGACGTGCTCAACTTCGACCTCGCCGCAGACCTGGCGGAAGCCGAGGGTATCGATGTAAAAACCGTCGTGCTGACCGATGACGTCGCCTCCGCACCGAAAGAGCGCGCGGACGACCGGCGCGGCGTCGCCGGCATGGTATTCGCGTTCAAATGCGCGGGCGCGGCGGCCGAACGCGGCGATTCGCTCGACGACGTCGCACGCATCTGCGCCAAGGCCAACGCGAACTGCCGCACGATGGGCGTCGGCCTTTCACCAACCATCCTGCCCGCCGCGGGCAAACCCACGTTCACGCTGCCCGAAGGCGAGATGGAAATCGGCATCGGCATACACGGCGAGCCGGGCACGCATCGCGGCAAGCTCGAAACCGCCGATGCGATCGCCGAGCGTCTCACGAAGCAGATCGTCGGCGATCTCGCCGCGCCGAAAGGCTCGCGCGTCGCGCTGCTCGTCAACGGTCTGGGCGCGACGCCGCTCGAAGAGCTGTATCTGCTGTATCGGCGTTCGGCGAAGCTCATCGCCGACGAAGGGCTGAAGATCGCGCGTTCGTATGTCGGCGAATATGTGACGAGTCTGGAGATGGCCGGCGCATCGATCACGGTCATGCTGCTCGACGACGAACTCGAAGCGCTGCTCGAAGCGCCCGCGCGCTCGCCGTTCTTCCGCGACGGCACCGAATCCTGAAGGGAGCGTGCGATGAGTGTGACGAGCAAGGAACTGCGGGACATCCTCACGCGCGCGCTGAGCGCGCTTCCCGCACATGCCGACGAACTGCGCGACCTCGACGCGGCGCTCGGCGATGGCGATCTTGGCATCACGGTGCAGTCGGGTTCGTTGGCCGTCGTGAAGGCGCTGGGCGCGCTGCCGGAAGAGGCGACATTGAACGAAGTCATGCTGGCCGCCGCCAAGGCATTTTCGACGGCGAATCCGTCGACGTTTGCAGCGCTCGTCGGCGGCGGATTGCTCGCGGCGGCGAAGGCGGTGAACGGCAAGGACGCCATTGGCCGCGACGAGGTGCTCGGGATCGGTCAGGCGGTGTCGGCGCGCATCATCGAACGCGGCAAGAGTCAGGTCGGCGACAAGACCGTGCTCGATGCACTCGTGCCGAGTCTCGACGTGCTGGCCGCATCGCAAGGCAGCGCGATTGACACGCTCGACGCGATGATCGCCAAAGCGCGCGAACAGGTCAGCGCGACCGCCCCGATGCAGTCGAAGAAGGGCCGCGCCGCGTGGGTGCAGGAGCGCAGCATCGGGCACGCGGACCCGGGCGCGACCGCTTATGTCAGGTTTCTCGAAGCGCTGAGAAATGCGCTGGCGACATGAATGTCGCCTTGCTCGCGCGGGCAAGGGCGAACGCTCAATCGAGCGTGATCCCGTCGAAGCGATGCCCACCGAGTGGGCTGATCAGATAGCCGTGCACGCGTTTGGATATCGGCTGGAAGCTGGATAGCTTTTGCTCACGCACGGCGGCATCGGGCGTGATCGAGAAGACGAGCGTGTCAATCATTGACGGCCAGTGCTCAGGGCACGAAACGACATCGTTCAGAAAAGTGAGCTCTCGTCCGTCAGGATCTTTGTAGCTGCGCTCAATTCAGAGGCGCGTCGGGGTTGCTTGGACGAATCGATGCGTCACACGATAAGCGCTCCTGACCTGAAGGAGAGTGGAGGTTATCGGGCATTAGCTTTCGCTTCGCTGCCCATGCACCCTCATTTAAAAAACCAGGCGGATATGGCTTGTTCAGGTCGACTGCCGGATTTAGAGGATATTTGTCGACCATCGTGTCTATGGCTGATCGACGAGCGACGTATATAGAATCGCTTGTCGCCACGATCGTCATGTCTCTGGAATCGCTATACGGATCAAAGCTGAGCATGTACTTCGTTCCGCGAAACGTTTTTCCACTGTCCGTCGAGTAAATCATGGAGACAGTGCATCCACGATCACTACATGCAAAATTCGGCGGCGCCGATGAAGGGATAACGACGTTGCGTTCGGATGAGTCCGCAATGATAAGTGTTCCTTGATAGTTCTCGATTCCTCCGCGTCCGAGATACGTCCGAATAGATGTCTTGCTATCGTTGTAGTAAGTGTCGCCGTGGCTGCAATCGCGATAGTGCTCCAGCGTTATAAATCGGTAATCGTCGATTCGGTAGATCACTTGCGGGGGCACGTCGTACGGCAGCACCTTTGCGTCTTCAAAGTCGGCATAGGTGAATTGATGCGGCCCGCTTGCGCACGCGGCGAGCGTGGTCAGAAATGCGGTGCAAAATATGAATTTACTCATGCTTCAGTGTCGTCTGCA
>NZ_FCOJ02000136.1 GCF_001545035.1 Caballeronia glebae
TTGGGACTCCGCGTCGCGTTGCCTCTTCCGAGTGAGCGGGCGCGCGTTCAAGAAGGGATATTTCAACAGCCTGCTAGATTCCGCACATAGTGCGGTGTATCAAATAAAGTTGACTGTCCTATGGCCGATTGAAGCTTATCTTTAATCGCCCGCAGCTTAACCGGTGAACGCGCGATCGATCGCCATAGTCTGATAAGCGTCGAAATCCGGAGCAATCAACTCCGGCAGGCCGAGGGCAGTTAGCAGGCTGGCACCATAGCGGCTCGCGAAGGTTTTGCCTGAAACGGTTAACACCGGAAGCCCGCACCAAAGTGAACCGCTTGCTGTTGCTCCGGCGTTGAATGGGTAAGTGTCCAGGAAAAGGTCGGCGCGGCAATACCGAGCCAGGTGCGATTGCAACGGCAGGTATTCAGCGAAGACGATTCGCGAAACATCAAGGCCGCGATACTTAGCTTCGCTGAGCAGGTTCCGACGCGCCTGCTCTTCGCTGCCGCCATAAATCCACAAAACGCTACCGTCAACCGCTCCAAGAATTCTGGCCCATCGATCAAAGACTGACAGCAACAACTTCTCCGGTGAATTGAAACAGCAGAAGATAAACCCATCTTCCGGCAAGCCATAGTCAGTACGTGACAATGGCTGGTGTGGCCGTATCCGCGTTCGATCGTTAGGCTGAAAGGAGGCCGGCACGCTGATCACTTTCTCCGAGTACCAATCTCGAAGTTCCGGCGGAATAACAACAGGATCAGCAATGATGTAATCAATGCCTTGCGTCCCCGTTGTCCCGGGAAACCCGAGGAAGTTGATTTGCACGGGAGCTACCCGTATCGAGAACACGTCAGTCCGAGCGCCTTGCGTATGGCCGTTCAAATCCACGGCGATATCGAGGCCAACGCGCCGTGCCAGTAAGATGACATCCTCCGTCAGCATGCCCTCAACGTTATGAAAATGATCGAAGGCACAGCGGGCACGCGTCTGCGCGGGATCATCTGGATCGTCGACAAACGAGAAGCCATGAATCTCGAATTGATCTCGGTCGTGTAACTCCAACACCTCGGCCAGCAGTTCCATGACCGGATGAGTACGAAAGTCAGACGAAAAATAACCCACTCGAATACGTTCGCGTGACTGCGCGTGCCCCAGATCGCGTTGCTCTCTCGCTGCCGCGACCCTTGCGGTTGCATATATCTTTGCAGCGCGGAGTTGTTGCTGCGGATCATCGCAAGCGGGCAGGTAATTCAACGGTTCTACGACAGGCTTTTCGTCATCTATCGAGGCAGCGATCATGTGCAGCAGCCCGTCCAATCCGTTCCAGTCGAATGGGCGCAGTCGCACTGTGAGTAGCATGCCTAACAACCACGGATCGTCTGGATCGATTGAGGCGGCGTGTTCGTATCGATCGACTGCTTCTGCGCACCGCCCTAGGCGATGTAACATAAGACCGCTGTTCCTAAGCGCACGCACGTTATTGCAATCGACCTGCAAGATTCGCTCAGCGGTCGTCAGCGCTTCCTCGTAGCGCATCAGTGAGTCTAAGGCAGCGGTGCGGTTATGAAGCAACTCAGGGCGCTCAGGATGGTGAATCAGCGCTTCATCACAAAATCGGATGCAATCCTTAAAACGTCTTTGCATCAACAATGCATACGCCATCGGACACTGCGCCGAGATTTGAGACGGATCAAGCCGTAAAGCATGCTCGCTGTTCTGCAGCGACTCGTCAAGAAAACCGATGGAGCAGAGTGCTTGCGCCCGGTAGCCTAGTAAATACGCGATGATCAAAGGATCAGAAGTGCATGCAAGCGCATCATCGTAGAACGACACTGCTTCCCGAGTACGTCCATGCTGCTGCAGTTCTAAACCACAACGATAGCGCAGGTCCAACTCGATCTGCCTTTCCAGTGATTGTTGGAATACCTTGCGTTTATCGTTTTCCATGAAATGTGTCGTTTTCTTGTACTTGCTGCGTGGCCGTCATCGCTGTTTAGACTATGCGGAGGAATTCTAATTTGTTTTGACGCGATGTTCGTCCGCGCCGAACGCATCGCGCTCGATGACCACCGACTTGGCGTCGTCGAACAGCACATGTTCCGGGGTGCCGCCGAAGCAGACCAGCGCGGCTTGCATCTGCTTGCCCAGCGGTGTCTCGAAGCGCACGACCGGCTCGGCTTCGGGACGATTGTGGGGTGCCAAAAACGCTTTAAGCTGGCGGATGCCGCCTGCATAGTCAGCCTCCTGCAACTCGCGAAGCAGAACTGTCGCCGGAATCCAGCGCGGCCGGGCTGCGGCTACGCGCTCCATCAGATAGTCCTGGAATGTGTCGAGCTTCGTCGCTCGCGACTCACGCGGCTTGTACCGTCTCGCTCGTTCATCCCTGAGATAGCGACGCACGGTGTTGCGCGATGGAAACGTGGTGAATATCTCCAACGCACGTTCAAGCTCGGGTGTTGGCGCGTCAGAGGAAAGGCATGTCGATCAACTTGTCTCGGCCATGCCTGAATACGGAACCGAAACATGTGGTTCGACATCCCTTGGCCGGGGTCAGTACATGGTCAACTCGACACCATTGCTCATTGCATCAATGCAGCACGGAACTTGTTGATGAATTTGTAAGGACATAAACGGAGACGCGGGTGGACGCGACGTCCACCCAACGTGAGAACTGTTCTATACCTTCGAAAATGACGACGTTATACCGAGATCGTGGCCGAACCTGTTGAAATAAGTGTTGGCCGGATCGAGCCAACTTGTGAGAAGGTTGCGGACGTCGCCCGCGCGGAAAGGAAATGCGAGCTTGCTTCCACGATTCTGCAAATAGTTTTGCGAGGACTCCATCAATACGATTCGTTTGGACACGCGGGGATAACAGTTGGCTATGTGCATGGGTCCCGAATTGACTCCGATGAAGCGCGATGCGGATGCTATCTCGGCGGCGGTCTCCCAAAGATCGAGTTTTCCTCGCAAATCGATCACGTTATCTGCTTCGATAAGCTTGTCGTCCTCTGCACCGATCCGGACGATCATCCAGTTCCGGTAATTTCGGCGCAATGCGGCAATCACGTCGTCACTCATCACTCGGATGTGGTCCTCTTCGAGATCGGGCCAGAATCGAGATTCACCCCTCAACCTACGATCAGAGCCCGTGGTATGCACAACCACTTTGTGCGGGACGATGTCTGAATCATCATGCGCGTAAAGCTTTGGGTGTCGGAGCAGTCCGCCGTTAAGAGGTGTTAACAGAATGACTTTTGCAGGTGTCGCCAGCATATGATGCAGCAAGCGATTTTCATGAAGGCCTCGTGGATGAAAGCGAGCCGTTCGAAGCGGATGCGCAGTCTGCGGAAGTTGCGAAGCCACGAGATGGTCCGCTCCACCACCCAGCGTGTTTTGCCTAATCCGCTACCGTGGGGCTGACTGCGCCGAGCG
>NZ_FCOJ02000032.1 GCF_001545035.1 Caballeronia glebae
CGCCACGACGATTGCACTGCCCGCGATCGCGCTCGCCCAGAACGCCTTCGACGGCCGCTCGTGGGAGAGCCATGCGGCATAGATGGCGACGCACAGCGGCTGCAGGCCGTTCACGACCGCGCCGTGCGATGCGGGCACGGTTTTCATCGCCCAGGCCGAAAACACCGGAAACGCGACGATGACGCCGAGCGCGACCACCGCGAGGCTCTTCACTTGCGCCCAGGTCGGCAGCTTTTCGCGACGCCACGCGAGCAGGGCGGCGGCGGGAATGGCCGCGACGAGCGCGCGTCCGAGGCCGTTCAGGATCGGATTCACCTCCGCAACGACGATGCGCGTCATCGGCAGCGTCAGGCTGAAAATGACGACGCCGATCAGGCCGAGCAACATGCCTTCGGTTTCGCGGGTCTTCATCGTGCGGTGTCTCCTCGTTGCCTTGTTGAACCGGCGCGCGGGCGTCAGTCGGGGGTATCGGATTCTTCGGGCGTGTCCGCCTTCTTCGTGCGACGGCGCTTCGCTGCCTGCTGCGCTTCTTCCTCGCGCGCCTGCGCCTGTTCCGCCGATTCGCCGAGCGTGAGCGTCGAGCCATCGGGCAGATCGAACTGCGCGACGAGCACCGGCGCGCCCGCTGTTTGCTCGACGTGCGTCAGATGCGCCGCGCCGAGCCACGCGAGTTGCTCCGAGACGGCCTGCGCGTGCGGATGGAAACCCGTCAGCGTGCGCAGCGCGACGCCCGTTTCCGGCAGCGAGCCGCTCGGATGGCGCGGCGTGTCCCACTGGATCAGCGAGGGCAGCACGCCGTCGCCGGCGTTCTGCCATGCGGGAAACGCGCCGTCGTCGGGCACGGTCAGGCCCCATGTATTGCCGGCGCGCGACATCGCCGCGACGGGCGCAATGCGCTCCGGATACTGCTCACGCCAGCGCACAAGCGACTTCGGCCGGTCCACGCGCGCGACCCAGTGCACGAGCTGCGGGCCGTGCGCTTCGAGACGATGCCGCATCGCCGGATCGTCGAGCGCGAAAAGGCGCGGCCGCGGTGCTTCGGCGCTCGCTGCCGACGGGTCCACCGCGATGACTTCGAGATACGCGCCGCCCCACAGATTCAGCAGCCGGTTGTGCGTGCGCATCAGCGGATGCGCGCCGCCGGGCGTTGTCTCCACGCCGAATTTCGCGGCGACGAACTGCGCGCCTTCTTCCAGCGTGCGTGCGGCGATCACGAGGTGGTCGAGTTTCAGGCGATGGTCGGTCATGGCGGGCAAAGCGAAAAAGGGCCGATAGCATAACGCTTTCAGACTCGCGCACCGCCAGCCCGAAAGCAAAATGTAGCCGGTCACACCGTAACAGTAACGGTACAATCCGGCCAATACTATTCGGTACAGTTTTTTACCGCGCAGCAGTGCGCTCGCCGAAGGCCGGAGGCCCGCATGTCCGTTCCGCTCGACCAGATTCCCGCCCCGCACGACGCCGCGCAGCTCACGCTCGTCGATCAACTGGTGCAATGGGGCCGCCGCCGTATCGACGAACGCGTGTTTCGTCCGGGCATGCGCATGCCGTCGATCCGCAAGCTCGCGCTCGACAAGGGCGTGTCGCGCTTTACCGTCGTCGAGGCGTACGAGCGGCTCGTCGCGCACGGCTATCTCGATTCGCGGCGCGGCTCGGGCTTTTACGTGCGCGAGCGCGTCGCGCCGGCGCTCGTCGCGAAAGGCGAGACGCCCGCCGTCGCGGTGGAGCGCGAGCCGGTGCAGAACACCATCGACGTGGTCTGGCTGCTGCGCAACATGCTGCATACGTCCAGTCCGGAAAAGGGGCCGGGCCTCGGCTATTTGCCGGGCCGCTGGCTCGATGGCGAACTGATCACCAACGCGCTGCGCTCGCTGTCGCGGCAGAGCGGCGCGCAGATGCTCGGTTTCGGCACGCCGCAAGGTTTTCTGCCGCTGCGCCAGCAATTGCAGACGCGGCTCGCGGAACTGGAGATCGGCGCATCGGCGGCGCGTCAGATCGTGCTCGTGTCGGGCATCACGCAGGCGATCGACCTGATCTCGCGTCTCTATGTGAAGCCAGGCGATGCGGTGATCGTCGGCGATCCGGCGTGGTTCCAGATGTTCGGCCGCTTCGCTTCGCAGGGCGCGCGGCTCGTCGGCATGCCGTACACGCCCGACGGCCCCGATCTCGATGCGCTGGAGGTGCTCGTCGCGACCTGGCGGCCGAAGATGCTGATCATCAATTCGGTGCTGCAGAACCCGACCGGCACGTCGCTGACGGCCGCGCAGGCGTATCGCATTCTTCAGCTCGCGCAAGAGTACGACTTCATCGTCGTGGAGGACGATGTCTACGGCGATCTGTGTCCCGCCGGCTTTCCGGCGACCCGCCTCGCATCGCTCGATCAGCTCAAGCGCGTGATCTTTCTCGGCAGCTTTTCGAAGACGCTCGCGGCGAATCTGCGCGTCGGGTATATCGCCGCGGCGCCGGAAGTCGCGAAGGCGCTCGCCGACCAGAAAATGCTCGTCGGCATGACGAGCCCGGAACTCAACGAGCGCGTCGTCTACAAGGTGCTGACGGAAGGGCACTACCGGCGTCACGTCGAGCGGTTGCGCGCGCGGCTCGACGGCGTGCGCGACAAGACCGCGCGGATGCTGGAAAAGACCGGCTTGAGACTCTTCGCTTCGCCGGCCGCGGCGGGCATGTTTCTTTGGGCGGATGCGGGCGTCGATTCCGATGGACTCGCGGCAGCCGGACACGAAGCGGGCTTTCTGCTGACGCCCGGCAGCTTGTTTTCGCCGCATCAGTCGCCGACGACGTGGATGCGCTTCAACATCGCCAATTGCGGCGATCCGGCGTTGCCCGCGATGCTTTCCAGCTATCTTGAAAAGGCCGCGCGGCGCAGCGCCTAGCGGCGGCGTCCCGGCAGATTGCGGCGCTCGGCGGGCGCACGGATAAAATCCGCGAGCACCGCTTCATACAGCGCGAGCGCGCCGGGCGTGTGCCGGTAACGGTGCTCGTACAGGCGGCTTTGCCCGTCGCAGAACTTGAGCGCGAAATAATCCGCGAGAAGATTGCCTTGCGCTTCCATGTTGTAATCGCAGAGGCGCCGGCCATCGGCGAGGGTGTACGCATACGGCAAGCCGATGCGCAGCGCGCCGCGCAGCCGCACCGGATAACCGAGCTGGAACTGCCATACATGCGTCATTTCGTGAATGAACCACATGCGATCGGCGAGGTCGCAGGCGGAGAAGTCGTCCTGAAAACAGCCGCGCGGAAAATAGAGGTTGCCGTTCGGCGCCATCGCCGTGCGACGCGGTTGCAGGCCGAACGGAAGATAGGCGCACGCGTGGACCTTGACCGTCGCGTAGTCGATCGCATCGCCGAAAACGAGCCTGGCCATCTGCGCTTCGTCGCGAGAAAGAGGCCGGGCGTGGCGATCGAGATTGCGCAGAAAGGGCATTGCGGTGGCGCTCGGAGCCGGTCGTTCGGAAGGACGCATCTTAGCGGAGCGCGCCGGCTCTTGAAAAATATCCGGCCGCCCTTATATCGGACGAATTAGCGCGTGGCCCACGCGCAACGCACATCGACATCAACATAAGAGGAACCGACCATGGCGCAAGAAACCATGAGCTTTCAGGCAGAAGTGAAGCAGCTTCTGCATCTGATGATCCATTCGCTGTACAGCAACAAGGAAATTTTCCTGCGCGAGCTGATCTCCAACGCATCCGATGCCGCGGACAAGCTGCGCTTCGAAGCCCTCGAAAACAGCGCGCTGTACGAAAACGATCCGGATCTGCGCATCCGCGTGTCGTTCGATAAAGCCGCGCGCACCGTCACTATCGACGACAACGGCATCGGCATGAGCCGCGACGAGGCCATCTCGCATCTCGGCACGATCGCGCGTTCCGGCACCAAGGAATTCTTCTCGAAGCTCTCGGGCGACCAGCAGAAAGACGCGGCGCTCATCGGCCAGTTCGGCGTCGGCTTTTATTCTGGCTTCATCGTCGCGGACAAGATCACGGTCGAGACGCGCCGCGCGGGCTTGCCGGCGAACGAGGGCGTGCGCTGGACGAGCGCGGGCGAGGGCGAATTCGATGTCGAGGACATCGAGCGCGCGCAACGCGGCACGACCATCACGCTGCATCTGCGCGCCGACGAGGACGAGTTCCTCTCCACGCACCGTCTCAAGTCGATCATCCAGAAGTATTCGGATCACGTCGCGCTGCCCATCCTCATGAAGAAGGAAGAATGGGACACCGAGAAGGGCGAGATGGTCGTGAAGGACGAGGACGAGACCGTCAATCAGGCGAGCGCGCTCTGGACACGTCCGAAGAACGACATCAGCGACGAGCAGTACAAGCAGTTCTATCAGCACGTTTCGCACGATCACGACGATCCGCTCGCGTGGACGCATAACCGTGTCGAAGGCCGCAGCGAGTACACGCAATTGCTGTATGTGCCGAAGCACGCGCCGTTCGATCTGTGGAACCGCGAGCATCGCGGCGGGCCGAAGCTCTACGTGAAGCGCGTGTTCATCATGGACGACGCCGAGCAACTGCTGCCGGCGTATCTGCGTTTCATTAAGGGCGTGGTCGATTCGGCCGATCTGCCGCTCAACGTATCGCGCGAAATCTTGCAGGAAAGCCGCGACGTGAAGGCGATTCGCGAAGGCGTGACCAAGCGCGTGCTGTCGATGCTCGAAGAGATCGCGACGTCCTCCGCCGAAGCCACGGAAGACGCCGACAAGCAAAAGTACGCCACGTTCTGGAAGGAGTTCGGTCAGGTGCTGAAGGAAGGCATCGGCGAGGACTTCGGCAATCGCGAGCGCATCGCGAAGCTGGTGCGTTTCGCATCGACGCACAACGACACCGACGAGCAGAACGTGTCGCTCGCGGATTACGTCGCGCGCATGAAGCCCGAGCAGACGAAGATCTACTACGTCACCGCCGATAGCTGGCAGGCCGCGAAGAACAGCCCGCATCTCGAAGTGTTCCGCAAGAAGGGCGTCGAAGTGCTGCTGCTGACCGATCGCGTCGACGAGTGGATGCTGTCGTTCCTGAATGAGTTCGATGGCAAGCCGTTGCAAAGCGTCGCGCGCGGCGATCTCGATCTCGGCGCGCTCGACGACGAGGAAAAGCAGCAACAGGAGAAGGTCGGCGAGGAAATGAAGCCGCTCGTCGAGAAGATGAAAGAAGCGCTCGAAGGCAAGGCGAAGGACGTGCGTCTCACGTTCCGTCTCACCGATTCGCCGAGCTGCCTCGTCGCCGACGAAGGCGACATGAGCGGTTATCTGCAACGCATGCTGAAGGCGGCGGGTCAGAATGCGCCGCAAGCGGAGCCGATTCTGGAAGTGAATCCGGAGCATCCGCTCGTGAAGGCGTTGCAGACCGACAACGCGAATTTCGCCGACTGGTGCCATCTGCTGTTCGATCAGGCATTGCTCGCGGAAGGCGGCGCGCTGGAGGATCCGGCGAGCTTCGTGAAGCGCACGAACGCGTTGTTGCTCGCGCGATAGGTCTGCGTTAGTGGTTCGGAGGAACGCGGGGCCGGGAAACCATGACCGCCCCGCGTGATTCGCCATCGTCAAACATCAAGATTAGCCGGGCGCGCGGAGTGTTGGCTGCGCGCGCCGTCTCCTTCAAAGCGCCGCGAGCGCGGCGCATATCGAATCGACCACGGGCGACCAGTCGCCCAGCGTGTATTGCCTGAACAGGCGCGCGGTTGGATACCACGGACTATCGGTGCGCCCCGTCATCCAACGCCAGTCGGCTTGCGCCGGCAGCATGATCCAGACGGGCCTGCCGAGCGCGCCCGCCAGATGCGCCACGGACGTGTCGACGCTGATGACGAGATCCAGCGATTCGATCGCGGCGGCGGTCGCATCGTAGCTGTCGAGTCGCGTCTCCAGACGGTTGATCGGCCAGCGTCGGGCGCATGCGTCGAGTTGCGACGCGGCCGCGCCTGTTTGCAGCGAGAACCACGCGAGGCCTGGAATGTCTGCAAGAGGCAGAAGGGCGTCGAGCGGAATCGATCTCAGGCGGTCGAGTTTGTGCGCGGGATTGCCGGCCCACACGAGGCCGATCTTGCGGCGCGTTCCCGCTGCCTGATGGATTCGGTCTCGCCATTGCCCGGATAGACGTGCATCGGCCGAAAGATACGGCACGACCGCTGGAATCGCTTCATTCTGAAGTCGATGAGGCACGCTCATCACCGGACAGAAGAAGTCGTATCCGTCGCGCGGCATGTCCGTGATCGCGCGTCGGACACCTTCGGCGCGCGCCAGGAGCGGGGCAAGCTCGACGCTCGCCCAGAAATCGACGGTCGCCCCCAGGCGGCGCAGCACGGCGGCGTAACGGACAAACTGCAATTGATCGCCCGCGCCCTGCTCGCGCGTGAGGACGATGCGCTTGCCATCGAGCGGCTCACCGCGCCATTCCGGAATGGCGAGGGGCGCATAGCCGCCGGACGTTCCGAAGGCTATGCGGTGTTCGTACAATGCCCAACCGGCGCGCCAGTCCCCGCGCCTTAGTTTCGACATGCCGAGCAGATGATTCGTGAGGGCGTGTTCCGGCTTGAGTTCGATGGCGTGTTGCAGATGTTCGTCCGCTTCGTCGTATCGCTCCAGGCAGGTCAGCACATATGCGGTGTTGTGAAGCAGCGCGTGGTTGCGCGGGTCGAGTTCGAGCGCGCGCCGATACAGGTGCAGCGCCTCGTCGAAGCGCAGTTCCGAGCCGAGCGACCGGGCCAGACCGAACAACGCAGGGACGATATCCGGTTTCTGCTTCAGCACTTGCGCGAAGAGATTTTGCGCGTCGCTCGAACGCCCGAGCGCATGCAGTGTCCGCCCGCGGCCGAGCAGCGCGCGCGGGTCGTCCGGTGCCAGGCGCGCAGCCCGCTCGAAGCCGGCCAGCGCGTCCTGCGCCTGCCCGAGTTCGTTGCGCAACTCAGCGACCGACAAAGCCGCCTCCAGCAGATCGGGTGCGAGCGCGAGCGCGCGCTCGAAGTGCGGGATCGCATCTTCGCGTCTGCCGGCGTCGCGCATTGCGTTGCCGAGGTTGCAATGCGGTCGCGGATTCCCCGGCGAGCAGCGGATGGCTTCCCGGAAGTAGTGCGCCGCGCCTTCGAGATCACGCAGCATTAGCGCGGCGATGCCGCGTTCGTTGAGGCAGTCCGCGTGGTCGGGCGCAAGCGCGAGCGCGGCGTCCAGGCGTTCGATCGCGCGCTCGGGAGTGGCCTGCTGCACATGCAGCCGTCCGAGCGCCACGAACAGTTCGGCATCGCGCGGCGGCTCGCTCAGGCTGGCGAGAAACGCGCGTTCCGCGTCGTCGAACGTTACAGCGTGGCCGGATTTGCGCACGGCATCGGCCGGCGGCCTGGAGAGAATGTCTGTCATTGCAATGGCGGAAGAAAGGAATGGCGTGCTCGCGTCCGTGGTGTCGGGAGTGTTGGAGTCGAGGCGGATACGCAATTAGCTATGCTTAAGAAGCTTCCCATGATGCGAATGTAAATCTGATGTGTCTACGTGTTATTTCCTATTTGATGTGTCATTTGAGCGCGACCTTATAATCGCCGCCATGCTCACGCCCAACGATCCCATCGATGCGCACTGGCGCGTCGTCCCGCTTCCCTCGCTTTCGGATGCCCAAAAGGACTGGCTCACGCGCGGCGGCTCGCTCACCGCGCATCTGCGCACGCTGGGCGCGGTGACGGTCGAGGTCACGCGCGAAGCCGTCGATACGCCCTGGCGCGATGAATCGAAAGCGCTCGACGTCACGCCGCGCACGCCGGTTTGGGTGCGCGAAGTCGCGTTGAAAGTGGATGGCGTGCCGTTCGTGGTCGCGCATAGCATCGTGCCGCTTTCGCACAGCACGGGCGCGTGGCAATCGATGCGCCGTCTGCGCACGCGTCCGCTCGCCGAACTGCTTTACAGCGACAGCAGCGTATCGCGTTCGGCGCTCGTCAGCCGGAGAATCACCGCGCGGCATCCGCTGCATCGGCTCGCATCCATGCAAACGAACGAGCAACCGCACGCGCTCGTCGCGCGCCGTTCCGTGTTCAAGCGTCACGGCGCGCCGCTGATGGTCACCGAATGCATGCTCGATGCGCTCTGGACCCGGCTCACCGTATCGGACGGCAAGAAGCGTCATCGGGAACATGTGCGTTCGTACGATCATCTGAGCTCGCACGCGAAGCGGGTCGTGCACGGCGAGGCGAAATGAAGCCCGACGCGAAACTGGCAGGATTCGCGCCCGTCGGCGACGAAGCGACGCACACGCTCATCCTCGGCAGTTTTCCGGGCGTCGCATCGCTCGCGGCGACGCAGTACTACGCGCATCCGCGCAATCAGTTCTGGCGGCTCGTCGGCGCGGCGATCGGCGAGGACCTCCACGCGCTCGCCTACGACGAGCGGCTCGCGCGGCTGGTCACGCATGGCATCGGTCTATGGGACGTGCTCGCCGCGTGCGAGCGCGAAGGCAGTCTCGACACGGCGATCCGCAACGCATCGCCCAATGACTTCGCCGTGTTTCGCACGCGCTTTCCGAAGCTGCGCACGGTGTGCTTCAACGGCAAGACTTCGGGCAAGTTCGCGCCCGTCCTGAGCGCGGCGGGCTACGCGACGCTCGTGCTGCCGTCGTCGAGCGCGGCCAATGCTATCCTCTCGTTCGATCAAAAATTGCGCATCTGGCGCGACATTCTCACCACACAATGACGAAACTCATCAAGCGCGCGTCGGCTGAAGCCCGCGCGTTCGGCAATAAAAAAGACCACGGCAAATCGAAACGCAAGCGCGAGGACGACGATCGCGACGATCGCGACGACCTCGCGAACGCCCCGCGCATCGATGCGCCGCGCAAGCCGCGTTTCGCGCCCGTGACGTTCTCGGAAGAGGGCGGCGTGCGCTATCTGCACTTCGGCACCGAATGGGTGCAAGGCGCGATGCGTCTTAAGAAGCCCGATTACATCGAACTCGAATACGCGCAGCAGATGATGGCGTGGCTGCTTTTCGTCGAAACGCCCGAACGTATCGTGCAGCTCGGGCTCGGCGCGGCCGCGCTTACGAAGTTCTGTTATCGCTTTTTGAAGCGCGCGAAAGTGGAGGCCGTCGAGCTAAATCCGGCCGTCGTGATCGCCGCGCGCGCGATGTTCGAGCTGCCCTACGACGACGCGCGCCTCACCGTCACCGAGGGCGACGCGTGGGAGTTCGTCAACGATCGCGCGAATCACGGCACGATCGGCGCGTTGCAGATCGATATCTACGACGCCACCGCGCGCGGTCCCGTGCTCGACAGCGTGTCGTTTTATCGGGCGTGCCGCGCGTGTCTCACGCCCGAGGCGGGCATCGTCACGATCAACCTGTTCGGCGACCATCCGAGTTTCGTGCGCAATATGCGACATCTGAACGAAGCGTTCGATCGTCGCGTGATCGCGCTGCCCGAAGTGCACGACGGCAATCGCGTCGCGCTCGCGTTCGCCGGTCCCGCGCTCGACGTGCCGTTCGCCGCGCTGGAGAGCCGCGCGAAGCTCATCGAAGCGCAACTCGGCCTGCCCGCGCGCAAGTGGGTGAAGGGTCTCGCCGAAAGCGCCGGCGTCGCGGCGAGCGGTTCGTTCTCGATCTGACCGCGAATGCTTCGGGCCGGAACGCGCGTTCCGGCCCTTTCGCATTCGGCAGGGAAATCAGCGGAATCTGAATAGTCGGGATTCTCCCTGATGTGAGCGCTATTTATCGGTCCATATACTTCCTCTGTTATTTCGGGGCGCTTTCAGCGGCATGTCTACCCGACGACCGGCATCCCGCCGGGCTCGCGATAACGAAGCGAAACAAAACAAGAGGAGACCGTTCATGGCTCACGAAGCTACGACCGGCACCGGACAACCGCGCAATAAGCACTGGCTTTGGCTTCTGATCCTTCCGTGGATCGGTGTGGTATGGGTGCCGTTTTACAACAAGATCGAGCCCGTTCTCTGGGGCTTTCCGTATTTCTACTGGTATCAGCTTCTCTGGGTGCTGATCAGCGCGGTCATCACCGCCATCGTCTACAAGAAGACGAAGGCGTTGCCCTCGGGACGAAAGAACGGAGGTGCGCGATGATGAATACCACCGCGACATTCGTTTTCGTACTCTTCTTCGTCGGCGTCACGATTCTCGGCTTCATCGCCGCGCACTGGCGTCGCGGCGATCTCGCCCAGCTCGACGAATGGGGTCTCGGCGGACGCCGTTTCGGCACCATCGTCACGTGGTTCCTGCTCGGCGGCGATCTTTACACCGCCTATACGTTCGTCGCCGTGCCGGCGCTCGTATTCGGCGCGGGCGCGACGGGCTTCTTCGCGTTGCCCTACACCATCCTCATCTATCCGTTCGCGTTCGTCGTGTTCCCGAAGCTGTGGAGCATCGCGAAGCGTCACGGCTACGTGACCGCCGCCGACTTCGTGCACGCGCGCTACAACAGCCGCATGCTCGCGCTCGCCGTCGCGCTGACCGGGATCGTCGCGACGATGCCGTACATCGCGCTGCAGCTCGTCGGCATCGAAGTGGTGATCGGCGCGCTCGGCTTCTCGACGCAGGGCTTCCTCGGCGATCTGCCGCTCATCATCGCGTTCGCGATTCTCGCCGCGTACACGTACACGTCGGGCCTGCGCGCGCCGGCGATGATCGCCGTGGTGAAGGACGTGCTGATCTACATCACGATCATCGCCGCGATGATCGTGATTCCGGCGCAGCTCGGCGGCTTCGGCCATATCTTCAGCACGGTGCCGCCCGAGAAGCTGCTTCTGAAAGCGCCCGATGCCGCGAGCCTGAACGGTTACAGCGCATACGCGACGCTCGCGGTCGGCTCGGCGCTCGCGCTCTTCCTGTACCCGCACTCGGTAACGGCGATTCTGTCGTCGAACTCGGGCAACACGATCCGCCGCAACATGGCGTTGCTGCCGGCGTACTCGCTCGTGCTCGGCCTGCTCGCGCTGCTCGGCTACATGGCGCTCGCCTCGGGCGTGAAGGACATGCCGGAATACGCGTCGTACTTCAAGGCTTACGGCGCGAACTTCGCCGTGCCGGCGCTGTTCCTGCACTACTTCCCGTCGTGGTTCGTGGGCGTGGCGTTCGCGGCCATCGGCATCGGCGCGCTGGTGCCGGCGGCGATCATGTCGATCGCGGCTGCGAACCTGTACACGCGCAACGTGCATCGCGAGTTCGTCAATAAGTCGATGACGCCGGAGCAGGAGACCAACGTCGCCAAGCTGGTTTCGCTGATCGTGAAGGTGGGCGCGGTCGTGTTCATCCTCGCGCTGCCGCTGACCTACGCGATCCAGCTGCAATTGCTCGGCGGCATCTGGATCATTCAGACGCTGCCCGCGCTCGTGCTCGGCCTCTATACGCGCGTGCTCGATCACCGCGGCCTCCTGATCGGCTGGGCGGTGGGCATCGGCGTCGGCACGTGGATGGCCGTGTCGCTGCAACTGAAGGGCTCGATCTATCCGCTGCATCTGTTCGGCTATGTCGTGCCGGGCTACGCGGCGGTGTGGGCGCTGATCGTGAACCTGGTCGTCGCGATCGTCGTGAGCCTGCTCGTGCGCGTGCTGGGGCTCAAGCGCTCGGAAGATCGCACGCGTCCGGAAGACTATCTGGATATCGTGGAAGGCTGATTCCGAACGATCGCGCACGCGCCCGGCGCGGCGCGCGAAAAGCTGGTAAAACGCCCGTAACAGGCTTCTCGCCGTTACGGGCGTTTTGATTTTTCCGACAGCCTTTGTGTGCGGGCGGGAGTTTCATCCACGTGAGCGAACCATGCTTTCTCCGAGATCGACGTCACTCAGGCGCGGCCGTTTCTCACGCCTGTTTCACGGGATCGCGTCGCCGTACTTCCGCTACCGGCACGCGAACCTGATTCACGGGCTGCGCGTCGGCCTCGCCGTGGCGATGTCGATCGCCGTCACGACGGGCATCGACATGCCGCACGGCATCTGGGCGACGGTGTCGGTGCTCGTGGTGGTGGGCGGCTTGCAGCACTACGGCAACATCCGCAAGAAGGCCGCCGAGCGCGCCATCGGAACCATGCTCGGCGCGGGGTTCGGCCTCGTTCTGATCATGGCGGAGACGCTGACCGGTTCGCAGATGGTGTTTTTCGTGCTGATGTGCCTGGTCGCGGGCGCCTGCGCGTACTACGCCATCGGCAAGCCGGGCTATGTCGCGCTGCTCACGGCGATCACGATGGTCATCGTCTCGGGCCACGGCGACCTGCCGCTTTCCACCGGTTTGTGGCGCACGGCCAATGTCATGATCGGCGTGGTGATCGCGCTCGCGTTCTCGTTCGTGCTGCCGCAATACGCGACCTACTCGTGGCGCTACCGTCTCGCCGACAATTTGCGCGAATGCGCGAAGATCTACGGCGCGTTGCTGGATGGCACGCCGCTCGTCGCCGAGGATTCCGCGCGCCGCATGTACGCGATGAGCCAGCGGCTCGTGCAGGCGCGCGCGCTGATGGAGTCGGTCGCGAAGGAAACCAGTGTGCCGATGGCACGGCTGGAAGAGATTCAGCGTCTGCACCGCTCGATTCTCGCGGCGCTGGAAATGCTGGTGACGTCGATGCCGGAAGTCGCGAGCGCAACGCCCAGCCGCTTCGCAATCGCATGTTCGCCGGGCGAGTACGCGGTGCGCCGGCAGCTCCTGCAGATGGCGCGTGCGTTGCGCTTCGGGCGCGTCGGCTTGCTGTACCGCGCGATGGATTCTTCGGGTGCGCCGCAAGCGCGCGTCGCCGGCGATGTGAACGCGACGACGCAGGGCATGCACTGGCTCGCGATGCGCTTCGTCGAGCAGGTGGATCGCTTGCGGCTGCGTCTGTCGGAAATCGAGCGGCAGTGGAATATCGAAGGCGCGCGGCCGCTCAAACCGTGACACGATGAAGCTCAGGCGGCCTGCGCCTCGCCTTCGCGCAACACGTTGATGAGCCACGGCACGCCGAAACGATCCGTGAGCATGCCGAAACCTTGTGTCCAGAACGTCGATTGCCACGGCGTGAGCACGCTGCCGCCCTCGGCGAGCAGGTTGAACGCGCGCTCGCCGGATTGCGCGTCGTCCGCGGTGATCGACATCGTGAAGCCCGCGTAGCTTTTGTGCGGCTGACCATGCTGGCCGTCGGACACCATGATCGCGCGATCGCCGACGAAGAACACGCCGTGCATGATCTTGTCCGCCCAGTCGGGCGGGACGTTGCTGCCGTCCGGTGCATCGCGAAAGCGCAGCAGCGTCGCGATCTGCGCCCCGAACGCCGCCTGATAAAGTTCGAGCGCGGCGGCGCAATCGCCGTGGTAGAAAATGTAGGTATCCAGTTGCATGACCGAATGACTCCGTGCAGATGAAGCGGGCAAGCCGCTAACGCACGGAAGTCTATTGCAAGGAAATCACGCGCTGAATCGGAAAAGGTCAAATTACGTCGAGAATCGGCGAAATAGAAAAAACCGCGAATCGCGCCAGTGTTTCGGCGCGATTCGCGGTTTTTTTCAGGCTCGCGTTATTGCAGCGCGGTGATCAGCTTTTCCAGCTTGATCGCATCGGCGGCGAATGCGCGAATGCCTTCCGCGAGCTTTTCCGTCGCCATTGCGTCGTCGTTGACGAGGAAGCGGAAAGTCGGTTCGTCCACGGCGATCTTCTCCACGTTCTCGTTCTTCGCGTTCTCCGGCGAGAGCTTGCGCTCGACCCGGTCGTTGCTGTCGGCGAGTTTCTTGAGCAGATCCGGGCTGATTGTGAGCAGGTCGCAGCCCGCCAGTTCGGTGATCTGGCTTACCGTACGGAAGCTCGCGCCCATGACCTCGGTCTTGTAGCCGAACTTCTTGTAGTACGCGTAGATATGACGCACCGACTTCACGCCCGGATCGTTCGCGCCGCCGTTTTTCACCTCGTCCCACTCCGGGCCGGCAGCTTTCTTGTACCAGTCGTAAATGCGGCCGACGAACGGCGAGATCAGTTGCGCGCCCGCCTCGGCGCACGCGACCGCCTGCGCAAGAGAGAAGAGCAGCGTCATGTTGCAGTGGAGGCCTTCCTTCTGCAGCACTTCGGCCGCGCGGATGCCTTCCCACGTCGACGCCAGCTTGATCAGCACGCGATCGCGGCTGATGCCCGCGTTCTCGTACAGCTTGATGATCTGGTGCGCGCGGTCGATGGACCCCTTCGTGTCGAACGACAGGCGTGCGTCGACTTCGGTCGACACGCGCCCCGGGACGATCTTGAGAATTTCGGTGCCGAACGCGACGAGCAGATTGTCGATGATCTGCGGCATCGGCTTCTTCGCGTGCTCCTTGACGGTCTTTTCGAGCAGCGGCTTGTAGTCGTCCTTCTGGACGGCCTTCAGGATCAGCGACGGATTGGTCGTGGCGTCCTGCGGCTTGAATGCGATGAATTGCTGGAAGTCGCCCGTGTCGGCGACGACGGTCGTGTATTGCTTGAGCTGGTCGAGAGCGGATGTCATGTCGAGTCTCAGACGCGTTGCGTCTTGTCAAATTGCGGTAGCTAACCCGCGGATTGCCATGATTGCGACGCCGCGCGGCGACTTCGTTCGCGCGACGCGCCCCTATATCAGTCTCCCATTCTAGTCCCGAGCGCGGCGAACGCGCTGATACCGTTGCCGCACCCACGCGGCGCGCCGGAATTCGACCGCGACCGGCTGCCGGAAATCGGGGTCGATTCCGCCATTGTAGGCCGCGTCAGGGGCGCCTGGCGTTGAGCACGACATGTGTCGCGACGCCCGCGATCAATCCCCAGAACGCCGAGCCGATCGACAGCAGCGTAAGGCCCGATGCCGTCACCATGAACGTGACGAGCGCGGGCTCGCGCTGGCGCGGGTCCTGCATCGCGTTGGTGAGGCCGCTCATGATCGAGCCGAACAGCGCGAGCGCGGCCACGGACACAACCAGCTGCTTCGGAAACGCCGCGAACAACGCCGCGATGGTCGCGCCGAACGTGCCCGCGATCAGATAGAAAATGCCGCACCAGACGGCCGCCGTGTAGCGCTTGTCGCGATTCTCGTGCGCTTCGCGGCCCGTGCAGATCGCGGCGGTGATGGCGGCGAGATTCACGCCGTGCGAGCCGAACGGCGCGAGCACGAGCGACGCGATGCCGGTGGTCGAGATGAGCGGGGCGGAAGGCGTCGTGTAGCCGTCGGCGCGCAGCACCGCAATGCCCGGCACGTTCTGCGAGGCCATCGCGACGACGAAAAGCGGAATGCCGATGCTGATCGCCGATGCGATCGAGAACGCGGGCATCGTGAAGACGGGATGCGCGAGCGCGACGTGAAAGCGCGAAAAGTCGAGCAGCCCGAGCGCGCCCGCGACCGCGACGCCGACCAGGAGCGTCGCCGGAATCGCGTAGCGCGGCACGAAGCGCTTGCCGGCGAGATACGTGAAGAACATCGCGATGACGAGTCCCGTGCGCTGCTCGGCCGCGCGAAAGATCTCGATGCCGATCTCGAACAGGATGCCCGCGAGCAGCGCGGCGGCGATGCCCGACGGAATGCGCTTCATCAGCGTGTCGAACCAGCCGGTCAGGCCGACGGCCGTCAGAAGCACCGCGCAGACGATGAATGCGCCGATGGCATCGGCGTAGGCGACGTTCGGCAGCGAGGAGACGAGCAGCGCCGCGCCCGGCGTCGACCACGCGACGACGATCGGCGCGCGATAGCGCAGCGAAAGACCGATCGTGCAAACGGCCATGCCCATCGAAAGCGCCCAGATCCACGAGGAGATCTGCGCGTCGGAGAGATGCGCGGCCTGGCCTGCCTGAAACATCAGCACGAGCGAACTAGTGTAGCCGGTCATCATCGCGACGAAACCGGCGACGACGGTCGATACCGACGAGTCAAAAAAGGGGCGCAGCGCAACGGGCGCCGAAGACGAGGCTTTCATGCTTGCGGTTCGGGTTCTTTAGACGCGTTACTTCGACAGGGCGCGCATCGCGGTTTCGAGGCCGGCCATCGTGAGCGGGTACATGCGATTGCCGAGCACGTTGCGGATCGCGGCGATCGACTGCCGATATTCCCACAGCCGCTCGGGTTCGGGATTGAGCCACGCGTGGTGCGGGAACTGATCGGCCAGGCGGCGCAACCACACCGCGCCCGCCTCGGCGTTGTTGTATTCGACGGAGCCGCCCGGCTGCAGCACTTCGTAGGGACTCATGGTGGCGTCGCCGACGAAGATCAGCTTGTAGTCGGGCGTGAACTTGTGCAGCACGTCGAAAGTCGGCGTGCGCTCGGCGTGACGGCGGCGGTTGTGCTTCCACAGATAGTCGTACACGCAGTTGTGGAAGTAATAGAACTCCAGGTGCTTGAACTCCGCCTTCGCCGCCGAGAAAAGCTCTTCGACGCGCTTGATGTGATCGTCCATCGAGCCGCCGACATCGAGCAGCATCAACACTTTTACGTTGTTGTGGCGCTCCGGCACCATCTTGATGTCGAGCCAGCCCGCGTTGGCGGCGGTGCTGCGGATCGTGTCGGGCAGATCGAGTTCTTCCGCGGCGCCTTCGCGGGCGAAGCGCCGCAGGCGACGCAGCGCGACCTTGATGTTGCGCGTGCCGATTTCGACCTGATCGTCGTAATCCTTGTACGCGCGCTCGTCCCACACTTTCACGGCGGTGCGATTGCCCGACGATTCCCCGCCGACACGAATGCCTTCCGGGTTATAACCGCCGTGCCCGAACGGCGACGTGCCGCCCGTGCCGATCCATTTGTTGCCGCCTTCGTGACGCTCCTTCTGTTCGTCCATCAGTTCCTTCAGGCGGTCCATGAGCTTGTCGAGGCCGCCGAGCGCCTCGATGCGCTTTTTCTCTTCCGCCGTGAATTCGCGATCCAGCCGCTTCTTGAGCCAGTCGAGCGGAATGTCGAAAGCTTCGTCGGGAAGCTGCGTCACGCCGTGAAAATACGCGCCGAACGCGCGATCGAACTTGTCAAAGTACTTCTCGTCCTTCACGAGCGTCATGCGGGCGAGGAAGTAGAACTCGTCGAGCGACGGCGAAATCACCTGCGCCTTCAGCCCTTCGAGCAAGGTCAGATATTCCTTCACCGAAACGGGCAGCTTCGCGTCGCGCAGCGAGTAGAAGAAGTCGATCAGCATGGCGCGCTCTCCAACATGACGGGGCTTTAACGGTCGAGCCGGAAATTCAGATTGGCGCGCACCGCCGGCCACTCCGACTGGATGATCGAAAACACGACGGTGTCGCGCAGCACGCCGTCCCGGCCGATCCCATGATTGCGCAGAATGCCGTCCTGCTTCGCGCCGAGCCGCGCGATGGCCGAGCGCGACGCGTGGTTCATGAAATGCGTGCGGAACTCGACGGCGATGGCATTTAGCTTGTCGAACGCGTGCGCGAGCAGCAGCAACTTGGCTTCGGTGTTAAGCGCGGTCTTTTGCACGCGTTTCGCGTACCACGTATGGCCGATTTCCAGCCGCCGGTTCGCTTCGTCCACGTTGAAGTAGCGCGTCGAGCCGACGATGTCGCCGCTCTTCGCATCGATGACGGCGAACGGTTGCGCCCCGAGCCGGTCACGCATGTCGAGCGCGGTGTCGATATAAGCGCGTGTCTTGTCGGGCGAAGGCACGAAGGTGTACCAGAGCTTCCACAATTCGCCATCGCTCGCGGCGGCCGTGAGGGCCTGTTCGTGCTCGGGCGTGAGCGGCACGAGCTTGACGTGCTCGCCTTCCAACGTGACGGGTTCGATCCAGCGGCTCATTTTTTCTGATTAACGATGGTTGCGATTCATGAAGAGCAGCCGCTCGAAGAGCGCGACATCCTGTTCGTTCTTGAGCAGCGCGCCGTGCAGCGGCGGCACGATCTGCTTCTGATCGGACGAGCGCAGCGCTTCGGGCGGAATGTCTTCGGCGAGAAGCAGCTTGAGCCAGTCGAGCAGTTCGGACGTCGACGGCTTCTTCTTCAGTCCCGACACGCCGCGCAATTCGAAGAAGCTTTGCATCGCCGCGGCGAGCAGATCCTGCTTGATGTTGGGGAAATGCACTTCGACGATGGCCTTCATCGTCTCCGCGTCCGGGAAACGGATGTAGTGGAAGAAGCAGCGGCGCAGAAACGCGTCGGGCAACTCCTTCTCGTTATTCGACGTGATGATGACGAGCGGCCGGTGCTTCGCTTTCACGAGCTCGCGTGTCTCGTAGACGTAAAACTCCATGCGGTCGAGTTCGCGCAGCAAATCGTTCGGAAATTCGATGTCCGCCTTGTCGATCTCGTCGATGAGCAGCACGCTTTGCTGGTCCGAGTCGAACGCCTGCCACAGCACGCCCTTCACGATGTAATTGCGGATGTCCTTCACGCGTTCGTCGCCGAGCTGCGAATCGCGCAGGCGCGAGACGGCGTCGTATTCGTACAGGCCCTGCTGGGCTTTGGTCGTCGATTTGATGTGCCATTGCAGGAGCGGCATGTCGAGCGCGAGCGCGACTTCCTCCGCGAGCATGGTCTTGCCGGTGCCCGGTTCGCCCTTGATGAGCAGCGGCCGCTGCAGCGTCATCGCGGCGTTCACCGCGAGCTTGAGATCGTCGGTTGCGACGTACTGCGATGAGCCTTCGAAGCGCATGACGAAGATCCGGTTGGCAAAAAAATCCCAGTATAAGTCAGAAGACCTTTCGGCATTGAGGCCCGCCGGGTATCGTTTGAGCCGCGTTATCGGCGAGTCGCCGACGCGTGCCCGAAGTCGGGCGAAGCGTGCGCGCAAACGGGTTATCGCCGGTATAGGGACGAATTGTCGCAGGTGGAACACCCGCTTTTTCAGCCGATTCCCCTTGTCAGATGGGCTTCTGCGCGGTTCGCGTGTGGACGGAGGGTAGGTCGCGCGGTACAATTAGCGCGATTTTTTTGGCCTGCGTGGCGACAGACCTTGCAGCAGCAAACAGTCCCGAGAAGGTTGTATTGCGCTCGGCGCGGGCCGCGGCCTTGTGAGCGCCGGATTTCCCCTCAAGCCAGGTTAGAAGAGCTATGAACAATTTCGTCGGCAAATGTGCCGTGATTGCAGCGCTGTCCGGTCTCGCCGGCTTCGCGACCCAGGCGTCGGCCGACGTCGTCGGCAACGCGAAGGCCGCAGAGGGCAAGGTCGCGATGTGCATCGGCTGCCACGGCATCCCCGGCTATCGCACCGCGTACCCCGAAGTCTACGAAGTGCCGATGCTCGGCGGCCAGAACGCGCAGTACATCGCCAATGCGCTGCACGCCTACAAGAAGGGCGACCGTCATTTCGGCACGATGCACGCCATCGCGACGACGCTGTCGGATCAGGACATCGCCGACATCGCCGCGTACTATGCCGCGCAGACTCCCCAATCGAAGAACAATCCCGACAAGTGATCCGCGCGTGAGAACGCAAAGCGACAACGGGAAGGAGAATTCATGAAGCCGTCCAAGGCACTTCACACAAGCTTCAAGGCAGCATGCGCGGCAGCGGCGCTCATCGGCATGACGGCGTTCGGCCCCGCGCACGCGGCCGACGTGAGCAACGGCAAGGCGCTCTCCGACAGCCACAACTGCGCGGCCTGTCACGGCCCCGGCTTGAACAAACCGGTGAGCGGCGAGTATCCGCGTCTCGCGGGTCAGCATGCGACTTACATCTACTGGGCGCTGCGCCAGTATCAGATCGGCGGCAACAATCCGAATTTCGGGCGCAACAACGCCATCATGGCGGCGCAGGTGCAAAGCCTGTCGCAGAGCGATCTGAAGGATCTCGCGGCGTATATCGAATCGCTCGACGGCAGTCTCGTGCTGAAGAAGTAAGCGCGCGTTGCTCCGGCAGTTCGCAGCCAAACGAAACACCCCGCTCTGGAGCGGGGTGTTTTGCTTAGGCGGCGCGGTTTCGATGCTTAGTCGCGCGAGGCACGGCGTTCGATCAGCGCGAGATAGGCGTCGGTGTCGGGCGGCGTGCCGGAGCGCTGCGCCTCCCAGATCACTTGTCCGAGGCAATCCATGATCGCGTGCTGCGCGTCGTGCGGCGAGCCGAGGCGCGCGACCAGCCTGTCGTGCGCGCGACGAATGCCCGGCGGCTGATCGATCGAAAGTTGCTCGCTGATCGCGAGATGCATCGACAAATGCAGAAACGGATTGGTCTGGCCGCGATCGGGCGAGTAATCGGCTTCGTGCGATTCGGGGTTCACGAGCGCGTCATGATATTCGGGATGCTCGCCGATCCAGTCGGCCGCCATGCTTTCGAGCGGCGTCAGGATCTCGCCGGCGCGCTCCTTGCGCCACGTTTCGGTGAAGAACTGGCGAACTTCGTCGCGGCTAGGGTTGAACATAAGGTATTGATTCGATTGCGGGTTTCTGAACCTGCTATTGTAGACCGCGACGCGCCGGTCCTGCCCAAACCATCCTCATTCGACAGGCGCAGGCGTCTTCGGCCGATATTCGCAGAGCGGCTCGATCACGCAATGCCAGCATTCCGGCACGCGCGCCTTGCAGACGTAACGTCCATGCAGGATCAGCCAGTGATGCGCGTCCTGCAGGAATTCTTTCGGCGTGAACTTCTCCAGCGCGGTTTCGACGGCGCGCACGTCCTTGCCCGGCGCGAGCCCGGTGCGATTCGCGACGCGGAAGATGTGCGTATCGACGGCGATCGTCGGCTGCCCGAACGCCGTGTTCAGCACGACGCTCGCGGTCTTGCGCCCGACGCCCGGCAGCGCCTCCAGCGCCTCGCGGTTGTCCGGCACTTCGCCGCCGTGCTGGTCGACGAGCATGCGGCACGTCGCGATCACGTTCTTCGCCTTCGTGCGATACAGCCCGATCGTGCGGATGTACTCCGAGACGCGTTCCTCACCGAGCGCGAGCACCGCTGCCGGCGTGTTGGCGACGGGGAACATCTTGCGCATCGCCTTGTTCACGGAGACGTCGGTGGCTTGCGCGGAGAGCATCACGGCGATCAGCAGTTCGAACGGCGTGGTGTATTCGAGTTCGGTCTTCGGATGCGGGGTCAGGCTCTGCAACGTCTCGTAGATGGCGCGGCGCTTCGTGGCGTTCATGGTTCGATGTCCGTTCTTACGCGGGTTTGTCGCCTTTATCGGGATGGGACGCGTTTGCGTCGTCCGCGAGGCCGAGACGGCGGCGGCGCGCTTCGGCTTCGTCGATCTGCGCCTGCACCGCCGCGCTCACGTGATCCGTGTTTTTCGGACCCGCGCCGAGCTTCGTCATCTCTTCCTTCTTCTTGCGCGCGCGTTCGAGCGCGGCCTGAATGATCGCGCGCTTCTTCGCTTCCGGATCGTCGCTCGCGGGCTGCGTTTGCTCGGCTTTCTGCGCCGGCTGTCCAGGTTGGGCCGATTGAGCCGCTTGGGTCGATTGAGCCGCGCGCGCGGCCTGACGCGCGTTCGCCCGTGCTTCCGCCGCCGCGCGTTCGCGTTCGAGACGCGCGAGGCGCCGGTCGTGCCGGGCGCGCGCGGCATCGGCTTCGTCCTGACTCCAGGCATCCCAGCCGGTGCGCTCGCCGGTTACGGGCACCATCGCGATGCAATCGACCGGGCAGGGCGGCACGCACAGATCGCAGCCCGTGCACAGTTCGGCGATGACGGTATGCATCTGCTTCGCCGCGCCGACGATCGCATCGACCGGACACGCCTGCATGCACAGCGTGCAGCCGATGCATACGTTCTCGTCGATCACCGCGACGGGGCGCGCGCGTTCCACGCCATGCGTCGTATCGAGCGGAATATCGGGCTTGCCGAGCAGCGCAGCCAGACGCGCGACGCCTTGTGCGCCGCCCGGCGGGCACTGGTTGTAGTTCGCCTCGCCCGCGGCGATGGCCTCGGCGTAGGGCCGGCAGGCGGGATAGCCGCACTTGGTGCATTGCGTCTGCGGCAGCAGGTCTTCGATGCGCGCGGCGAGCGTCTTGGGAGAGATTGCGGTCACGAGGGATTGCGATGATGCCTTGGGGACTGTCGCAGCGTGGGCGAAGAACGTGGCTGTGATCACGCGGTGCGCTTCGAATTGCGAAGAAAACGCTTCGGCGTCCACGACGAACCAACACGCTGCCTGTTTGGTGCGCGTCCCGTTTAGTGGGCGCGCGCTCGGCTTTGTTCGACATTATCGCCGAAGTCGTCAACGGTCGTGTCGAATGGCTTTCAATCCTAATTGCCAATGTCCTTCGATGTGCGCATAATCAAAGCGCTTTTTCGTTTGACCGCAGGACGGAGTTTCCCAATAACCCTGGGCAGCGCCCGTTCACGTCATGTACCCCAACGCGGGCCGCGTGACGCTAATCCGGCAACGCGGCTCCCGAATCATGCCACCATGAATCAGCCGAAAATCAAAAGAGATCCTGAAGGCACCCGGCGCCGTATTTTGCTTGCTGCCGCAGAAGAGTTTGCGGCCGGAGGCTTGTTCGGCGCCCGCGTCGATCAAATTGCGCGCCGGGCGGAGACCAATGAACGCATGCTCTATTACTACTTCGGTAGCAAGGAGCAGTTATTCACCGCCGTGCTCGAACATGCGCTTTCCGCGCTCGTCGATGCCGAACGCACGCTCGAACTCGACGGTGTCGCGCCAATCGAAGCGATGACACGTCTGGCGCATTTCGTCTGGGATTACTACCGGGATCATCCAGAGTTGCTGCGCCTCATCAATAACGAGAATTTGCACGAGGCGAGATATATCAAAGGATCGAATCGGATACGCGAACTCATTTCGCCGATCGTCACGACGCTCACGGCCATTCTCGATCGTGGCCAGAAAGCAGGATTATTTCGCACCGACGTCGATCCGCTCAAGTTCTACATCATCCTGTCGGGGCTCGGCTATTACATCGTCTCGAACCGCTTCACGCTGGAGGCGACTTTCGGGCTCGATTTCAGCGAGCAGACACAGCGCGAGCAGATCGTGCGGATGAATACCGAGTTGCTGCTTGCGTTCCTGACGCGCCGCTGATTCAGCGCGCTCGCGCACGGGACGTCCCAAGAAAAACGTCGCGCCTTTTGCAAGGCGCGACGTTTTTGTTTGCCGCTATGGAATCGGTCCCGGCGCGTTCGCGCTTACGCGGGCACCGCTTCGGTCTTCGGCGTCTTGTCGTGTTCGAGAATGAACTCGCGCAATTGCGGATACACCATCGTGCGCCAGCGGCGGCCCGAGAAGATGCCGTAGTGGCCGGCTTTTTCCGCCGTGAAATGGCGCTTGTGCTTCGCCGGAATGCCGGTGCAGAGATCGTGCGCGGCGCGCGTCTGACCGCTGCCGGAGATGTCGTCGAGCTCGCCTTCGATCGTGAAGAGCGCGGTGTGCTTGATGTCTTCCGGACGCACGAGTTCGTCGTTGACTTCCCACGTGCCTTCGGCGAGCCGGAATTCCTGGAACACGATGCGGATCGTTTCGAGGTAGTACTCGGCTGCCATGTCGAGCACGGCGTTGTATTCGTCGTAGAAACGGCGATGTTGCTCGGCGTCGTCATCGTCGCCGCGCAGCAGATTTTGATAGAAGTCCCAATGGGCCGTGAGATGGCGCTCAGGATTCATCGCGACGAAGCCGGCGTGCTGCAGGAAGCCCGGATAGACCTTGCGTCCCACGCCGGGATAATTCGCCGGCACCGTGTAGATGACGTTGTTCTCGAACCACTCATACGAGTGCTCGTTCGCGAGCGAGTTGACGGAAGTCGGGCTGCGGCGCGCGTCGATCGGGCCGCCCATCATCGTCATCGTGCGCGGGGTGTCTTCGCCACGGCTCGCCATCAGCGAAATGGCCGCAAGCACCGGCACGGTCGGCTGACACACCGAGATCACGTGAAGATCCTTCGCGCCGATGTGACGGATGAACTCCTGGATGTATTCGACGTAGTCGTCCAGATGGAACGGACCGTTCTCGGTCGGAACCATGCGTGCGTCGATCCAGTCGGTGATGTACACCTTGTGGTCCTGCAGGAGCGTCTTCACCGTGTCGCGCAGAAGCGTCGAATGGTGGCCAGAGAGCGGCGCGCACACGAGCACGATCGGCTCGTTCTTCAGTTTGGTGACGGTGGCGCTGTCGTCCGCGAAGCGCTTGAAGCGCAGCAGGCGGCAGAACGGCTTCTCGACGACCGTCTGCTCGACGATCGGAATGTTGTGACCGTCCTTGACGATCTGATGAAGTTCGAACTCCGGCTTTTCATAGTCCTTGCCGAGCCGGTAAAGCAGCTCGTAACCCGCGGCGAGTCGGCTCGAACCAGGAACGTAGGCGAGCGGACTGGCCGGGTTGACAAACGACTTCGATGCTGCCTGGGCCCATGCTGTGAGGGGAGACAGCATGGCGCGTTGGAATTCGTGAATTTGATAGAGCATGGTTGCCCCAGTAACTCCGGTGGAAACCGGTACGCCCGTTGATCCCGGCAAAGTTCCGGCGATGAACTTCAACGGCATTCGATGATCCCCGGCGGCGCGGCGGGCTGTCGCCTTGCTGCCGGGGCACGTTCTTACCTGCGATGTTTCCGCGTGCCTGTCGTGTGCCACCTGCGCGTTATCGACTCAGGCCGGATCGGCCTTGAGTCGCGGCAATATTTTCCGCGCATTAAACATTCAATTCAACCGGTCGGTTTAAATTGCCTGTCTAGAAACAACACATTCTTCGATCTTACTTTTTGTGCGTTGCAGCAATATTACCGTTAAAACGCCTGTTTCGCCAAACAAAACAGAGATTTAAGTCTTTCCTGCATCTGCGTCGACGGCGTCGTGGGCTTCCGTTTCGGCATGATTTTCCGAACCGGACGGCTGGCCGACCGCCTTCGCCATCTCCTCCTCGTGTCGTATCAGGTTCATCCCGGTGTGCACCAAAGCCACGTGGGTGAAGGCCTGCGGGAAATTCCCGACCATCCGCTTCGCCACCGTGTCGTACTCCTCGGCCAGCAGCCCGACGTCGTTCGCGAGACCGACGAGGCGCTCGAACATCTGGTGCGCATCGTCGATGCGGCCCTGAAGCGCCAGATTGTCGACCAGCCAGAAGCTACAAGCTAAAAATGTGCCTTCCCCGGGCGGCAGTCCGTCCGCGACTTCGGCGGTGTGATAACGCTTGACCAGTCCATCGTGCGTCAAATCGGTCTCGATCGCATGTACGGTTCCGGTCACTCGCGGATCTTTTGGCGGCAAAAATCCGAGCAACGGGATGAGCAGCAGGCTCGCGTCGAGCGCATCGCTGCCGTATGCCTGCGTGAAGGAGTTGAGTTCCGGATTCCAGCTCTTCTTCAACACCTCGGCGCGGATGCGCGCGCGCATCTCGCGCCAGTGGTCGATCGGACCAGGCAGCTCGAACGTTTCCGCCGATTTGATCGCGCGGTCGTATGCGACCCACGCCATCACCTTCGAGAACGTGAAGTGTTGCTTTCCGCCGCGCACTTCCCAGATACCTTCGTCGGGTTGCTCCCAGATCGTGTCGAGGTGTTGCAGCATGGCGCACTGAATGGACCACGCGGTTTCGTCGCTCTGCAGGCCGCCAACGCGCGCGAGGTGCAGCGCGTTCATCACTTCGCCGTAGACGTCGAGCTGCAACTGATCGACCGCGCCATTGCCGACGCGCACCGGCGCCGCGCCCTCGTAGCCCGGCAGCCACGGGACCTCCCATTCGGGCAGGCGGCGCTCGCCCGCGATGCCGTACATGATCTGAATCTGCGACGGCGACCCCGCCATCACGCGGCCTAGCCACGCCCGCCATGCGCGGGCTTCGTCGTAGTAGCCGCCGCGCATCATCGCGAGCAGCGTGATGGTCGCATCGCGCAGCCAGCAGTAGCGGTAATCCCAGTTGCGCGTGCCGCCGAGTTGCTCCGGGAGCGAGGTCGTCGGCGCGGCGACGATGCCGCCCGTCGGCTCATACGCGAGCGCCTTGAGCGTGATGAGCGAGCGGCGGATCGCGCTCGCCCAGCGGCCGTTGAGCTTGCTTTGCCCGGACCACTCGCGCCAGTGGTTTTCGGTGCGCGCGAGTTGCGTATGCGGGTCCGACGCGTGCGGCAAACGCAGATGCGACTGCGAGTAGCACAGCGAGAAGGGCACGCGCTCACCCGCGTTCACATCGAAGCAGGCGGTCGTGTGCATGTTCTCGCCGACGAGATCGACGGGCGTGCGCAGCACCGCGAGATCCGGTCCGGCGATCGCGCGGATGCCGCTGTCGTCGGGCAGGCGGCTGACCCAGGGCACGGCCGAGCCGTAATCGAAGCGCAGCACGAGTTCCATCTTCATGCGCACCGTGCCGCGACGGCCGATCACGATGCGCACCAATTCTGAATGGCCGTTGCGCGAAGGCATGAAATCAACGATGGTCACGGCCCCTTGCGGCGTCTCGAAATCGGTTTCGAGGACCAGCGTGTCTTCGCGATAGCGGCGCGTGATGACGGGCGACTCGCCGTCGGGCATGTCTGGCGCGATGAGCCATCGGCCGTGCTCGGGCGTGCCGAGCAGCGCGGCGAAGCAAGCGCCGGAGTCGAAGCGCGGCCAACAGAGCCAATCGACGGAGCCGTAGCGGGAAATGAGGGCTGCGGTGTGGCCGTCGCCGACCATCGCATAGTCTTCGATCAGTGCTGGCATAAGCGAACATCTTCCTGCTGGCGGCGCAGGCCGAATTGAAACGCGCCGCGGGTTGAGCAACAGATTCGGGACGAGCGCGCGCCCGGGCGAAGCGCGGCGTCGTCGTCACTAAGGCGACGCACGCCACGCATGCTTTCTGGCCGCATTCTGCCGCAATCGTTCGCGATGAGCAGAAAACCGGGCCGCGCGCAATCGACGCACGACGGCCAGTGCAACGGCGGCCGCGTCGCGTTGGCGGAAAAGCACTAGCGAACCGCCGATCGCGCCGTTGAAAAATTATTCGACTGATGTTTAGATTAAAGTTTCCTGAAAGGCATCAGCGCTTGCATCGGCCCGTTGTTCGCGGCGCTGAAACTTTGTCACCTTTCATTTGTCTTTCAGCATGTTCCCGGTCGTCTCGCGCGCGGGCCATGCAGTCGCTTCGCGCCGCGTCCCTTCCGGTTTTCAACGTAGCGTTTCGAGGAACAGAATCCCATGCTCTATCCGTCGAAAGCTGACTGCATCGCCGTACTTTCCGCCGCGAGCCGCGTGTCGGACGCCGAAATGCTCCTCGCGCTCGATCACAAACGTCTCGGCCTGTCTCGCAATGCGATGGAAACCGCCGCCGTGTTTCTCACCGAGCGCGGCTGTTTCAACCGCTACACCTTCGGCGCGGCTGGCGTATCGGTCGGTGCGCTGTCGCTCCAGGGACGCCTGCGTCTCGATCAACTCGCGAACGGCTGACTCAACCTGGATCACCGGCGCGGCCCGTCCGCGTGTTCTCCTTTCGTGACACTTTGCGCACGCACGCGGTTCGGCCCGCGCGCGTGCGCTCGCGCATCCGTGTGCATGCGCGGAACCGCCGACGCGATCCGGCGTCACACGACAGTCGCGCGCCCGTCAGAAATGGGCCGATCCCATCCCGAACAGGCCGATCAGCCCGATCACGATCAGATAGATCGCCACGATGAAGTTCAGCAACCGCGGCATGATGAGAATGAGGATCCCGGCGATCAGGGAGATCAGCGGGCCGAGGCCTAGGTGAATAGTCATCGCGGCAACTCCTGTTGTTGGTTCGAATCGTGTCGGTTGGCCCGTCGTGCGAGGTGTATCTTTTGGAGCGGAAATTGCTCCCGCCTTGGGCCTTGCGATGTTGGCGTATTCGCGCGTCGCCCCGATAACAAGCAACAAAGAGACGATGAGGAGGTTTCATGCACCCGAGCCATCCCTGCGGCGCGAATCCGCTGATGCCCGTCTTGCAAGACGCGCGCCCGATGCACGTCAGACCCATCGCGTGGGCTAAAAGTGTCGCGCTCATGCTGTCGCTGGCGGCGGCGCAGGCTTTCGCGCAGACGGCCGCCACGCCCGCGACGGCAGGCACGGCGAGCGATGCGGCCACCGCGCGAGCGGCCAGCGGCGAAGTCTACGATCTGCTCATCGGCACCTATACGGGCGGCGGCAAGAGCGAAGGCATCTATGTCTATCGCTTCGACACGGGCAGCGGCGAGTTGGCACGCGTCGCGTCGGCGCAGACGGTAAACCCGTCGTATCTCGTCGTGAGCCGCGACCGTAATTACGTGTACGCAGTGAACGAATTGCCCGGCGACAACGGCCCGGCGACGCAACGCGGTGGCGTGAGCGCCTTTCGCTTCGATCGCGCGAGCGGCCAGTTGAGCTTTCTCAATCGCGTTTCGTCGGACGGCAACGATCCGTGTTATCTCTCCATCTCGCCCGACGGCAAATATCTGCTTACCGCCAACTATTCCGTCGCGTCCAATCCGGGCGGCAGCTTCGCGGTCTTTCCGCTTTCCGCCGATGGCCACGTGGGCAGTTCGGTGCTGACGGTGCATCACGAAGGCGGCGGACCGGTGAAGGGAAGGCAGGACAATTCGCATGTCCACTCGACCGTGTTCTCGCCCGACGGCAAGTATCTCTTCGCGCAGGATCTCGGCGTGGACAAGGTATTCGCGTATCGATACACGCCCGATCCGTCCGCATCGAGCCGCGGCCTCTTCGGTCCGACCGAAGCGCGTTACACGCCGATCAAGCCGGGCTCCGGGCCGCGTCATCTGATCTTCGACGCAAGCGGCAAACACGCTTATCTGACGACTGAGTTGAGTGCATCGGTGCTCGTGTTCGATTATCGCGACGGCAACCTTACGCAAGTCCAGAGCGCATCGATCATCGCGCCGGGCTTCAGAGGCAAGATCGGCGGCGGCGCGATCCATCTCTCGCCGGACGGCCGGTTCCTGTACGTTACCAATCGCGGCGACGCGAACGAGCTCGTGCAGTTCGCGATCGATCCGGCGAACGGCCGTCTGAAGTTCGTCAAGCGCTATCCGACGCTCGGCAAGACGCCGCGCGAATTCGCGATCGATCCGACCGGGCGCTGGCTCGTCGTCGGCAATCAGGAGAGCGACAGCGCGTATTTCTTCCGCCGCAATCCGCAAACGGGCGAGCTTGCTTCGGACCCGAAGCGGCTGTCGATCGGCTCGCCAGTCGATTTCAAGTTCGTTTCGCCGTTGTAAACCGTTGATTGCGGCGACCGGACCTGGCGACAAGCGATGTGATTACAAGCGCGACTGGATGTCGTCGGCGTGCCAGCGCGTGATGCGCGTCGCGCACGACGGCTCGTGGCGCGGCGCGGGCAAACACTGGACCGAAGCGAACGGAAACGAAGACATCCCGTCCGCGTTCGCCTTTCCGGATTCGCATCACAATTTCGAACCTATCGGCGGCTATGCGCGCCAGTGGTACACGTTCCCCGTGCTCGGCAGCTTGCAGGCGGGCGGCGGATTCTTCGTCGGCGTCACAGCGCGCAGCGACGTCGCGCATTACCTGCCGTTGCCGCTCGCGCTGCCGATCGGCTCGATCCGCTACCGGCGCGCGTCGGTCATGGCGACGATCATCCCGCGCATTCCCGGTCTCGATGACGGCGACGTCGCGTTCTTCTGGGGGCGCTACGAGTTCTAGTACGATGCTTCTTTCGAGGCGCCTCTCTTTCGCGCTCGACTGAAAGGTGTACTGAGAAAATCGAAAGGCAATAGCAGGGAAGCAAGATTGAACACGACTCACACATTCGATGCCCGCGAGCATCCGACCAGGCGCGACGAGCCGGCGCCGCCGGGATTCATCAGCGCGTTCAGCTTCGCCCGCGGCGAGGCGCTGCGGCTCACATGGAACGAGGCGCGCGAAGCGGTCGCGGGCGATGGCCCGACGACGTGGCTGCATCTGTCCGGCAACGACGACGCCGTCGAGCGCTGGCTCAATGGCGTCGCGTCGATGCCCGATGTCGCGCGCGAGTTCCTTAACGGCGAGGACACGCGTCCGCGCGTGCATGTCGGAGCGAACTTCGTGTATGGCGTCGTCGCGGATCTGGAACTCGTCGCGAAGACGCCGGATGTCGCCGCGTCTGCCGCGCCCGCCGCGCCCGCCGCGCCTGACGCGCGCGAGGCCAACCGCGCGACCAGCGCGCTGCGCTTTTACGTCGACCGGCATCGCATGATCACCGTGCGCGCGCGGCCGCTGCAATCGACCGACCGGCTGCGTCACGCCGTGCTCAAAGGCGCGATGTTCCGCGATGCCGTCGATCTTTTCGCGGGGCTCATCCGCGCGCTGAACGAGACCTTCGCGGATCGCATCGACGACATCGGCGATTGTCTCGACGATGTCGAGGAAAGCGTGCTCGAAGGCGGCCATTCGAAATGCCGCCCGATGTTGGGCGAGGCCAGGCGGCGCATCGTGGAGGTCAAGCGCTTCATCGACCCCGAGCGCAACGCGCTGATGCAACTCGTCGTGCGCAAACTCGAATGGGCCGAACCGCGCTCGATGGAATCGCTCGTGCAGGCGATTCAGGTCGTGAACGGATTGGGCGGCGGCCTCGAAGGACTATACGAACGCTCGAAGCTGTTGCAGGACGAAATCGCCGCGGCGCTTTCGGAGGACATCAACCGCAAGCTGCTGTGGCTCGCGATCATGTCCGCGTTGCTGCTGCCCGCGACGCTCGTCACCGGCGTGTTCGGCATGAACGTGGCGGGCCTGCCGGGTACGAAGGACCCGTCGTCGTTCTGGATCGTGATGGGCGTGATGGCGGGCTGCGCCGCCATCACGATCTTTCTGTTGCGCCGCTTGCGGCTCTGGTGACGCTCGTTCGGCCGCTTTCGGCCGCTCATTCGTCCGCTTATTCGACCGGGCCGGGCGGCGCGAGCACTTCGCGGTTGCCGTTGCTGCCCATCGGCGAGACGAGGCCGGCCGCTTCCATCTGCTCGACGAGCCGCGCCGCGCGGTTATAGCCGATGCGCAATTGCCGCTGCACCGACGAAATCGAAGCGCGCCGCGTGCGCACGACGAAAGCGACCGCTTCGTCGTAGAGCGGATCGGCTTCCGCATCGGGCGAGTCGCCGAAAAGGTCCTGCGTGCCGCCTTCGGGCGTCGGTCCGGAGAGAATGCCTTCCTCGTACTCCGGCTCGCCGAACTGCTTCAGATGCTCGACCACGCGATGCACTTCCTCGTCCGCGACGAACGCGCCGTGCACGCGCTGCGGATAGCCGGTGCCGGGCGGCAGGAACAGCATGTCGCCCGCGCCGAGCAGCGATTCCGCGCCCATCTGGTCGAGAATCGTGCGCGAATCGATCTTGGACGACACCTGAAACGCCACGCGCGTCGGAATGTTTGCCTTGATGAGCCCGGTGATCACGTCGACCGATGGCCGCTGCGTCGCGAGAATCAGGTGGATGCCGGCCGCGCGCGCCTTTTGCGCGAGACGCGCGATCAGTTGCTCGATCTGCTTGCCCGCGACCATCATCAGATCGGCGAGTTCGTCGATGACCACGACGATGAGCGGCAGCTTGGCGAGCGGCTCGGGTGCATCGGGCGTGAGCGAGAACGGGTTCGTGAGCTTCTTGCCGGCGGCTTCCGTGTTGCGGATTTTCTGATTGAAGCCCTGGAGATTACGCACGCCGACCGCCGACATCAGCCGGTAGCGCTTCTCCATTTCGCCGACGCACCAGTTGAGCGCGTTCGACGCGAGCTTCATGTCGGTGACGACCGGCGCGAGCAGATGCGGAATGCCTTCGTAGACGGAAAGCTCCAGCATCTTCGGGTCGATCATGATGAGGCGCACGTCCTCCGGCTTCGCCTTGTAGAGCAGCGAGAGGATCATCGCGTTGATGGCGACCGACTTGCCCGAGCCCGTCGTGCCCGCGACGAGCATGTGCGGCGCCTTGGCGAGATCCGTTACGACCGGATTGCCGACGATGTCCTTGCCCATCGCGATGGTCAGATTCGACTTCGAGTTGCGATACACGTCGTCGTCGAGGATCTCGGACAGCCGGATCATCTGGCGCTTCGCGTTCGGCAGTTCGAGGCCCATGCAGGTCTTGCCGGGAATCGTCTCGACGACGCGAATCGACGTGAGGCCGAGACCGCGCGAAAGATCCTTCATCAATCCGACGATCTGACTGCCGCGCACGCCGAGCGCGGGGTCGACCTCAAAGCGCGTGATGACCGGACCGGCCGACGCGCCGACGACCGTCACCGGCACCTTGAATTCCTGAAGGCGCTGCTCGATCAGCAGGCCGGTTTCGCTCAGACGCTCCTCGGATACCGGTTCGACCTCGTCGGACGCGGGTTCGAGCAGATCGAGCGTCGGTAATTCCACCGACGATGCGTGCGGCGCGTGGAACTCGAATTCCGTTGGCGCACAGCCGCGTACCGGCGTGCGCGGTTCGGGCGGGGAGGGTGGCGTCGCGACCGGTTGACTCGCGGCCGGCGCGGCCGGCGCGTCGATGGGCGGCGGCGGAGCGGCCGGCACGGCGGCGATGCCCGGAAAGCGCACGATGTTCGACGGCGACGCGAACTCGCCGCCCGCCACCTGGCGTTCGTCGATCGTCGGTTCTTCATCTTCCACGGGCGCCTCGTCCGGTTCGTCGACGACGCGCAGCAGCGGCGGGGCAGGGGGCTCGCGGTGGTCTTCGACGGGCGCGGGCGCGTCCAGCCACGGCGGCGTTTGCGCGAGTTCGCGCAGATCCGGCACCGGTTCCGGCTGCCGTGCCACATCCTCGGGTTCTGCCGTCACGTTCGCAAACGGCGGCGGCGGTTCGGATGGCAACTCGATTTGCGCCGGTTCTTGCGGCGGGCTTTCTTCGACTTCCTCTTCGCTCACATCGATTGCCGGCGGCGTGACAGGCTCGACAGCCGCGACCTCGGGAATCGACGGCTCCGGCAGACGCATTTCGAAAAGCGGCGGCGGCTCGACGAGCGCGGGCGCAATGACGTGCGCGTCGATCAGAGGCGGCGCGATGTGCTCTTCGATTTCCTGCACCTCGACAGACGGCGATACTTCAGGCGCAGTTTCAACAATGCGCGCGACGGGCGTCGCCAACTCCGATACTTCGGCGCTCGGCTGGACGTCGGGCTGCGCGGCTCGCGCCATCGCCACATGCCCGCGCGCGAGACTCGCGCCGGCCAGCGACGTCCACATCGCGGTCTTCTCTTCGATGGAGCGCAGCGTCGCCTGAATGGTGCCGGGCGCGGGCGGCGGCGCTGGCGGCCCGAGCGGTGTGGCCGGACGCGAGAACGCGGGCGCGGCGAGCGGCGCGGGCGCGAACTCACGCGTTGCGGCGACCGCGGCCGGGCGCGCGGGAGGACGGCTCGCGCCCTGCGACGCTTGCGGCAAAGGCGGCCGGCGGGGCGCGCCCACGCTCGCGGCGACGGACGCGCTCGCCATTGCCGACGATCGTTGCGCGGACATCGATGTCGACGGACCGCGCGGACGATCCATGCGAGGCGCGGGCGTCGGCGGCGTCTGAATGCGCGGCGTGTCGACGGCGACGGATGCGCGCAGGCCCGAACCCGAAGGCTCGAACGCGGACGCCTGTCGCGGCGCAAACGGCGCGCGCTCCTCGCGATTCGCCAGCGCCGCCGACGGATTTAACCAGCCCGACGGCGCGACCGGCTCCGTATGCGTGACCGGACGCGCGACGCCGGCTGCCTCGAATGCGGGGCGTTTTGCATACGCTTCGGCGGTGGCGACGGCGCTCGCGGCGGCGGCCACGGTGCGGCTGGCAGCGCTCCTGCCGATCGGAGCGGGACGCCACGCGGTTGGCCGCTGATAACGAGTGCCGCGTTGGCCGGTCGGCAGACCGAGCGTCGGCTCGTCGGACGACGTGCGCGACGTCGGCGCATCGAATCGCTCGGCCCGATGGGCGCGTTCCTGCGAGTCGCGTGCGGCTTTCGCGCGGGCGCGCCGCTCGAACCAGTTCGGCGATTTGTCGCGCGACTTCTCGCGGCTGGGCGAATTCGGCCGCGGTTCGCTTTCGCGCGGCGTGAGCCAGCTTTGCGGCAGGCCGAAGCCGAACGCTTCGTCCGCCCATGCGAGCACCGAACGCCAGCTGAATTCGATCAGCCAGGGCAGAAAGATCGCGAGCACGATCGCCGCGATCGCGATCGCGCCCGCGCCGGTCAGATGCGCGGGCCCGCTCAGCGCAGCGGCGAGCGCGCGCCCGCCGCGATTGACGTTCGCCTGCGTTTCGAGCGAGTTTGCGAGCGCGCCTTCGAGCGTGCTGCTCGCGAGCAGCACGGCGACGAAACCGATCCAGAGGCGGATCGTGCCGGGGCCGCGCACGCCTGCGCCGCCGGGCAGCACCTGTTTGACGATGCGCCAGAAGAGCGGAAGGAACCAGACGACCGATGCACCGAACCAGCCGAGAACTACCATGTGCATGCTTGAGCTTGAATCAATGTTGGGTGAAACGAATGAGACTGCTGCCCGAACGCGCCGATTTCGGCTTCCGGCCGGGCGCTTCGATCGAGCAGTTTAACGGGTGCCGCGCGCGCACGACGACCCTGCCGCAAGTACGCAACACATCACTTCGCGCGCGGCGCGAAGGTGAGCACCTGGCCGTCGTTGAGCGTCAGTTGCAGCGCTTGCGGCGGATTCATCTGCACGCCGCTTTTCGCGATATGCGCAAGCGCGTCGAGATACGGCCGCTCAAGCGCCGCGCCGGCGCCCGATACGCATGCCATGCGCGTGCCGGCGAGCGGACCGAAAGTGAGCTTGCCGTCCTTCAGGTCGTAAGCGCCGGCGAAGCGGTTGCAGCCCGAGAAACCGCTCGCCTGGCGACGGCCGCTCGCGGTCGAGAAGTCGAGCGTAAGCGGCTGCGCGTTGTTCGGGCCCGCGTGCGGCAGAGCGCGCGGCTGGCCGCTCGCATCGGTCCAGTTCGTGAGCTCCCATTGCGTATCGTCGAGCAATTGCGTGGCGGCGGGGCTATAGGGATCGGTGGGCGGGGCGCTTGCATCGGTGTGCTTCGGCATTGCGCAGCCAGCCACGACGCTCGCCGCGACAACGAGCGCGCACGCGCGGGAGACCAGCGAAAGTGCATTCTTGCGACGCGACAGCGGATTTGACGATGAGCGCGGCGAATGAAAATCAGACGCGCGAGAAAGGGGCGTGGGCATCGATGATCCTGAAGCTGGCGAAAGCGTAAGGGTATCGCACGCGTCCTGTGATTTGTCTAGCGCCGCGATGCAACAAAATGATCGGCGGCGTTCTGCCGGGGCTGTCATCGATCTTGTCATCGATTGGCAACGCGCCGGGAATTTCAGTGCGCATTCGCATGTCAATACCGCGTGTGACGACGCTGTCAATAGGCCGAATGGCAAAGTGTCGCCTTTGGCGCTGCGTGTTAACATCGCGCCCAAATCCGCCTCTTTGCGCCTCGTTGACCTCATCACCCGATTCTGGAGCACTCATGCAGACCGATCCACTTCGCGCTGGCGCCACGCGCATCGGCACGCCGCTTTCCCCCAATGCCACGCGCGTGATGCTGCTCGGCGCGGGCGAGCTCGGCAAGGAAGTGATCATCGCGTTGCAGCGGCTCGGCGTAGAAGTGATCGCGGTGGACCGGTACGCGAATGCGCCGGGGCACCAGGTCGCGCACCGCGCACACGTGATCGACATGACCGACGCCGCCGCGCTGCGCGCGCTCGTCGAGCAGGAGCAGCCGCATCTGATCGTGCCGGAGATCGAGGCGATCGCGACCGAGGCGCTCGCCGATATCGAGGCAGCCGGGCTCGCGACCGTCATCCCGACGGCGCGCGCCACGCAACTCACAATGAATCGCGAGGGCATCCGGCGCCTCGCCGCCGAGGAACTGGGCTTGCCGACCTCGCCCTATGCATTCGCGCAATCGCTCGATGAAATGAAGGCGGCGATCGCGAAGATCGGTTTTCCGTGCGTGGTGAAGCCCGTGATGTCGTCGTCGGGCAAGGGGCAATCGGTGCTCAGGAACGACGCCGACGTCGAGCCCGCGTGGAACTACGCCTTGGCGGGCGGGCGCGTGAATCGCGGGCGCGTGATCGTCGAGGGCTTCATCGACTTCGAATACGAGATCACGCAACTCACCGTGCGTGCGGCGGACCCCGCGAGCGGCGAGACGCAAACCTATTTCTGCGATCCGATCGGCCACGTTCAGGTCGCGGGCGACTACGTCGAATCGTGGCAGCCGCAGCCGATGAGCCCGGCCGCGCTCGCGAAATCGCGCGATGTCGCCGCGAAGGTGGTAACGGCGCTCGGCGGACGCGGACTCTTCGGCGTCGAACTCTTCGTGCGCGGCGACGACGTCTGGTTCTCGGAAGTAAGCCCCCGTCCGCACGACACCGGCCTCGTCACGCTCGCGACGCAGCGCTTCTCCGAGTTCGAACTGCACGCGCGCGCGATTCTCGGCTTGCCCGTCGATACCGCTTTGCGCGCGCCCGGCGCGTCGGCGGTGATCTACGGCGGGCTGGAGGAGGCGGGCATCGCGTTCGAGGGCGTCGCCGAAGCGCTCGCCGTGCCCGGCGCGGATCTGCGGCTTTTCGGCAAGCCGGAAAGTTTCATGAAGCGCCGCATGGGCGTAGCGCTCGCGACGGGCGCCGATACCGGCGAAGCGCGTGAACGAGCGAAGCTCGCGGCGACGAAGGTGAGGCCGGTTTCGGCCAGATGACCGGCGCGCGGGCGCTGGCGGGAGCGAGAAAGTGAAATGGAAAGTGATGGCCGCGCTCGTCGTGGCGTCCCTCGGGCTTTCGGGCTGCGGACTTGCCGCGGCGCCATGCCGCGTCGCGTCGGCGGGGCTGAAGATCGTGCCGCTGGTCGGCCATGTCGCGGCCGCGCCGACCGACGCATGCGCCGCCGTGATCGACCCGTGAGCGTCGCCGCTCGCATCCACATCGAATACATGGCGAATCGAATGATGAAGAAATCCACCGCGTTCATATTCACGTCGCTCGTCGCGCAGGCGGCGTTCGCCATGCCGCTCACCGTGCCGCAGATCCAGACCGCGTCGACGCAGACCACCCGCTACGACTGCAAGGACGGCAAAAGCGTCTCCGTTCAATACACGAACACGCGCAACCATCAGAGCTTCGCGGCGCTGACCGTCGACGGGCGCAAGCTGCTGTTCGTCAACGTGATCGCGGGATCGGGCGCGAAATACGTCGCTGATCAGTACACGTGGTGGACCAAGGGTCCGCAGGCCAATCTATACGATGAGATGGCCGCGAAGGATTCGTCGCCGCTGCTCGCGGACTGCGAGGCGCGTAAGAAGTAGGCGCGCAAGAAGTAGGCGCGCGGCACGCCGCCGCACGGCCCGGCTGCGCTTTCGCTCCGCCGGGGCGCTTTGGCGCGCGGTGCTACAATGTGCGGCTTTCCGGCTGTGAAAAGCGCGGCCGGACTGAATTCGGATTTCCGGCATTGCGGTCAGTGCCGGCTTGAGCGGGCACACACGGGCGTCGAGCACGCCACCGCTTCAGAAAATCGCGCGATGCCGCGTGCCTTGAAGGCGTCATCGAAGCCGTGTTCCATCAGAACGCGGGCTCGCGAAAGAAACGAGCAAATGAGCGGGCGCGTGAGGCTCGATTGACCGGCCGCCGCGTCCCGCGCGCGCACTTTGCGCCTGATTCATGGGCCCGACTCATGCGCCGCGTGCGCCAACCAAACCCATCCGCGTAAGCAACCGATCGCGACGATCGACCGAAACGACCGAACGATTTTTTACGCGCGCCGCGTCGAGCGGCATTTTAGCGAAAGCAAATAAAGTCACCATGTCCGATTCCGTCGCCACGAACACGTCCACCGCACCGACCGTCGAGCCGACGTTCGACCAGTTCGGTTTGTCCGCCGACATCCTGAAAGCGGTGCGCGAGTCCGGCTACACGACGCCCACGCCGATTCAGGCCCAGGCGATTCCTGTGGTCCTCGCGGGGCGCGATGTCATGGGCGCCGCGCAGACCGGCACCGGCAAGACCGCGAGTTTCTCGCTGCCGATCATTCAGCGCCTCTTGCCGAACGCGAGCACGAGCGCCTCGCCCGCGCGCCATCCGGTGCGCGCGCTGATGCTCACGCCGACGCGCGAACTCGCCGACCAGGTCGCCGCCAACGTCCAGACCTACTCGAAGCACACGCCGCTGCGCAGCACGGTCGTGTTCGGTGGCGTCGACATGAATCCGCAGTCCGAGGCACTGCGCCGCGGCGTCGAAATTCTCATCGCGACGCCGGGCCGCCTGCTCGATCACGTGCAGCAAAAAACGGTGAATCTCGGCCAGGTGCAGATGCTCGTGCTCGACGAAGCCGACCGCATGCTGGACATGGGCTTTCTGCCCGATCTCCAGCGCATCCTGAATTTGCTGCCGAAGGAACGTCAGACGCTGCTGTTCTCGGCGACGTTCTCGCCGGAAATCAAGAAGCTCGCGGCCACGTATCTGCGCGATCCGCAGACGATCGAAGTCGCGCGCAGCAATTCGACGGCCACCAACGTGCGCCAGATCGTCTTCGAGGTGCACGAGAGCGACAAGTCCAGCGCGGTTGCGCAGCTCATTCGCGAGCGCCAGTTGAAGCAGGTGATCGTTTTCTGCAACAGCAAGATCGGCGCGAGCCGGCTCGCGCGCGTGCTCGAACGTGACGGCATCGTCGCGACGGCGATTCACGGCGACCGTACGCAGGGCGAGCGCATGCAGGCGCTCGACGCGTTCAAGCGCGGCGAGATCGAGGCGCTCGTCGCCACCGACGTCGCCGCGCGCGGCCTCGATATCGCTGAATTGCCGGCGGTCATCAACTTCGATCTGCCGTTCAGCGCGGAAGATTACGTGCACCGCATTGGCCGGACCGGGCGCGCGGGTGCGTCGGGCGACGCGTTGTCGCTGTGCAGCCCGAACGAGCGCAAGCAACTTGCCGATATCGAAAAGCTAATCAAGCGCCCGCTCGAAGTCGAGACGCTCGAAGTGAAGATGCCCGCGCGCCGCGACGGATCGGCGCCGCGCCGTGACGAGCGCTTTGGTCGCGCCGAGCGCACCGAGCATCGTCATACGCCGCGCGACGAGCCGGGTTCGCGCCGCCGCACGACGGGTCCGCACGATCGCCCGCACGACCGCCCGCGCGGTCGCCAACAGCCCGTCGACGAATTTTTCCTGAAGCCGTACGAGCCGTCGCCTTCGGCGATGAAGCGTCAGGAGGAAGCGGTCGAGCCTGAGCGCAAGAGCACGCCGAAGCAGCCGCTCGCGGCATTGCTCGGCGGTCTGGGGATGCCGCGCAAGTCGTCGTGATCTTCGTTGAGCTTTAAGTCGAAAAGGCAGCCCGTGTGGCTGCCTTTTTTGCGCCTAGCGCGCGAAGCGCTTCGCCCACTCGGCCGTCGCGGCGCTGTAGAAAGTTTCCAGCGATTCGCCCGGCGCCTCGATGCCCAGATGCCGCGCCGCCTCGACGAGCGCGTCGAGCGGCGCATTTCGATCGAGCGCCGCCGCGCCCGTCTGCTTGCTCAGTTTTTCGCCGATGTCGTTGCTGACCACAGGCACGTGCAGATAATCCGGCGTCGGTACGCCGAGGCAGTGCTGCAGATAGATTTGCCGCGCGGTCGAATCGAGCAGGTCTGCGCCGCGCGCGACATGCGTGATGCCGGCGTCGGCATCGTCGACGACGACCGCGAGTTGATAGGCCCACAGGCCATCGGCGCGTTTCAACGCGAAATCGCCGACTTCGGTCGCGAGATCCTGCGTCTGTATGCCTTGCCAGCGATCGACGAACGTGACGACCGCCGCAGCGCCGTCCGGCACGCGCAATCGCCACGCGCGCGCGGATTTGCCGTGCAGACCGTCGCGACACGTTCCCGGATAAGCGAGCGTTGCATGGCGTGCATGCGCGCTCAAAAGCGAATCAGCGATCTCGCGCCGCGTGCAGCCGCACGGATAGATGAGGCCCGTCGCCCGAAGTCGCTCGAACGCGGCCGCGTAGGCCGCGCCGCGCGCGCTTTGCCAAACCGGCGGCTCGTCTGAATGCATGCCGAAGTGTTCGAGCGTCGCGAGGATTTCATCGGCGGCGCCGGGCACGGTGCGCGGCGCGTCGACATCCTCGATGCGCACGGTCCAGCTTCCGCCGTGCGCGCGCGCATCGAGATAACTCGCGAGCGCGCTGACGAGCGACCCGGCGTGCAGCGGCCCGGTGGGTGAGGGCGCGAAGCGGCCGCGATAGGTCATCGAAACAGGCTTATGCCGTCTGGCCGACCTTCGCGCCGGGATGGCATGCCGGGCACGTCTCGCCCGGCTTGTAGAACGGAGACTGCTGATCTACGGCCGGCACCACCGCGCGGCAGCCGAAACACTGCGCGGTCGCGGTCGGTTGCAGAGCCGGATCGAGCGCGGTGCGGTAATCGAACACGAAGCATTCGCCGTTGTAATGCGCGCCGCCGACTTCCTCGAAGTACTTCAGAATGCCGCCTTCGAGCTGATAAACGTGCTCGATGCCGACTTCCTTCATGTGAATCGCGGCCTTCTCGCAGCGAATCCCGCCGGTGCAGAACGACACGACTGTCTTGCCGTCGAGATCCGAGCGATTCTGCTCGATCACTTCCGGAAACTCGCTGAATTTCGCGATGCGGTAGTCGAGCGCATTGTCGAACGTGCCGACATCGATTTCGAACGCGTTGCGCGTGTCGAGCATCACGACAGGGCGGCCTTCGTCGTCATGGCCGCGGTCGAGCCAGGCTTTCAGCGTGGGCGCGTCCACCGACGGCGCGCGGCCGAGTTCCGGCCTGATCGCGGGCTTCTTCATGGTGATGATTTCGCGCTTGAGTTTCACCAGCATGCGGCGAAACGGCTGCGTTGCGGAAATGCTTTCCTTGAATTGCAGATCGGCGAAACGGCCGCCGAAGAGCGCGTCCGTGCGGATGTAATCGATGAATTCGCGAACTTCGGCGATCGGCCCGGCGATGAAAAGGTTGATGCCCTCCGGCGCCAGCAGAATCGTGCCCTTCAAGCCGAGCGCGTTGCAGCGTTCGGTGACGAGCGGCCGCCACGCGGGGCCGTCTTCGATGGTGACGAATTTGTAGGCGGAGAGATTCAGAATGCTCATGATTGGTTGACGCGCAAAACGGCTGTAACAGGTAAAAAATGCGGACAAAAATCGTGCGCGAAACACGTATTATCCCGCAAACGACGCCGGGCTTTGCCGGATTCGATCCGCATTGTCGGGAAGGCTTGCGCGTGCGCAATTTCGGGCATGCGCGCGGGCCTTGTCCGTTCGGCCAACGCGTGTCGCCACAGCCGTTTTCGCGAATGTCCCGCATGTACAATATCGCCATGTCAGATCCCCGCTTCGTTCATCTCCGCGTCCACTCCGAATTCTCGATCGCCGACGGTATCGTGCGGCTGGACGACGTCGTCAAGGCTGCCTCAAAAGACGGGCAAGGCGCGCTCGCGCTGACCGATCTCGGCAACGCATTCGGTCTCGTGCGCTTCTATAAGGAAGCGCGCGGCATGGGCGTCAAGCCGATCGCCGGCTGCGACGTCTGGATCACCAATCCCGCCGACCGCGACAAGCCTTCGCGCCTCCTTTTGCTCGTGCGCGACAAGCAGGGTTATCTCAACCTGTGCGAGTTGCTGAGCCGCGCATGGCTCACGAACCAGTATCGCGGCCGCGCCGAGGTAATGGTCGAATGGCTCGAAGAAGGTCTCGCGACCGGACTGCTCGCGCTCTCGGGCGCGCAGACCGGCGATATCGGGATGGCGTTCGCGGCGGGCAACGCGCAATCCGCGCAACGCAACGCCGAGCGCTGGATCGGACTCTTTCCGAACGCGTTTTACATCGAATTGCAGCGCGCGGGTCAGCCGGGCGAGCAGTCGTACATTCAGGAAGCGGTCGAGCTTGCGGCGAAGTTGAAACTGCCGGTCGTCGCAACGCATCCGATGCAGTTCATGACGCCCGACGACTTCACCGCGCACGAAGCGCGCGTGTGCATTTCCGAAGGCGATATCCTCGCGAATCCGCGTCGGCAGAAGCGCTTCACGCAGGATCAGTATTTCCGCACGCAAGACGAAATGTGCGCGCTCTTCGCGGACATTCCGTCAGCGCTCGCGAACACCGTGGAGATCGCCAAGCGCTGCAATCTGACGCTCGAACTCGGCAAGCCGAAGCTGCCGCTTTTCCCGACACCGGACGGCATGTCGCTCGACGACTACCTCGTGCAATTGTCGAAGGAAGGCCTCGAAGTCCGTCTGCAACAGCTTTTTCCCGATGAAGCCGAACGCAGCGCGCAGCGCGAAACCTACTACGCGCGCCTCGACTTCGAGTGCGGCACGATCATCAAGATGGGCTTTCCGGGCTACTTCCTGATCGTTGCCGACTTCATCATGTGGGCGAAGAACAATGGCGTGCCGGTCGGTCCGGGGCGCGGCTCGGGCGCGGGGTCGCTCGTCGCGTATGCGCTCGGCATTACCGATCTCGACCCGCTGCGCTACAACCTGCTGTTCGAGCGCTTCCTGAATCCGGAACGCGTGTCGATGCCCGACTTCGACATCGACTTCTGTCAGGAAGGGCGCGATCGCGTCATTCAATATGTGAAGGGCAAGTACGGCGCGGACGCCGTATCGCAAATCGCGACCTTCGGCACGATGGCCGCGAAGGCGGCGGTGCGCGACATCGGCCGCGTGCTCGATCTCGGCTACATGTTCACCGACGGCATCGCGAAGCTGATTCCGTTCAAGCCGGGCAAGCACGTGACCATCGCGGATGCGATGAAGGAAGAGCCGGCGCTTCAGGAGCGCTTCGATTCCGAAGACGAAGTGCATCAGTTGCTCGAACTCGCGCAACGCGTAGAAGGCCTCACGCGTAACGTCGGCATGCACGCGGGCGGCGTGCTGATCGCCCCGGGCAAGCTCACGGATTTCTGCCCGCTCTATACGCAAGGCGAAGACGGCGGCGTCGTCAGTCAATACGACAAGGACGATGTCGAAGCCGTCGGCCTCGTGAAGTTCGACTTTCTGGGCCTCACCACGCTTACGATTCTGGACTGGGCCGAGCGCTATATCCGCCGTCTCGATCCGTCGAAGAAGGACTGGAATCTCACGCAGGTGCCGCTCGACGATCCGGCTTCGTTCTCGATCCTCAAGAAGGCGAACACCGTCGCCGTGTTCCAGCTGGAAAGTCGCGGCATGCAGGGCATGCTGAAGGACGCGCAGCCGGACCGCTTCGAAGACATCATCGCGCTCGTGGCGCTGTATCGCCCGGGGCCGATGGACCTGATCCCGAGTTTCTGCGCGCGCAAGCACGGGCGCGAGATCGTCGAGTATCCGGATCCGCGCGTCGAACCTGTTCTGAAAGAGACCTACGGCATCATGGTCTATCAGGAGCAGGTGATGCAGATGGCGCAGATCATCGGCGGCTATTCGCTCGGCGGCGCGGACTTGCTGCGTCGCGCGATGGGCAAGAAAAAGCCCGAGGAAATGGCCACGCATCGCGAGCTTTTCGCGGAAGGCGCGGCGAAGAACGGGCTCACGCGCGCGAAGGCGGACGAGACCTTCGACTTGATGGAGAAGTTTGCGGGCTACGGCTTCAACAAGTCGCACGCGGCGGCGTATGCATTGCTCGCCTATCACACGGCGTGGCTCAAGGCGCATCATCCGGCCGAATTCATGGCGGCCAACATGTCGCTCGCCATGGACGACACCGACAAGGTCAAGATCCTGTTCGAGGACTGCCTGTCGAACGGCATGGCGGTTTTGCCGCCTGACATCAACCAGTCGGCGTATCGCTTCGAACCGGTGGCGCAAGCCGACGGCAAGCGCTCGAAAACCATTCGCTACGGTCTGGGCGCGGTGAAGGGCAGCGGGCAGAACGCGATCGAAGAAATTCTGCGTGCCCGGGAAGACGGCCCGTTCGTCGATCTGTTCGATTTCTGCGAGCGCATCGACCGCCGTGTCGTGAATCGGCGCACGGTGGAAGCGCTCATCCGCGCGGGCGCGTTCGACACGCTTCACGCCAATCGCGCGCAACTGCTCGCATCGGTGCCGCTCGCGATGGAAGCCGCCGATCAGGAGGCCGCCAACGCAATGCAGGCCGGCCTCTTCGACATGGGCGACGCACCGCTCGCGAAGCACGAATATGTCGAGGAAGCTGAGTGGTCCGACAAGAAGCGTCTGCAGGAAGAAAAGACCGCGCTCGGCTTCTATCTGTCGGGTCATCTGTTCGATGCCTACAAGGGCGAAGTGCGCCGCTTCGTGCGTCAGAAGATCGGCGAGTTGAAGGAAGGGCGAGACAAACTGGTCGCGGGCGTGATCACCGCAATGCGCACGCAAATGACCCAGCGCGGCAAGATGCTGATCGTCAATCTCGACGACGGCAGCGGCCAGTGCGAAGTCACCGTCTTCAACGAACAGTTCGAAGCGAACAAGGCGCTCTTCAAGGAAGACGAGCTGCTCGTCGTGCAAGGCATGGCGCGCAACGACGCGTTCACGGGCGGCATTCGCTTCACCGTCGATACGGCGATGGATCTCGAACGCGCGCGCAGCCGCTACGCGCAGTCCGTGAAGGTCGAGATGAACGGCAACGCCGACGCCTTGCGTCTGCGCCGTGTGCTCGAAGCGCACGCGGCGGGCGCGCAGGAAGCGCCGCCGCCCGCTCCGGCGCGGGATAACGGACGCGAAGGCGGCCGCTCGCGTCAGTCCGCGCCCATTCCGAACGGCCTGAACGTGAGCATCGTTTATCGCAGCGAGCATGCGGAAGGCGAAGTGCGCCTCGGCGACGCGTGGCGCGTCAAGCCGACCGACGACCTCATCACGGCGCTGCGCGGCGAATTCGCGGGCAGCGCGATCGAAATCGTCTACTGATGCGCATCGGCATTTCGGCGAATGCGCTGAAGCATTCCGGCGGACTCGAACGCTACGCGATGGATCTCGTGCGCGGTCTCGCCGCCGTGGGCTTCCAGGGCGCGCGCAAGCCCGCGTTCTTCGCGCGCAAGATCGATACGTCGCTGCCCGAAAGCCGGCTCGTCGAGCCGCATCGAATCCAGGTGTCGTTTCTGCCGGGCAAGCTGCGCGACGCGTATTTCTCGTGGGCCCTGAAGCGCGCCCGCAAGAAGGCGAAGGTGGACGTGCTGATCGGCTGCAATCGCGTGGAAGATTCCGAGATCGCCATTTGCGGCGGCACGCATATCGGATTTTTGCGCGCGACCGGACGGCGCGAGAAACGCTCGGACACGCGGCAGATCGCGCTAGAGCGGCGTCAATATGCGCGCGCGAAGGTGGTCGTCGCGCATTCGGACATGATGCGCGACGAACTGCGCGCGTTGTATGGCGTGGACGTTCACAAGATCCGCGTGCTTTATCCGCCTGTCGACGGGGCGCGATTTTCGCCGGTCGATGCCACCGCGCGCGCGCGTCTGCGCGAGAAATTGGGCTTCAAACCCGAAGAAACCGTGCTGCTGTTTCCGTCGAGCAGCCACGAGCGCAAGGGCTTGCCGCTGATCGAGAAGGCGCTCGCCGGGATGAACGTCGTGATCGCCGTCGCGGGTCGCGCGCCGGAAAAGCCGGCGGCGAACGTGCGCTATGTCGGCTATGCGAAGAACATCGAGGATGCGTATCGCGCGGCGGATTTCACCATTCTCGCGTCGAGCTACGAACCGTTCGGGCTCGTCGGCATCGAGTCGGTCATGTGCGGCACACCGGTGATTTTTCCGGCGTGCATCGGCTGCTGCGACGCTATCGCGGATCACGCGAAGCACGTCTTCAAATCCGGCGACGCCGACGATCTGCGCCGCACGGTGCTCGACGCCATCGAAACGCGGCGCGAGCTCCCGCGCGTGTCGGACGACGCGGTGCGCTATGACGCGAGCGTCGACTCGCACGTGCGCGCGTTGATCGACCTCGCGCGCAACATCGACGCGAAGCGCTGAGCCATTCAGCGCATCTCGTTCAGCGCATCTCGTTCAGATGCGCCAGTTTCAGAAACCGGTAGTACACCGTCTGCGCGTTGAAAACCGCGATCATGAAGCCGGTTTTGCCATCCAGAAATCCGCGCCGCAGCACGTAAGTTCGCACGAACGCCCACGCGCCGCGCGAGAGCGCCATGCCGAAGCTGCTGCGTTTGGCCGCAGCGTGGCGTTGCAGTGCGCCCGCCGTCGAGTACGCGTCCAGCTTGCGCAACACCGCTTCGAAATCCTCGTAGGAGTAGTGCATCAGCTTGCCCGAGAGACGCATGACGGGCTTGCCGGTCGAGAGCACCAGCCGCTCGTGCACGAGATCGGGCGAGAAGCGCGCCGTGCCGCGCCGGAACAGCCGCGGAATCCAGTCCGGATACCAGCCGCTGTGCTCCACCCACGCGCCGCAAAAGCTCGACAGGCGGTCGAGCGCATAGACATCTGCTTGCGGATCGGCGATCGCGGCGCGGATCGAAGCGGCCAGTTCCGGCGACACGACTTCGTCGGCATCGATGGAAAGCACCCAATCGGTCGAGAGCGCGTCGAGCGCGCGGTTCTTCTGCGGGCCGAAGCCCGGCCAGTCGCGCGCCTCGATCACGCGCGCGCGATGCGCCTCGGCGATGCCCGCGGTCGCATCGGTGCTGCCGCCGTCGACGACCACGATCTCGTCGGCGAAGGACACGGCCTGCAGGCATTGCGCGAGCCGCGCGGCCGCGTTGTGGGTGATGATGGCGATGCCGAGCGTTGGGAACGTCATGGTGCCTTTCGAATGGCGTTGATGCCGGGTTGCTCTGTCGGGCGCGGTGGGGCGCCAAGCTCGCGCGCTCATCCGCGCAGATGCCGCTTCACGAAGAAGAAGGGCGAGAGTAGCCACGGCCAGGTCGCATAGATGAACATCCTGAAGCGAAAGCCGAAGTCGACGTCTTTCGACGCCGCGAAGAGCGCGCTCTTGCGGCCGAGCGAGCGCTCGTCGAACATTGCGCTGACGTAGGTCTCGCGCGCGGATTTTGCCGCGAGCAGCGCGCGCATCGGGCCGCCCACACCCAGTTTCTCGGCATCGCTCACGAGTTGGCTCGTCTCGCCCGCGCCGTTGATGTTGGCGAGCTTGATGCGCGCGACGAAGTCGGCCGGCGTGCGCCATACGCGCTTTCTCGACAGACCGCCGCGCCGGTATTGGACGAGCGGTTCGTGCAACGTGTGGGCGCCGCGACTCATGATCGCGCGAAACGTCATGATCTGATCTTCGCCGTAGATACCCGGCGCGATCGGGCCGAATTCCTCGAAGAGCCGGCGCGCCCAGGCATGCGCCGCCCCGACGACGTGCGGCCGATTGCCCGACCAGTCGTCGAAGCCGTGGTAATCGTCGAGGTCGGTCACGCGTAGCACGCCGTGCGTGTTGCCCTCGGCGTCGATGTCCTGCAGGTCCGTCGCAACAAGGTCGTAGCGCTTGCCGCTCGCGAGCCAGTCGCGCATCACGCGCTCGACGCGCTCGGGTCGGGAGATATCGTCGCCCGCCGCGATGAACAGCATCTCGCCCGATGCGCGCGCCGCGAGCGCGCTCAGATGCGCGCTGATGCCGAGGTTTCTCTCATTGCGATAGAGCGCCACGGCGTGCGGGCCGCGATAGTCGCGCACGCAGCGCTCGGCGGCGGCGAACGTGTCGTCGGCGGAGGCATCGTCCGAAATGAGGATTTCGAGTGGCGCCCAGGTCTGGGCGAGCGCACCACGGATCGCATCGGCGACGGTTTCCTGCTGATTGAACGTGATGAGTAGTAGGCTGGCGAGCGGTGCGTCCGCTTCTATCTGATGTGTCGCTGGCATGTCGGATTCACAACGCATGGAATGCCCGGCGTGGCCTTCCCCGGTGCGTGTCAGGCGTTCCGGGAGCGAAGAGCGTGCCAGGCGGCAACGGGTATAATATCGCGGGTTTTCGGGACGCGCGACAGGCCCGGCTGGTTGAACTCACGTCAGGCTCACCGATTTGGAAAAAATTCTGCGTTATGTCATTGCCGGCATGGTCTTGCTGGCGCCCGCGACCACACTTGTGGTGCGGGGTGGAACCGGTTACTGCTTTTTCGTGCTGCTGGCCATCGCGTTCGTCGCTGGCTTCAGTAAACCGTTTCGGCTGAAGGGCGGCCTGCTCGTCACCGCTTATCCCTGGTACACCGCAGGCATGCTCTGTTACATGGTTTATTTGCCGCTGCAGCAGGCGATCGACGGCTATTACCTGCCGCGCGAGTTCGACGGCCTGTCGCGACTGGCGTTGAGCCTGCCGATCTTTCTGTTGCTCGTGAATCTGCCCATCCGCTATCTGAAGACGCTCGGCTGGGGCTGCGCGTTCGGTGCGATCGGAGCGGGCGCATGGGCTGTGGACAGCAACCTCCACATGACGATCAACGATCTCAATCGTCTCGGCAACGATTATACGAATCCGATTCCGTACGGTAACACCGCGCTCCTGCTCGGCTTTCTTTCGGTGATGACGATCCGTTGGGATGACTATCCCAATGTGCTCGCCAAGCGCGCCGGCATCGCGATCAAGCTTTTGGGACTCGTAGGCGGCGTCTACGCGTCGTATCTGTCGGGCACTCGTGGCGGATGGCTCGCGATTCCGCTGTTTCTCGTGCTGTGCTCGCTCAATTTCGACTGGGTCAAGCAGCGCCGTCACTGGCTCGCCGCATTGCTCGTCGCCGTGCTCGTCATGTCGGCCTTGCTCGCATCGCCGCTCGGCCGCGAGCGCGTGATGGCGACGCGTTCGGACATCGTGCGCCTGTCGGAAGGCTCGACCGACTACAGTTCCATCGGTGCGCGCCTGCAGCTCTGGCGCGCGTCGATTCACCTGTTCGAGGCGCATCCTCTCATGGGCGTCGGCAAGGGGCGTCTGGAGCCATCGTTGAGGGAGATGGCGAACAAGGGCGAGGTTCCGGCGTACATCGTCAATCAGCGCGCGCATAGCGAATTCTTTTCGACGATTTCTGAACTGGGCGCGGCGGGCGTCGTCTGTCTGGCACTGATTTATTTCGGACCGCTCGTGTATTTCATGCGTTACCGGAAATCCCCGCACCGCGATGTGTCGACGGCTGCGTATTGCGGAATTGCGGTGTCAGGGTCGGTTATCATCTTCGGCTTGAGCATCGACGTATTCACGGTGGTGATGAGCACCGCGCTCATCGCGCTCCTCTGGGCGGTGCTGCTTGCGGTCATCACCCACGACGCGCGCCAGCCGCAGGGCAAGCCGGGCCGCGGTTCGATCGGCTGATCGGTAAGCCGGTCTCGCGGCTGATGACGCTACCAACAAATGCCGCGCGACAGGTGAGTCATGCGCCGGGCGAAGTGGAGATACCTTTGAACAACCAGGCAAGTTTGCGCAAGACGATCGGCACGGGTGAAAGCAGCTCGCCGATGGCCGTCATGAGACGGCTCTGGCCGTATATCCGTCCGCTGCTCGGCATGGTGCTGCTCGGCCTGTTGACGATGGGCATCGTCGCCGCGACCGAGGCGGCCATTCCGATGCTGCTCAAGCCGCTGCTCGACCATGGTTTCGGCTCGAAGAGCAGCGATCAGGCGAAATGGCTCGTGCCTGCCGCCGTCATCGGACTCGCGCTCTTGCGCGGCGGGGCGCAATACGCGTCGGGCTATTTCCTCTCCTACGTGACGAACAAGATCCTGCTGCAACTGCGGCTCGAAATGTTCCAGCGCATGATCCACACGAGCGCGGGCTTTTTTCAGCGCGAAACCGCGAGCACGATCATCAACGCCGTCGTGTTCGAGGTCAACCAGATCCTGAGCGTGCTGCAGAGCGTAGTCGTCACGCTCGTGCGCGATTCGCTCACGGTCGTGTTCCTGCTCGGCTATCTGTTCATCCTCAACTGGCGGCTCACGCTGATCGTCGCGGTGATCCTTCCTGCGATCGGCTGGCTCGTCAGCAAAATCAACCGCCGGTTGCGGCGCCTGAATCGCGAACATCAGTCGTTGACCAACGAACTGTCGTATATCGTCGAGGAGACGGTCGGCGGCTACAAGGTCGTCAAGGTGCATAACGGCGAGCCGTACGAGACCGGCCGCTTCACGGAGATGAGCCAACGCCTGCGCGGCTACGCCATGCGCATGCAGGTTTCGGGCGGACTTGCCCAGCCGCTCACGCAGTTTCTCGCCTCGATCGCGCTCGCGATCGTCATCACGATCGCGGTCGTGCAATCGGCGAACGATCAGACGACGGTCGGCGGTTTCGTCGCGTTCGTCACGTCGATGTTGCTCGTGATCTCGCCGCTCAAGCATCTGATCGACATCAATCAGCCCATGCAGCGCGGCATGACGGCGGCGGAGTTGATATTCGGCCTGATCGACGAGCCGGCCGAGCCCGAGGGCGGCGGCCGTCGTCTCGAACGTGCCCGCGGCGAGGTCGAATTCCGTGACGTGTCGTTCAGCTATGGCTCCGTGGACCGGCCGACGCTCGATCGCGTGTCGTTCAAGGTCGCGCCGGGCGAAATGGTCGCGCTCGCGGGTCCGTCGGGCAGCGGCAAGACGACGCTCGTGAATCTGCTGCCGCGCTTCTTCGATCCGCGCGCCGGTGAAGTGCTCGTCGATGGCGTGCCGCTCAGCGAATACAACCTGCACGACCTGCGCGGACAACTCGCGATGGTGAGCCAGGAAGTCGTGCTCTTCAACGACACGATCGCCGCGAACGTCGCCTATGGTCAGACGCCCGATGTCGAGCGCGTGATGTCGGCGCTTGCCGCGGCGAATCTGTCGGATATGGTGGCGACGCTGCCGGATGGGATCAACACGCTCGTCGGCGGCAATGGCATGCGTCTGTCGGGCGGGCAGCGGCAGCGTCTCGCGATCGCGCGCGCGATCTACAAGGACGCGCCCATCCTGATTCTCGACGAAGCGACTTCAGCGCTGGATTCGGAATCCGAGCGGCACGTGCAGTCGGCGCTTGAGACGCTGATGAAGGGCCGCACGACGCTCGTCATCGCGCACCGTCTCTCGACGATCGAGCGCGCCGACCGAATCCTCGTGATGGAGGCGGGCAGGATTGCGGAGCAGGGCAGTCATGCCGAGTTGCTGCGCACGGACGGGCTGTATGCGCATCTGCATCGGATTCAATATCAGCAGCAGGCGGCGTGAGGTTTGTGCCTTGCTCGAATGGGTTTCGGGCGAGGTGTTTGCCGAAACTACATCAGCACGATGTCGTACTGCTCCTGACTAAGATTGCTCTCCACCTGCAGCGAAACTGGTTTCCCGATGAAGTCCATCAGCATCGCCAGATGCTGCGACTCCTCTTCCAGAAACAGATCGATGACCTGCTGCGAAGCCACCACGCGAAACTCGCGCGGATTGAATTGCCGCGATTCGCGCATGATTTCGCGCAGCACGTCGTAGCACACGGTGCGCGGCGTCTTCACCTGACCCTTGCCCTGACACGTCGGGCAAGGCTCGCACAACACATGAGCCAGTGACTCGCGCGTGCGCTTTCTCGTCATCTCGACGAGCCCGAGTTGCGAAAACCCATTCACGGTCACGCGCGTCCGGTCGCGCGACAGAGCCCTCTTCAGCTCGCCCAACACCTGATCCCGATGCTCGACATTCTCCATGTCGATGAAATCGATGATGATGATCCCGCCGAGGTTTCTCAACCGCAATTGCCGCGCGATCGTGTGCGCCGCTTCGAGATTGGTCTTGAAGATCGTGTCGTCGAAGTTGCGCGCGCCGACATAGCCGCCCGTATTGACGTCGATGGTCGTCATCGCCTCGGTTTGGTCGATCATCAGATAACCGCCCGACTTCAGATCGACGCGCCGCGACAGCGCCCGCTCGATCTCCGCTTCGATGTTGTACAGATCGAAGAGCGGCCGCTCGCCGGTGTAATGATGCACACGCGACGCGACGGCCGGCGTGAACTCGGCCGCAAAATCCGAAAGCATCTGGAACGTCTCGCGCGAATCGACCTGAATGCGCGTGGTCTCGTCGTTGACGAAGTCGCGCAGCACGCGTTGCGCGAGGTTCAGATCCTGATAGAGAAGGGTCGTGGGCGGCACGCGCTGCGCCTGCGCGACGATCGTCGCCCACGTCTTGCGCAAATACGAGACGTCCGCCGCGAGCTCTTCGCTCGTCGCGTCTTCAGCGATAGTCCGCACGATGTAGCCGCCTTTCTCGTCGGCGGGCAGCACGGCGGTCAGACGCGCACGCACGGCCTCGCGCTCCGCCTCGCTCTCGATCTTCTGCGAAATGCCGATATGCGGCTCCTGCGGCAGATAAACGAGCGTGCGCCCCGCGATGCTCACCTGAGTCGACAGCCGCGCGCCCTTGGTGCCGATCGGATCTTTCACGACCTGCACCATCAGCGCCTGACCTTCGAAAACGATCTTTTCGATCGGCGTATGCGGCTGCGAGTTATGCGGCTCGCCCGCGATACGCGGATGCCAGATATCCGCGACATGGAGAAACGCGGCGCGTTCCAGACCGATGTCGATGAACGCGGACTGCATGCCCGGCAGCACACGCACGACCTTGCCGAGATAGACATTGCCCACGCGCCCGCGCGAAAGCGTGCGCTCGACGTGAAGTTCCTGAACGGCGCCTTGCTGAACCAGTGCGACGCGGCTTTCCTGCGGTGTGACGTTGATCAGGATTTCTTCGTTCATGGCCTGTTTAGAATGCGACGCGCGCCAGGCGCAAGAGAGCTGCGGTTTCGAAAAGGGGCAGACCCATGATACCCGAATAGGACCCGTCGATTCGCTCGATGAACTCCGCCGCGCGGCCTTGTATGCCGTACGCGCCCGCTTTGCCGAGCGGCTCGCCCGATGCCGCGTAGCGCTGCAGCGCAGCACGATCCGCGCTTGAGAAACGCACCGTCGAGCGCGAGAGCGCGGGGTCGAGCAGCGCGCCATCGGCATCGACGACGGCGAGCGCTGTCAGCACTTCGTGCTCGCGCCCCGCGAGGCGTTCGAGCATCGCGACGGCGTCTTCTTCGTGCAGCGGCTTGCCGAGGATCAGTCCGTCGATGGTGACGGTCGTATCGGCGACGAGAATCGGCGCGGGAGCGAAGCCGCCCGCAAGCAGCCGCGCGCGCGCCGCCCGTGCTTTCAACGCGCACACACGCACGACATACGCATCGGCGCTTTCGCCTGACAGCTCGGCTTCGAGCGCTTCGGCGTTTTCATCGGAACGAGGAAGAAGGAGTTCGAACTGCACGCCGAGCTGACGGAGCAACTCCTGACGGCGCGGGCTTTGCGAGGCGAGATAAACGTAGGGATGAGTCGGCATCTTGATCTGGATTCGAATGGCGCGCGCGGCATTCGATCCAGCGTCGAAGCAGCCTCACGCGCGATGATAGGGATGATTCTGCGTGATGCTCCACGCCCGGTAAAGCTGTTCGGCGAGCAGCACGCGCACCATGCCGTGCGGCAGCGTGAGACTCGACACGCGCAGCAACAGTTCGGCGCGCGCCTTCACGGCCGGATCGAGACCGTCCGCGCCGCCGATCACGAACGCGACGTCGCGCCCATCCTGTTGCCAGCCGGGCAGGGCGTTCGCGAGTTGCATCGTGGTCCAGTCGCGGCCGTGTTCATCGAGCGCGACGACGCGCGCGTGCTTCGGCAAGGCGGCTTCGATGCGCTGTTTTTCGGCGGCCATCACGCTCTCGGCATTGCGTCCCGACGAGCGCTGCTCGGGCTTGATCTCTTTCAGCTCGATGCGCAGTTCGGGCGGCATGCGCTTCGCGTATTCATCGAAGCCATTCGAGATCCAGTCGGGCATCTTGTGTCCGACGGCGAGGATGACCAGCTTCATGAAACGAAAGCGGCGTCAGTGCTTGCGCACGGTCTTGCGCGCGGGACGTTTGACGGCGGGCGCGTCGTCTTCGTCTTCCTCGTCTTCATCGGCGGTGACGTTCGCGCCGCCGAACATGCTCGGCTTTTGCAGCTTCACGCGCACCGGCTTGTCGCCCCACACCTCTTCGAGGTTGTAGTACTGGCGCAGCGCTGGTTGCAGGATGTGCACGACCGCGTCGCCGCAATCGACCAGCACCCATTCGCCGATCTCCTCGCCTTCCGTGGAGATGATGTCGCCACCCGCTTCCTTGACCTTCTCGCGCACGCTGTTGGCGAGCGCCTTGGTCTGGCGGTTCGACGTGCCGCTCGCCACGACCACGCGGTCGAACAGCGATGTCAGATGGGTCGTGTTGAAGACCTTGATGTCTTGCGCCTTGACGTCTTCGAGACCGTCGATGATCGCGCGTTGAAGCTTCTGAAGTTCCATAGTTATCGTGTCTGATACAAGTGATGTTGAACAATATAGTCCCATACAGCCGATGGGACCTGAGCGCGGGCGTCGGTCGCGCCGTTTACCGAACGCGCTTCTTCGCGGATCGCCGTGGCGGATACGTCGAGAAGCAGCATTTCGTCGATGTGCATATGACCGTGCGGGCTCGCGCGTAAAACCTCGGGCGCCGCGCGGCGTGCTTCGAATTCGGCCGCGACTTCGGCGGGCAGGGTCGAAACGTCGAAGCCGGCGCGCGTTTCCACGCAGATGTGCGCGTAGTCGAAGAGCCGTTTCCATCGATGCCACGAATCGAGCTTGACCAGTTGGTCCGCGCCCATCAGCAGCGAAATCGATGCGTCAGCGCCTTCGCGTTCGCGCCAGTGCGCGAGCGTGTCGACGGTATACGTGTCGCCCTGGCGGTCGATTTCGTCGGTGGCGACGACGATCTGAACGCCATCGAGCGAGAGCGAATCCGCCGCGGCGCGCGTCATCGCGAGCCGATGCTCCGGCGCCGATACGCCCGCCTTCTGCCACGGCTGACCGGCGGGCAGGAGCACGAGTTCGGTCAGTTGCAGCAACTCGACGAAGCGCCGCGCGAGCGCGAGATGCCCGTTGTGGATCGGATCGAAAGTGCCCCCGAGCAGGCCGACGCGCTTCACGCAGGGCGTCACAGCCATTCCCGCCGCACCAGGAAGTCTTCGTAGAGCCGCGCTTCCGGCGTGCCGGGTTCGGGTTTCCAGTCGTAGCGCCAGTTCGCCACCGGCGGCATCGACATCAGAATCGACTCGGTGCGTCCGCCGCTTTGCAGGCCGAAGTGCGTGCCGCGGTCGAACACGAGATTGAACTCGACGTAACGCCCGCGCCGGTACGCCTGAAACTCGCGCTCGCGCTCGGAGTAGGGCGTGTCGCGGCGGCGCTCGATGACCGGCAGATACGCTTTCAGGAACGCATCGCCGACGCTTTGCATCATCGCGAACGAGCGCTCGAAGCCCGGCTCCGAGAAGTCATCGAAGAAAATTCCGCCGATACCGCGCTGCTCGTTGCGGTGCTTCAGATAGAAATACTCGTCGCACCACGTCTTGAAGCGCGGATAAAGCTCCGCGCCGAACGGATCGAGAGAATCGCGGCAAACCCGATGGAAATGCCGCGCGTCTTCCTCGTAGCCGTAGACCGGCGTGAGATCCATGCCGCCGCCGAACCAGAAGATCGGCGCTTCGCCTTCTTTCGTCGCCGTGAGCATGCGCACGTTCATGTGCGCGGTCGGGCAGTGCGGATTGCGCGGATGCATGACGAGCGACACGCCGAGCGCCTCGAAACCGCGTCCGGCGAGTTGCGGACGCGCCGCGCTCGCGGAGGGCGGCAGCGCGTCGCCCTGCACGTCCGAAAAGCCGATGCCGCCGCGCTCGAAAAACCCGCCGCCTTCCAGAATGCGCGTCACGCCGCCGCCGCGCAGATGCGCGCCGGGCTCGCGGGTCCACGCGTCGGTGGCAAACGCCGTGCCGTCGAAGGCGCCGAGCGCATCGGCGATGCGCGTTTGCAGGCCCGTCAGATAGTCGCGCACGGCCCCGATATCGTGGGCTGCGTCGTGTTCGTTGCGTTGTGCCGTGCTGCGGTTCGGTTCACTCATCGGTTGCTGCGTGCGCCCTGTGGGCGGCCATAAAAGGGCGGGGGTTAACCCTTCGTTTTAAAACTCACAAAAGCGCGCTGCCGGACACGAGGTCCGGCAGCGCGTGTGCTCGTGCGGCGCAGGCCGCGTATTTCAGTGCTTGTCGCCCGGTTTTTCCGCCGGCTGCTTGCGGTTCACCGCCCGATAGCCGATGTCCCGGCGATACAGCATGCCGTCGAACGAGATCTGGTTGACTGTATCGTAGACCACGGACTGCGCGCCACGCACGGAATCCGCCAGTCCGACGACGCACAACACGCGCCCGCCCGAGGTCGTGAGCTTGCCGTCGGTAAGCGTCGTGCCCGCGTGGAAAGTGACGGAATTCTCGGTTTCCGCGGGAATGCCGCTGATGCGGTCGCCCTTGCGCGGCGTGTCCGGATAGTTGTGCGCCGCGAGCACGACGCCGAGCGCCGTGCGGCGGTCCCAGTCGAGATCGACGGCGTCGAGCTTGCCGTCGATCGCCATTTCCACGACCTTCGAGAAGTCGCCCTTCAGACGCGCCATGATCGGCTGCGTCTCGGGGTCGCCCATGCGGCAGTTGAATTCGAGCGTCTTCGGGTTGCCGTTCGCGTCGATCATCAGGCCGGCGTACAGGAAGCCCGTGAAGCGGATGCCTTCGTTTTCCATGCCGCGCACCGTCGGCTGGACGATCTCGCGCATCACGCGCGCGTGCAGTTGCGGCGTGACGATCGGCGCGGGCGAATACGCGCCCATGCCGCCAGTGTTCGGGCCGCGGTCGGCGTCGAGCAGGCGCTTGTGGTCCTGGCTGGAGGCGAGCGGCAGCACGTGCTTGCCGTCCACCATCACAATGAAGCTGGCTTCCTCGCCCGTGAGGAACTCCTCGATCACGACGCGCGCGCCCGCATCGCCGAGTTTGTTGTCGGCGAGCATCGAATCGACGGCGGCGTGCGCTTCTTCGAGCGTCATTGCGACGACGACGCCCTTGCCGGCGGCGAGGCCGTCAGCCTTGACGACGATCGGCGCGCCTTTCGCGTCGATGTACGCGTGCGCGGCGGCGAGTTCGGAGAACGTCTCGTATTCGGCGGTCGGGATGTTGTGGCGCTTCATGAACGCCTTCGCGAAGTCCTTCGAGCTTTCGAGCTGCGCGGCTTCCTTGCTCGGGCCGAAGATTTTCAGGCCGCGCGAGCGAAACAGATTGACGATGCCCGCGGCAAGCGGCTGCTCCGGCCCGACGAGCGTGAACGCGACATGTTCCTTTTCGACGAAATCGGCGAGTTCCGCCGCGTCCGTGATGTCGACGTTGCGCAGGCGGTCGTCCTGCGCGGTGCCGCCGTTGCCCGGCGCCACATAGACGATCTGCACGCGCGGCGATTGCGCGAGCTTCCAGGCCAGCGCATGTTCGCGGCCGCCGGAACCGACGACGAGTAACTTCATGTGAATCCCCGAATCCTGACAAAAAGCAGCTTGAGAAAAAGCGGCGGGCGCATCGACCGTGAAGCGCGCGCATGACATTCGTCATAACGCCGCGAAGGCGGCTCGCGCTGACATCGGCTGCGTCACGCGCCTTCCAAATGCGATGCCGCGCCGCGAAGGTTGCGCGGCGCTGCTCCGGCGTGCGAGCCGAAGCGAAAGATGTTCCATGCGAGGCCGCGGCGGACTGCGATGCCGCCGCGCCCCTGCGATCCGAAGCTCAGTCTTCGTTGATCGCGGCGTTTGTATAGACTTCCTGCACGTCGTCGAGATTTTCGAGCGCGTCTAGCAGCTTTTGCATTTTCGCTGCGTCGTCGCCGCTGAATTCGACTTCCGACTGCGGTTTCATCGTCACTTCGGCGAGTTCCGCCTTGAAGCCCGCGGCTTCGAGCGCGTCCTTCACCTTCTGGAAATCGTTGGCGGGGCAGACCACTTCGATGCTGCCGTCCTCGTTCGTCACGACGTCGTCGGCGCCGGCTTCGAGCGCGGCGTCCATGAGTTTGTCTTCCGGCGTGCCGGGCGCGAACAGGAACTGGCCGACGTGATCGAACATGAACGACACCGAGCCGTCCGTGCCCATGTTGCCGCCGAACTTCGAGAACGCGTGGCGCACTTCCGCGACGGTGCGGGTGCGGTTGTCCGTCATCGTGTCGACGATGATGGCCGCGCCGCCGATGCCGTAGCCTTCATAGCGGATTTCCTCGTAATTCGCGCCATCCACGCCGCCGATGCCGCGCTGGATCGCGCGGTTGATGTTGTCCTTCGGCATGTTGGCGTCGTAGGCCTTGTCGACGGCCAGACGCAGGCGCGGGTTCGTATCGGCCTCGCCGCCGCCCATGCGCGCCGCGACCTGGATTTCCTTGATGAGGCGCGTCCAGACCTTGCCTCGCTTCGCGTCGGCCGCGGCCTTCTTATGCTTGATGTTGGCCCATTTCGAATGACCCGCCATTACGTTTCTCCATCGCGCGCGGACTGAAGCCGGGCGCCTAGTGTGCTGTCGTGCTGAATGTGTCTGTCCGCCGCGCGCTCGTCGGGGCGCGGCCGGGTTCGCTCGGGGATCGTTGGATCCGGCCTGACCCGGGTTGGAAACAGACCGAAATTTTAGCATGGCGGCGCGCGCTCCCAGTACCGCGGCGCGAGGGCGGAAACCTGGAAAGCGGCGCGAACCGGCCGAAATTACGGCGAATCGCGACGAAATCGCGCGAAGGCCGCCGTAAACGCAAACCGCCGCGCGAACGGCGCGGCGGTCGGAGCAACGGTCAGCGCAATTCAGGCAGACGCTTAATTCTTCGTGCCGAAGAGACGATCGCCGGCGTCGCCGAGACCCGGAACGATATACGCATGCTCGTTCAAATGCGAATCGAGCGACGCGACGTAGAGCTTCACGTCCGGATGCGCGTCCTGGAACACCTGCACGCCTTCGGGCGCCGCGACCAGCGCGACGAACACGATGTTCTCGCCCAGTACGTTGCGACGTTTCATGACGTCGACGGCGTGCACCGCCGAGTAGCCCGTCGCGACCATTGGATCGCACAGGATGAAGACGCGCTCTTCCAGATCAGGTGGCAGACGCACGAGATACTCGACCGGACGATGATCCTCCGCCCGATACACGCCGATATGCCCGACACGCGCCGACGGCACGAGATCCAGCAAGCCGTCCGACATGCCGATGCCCGCGCGCAGCACGGGCACGATCGCGAGCTTCTTGCCGGCGATAACCGGAGCGTCGATCTCGACGAGCGGCGTTTCCACGAGCTTGGTCGTGAGCGGCAGATTGCGGGTGATTTCGTAGCCCATCAGCAGCGTGATTTCCCGCAGAAGCTCGCGGAACGTGCGCGTGGACGTGTCCTTGTCGCGCATGTGGGTGAGCTTGTGCTGGATCAGCGGGTGATTGAGGATGAAGAGATTGGGAAAGCGACTGTCTTGTTTCATGGGTCTCGCGCGCGGCGCGTCCTGCTCGTGTGATTTCTGCCTCTGACGCTCGGGGAGCGGACAGTGGCGACAGTTTACCCAAAAGCCCGCCCCACGCCTAAGAAGAATCGCGCGCGACCCCGAACGCCCGCCGACGTTGCCGCCCCGATTCTTCTAGAATTGCGCGAGGGGCGTCTGTACGCCGATCGCGACAATGACAAGGAGATGAACGATGGATATGGGAATCGCGGGTCGCACCGCGCTGGTATGCGCGGCGAGCAAGGGACTCGGACGCGGATGCGCCGAAGCGCTCGCCGCCGAAGGCGTGAATCTGGTGATCACCGCGCGCACGGCGGAAACGCTCGAAGCGACGGCGGCGCACATCCGCTCGACCTACGGCGTCGACGTGAAAACCGTCGCGGGCGACATCACGACGCCCGAAGGCCACGCCGCCGCGCTCGCCGCCTGTCCCGCGCCGGACATTCTGGTCAACAACGCGGGCGGCCCGCCGCCGGGCGACTTTCGCACCTTCACGCACGACATGTGGATCAAGGCGCTCGAAGGCAACATGCTGACGCCGATCGAGCTGATCAAGGCGACCATCGACGGGATGATCGAGCGCGGCTTCGGGCGCGTGGTGAACATCACGAGTTCGTCGGTGAAGGCGCCGATCGACGTGCTCGGCCTGTCCAACGGCGCGCGCTCGGGCCTGACCGGTTTCGTCGCGGGCGTCGCGCGCAAGGTCGCATCGACGGGCGTCACGATCAACAATCTGCTGCCGGGCACGTTCGACACCGACCGTATCGCCGTGACGATGGAAGCGCAGGCCAAAGCGCAGAACATCTCGATCGAGGACATGCGCGCGCGCCGTGCGCAGAGCCTGCCCGCGGGACGATTCGGGACGCCGGAAGAGTTCGGCCGCGCGTGCGCGTTCCTGTGCAGCGTGCATGCGGGCTACATCACCGGTCAGAATCTGCTGATCGACGGCGGCGCCTACCCTGGCACCTACTGACCGAGGAGCACGCACATGACCACACGCGTCGCGCTCATCGCGCACGACATGAAGAAGGACGACATCGTCACGCTCGCGGGCGAATTCGTCGACACGCTCGCGCAATGCAATCTTGTCGCGACCGGCACGACCGGCGGGCGCATCGCGGCGGCGCACGGGCTGGAGATCGAGCGCAAGCTGTCCGGCCCGCACGGCGGCGACCTGCAGATCGGCGCGGAACTGGCGGAAGGGCGCGTGAATATCGTGATCTTCCTGCGCGACCCGATGACTCCGCAGCCGCACGAGCCCGACATCAACGCGCTCGTGCGCGCCTGCGACGTGCACAACGTGCCGTGCGCGACCAACATCGCGACGGCGCGCATGATTCTCGACGACTTGCGCCTGCGCTTTGCGCGGGCGTCCTGAAGCACGAAAGGAGATGAACGAGCGATGACCAAGGCAATCCGATTCGACAAGACAGGCGGCCCCGAAGTCATGAAGTGGGTCGATGTGGACGTGGGCGCGCCGGGCAAAGGCGAGATCCGCGTGAAGCATCACGCGGTGGGGCTGAATTTCATCGACGTGTACTTTCGCACCGGCCTGTATCCGATGCCGCTGCCGGGCGGCCTCGGCATGGAAGCGGCGGGCGAGGTGACGGCGGTGGGCGAGGGCGTCACGCAGTTCGCGCCGGGCGATCGTGTCGCGTACGCATCGCGGCCGCCGGGCGCCTATGCACAAGAGCGCGTGATGTCGGCGGATTACGTCGTCAGGCTGCCCGATTCGATCGGCTACGACGATGCCGCGTCGATCATGCTGCAAGGTCTGACCGCGCAATATCTGCTGCGCCGGACGTATCGCGTGAAGGCGGGCGACACGGTGCTGATCCACGCGGCTGCCGGCGGCGTCGGCATGCTCGCGTGCCAGTGGGCGAAGGCGCTCGGCGCGACGGTGATCGGCACGGTCGGCTCGGAGGAAAAAGCCGAGCTCGCGAAGGCCCACGGCTGCGACTACCCGATCGTCTACACGCGCGAGAACCTGGCGCAGCGCGTGCGCGAAATCACCAACGGCGCGGGCGTGCCCGTCGTCTACGATTCGATTGGCAAGGACACGTATATCGCGTCGCTCGATTGCCTTTCGCCGCTCGGCTTGTTCGTGAGCTTCGGCAATTCGTCGGGACCGCTGCCGCCGCTCGATTCGTCCGAACTCGCCGGACGCGGCTCGCTCTTTTTCACGCGGCCGACGCTCTTCAGCTACATCGCCAAGCGCGGCGATCTCGATGCGATGGCGGCGGAACTGTTCGATGTCGTGTCCTCGGGCAAGGTGAAGACGAACGTGCGCCAGCGTTATCCGTTGTCCGATGCGGCGCGCGCGCACCAGGACCTCGAAGCGCGCAAGACGACCGGCTCGACGATTCTTCTGCCTTGACGTGTAGCGTCGGGCGGTTCGTCACCATAACGATCGATTGAAAACATGAGCGAGCCGTCCTTTACCGTCGTCCTGATCGAGGACGAAAAGCAGATTCGCCGCTTCGTGCGCGTGTCGCTCGAAGCGCAGGGCATGACGGTCCACGAGGCGGAAACGGGTCAGAAGGGCCTCGTCGAAGCCGCGACGCGCAAGCCCGATCTCGTGATCGTCGATCTCGGTTTGCCGGACACCGACGGCATCGACGTGATTCGGGAACTGCGCGGCTGGACCGAACTGCCGATCATCGTGCTTTCGGCGCGTACGCAGGAGGAAGAGAAAGTCGCCGCGCTCGATGCCGGCGCCGACGATTACCTCACGAAGCCCTTCGGCGTTTCCGAACTGATGGCGCGGATTCGCGCGCATCTGCGGCGGCGCAATCAGGCCTCCGCGAGCGAGACGCCGGTCGTGTCTTTCGGCGGCGTAACCGTCGATCTCGCGTTGCGCCGCGTCATGAAAAACGGCGAAAACGTGCATCTGACGCCAATCGAATACCGGCTGCTATCGACGCTCGTGCGGCACGCGGGGCGCGTGCTCACGCATCGGCAATTGCTGGTGGAAGTGTGGGGGCCGTCGCATGTCGAAAGCCCGCATTATCTGCGCATCTACATGGCGCATCTGCGGCAGAAGCTCGAAGGCGATCCCGCGCAGCCCGAACATATCGTGACGGAAACGGGCGTCGGTTACAGGCTCGTCGGTGTGGTGTGACGGCTGGCGTGCGCGGCTTCGGGCCTGAGCGAATCGAGCACGCTATCGATAGGCTCGTCGCCGCCGACGAACGCGATCATCCGGTTGCGGATGCCGAGCGTCACGCAGCGCACCGCGATGCGCGCGACGTCCGCCCGCGCGACTTCGGGCTTGTGTTCCGTGAGTTCGCCGACGGGCGCGATAGTCCCGCGCCCCGGCTCGTCCGATAACGGTCCGGGCCGAAGGATCACGAAAGGTACGCCGCGATGCGCGACGTATTCGTCGGCTTCACGCTTCATCCGCGAATAGTGGCGTAGCGCAAATCCGCTGTGCGCGGGATCGAACGCCGACAGCGCGCTCACGACGACGAGTTGCTGCACGCGCCGGCGCTTCGCGTAATCGGCGGTGCGCATGACGGCGTCGCGGTCGATCGCGCGCTCCTCGTGCACGCCTTCGTTTTCCGCCGATCCGGCCGCGTAGATCACATGCGTGATGTCGTCGAAGGCGTGGGAAAAGTCGTGGGTCAGGTCGCCGAGCACGATTTCCGCGCCCATCGCCGCGAACTCGCTCTTGTGCGCCGACTTGCGCAGCATCGCGCGAAACGGCATGGCGTCCTCGTGCAGGCGCGCGGCGATCAGCCGGCCCGTGCGGCCGTGCGCGCCGATCAGCAGAACCTTCAGCGTTTTCATGCGAAACGCTCCTTCGCCGTGGGTCTCTACCCGACAAAGTAGGTGATTTCTTTGCGGCGTGCCGCGGGACGCGTTTGCGCCCGCAGCATTTTTACTCCGCCGCGTTCGCCGGACGCGCGCGACCCTCGCGGCGCGCACGCCGTTGTTCCGCGCGAATGCGGAAGCGGTCCATGTAGAGATAGACGACGGGCGTCGTATAGAGCGTCAGCATCTGGCTCACGATCAGTCCGCCGACGATCGCGATGCCAAGCGGCGCGCGCATCTCCGAGCCTTCGCCGGTGCCGAACGCGAGCGGCAGCGCGCCGAGCAGGGCGGCCGCGGTCGTCATCATGATCGGGCGAAAGCGCAGCAGACACGCCTCGCGGATCGCGTCCTGCGGCGTCTGCGCGCCGTGGCGCGTCGCCTCGATCGCGAAGTCGACCATCATGATCGCGTTCTTCTTCACGATGCCGATGAGCAGAATCACCGCGATCAGCGCGATGATGCTGAACTCCGTCTTGAACAGCAGCAAGGCGAGCAGCGCGCCGATGCCCGCGGACGGCAACGTGGAGAGAATCGTGATCGGATGGATGTAGCTCTCGTACAGAATCCCGAGCACGATATAGACGGCCGCCAGCGCCGCGAGAATCAGGAGCGGCTGGTCGTTGAGCGATTGCTGGAACGCCTGCGCCGTGCCCTGGAAGGTGCCATGCAGGGTTTGCGGCACGCCGAGTTCGGCCATGGTTTCGTAGATCGCGGCGGTCGCGTCGGACAGCGACTTGCCCGGCGGCAGATTGAATGAAATCGTCGAGGCGACGAACTGGCTCTGGTGATTCACGGAAAGCGGCGTGTTGCCCGGCCCGAATTTCGCGATTGCCGAGAGCGGCACCATCGTTTCCTTCGATGTCGACACCGCCGCGCCCGACGACGAACCGTTCTTGCCCGTCGCCGCGATCGCGTTGGTCGCCGAGTTCTTCACGGCGGCGAGCGCGAGGGAGGCGGTGGTGTCGGCGCTGCTCGTCGACGATCCGCCCGCGCCCGTCGACCCCGTCGCGGATGTGGACGCGGTCGTCGCCGCGCCGGACGTCGTGGTCGATTGCGTCGATGCCGAGCCGCTCGCCGTCCCGCCCGACGTGCTGATGTAGATCTGCTTGAGCATCTCCGGGTCTTGCCAGTATTTCGGCGCGAGCTCCATCACCACGTGATACTGCGACAGCGGGTTATAGATGGTCGAGACCTGCCGCTGGCCGAACGCGTCGTAGAGCGTGTTGTCGATCTGCGCGGGCTTGATGTTCAGGCGTGCCGCCGTCGCGCGGTCGAACGTGACCATCGCCTCCAGCCCGCCTTGCTGCTGGTCGGAGTTGACGTCGGCGAGCTCGGGGCGCTTTTGCAGCGCCTCGGTGAGAATCGGCCCCCACTTGTAGAGATCGGCCGTGGAGTCGGACAGCAGCGTGAACTGATACTGCGCGTTCGATTGCCGCCCGCCCACGCGAATGTCCTGCACGCCCTGAAGGAAAGTGCGCGCCCCGGCGACGTCCGCGAGCTGCGGGCGCAAGCGGCTAATCACCTGATCGGCGGAAACCTTGCGCACGTTCTTGGGCTTGAGCGAAATGAACATGAAGCCCGAGTTCGTCGAGCGCCCGCCCGTGAAGCCCGCGACGCTGTCCACGGCCGGGTCCGCTTCGACGATCTTCATCATCTCCGCGAACTTGACTTTCATTGCCTGGAACGACGTGCTCTGGTCCGCCTGAATGCCGCCGATGATGCGCCCCGTGTCCTGCTGCGGGAAAAAGCCCTTCGGCACGATGATGTACAGAAAAACGTTCATCCCGACGGTCGCGAGCAGAACCACGAGAATCGTGCGCGGATGCGCAAGCGCCCAGCCGAGCGTGCGCGCATAGCCGCGCTGCATGCGATCGAACTGGCGTTCCAGCCAGCGCCCGACGCGGCCTTCCTGCTTGCGCTCGTGCGGCTCCTGGAGCAGGCGCGAGCACATCATCGGCGTGACGGTCAGCGACACGACGAGCGACACCGCGATCGCGAGCGACAGCGTGAGCGCGAATTCGCGGAACAGCCGCCCGACGATGCCGCCCATCAGCAAAATGGGCAGGAACACGGCGACGAGCGACAGGCTGATCGACAGCACCGTGAAGCCGACCTCGCGCGCACCGAGTATGGCCGCCTGCCTGCGCGGGACGCCTTTCTCAACGTGCCGCGTGATGTTCTCCAGCACGACGATCGCATCGTCGACGACGAAGCCCGTCGCGATGGTCAGCGCCATGAGCGAGAGATTGTCGAGCGAGAAGCCGAGCAGATACATCGCGGCGAAGGTGCCGATGATCGATATCGGCACGGCGACGCACGGTATCAGGGTCGCGCGCCAGTTGCGCAGAAACAGGAACACGACCATCACGACGAGCGCCACCGCGATCACGAGCGTGAGCTCGGTGTCGTGCAGCGACGCGCGGATGGTCGTGGAGCGGTCGGCGGTCGGCGTGATCAGCACGTCGGCGGGAAGCGCGGCCTGCAACTGCGGCAGCATGGACTTCACGCGGTCGATCGTCTCGATGATGTTCGCGCCCGGCTGCCGATACAGGATCACGAGCACCGCGCGCTTGTTATTGATGAGACCGAGATTGCGCAAATCTTCGACCGAATCGACCACTTCGCCGACGTCCGAAAGCTTCACCGCCGAGCCGTTGCGGTACGCGACCACGAGACTCTTGTACTGCGCGGCCTTGCTCGCCTGATCGTTGGTGTAGAGCTGGACGTGGGTGCCCTTGAACTCGATCGCGCCTTTCGGACTGTTCGCATTCGCCGACGCAAGCGCGGCGCGCACGTCCTCCAGCCCGATGCCGTAGTGAAACAGCGCGCCCGGTTCCAGCTCGACGCGCACGGCCGGATTCGCGGAGCCGCTCACATCGACCTCGCCGACGCCCGGCACGGTCGAGAGCGTTTGCTGCAACACGGTCGCGGCGGAGTCGTAGAGCGCGCCCGCCGTGCGCGTGGGCGAGGAGAGCGCGAGCACGAGAATCGGCGCGTCGGCGGGGTTGACCTTGTGGTACGTCGGGTTCTGGCGCAGCGAGGTCGGCAGGTCGGCGCGCGCGGCGTTGATCGCGGCCTGCACGTCGCGCGCGGCGCCGTCGATGTCGCGATTCAGACCGAATTGCAGCGTGATGCGCGTCGTGCCGACGGCGCTCATCGAGGTCATTTCGCTCACGTCGGCGATCGTGCCCAGATGCCGCTCCAGCGGACTCGCGACGCTCGTCGCCACCGTCTCCGGGCTTGCGCCCGGCAAGGACGCCTGCACGGAGATCGTCGGAAAATCGACCTGCGGCAAGGGTGCCACCGGCAGCCGCACGAACGCGAACATGCCCGCGAGCGCGATGCCGATCGCGAGCAGCGTCGTCGCTACCGGCCGGCCGATGAAGATGCGCGACATGTTCATGGCTCAGCGTCCCTCGCTGGCCGGCGCCGGCGGCGCAGCGCGATGAAAACGCGCACGCAGCTTGCGGGCGAGGGAATCGAAGCCGAGATAGATGACGGGCGTCGTGAACAGCGTGAGCAATTGCGACACGATCAGACCGCCGACGATCGCAACGCCGAGCGGACGCCGCAGCTCCGAGCCCGCGCCCCAGCCGAGCATCAGCGGCAGCGCGCCGAGCAACGCGGCCATCGTTGTCATGAGAATCGGGCGGAAGCGCAGCAGACACGCCTGGAAGATCGCTTCGCGCGGCGGCTTGCCCTGATCGCGCTCCGCTTCGAGCGCGAAGTCGATCATCATGATCGCGTTCTTCTTCACGATGCCGATCAGCAGCACGATGCCGATAATCCCGATGATGTCCAGATCGTGCCCGGTGATCATCAGCGAAAGCAGCGCGCCGACGCCCGCGGAAGGCAGCGTCGAGAGAATCGTGATCGGATGGATGAAGCTCTCGTACAGGACGCCGAGCACGATGTACATCGTCACGATGGCCGCGAGGATCAGGAACAGTTCGTTCGACAGCGACGCCTGGAACGCGAGCGCCGCGCCCTGATAGCGGATCTGGAACGACGCGGGCAAACCGATTTCCTGCTGGGCCTGGTCTATCGCTTTCACGGCCTCGCCGAGCGACGCGCCCTTCGCGAGATTGAAGGAGACGGTCGTCGCCGGGAACTGGCCGAGGTGCGTGACGAGCAAGGGCGCGGCGCGTTCGTGAAACTTCGCGATGGCCGAGAGCGGCACCTGGCCGTTGGTCGCGGTGGACGAGGGCAGGTAGATGCCGTTGAGGGTTTCGCTGTAATGCGCGTCGGACGGTTCGGCTTCGAGAATCACGCGGTACTGGTTCGACTGCGTGAAGATCGTCGAGATGATGCGCTGGCCGAAGGCGTCGTAGAGCGCGTTGTCCACGGTCGCGGGCGTGATGCCGAAGCGCGCGGCCGTCTCCCGGTCGATCTCGATGTACACCGACTGGCCGTTCTGTTGCAGATCGGTGGCGACGTCCGCCAGGACCGCCGTGTGTTGCAGCCGCTCGACGAGCTTCGGCACCCATTCCGCGAATTCCGCCGCGTTCGGGTCGGTCAGCATGAACTGATACTGCGTCGGGCTGACGGTCGAATCGATCGTCAAATCCTGCACCGGCTGCATGTAAAGCTTGATGCCGGGAATATCGGCGACGTCGTTCTGGATCGCGCGGATGATGTCGCTCGACGTGTCGTCGCGATCGTCGCGCGGCTTCAGGTTGATGAGCATGCGCCCGCTGTTGAGCGTGATGTTCGAGCCATCCACGCCGACGAACGACGTCAGGCTTTCGACGTCCGGATTCTGCAGGATCTTCTTCGCGAGCGCCTGTTGCTGGTCGGCGACGGCCTGATACGAAGCGGCCTGCGGCGCCTGCGTGATCGCCTGGATCACGCCCGTGTCCTGCGTCGGGAAGAAGCCCTTCGGAATGTACACGTACAGCACGGCGGTCAGAACGAGCGTGAGCACGAAGACGAACAGCGTCGCGCGTTGACGTTCGAGCACCCAGGTCAGCGCGACGGCATAACGCCCGATCACGTAATCGATGAACCGGTGCGCGCGCGCCTCGAAGCGCTTGCTGTCCTTCGGCGGCGTGTGGCGCAGCAGCTTCGCGCACATCATCGGCACGAGCGTGAGCGAGACGATTGCCGAAATGACGATGGTCACGGCGAGCGTGATCGCGAATTCATGGAACAGGCGGCCGACCACGTCGCCCATGAAGAGCAGCGGAATCAGCACCGCGATGAGCGAAACCGTCAGCGAGATGATGGTGAAGCCGATCTGCTTCGAGCCCTTCAGCGCCGCTTCGAGCGGCGATTCGCCTTCCTCGACGTAGCGCGCGATGTTCTCGATCATCACGATGGCGTCGTCCACGACGAAGCCGGTCGCGATGGTCAGCGCCATCAGCGAGAGGTTGTCGAGCGAGAAGCCGCACAAGTACATGATCGCGAGCGTGCCGACGAGCGACAGCGGCACCGACAAGCTCGGGATGATGGTCGCGTAGACGTTCGCGAGGAACAGATAGATGACGAGCACGACCAGCACGACCGACAGCGCGAGCTCGAACTGCACGTCGCGAACCGATGCGCGGATGGTCGTGGTGCGGTCGGTGACGACGCGCACGTCGAGTGCCGCGGGCAGCGCTTGCTGCAGTTGCGGCAGGATTTTCTTGATGCCGTCGACAACGGCGATAACATTCGCGCCCGGCTGACGCTGCACGTTCAGGATGATCGCGGGCGTCGAATCGACCCACGCGCCGAGCTTCGTGTTCTCCGGTCCTTCCACGATGCTCGCGACGTCCGTAAGCATCACCGGACGGCCGTTGCGATACGCGACGACCGCGCTCTTGTAGGCGTTGGCGTCGGTGAGCTGATCGTTCGCGTTGATCGTGTAAGCGCGCGTCGGACCGTCGAAGTTGCCCTTCGGCGTGTTGACGTTGAGGTTCGAGATCGTCGTGCGCAAATCGTCGATGTTCAGGCCGTATGACGCCAGCGCGCGCGTGTTTGCCCGAATGCGCACGGCGGGGCGATTGCCGCCGCTCACCGATACGAGGCCGACGCCCGCCACTTGCGAGATTTTCTGCGCGAGGCGCGTGTCGGCGAGATCCTGAACTTGTGTCAGCGGCAAGGTCTTCGAGCTGACCGCGAGCGTCATGATCGGCGCGTCGGCGGGATTCACCTTCGCGTAGATCGGCGGCGCGGGCAGGTCGGACGGCAGCAGGTTGCCCGCCGCGTTGATCGCCGCCTGCACTTCCTGTTCGGCGATGTCGAGCGGCAAGTCGAGGCTGAACTGCAGCGTAATGACCGATGCGCCCGCCGAGCTTTGCGACGACATCTGGTTCAGGCTCGCCATCTGCCCGAACTGCTTTTCGAGCGGCGCGGTGACGCTCGATGTCATCACGTCGGGCGACGCGCCGGGATAGAACGTCTGGACCTGGATCGTCGGATAGTCGACGGCAGGCAGCGCCGAGAGCGGCAAAAAGCGCAGCGCGACGAGGCCGACCAGCATGATCGCCGCCATCAGGAGCGCCGTGCCGACCGGACGCAGAATAAAAATGCGGGATGGATTCATGCCGGATTCGTTACGTGATGCGTGGGATTACGGCTGCTGCGACTGCTGACGCCGATGGCCGCCGTGCCGCGCGCCCGAAGCCGCCGAAGCCGCCGAAGCCGCCGAAGCCGGCGCGGCGCCCGATGCACCGGACGCACCGGACGCGGCCTTCGGCTTCTCGGCCGGAATCGTGATCTTCGCGCCTTCCTTCAGGCGGTCGGAGCCGTCGATAACCACGCGCTCGCCCGCTTGCAGGCCGGACTTGATGCTGGTGCGCTCGCCGTCGACCGGGCCGGTCTTCACGTTGCGCACGGTCACGGTGTTATCCGGCTTCGCGACATAGACGAACGCGCCCGACGAGCCGTTCAGCACCGCCGAGGTCGGCACGATGGTCGCGTTCTTGATGACATCGACGAGCAGCTTCGTGTTCACGAACTGGTTCGGGAAGAGCATGCTTTCCTTGTTGTCGAAGGTGGCGCGCAGCTTCACGGTGCCGGTCGTCGTGTCGATCTGGTTGTCGACGGTTTCGAGATAGCCCGCTTCGAGCGACGTGGTGTTCGTGCGGTCGTAGGCCGTCACCGACATCTTCGTGCCCGCGTGCAGCGGCTTGAGAATGGCCGCGAGATTGTCTTCGGACGTGGTGAAGATCACGCTGATCGGCTGCAACTGCGTGATGACGACGACGCCGTTCGTGTCGCCCGTCGTCACGTAGTTGCCCGGATCGACCTGACGCAGGCCGACGCGCCCCGACACCGGCGCCGTGATGCGCGCGTAGGTCAGGTCGAGCTTGTAGGTATCGACGTTGGCCTGGTCCGATTTCACCGCGCCTTCGTACTGCTTGACGAGCGACGCTTGCGTGTCGACCTGCTGCTTCGCGATGGAATCCTGCGAGAGCAGCGTCTGGTAGCGCTGCAGGTCGAGGCGCGCGGTTTGCAGGAGCGCCTGGTCTTTCGCGAGCGCGCCTTCCGCGTTGCGCAGCGAGATTTCATACGGGCGCGGATCGATCTGCGCGAGCACGTCGCCCTTCCTGACCATCTGGCCTTCCTTGAAGGCGACGTCGACCAGCGTGCCGTTCAACTGCGTCTTGACCGTGACGTTCGCGAGCGGCGTGACAGTGCCGAGCGAATTGATGACGACGGGCATTTCGCCTTGTGTGACGGTCGCGACGTGCACCGGCTGCGGCTGGTTCGCCGGATTCGCCGCACCGCGCCTTGAGCCTTGACGCGCATCCGGCTGGCCGCTCGGGCCGCCGCTTTCGCCGCGATTCCACGGATGCCACCAGACGATCGCGCCGGCGACGATCAGGATCGCGACGATAAGCGGCACGATCTTGCGCCGCCGCGGAGCGGATTCGATGGCGGCAGGCGTAGGAGGCGTTGGGCGCGATTGCCCGGGAGGATTCTTTTGGTCGTCCATCGGTTCGGAGGCTGGGTCTTTCAAATCTGTTCGGAGCGCGGACGAGCGGCGATCACGGTTCAAGCGCGAAGCAGTGCGCCGCGCGCATGAACCGCGACCGAAGCGGAGGCCGGGAATAATGCAGGGACCGTTGAAAGCGGCTGGAAAGGCTGCCTGTCAAGCCAGGCGAACAATTTGGCGCGGCCCCGGTGCGCGCGAAGCATGATGCTACGTCCCGCACCCGGGGCCGTCCACCGGCCATTCTTTCTGTTGATTACGACTGTTACACGCGCATCGAAGCGCGCTTTCGATATGTTTCGGCCGCGTGGCTGCCGTGGCGTAGTCTAACCGGCGGCGCGCGCGGCGTTCGTCGCGTGCGTTCCGCCGATTTCGCGCGTGATCTGATCGACGCAGTCGAGCAGCGCGGGCGCGATCTCGTCGATCAATATATCGCGCGGACACTGATGCGCGGCGCCGCCGCAGTTGACCGAATAGCGTTCCTCGGACGGCCCGACGAAGCCCGCCGCGACCGCGTTCAATCCGTGATGCCACTCGCCGAGGGAGGTTGCGAAGCCGAGGCGCGACGCATCGTCGAGGCCGCGTTGCAGGCCGCCCGCGATGGCCGGCCAGTCGTCGCCCGATGCCGTCTGCAAACTGCCGAGCAACGCACGCCGATCCGCCTCCGACAACACCGCGAGGTACGCGCGTCCGACGGCCGTGCGGCTCAGGTCCATCCTGCTGCCGACTTCGAGTCGCGAGACGAGCACAGCGGATCGTGGCCGAATGGCATCGATTACAACCATCTCCAGACGATCGCGCACGGCGAGGTGCACGGACAAACCGGTGCGCTCCGCAAGCCGGATGAGAAACGGGCGGGCGCGTGCACGAATATCGAAATTGCGTAAAAATCCGTTGCTCAGTTCGAGAACGGAAGCCGTCAGCACGAAACGCTCGCTGTCGGGCAGGCGGTGCAGCAAACCAGCGCCCACGAGCGTCGCGGTAATGCGCGAGATCGTAGGCTTCGGAATACCGGTCCAGTCGGTCAGTTCGCGATTGCTGACGGGCGCGTCGGCGGCGGCAATCCGGCGCAGTACGTCGAGTCCGCGGGCGAGCGCCGTGACTTCTTCACCGTCTTTCTCCCGGACACGTTCGCGGCCCATCGATGATTCATTGTGCATAGGCATTCGTTTTATGAAACATCGTTTTGTTTGATGGCGTGACGTAATTCTACAAGGCAGGAGCGGGAAACTTGCAAACGATGCAAGCCTTAACAATAAGCTGCATCTGCAATGAAGCTTTTTGAAAATAACCGCGTGTTGAACGAAACGTGGGCAGTTGCCCGTAGCATGAAATTTTGCTTGACTTAGGCAGTGATACCGGAAAAAATGGAATTGAATTTCGAAACCGGAAGTGACGTGCGCGCCAGCGCTTTCCGCCCGGTGCTCGAAAGACAGGCTCTCAGGTTCTAGCACGGCCCTCGGAATGGCTAGAACTTTTAAGGCGCTACGGAAACGTAGCGCCTTTTTTTTCGTCTCTGCGTTCGCTGAAACACTTGGGCGCGAATATACCCGAAGGCAAGCGCCATATTGGATGACGAGTGCTGCTGCCGGACCAGACGAACGAGCGGCAGCGATCTTCAAATTGGCCGAAAGCACGACGCGGCGCAAAGTGCGCCGCGTCGGAAGCGTCAAAACATGTTGGCAAACACGCGCGGCTGCCTGAGCAGGCGCTTGCCGCGGCGGAGCCAGTAGACGGCCGCGCCTGTGAGCAATAGAGCGACCGCGTACACGAGGAGCGGCGAAATGTGATCCGGCGGCGGGTTCGTCGCGATGAGCAGAGCGGCGAAGAATGCCGCGCCCGCCTGACAGAACGCGCGGTGGGCGACATTGCGCCGCATCCGCGGAGTCGTGAAGCGTGAGGCGGGCGCGCGAGTGAACGGCTCGAACAGCATCAATCCGGCGACGAGGATGACGGCGACATTCATGAAGAGCATGGTGCGAGACTTCGTGGGAACAGGGACGGGCGAAATATATGTCAATCGCCGATGCCGCTAGAACCAGAAGTCTCCTAAATATAGAGGGAAAATTCTATATGCCGGTTTTCACAACGATGTCGTGTGCGAAGGCGTTCTGAAAGGCTGGCGCTGATGTCGAGCGCCAGCAAGGTTCCCCTGCGATGCAAGGTTTCAAAGTTCGATTCGTGTGCCGAGCAGCGCGAGAAACTGCCTGATCCACGCCGGATGAGCAGGCCATGCGGGCGCGGTGACGAAATTCGCATCGGTGATGGCGTCGTCGACGGCGATATCGGCGAAGGTCGCGCCCGCGAGCCGCACCTCGGGCGCGCACGCCGGGTACGCGGAAATGCGCCGTCCCTCGATCACGCCCGCCGCCGCGAGCAACTGAGCGCCGTGGCAGACAGCGGCGATAGGTTTGTTCGCCTTCGCGAAATGGCGCACCAGTTCCAGCACGCGATCGTCGAGTCGCAGATATTCCGGCGCGCGGCCGCCGGCGATCGCGAGGGCGTCGTAACGGGCTGGATCGATATCGTCGAAGCTCGCATTGAGCGTGAAGCGGTGGCCCGGCTTCTCCGTGTAAGTCTGGTCGCCTTCGAAATCGTGGATCGCCGTCTTCACGGTGTCGCCGCGCCGCTTGCCGGGGCACACTGCATCGACCGTATGGCCGACGGCCTGCAAAGCCTGGAACGGGACCATCGTTTCATAGTCTTCGGCGAAATCGCCGGTGAGAAAGAGAATCTTCTTGGCAGCCATCGCTAACCTCGTTTATGGAATGGGTCGTCGGATGTTCGATGCCGCGCGCCCGCGCGCGCCGCGTCGATCAGTCTACTATCGGCGCCGTGGCTCGCATGTGACACGCGAACCGCGTTCGGCGAGCGACGTCGCGCCGGCAGCGTATGATGTGCGCGAGTTTTGAGATGAAATGCGCGGCGCGCGATGGTGCGCGGGCGCGATGTGCAGGCGTGCGCTCGAATGCGCACTAAATCAGGCGGAAGGTAACACCATGCAGATGACTCCTATGAGCCGAATCGTCGTGACGCTTGCGGCGCTCGGCGTGCTGGCCGCGTGCGAGAAGCACGACGCGACCGCTGGACAGGCGGCGGGCGCATTCAACAACCTCGCGAGCCAGACGAACCAGAAATTCGACCAGGCGGCGAGCTACGTCGGCCAGAAGGTCGATGCGGCCCGGCAATCGGCGCAGCAGAACATCGACAACGCCGGATCGATGCCCGACGTCTCCGCGAGCAGCGTCGCCGCTACGGCGCGATCGAACTTCGATGGCGCGGCGAGCGCCACGAACGCCGCGATCAACAACGCCGCGAGCGCGACGGGCGCGGGCTTGCAGTCGGCGGGGCGCAAGCTGCAAGAATGGTCCGCGAAGGACGGCGGCGCGTCGAATCCTCAGGCGAGCGCGCAGGGTTCGGTCGCGGGGCCGACGTCCGAATCCAGCGGTACGCGCACGGAAATGGACAAGTAACACAAGGCATCGACGCCGATTCATCTGAAAAATCAACGCGAATGGGCTTAACATTCCGTTACGTCCGCGTTGGGCAGCGTCTCTGTCACAGCCGCTAAACTGGCGGTCTTTCAGAAATCGAGACCGTTATGAAGTCACGCAAGCTCGCGCCGCCGGGCGCGGCGGCGTCTGTCGCGATCTCCTGGATGGCGGCGCTCGTGCTGTTCCGCGCCGCGCTCGCGCGCCACGCTTCGCGCGCGTTTTCGCCTGCAATGTCGTCGATGCTGGTCGCACTGGCCGCGTCGATCGCGTTCGCCTCGCCTGCCGTCCAGGCCACACCGGCACTCACGCTGCCCACGTTCCAGGAACTGATCACGCCGGCCGCGCCCGCGTCCGCGCCGGATGCCGCATCGGCGTCGACGCCCGCGATGTCCGATGCCGAGATGCTGCGCTCGCTCGACAACATCATCTCCACGCTCGACAGCGACAAGCAACGCGCCGCGCTCGTCTCGCAGCTCAAGCACTTGCGCGAGGCGAAACGCGCCGCCGACGACGCGGCTCCGGCCCCGGCGCCAGGCGCGGCGGCGGCTTCCGCGACAACGGACGCGAGCGCAACCGCAACCGCAAGCGGCACGGCGGCGAGCGCGCAGCCGACCTCGGGGACGACCACATCGTCGGTCGTGGCGACCATCGCGCAGAACGCGGGGCTGCTGGGCGCGATTGCGTCGGCGCTCACCAATATCGAAGCCGACGTGAAGCGCGGCAAGACACCGTTCGCCTACTGGAGCGGGCGCTTCAACGCCGCCGGCAACGAACTGTTCACGATCGTCACGAGCCAGAGCCGCGAGCCGTTCGGCCGCACGCTCTTCAACTACATCGCGACGCTCGCCGGCTGGGGCGCGTGCGCGATGGCGCTGGTCTATCTGCAGAAGCGCGTGCGCGCGCGTTATGGCATCGACACCGGCCTGCATTCGAATCCGACGACGCGCGAACTGCTGCTCTTCGCGCTGCGCCGCGTCGCGCCGTATCTCTTCGCGTTTCTCGCGGCGCTGACGTTTGCGCACTACATGCCGCTGTCGCTCGGCCGCACGCTCGCGATGGTGACCGCTTACGCGATCGTCGCGGGCGCGGTGTTCTCCGCGATCTGTCTGATCATGTTCTCGCTCTTCGGCTCGGCGCACCGGCGCGTCGCGGTGAATCTGCTGATCGTGCGCGCGCGGCGGCTGCTGTTTCTGATCGGCACGCTCGGGGCGCTCGGCGACGCCGCCGCCAATTACGACGTCGCGCAGCAACTCGGCACCAATCTCTCCGCGCTGATCTCGACGTGCGCGAACATGGGCGCGGCGGGTCTCACCGCGTATTTCGCGCTCGCGTTCCAGCGGCCGGTCGCGCATCTGATCCGCAGCCGCACCTACGAGCAGCGCAACACGCGCAAGGCCGCGACCGAAACCTTCGAAGTGGTCGCGTCGCTGTGGCAGTTGCCGCTCTTGCTGCTCGCGTCGGCCTCGGTGGTGGCGACGCTGATGGGCATCGGCACGTCCGAGAACGTGTTGCAGATGGCGATCGCGACCGCGGGCCTGCTCGTCGTCGCGTTCTTCCTCTCGGCAATCGTCGTGCGCATCACGCGGCCCAAGTCGAAAAAACCGCGCCGCCAATCGGCGTATGTGCGCAGGCTCGTCAAGTTCGTCGGCACGATGATCGTGGTCGGCGTCTGGCTCGTGTTTCTCGAACTGTCATCGCGTTTCTGGGGCTTTTCGCTCGCGCACATGGCCGAGGAGAGTGTGGCCGCGCGCGGCATCGCGCACGCGGTCGCGATGATCGTGCTGACGTTCTTCGTCGTGTGGCTGATCTGGATTCTCATCGACACGGGCATTCAGGAAGCGCTCAGGCCCGACGCGGCGCGGCGCGGCGGACGCGGCCCGAGCATGCGCGCCCGCACGATGCTGCCGCTCGTGCGCAACGTCGTGTTCGTGTTTCTGCTGACGGGCGCGGCAATCGTCACGGCCGCGAACCTCGGCCTGAACGTGACGCCGCTGCTCGCGGGCGCGGGCGTGATCGGTCTCGCGGTCGGCTTCGGCGCGCAGTCGCTCGTCGCGGATCTGATCACAGGGCTCTTCATCATCATCGAGGACACGATTTCGGTCGGCGATTCGATCGAGGTCGAAGGCGGCCACGCGGGCATCGTCGAGAGTCTGACGATTCGCACCGTGCGCCTGCGCGACGGTCAGGGCGCGATCCACGCGATTCCTTTTTCGCAAATCAAGACGGTGAAAAATCTGTCGCGCGATTTCGCGTATGCGGTGTTCGAGGTGCGCGTGCCGTTTTCGGCGGACGTGGACGAAGTCACGCAGATGATTCGCGAAGTCGGCGCCGAGCTGATGGCCGATATCCGCTATCGGCTCGAAATGCTCGGGCCGGTCGAGGTCTGGGGACTCGACCGTTTCGATCCGAACTGGATGGTCGTGAAAGGGCAGATCAAGACGCGGCCGTTGCAGCAATGGAGCGTCGCGCGGGCGTTCAATCTGCGCATCAAGCGCAAGATGGACGAAGCCGGCATGGACATTCCCGTACCGCAGATGCACGTGCAAATGACGCGTGAAGCGATGCCGGGCGCGGACGCCGAAGGGCGCGAGCGTGCGCGGCGGATCTGGACGGGCGAGGCGCCGCCGCCTGTGGAAGAGGAAGAAGAACTGGCGGTCGGTCCGGCGTTTTCCCGCGAGACGAAGGTGCCGGCGGCCCCGGCGCGCGACGTTTCGCACGAGCCGCAGCCGGCGCCTCCGCCGACCGATCAATCCGTGCAGATTCCGCCGCAGATTCCGACCGCGTCCGAGCCGGGCAAGGGCTGAGTTTGCTTCAGGCCGCGAGCAGATCGTTGACGTGCGTGGCGATCTGCTCGCCCGCGACGCCGTAGACATGCAGCGACACGGCGCGCGCGGCGGCATCGGCGGGATTGCCGAGCCGATGAATCGCGCCACGTCCCGCATCCACATACGACACCGCGCCCGACGAACGCGGATGACGCCGCGTCTCGATCGCGCGATGCCCGAGCGCGTCCCAGCGATAAAGCGTTTCTTCGAGCGCTCCCTCGATCACCGCATAGCCGCACCACGTCCGATGACCATGCACCGGGCTCGCCTGCCCCGGCTCCCAGACGAGCGCGGCGATTGCATAGCGGTTGAGCGGATCGGCGGCCAGCAGATGGCGGCAATAGTTCTGCGGATCGCTCGCGCGCTGATCGGGCCGCAGCACGCGCGGATCGGCGATCGCGCGTTGCAGCGCGAGGCGCACGCGTTGTCCGAACGACGCGCCCGGGTGCGCTTCGGCGGCTGCGAAAGCGGCATCGATCTCGCCGCACAATTGTTCGAGCGCCGGGTTTAGATGCGCGCCGCAACCGGCGACCGGCGAAGGCGCGGATGCCGATGAAAAGGGCCGCGCCAGGCGGCTGACATGTTCGAGTCGCATAGTGGATGAGTCGTCTTTTCGTTGTTTCCGTCCGACTCATTTATACCGGCTTGCCTCCAGAATTAGTTTCCATATAATTTCGCTCGGACATCGAGAAATAGAATAATTTCCTATAAGGGGCGCAGCATGGGAATGGACCTCATCGACCGTAAACTGCTCGAATTGCTGCAGAAGGACGTGACGATGCCCATCGCGGAACTCGCGCAACGGGTGAATCTTTCGCAGACGCCATGCTGGAAACGCGTGCAGCGTCTGAAGGAGACGGGCGTGATCCGCGCGCAGGTGGCGCTATGCGATCCGAAGAAGCTGGGCGTCGGCACGACGGTGTTCGTCGCGGTGCGCACCAACCAGCACACGCAGACGTGGGCGGAGGATTTCACCCGCGCGGTCCGCGATATTCCGGAAGTGGTCGAGGTGTACCGGATGAGCGGGGAGACCGACTATCTGCTGCGCGTGGTGGTGTCGGATATCGACGATTACGATCGCGTGTACAAGCAACTCATCCGCGCCGTACCGCTGTATGACGTGAGCTCCAGTTTCGCGATGGAGCAGATCAAATATTCGACGGCGTTGCCGGTGAGACCGGTGCTTGAGCCGTGAGGGTCCGATTTGCGTACCAGCCCGCGGCATTGAGCTTGCCGCCGCCGGTGGCGGCCGGTTCGACGCCGAACGATTTGACTGCCCGACAGCAAATAAATTTAGGATTTTTAAGCAATATTTCAGCGCGCAAAACGCGTATGATGAAATGGTTTCCGGCCTTATACATTCGAACTCCTAATATAGAGTGATGCATATGCGGCCGAGGACCAAGGTGGGGTATTCCCCGTATCGTCGCGGGCTGCGGCCCGGAATGTAAGCGAGGTTCAAGAAAAATGATTGAAATTGATCGCCATGCATTGGCTCACTCCCACGTCGCCGGTGGCGCCGCGAAACAGATTGGCACGTGCCCCGACACGTCGGGCACGCATCCTGGCCCTGCGACGCCGACCAGTGGGACCGGGTCGGCCACTTCGGTCATCACCGTCAACGGCAAAACCATTATCAACCAGACCGTAGTCTTCTGACGTCGGCGTGGTCGGTGAAGTAGTCAAGGCGGATCGCACGATCCGCCTTTTTTATGCGCCAAGCGTCAGCGCGCTCCGCCGACATCGAAGTGACTCCGGGCAGCATGCTGCACCATCGTTCGAAACAAAAAGCCGCCCGGCGGGCGGCTCAACACGTCCGGTCATAGGGTATCCCGGTATTTGCCCCTTGCAAGCCCTTGCCAGGATCGGACGCGCATGGAATCGTGATTAGTATGGTCAATCGGACGGGCTGCGTTCAAGCGCGCGCGTGTAGCAGAGAATTTCGCGATAGACGCGCGGGTTTCGAAACGATGTGAGTCAAAGCGCCGCAATCGGTATCGGCCGGTTCACGGTCGGCGCGTTGCGACTCCCCGCAATCCAACTGAAACCCAACCCGAGTACCATAGCGGGTCCTTCCCGAAACGTCGCCACGAACCTTTTCATGACCCACGACCCTCGCGATCCGCGCCGTCCGGACGATAAGCCGAAAAAGAATCCGACCCGCGCCGTCAGCGTATTTATCGTCGTCGTGGTGCTGATCGTGATCGGCACGATCCTCTTCAACGCGATCCGCGAGAAGCGCGAGTTCGACGAGCAAAACGCGCAGCCGTCCGCCGCGAGCGACGTGCGGCCGGCCGTGCCCGCACTCGGCGCGTCGCAGTAAAGACAGCGGCGCTCAAACCGGCAGGCGAATCTGCGCCGCGTCCTTGCCGATGAGCGATGACGCCGTCAGCATCTGCTTGCATTGATGCGCGAGCAGCTTGAGATCGTGAAGCGCATCGGCGGGCAGCGTTTGCGCGCGCTCGGCATCGACGACCATCTCGTCCAGATCGCGCCGCAGTTGCTTGAGTGCATCCGCCTGCGCGGGCGGCGCATCGGGCTTCGCTGCCGCGGGTAGTTCGCTTTCGGCGTCGGCAAGGTTGTCGCGCACGATGCCGAACGTGCGCTGCACCGGATCGAACGGCTGGCCGCCCGCCTCGTTGAGCGACTGCAAGAGCGGCGCGGCAGCGGTGATCTGCGAGGCGAGCACATGGCTTTGCACGAGCAGATCGTTCAATTCGGCGGCGTACCTCTGCTGCGCCTTCGGCTCCAGCATCATGCGCTGGAACGCGTTCGCAAGATTCGCAAACGCGATGTGCACGTTCTTGCGCGCGAGCCGGTAGCGAAAGTCGCGGTCGAGCGCGGTGGCGGCCACCGTCGCTGCGGCGGATGCCCCCTTGCTCGCCGTGGCCGCCGTGCTCTCGCCGATGCTCACCGACGCCAAACGCTGCGCCGTCGCGCTCGCGGCCTTCAGCGCGGAATCGGCGGCGAGTGTCGGTTCGATTGCCGGTTCGATTGCCGGTTCGGGCCGTGTCGCGGCGCCCGGTTCGTTGGCCGCTTGCGCAGCGATCGTCACGGTTTGCGCGGGCGTCTCGACCGCCGACGCCGCGGCCACCGCAGCCGCATTCGCATCGGCGAACACCGCGCGATCGACCGGCGTTTCGACCGCCGGCGATTGAGCCGCGGCCGCACGCGCCTTGTCGCTTTGGCTCGCGCGCCACCACCAGCTTGCTTCGAGATAATTGCGCGTCGCGGCGAGCAGATCCTTCACGGGCTTGCCCATCAGCCGATATTCCCAATACGGGAACAGATGACTCGCCGCAATGGCGATCGCGCAGCCGACCACAGTATCGATCGCGCGCTCGCCGATGATCCGCATGTTGCCCGGCGCGAGCAGATGGAACATCAGGAGCACATACGACGACGTGAACACGACACTCGCCGCGTAGTTGAAAAGCAGGAGGCTGTAGCTCATCACCATCGACGCGAACATCACGAAGAGCAGGATATGCGGCTCCTTGACGAAGAGGATCAGCGCGATCGTCACCGCGCAGCCGATCGCCGTGCCGATGATCCGTTGCGTGTTGCGCTGCTTGGTGAGCGAGTAGCCGGGCTTCAGAATGATGACCGTCGTCATCACGATCCAGTATGCGTTCGTGAGCGGCAGCAGACGTCCGACCCAGAACCCGACGCCCACGGCGATGGTCACGCGCAACGCGTGCCGGAAGCTCGGCGAAGCCATCGTGAGATTCGAGAAGATCTGCATGAACGGCACGCGCCGGCTCGATATGAGGCGCGACAACGCGTGGTCGATCCGCACTTCGGTTTCGGTCGCGCTGGCGTCGTCGCGCGTGCGGCGGCGCATCTTGTCGATGAGACGCGTCGCGCTCCATAGACGCCTGAACACGGCCGCCGCCGCCGCGTACGCTTCGGGACTTTTCCCGGGCAGCCCGTGCTTGCGCATCAGTTCCAGCTCGAATTCGATCGCGCGCAGTTCGGCCTTCATGCTGATCTGGCGGCCAGCCTCATTGTTCTGCAGCACCGCGAGGCCGATTTCTTCGAGGTCCGCGCTCGCCTTTCTCATGAGGTCGCGATAGAAGATCAGCACGTCCGAGCCCGCGAAGGTTTTCCTCACGAGCGGGTAGTCCGTATGCGCGCCGACAAAGAATTCGTGCAGGTCGACTACGTTGATGAAAAGGTTGAAGAGCCGCGCGCGGCGCGCGTCGAGCTTGCCGCTTTTCACCTTCGGCAGATTGCGCAGCACGATGTCGCGCGCCGCTTCCTGCCGCTCGACGGCCGCGATCTGCTTTTCGATGAGTACGCGATAACACTCGTCGAGATCGGCGTCGCCGTCGTAGAATTCGGCGCGCGCGAGCAGGTACTCCGCGCAACTGAAAATGCTTTCGGCCAGCGCCTGTTGCTCGATGCGATAGACGAGCAGGCGCGAGACGAGCGTCGCCCAGTACGTGTACCAGAGACCGCCCAGAAGAATCCACGATGCATTGACGAGCGCCTGCATCGGCGTGAAGTGTTCTTCGAGCGTGACGACCATCATGAAGAGCGTCGCGAAGCTGATCTGCGGCCAGCGATTGCCATACACGACGATCAGCGACAGCACGAACGTCAACGGTACGATGGTCAGCCAGAGCGTGAGCGGATGTGCCGTCGCGATGCCCGTTGCGAGCGCCGCGAAGAAGCCGATCAGCGTGCACGCGAGCATCTCGTTGTGCTTGTGCCTGAGCGGGCCGGGCATGTCGACGACGCACGCGCCCAGCGCGCCGGTTGCGATCGTGAAACCGAGTTCACGATTGTGAAACACGATGAGCATCAGGACGGCGGGCAGCGACACGCCGAGAGCGATGCGCAGCCCGCCGAAGAAATACTGACTGTAGATGAACTTCCTGATTTCGAACGAATAGCGCATCGACTTCCTGTTTTTACGCTCGTTGACGTTTTGGGGACGAGGCGAGAATCGAGTCTAACCCAACTCACCCGGGCTTCGGACCTCGGCCATTCGGCCAGGTTCTCGGCGGCGCGCGCGCTTTGCTATGCTGGCGCATTAACTGACAAAGCTTTGCAAATCGCGCGTCAATAGAGCCTTTACACACCGTATAGCAAGCCGCTTTCCATGCTCGAACTCTTCTATTCGAACCGTCACGAGACGCTCGCCGCGGCACTCTTCGAGGACCTCGACGCGTTCGCGATGCGCGAGGGCGATCCCTTCGCGCGCGAGGCCGTTATCGTGCCGAGCGCGGCGCTGCGCCGGCGGCTCGAACTCGACATGGCCGAGCGCTTCGGCATCTGCGCGAACGTCGACTTTTGTTATCTCGCGCAGTGGCTCTGGGCGCAGATCGGGTGCGTGCTGCCGGTGCCCGCGCATTCGCCGTTCGCGCCGGACCGGCTCGCGTGGCGCTGCTATCGGCTCTTCGAAGATCCGTCGTTCGGCGATTCGGCGCGGCTATCGGCGTATCTCCATGCCGCCGACGATTCCATGCGCTACGAACTCGCGCGCCGTATCGCGACGGTCTTCGATCACTATCTGACGTATCGGCCCGAGTGGCTCGCGCATTGGCAGGCGGGCGGCTCGATTCTGGCGGGCAGCGGCGCCGAAATCGATGCGCGCGGCCCGCGGCTTTCGGGCGCGAACGACATCCAGCGCGAGGACGAGCGCTGGCAAAGGGCGCTCTGGCGCGCGTTGCTCGCGGACCTCGCGCGCGATGAGAACGGAAACGAGAAAGACCCGACGCCGCCTGCATACCGCTTTCTCGCCGAGGCGCCCGGTTTCGATCTCGACGCCGTGATGCGCGCGCAATGGCCGCGCCGCATCAGCGTGTTCGCGTTGCCGACCATGCCGCCGCTGCATATCGCGCTCTTGCGCGAGCTTTCGCGCTGGATCGACGTGCGCATCTATGCGCAAAATCCCTGCCGCGAGTTCTGGTTCGACATCGTGAGCGAGGCGCGCGTCGAACAACTCGAACTGAAGGGCGAAGCGGACTATCAGGAAACGGGGCATCCGCTGCTCGCGGAATGGGGCCGGCAGACGCAGGCGCAACTGCACATGCTGCACGAGTTGACCGAGAGCGCCGCGTCGAGCGAGCGGCAACTCTTCGAGGACAATCCCGCCCGCACCTGGCTCGCGCGTCTGCAGAACGGCATCCTCGCGCTCGATGAAGAAAGCGCCGCGCCGCAGCCGGAGGAGATCGCCGAAAACGGCATCGAAGTGCATGTGTGTCATAGCTTGTCGCGCCAGCTCGAAGTGCTGCACGACCGGCTGCTCGACTGGTTCGACAATATAGAAGGGCTGGAGCCGTCGGACGTGCTCGTGGCGTTTCCCGATCTCGCGGTCGCGGGACCGCTCATCGACGGCATCTTCGGCACCGCGCCCGCGGGTGCGAGTCACGAGCGCCGGCGCATTCCGTACCGGATCACGGGCCTGCCGCCGTCGCAGGCGAATCCCGTCGCGCGCGCGCTCATCGACTGGCTCGCGCTCACCGAGCGCAGCGTCGGCGCGCCCGAACTCGTGGAATGGCTGCGCGTGGATGCGATCGCGGCGCGCTACGGCATCGACGCCGTCGCGCTCGAAACGGCGCAGGCGTGGCTCGCGGCCGCGGGCGCGCGGCGCGGCTTGCGTCCCGACGACCTCACGGCCGACGACGTGCCCGCCGCGCGCCACACCTTCGCCGATGCGCTCACGCGTCTCTATCTCGGCTACGCGTTGCCGGGCGGCGGCGCGCCGGTCGCGGAGTGGCTGCCGATCGAAGGGGCGAACGGCTCGGACGCTGAATTGCTCGGCCGTCTCACGCGCTTCGTCGACGACATCGACGCGTTCGCCGAACGCATCGCGAGCCCGCGCACCGCGCGCGCCTGGGGCGATCTGCTGCTCGATGCACTGGAGCGTTTCTTCGATGCGGGCGTCGCTTTCACCGATGCCATCGGCGACGTGCGCCGCGCGATCGATTCGCTGATCGTCGCGATGGAAGAGGGCGTGGGCGAGACCGGCGTATCGGCTGCCGTGATCCGCACCGCGCTCACCGATACGCTCGACGATCCCGCGCGCGGCGGCGTGCCCTGGGGCGGCGTCACCTTCTCGTCGTTGACGAGCTTGCGCGGCTTGCCGTATCGCGTCGTGTGTCTGCTCGGCATGGACGACGGCATGCTGCCGAGCCTCGCGCGCGCCGACGAGTTCGATTTGATGGCGCGCTTCGGCAAGCTGGGCGACCGTCAGCGTCGCGACGACGAGCGCAATCTGTTCCTCGATCTCGCGCTCGCGGCGCGCGACCGGCTGATGATCGCGTACACGGGCCGCAGCATCCGCGACAACGCCGTGCTGCCGCCCGCCGCGCTCATCGACGAATTGCTCGACCATCTCGCGCAGTCCGTCGTGGGCAAGCATGCAGCGCCGGACGAGCTCGCGAAAGCGCGCGCGCGCTTCGTGTTCGAGCATCCGCTGCAGCCCTATGCGCCCGAGTATTTTCACGAGGACGGCAGGCTCTTCACTTACGAGCCCGAGCGCGCCGAACTCGCCCGCGCGCTGGATGCGGGCAAAACGCAGCCCGTCGCGCGACTCTTCCGCGCGCCGTTGCCTCAGGAAGACGATGTGCGCACCGTCGCGTTCGACGATTTCGTGCGCTTCTGGGGGCACCCGGCGCGTGCGCTCTTGCGCGATCGGCTGGGTATCGCGCTCGTCGATGCCGAAGCCGAACTCGACGACACCGAGCCGTTCGAGCTGGGCTTCGCGGGCCGCGATGCGCTCGCCGCGCGCGTGCTGCCCGCACTGCTCGACGCCGCCGACGACAGCGATCGCGCCGCGCGCGAGCGTGCGAGACGGGTCGCGCGCGCCAGTCCGGAAATGCCGGGCGGCGCGACGGGCGGCGTGTGGCAGG